>JAGIBF010000049.1 GCA_017744515.1 Niastella sp.
GTCCAAACACCGTGGCCGAGGTCAGGATACAAAGTAAACCTGATATCGGCGCCTATATTCTTTAAGTTATTGTATACACTTTCAGCGAAAGCCTGGTTGGGGTTGGTGTCTAATGCACCAGTAGCAAACCAGATGGGAATAGCAGCAAAATCAGCGAAGTTGGTAGCACCAGTAGCGGCTGCAGAAGGAGCAGCAGCAGCCACAGAACGAGGGTACTCCGAGGTCATTGACCAGGTAGTAGCACCGCCGTTTGACAGACCGTCTACAAATACACGGTCAACATCCATGCGCGCATATTTTGTAAGCGAATCCAAAGACCTCAAAACGAGGTTGTAGTAGGGTGAATATGGCGCTGTGCCCCATGTGCTGGAGCAGGAAGAACCAGAGTTCACCTGGGGATAGAACAGGAATCCGTCGAAGCTACCGTTGTCTACTCTGTCACGGAACAGTTTACCACCGTGCGTCAATTGACGTTCGTTGTTGTAAACACCTCCATTAGAGTTACAACCTGGTTCGCCGGCGCCATGGAAGAATACCATGATTGGGTATTTCTTTCCGGCACTGTCGGGGTTGGTGTAGCTTTTGGGGAATTTTAACCGGAAGCACATTTGCGCGCCGCCGATGTTGATGAAGTAGGCTTTATATGATGTAACATCATAGCTGCCACTTCCTGTGCTGATCCCGTTGGACGCAACACTCACCCACTTTTGCAGTTGATTCTGAATTGTGGGGTCAGGGTTGGTTGCTGTACCCAGGGTGGCGGCAGAGTTGTACCGCACGATGGGATCGGCAGGATCAAAAACGTTTTGTGCTTGCAGCATGGCTACACAAAACAACATACTTGTTGTGGTAAGAAGTAGTATTCGCTTCATATTACGCTATAATTAAAAACGTTAATTCAGTTTGTCTAAAACCTAATGAACGGCTTTAAATGAGGATATGATTCCCGACTTGTTACAGTAAAGGAGGCATATTGGAGATGACTCAAGGATGGTTTTGTCTAAGAATAATTGAGGTAAACAGCACAGGTGTTCCTAATGGATAATTGGAGAGAGGAAAATTGGAGGATTATTGGCAAAAGTAATAATCTTTTCTAAAAAGCGAAATTATTTAAGTATTATCTTACGAACAATAACCAGTTCCGGGTATTTTTGACACTTGTCAAATGATCAGGCGGGATAAGGGATAGCGCCGATGCCGTCAACAAATATATATACATAATAAAGGTATTTCAATGTGCATCCCTATCTATTAACCGCAGCATAACACCCCATTAACCACCTGCCCCTTATCATTTAGTTGATCAGAATTAAGTATGAATTGAAAAAAACGGGATAATATTGCGGCCTGATCCTATATGATCTTCTTAAGCGTGACAAATACAATCAACATCATTTTCTGGGCAAGCCTTTTCCTGATCTTCTATAGCTATGTTGGCTATGGCATCCTGGTTTGGGTTATTGTGAAATTCAAATCGGCAATCGTAAACCGGTCCCGACAAGAGTCGGGAGCAATCGGCAATCGGCAATCAGATACACAATTGCCAGCCGTGGCGCTGGTTGTTGCGGCGTATAATGAGGAAGATTTTATACGGGAGAAAATTTATAATACGTTGGCGCTGGATTACCCGAAAGACAAGCTGGAATTGATTTTCATCACAGATGGCTCTAATGATGAGACACCTGCCATCATCGGCGAACACCCTGGCATATTATTATTACATCAGCCAGAGCGCAAAGGAAAAGTGGCAGCCATGAACCGGGCTATACAGCATGTTAGATCGTCCCTCGTTATTTTCTGTGATGCCAATACCCTACTGAATACCGCTTGCGTGCGTGAAATTGTAAAGCATTATGAAGATCCCAAAGTAGGTGGTGTAGCGGGTGAGAAAAAGATTCTACAACGCGGTAAAGATGCAGCGGCAGCGGCCGGCGAAGGTTTGTACTGGAAATATGAGTCGTTCCTGAAAAAGCTCGACTCAGACTTGTACACCACTGTTGGAGCAGCCGGCGAATTATTCTCCGTTCGTAAATCATTGTTTGAGCAGGCTCCGGAAGGAACTATCATCGAAGATTTTGTTCAATCGCTGAAGCTGGTGATCAACGGGTACGTAGTTCGTTACGAGCCTAATGCTTATGCAGCGGAAGCGCCTTCGGCCAGCATCAAAGATGAAATGAAACGGAAAGTGCGGATCTGTGCGGGCGCCTTCCAGGCCATGATCCTTCTGAAGGAACTTTTTAATGTGTTCAGGTTTCCGGTGGCTTCGTTTCAGTTCGTTTCACACCGCATTCTCCGGTGGACGGCATGTCCGGTGGCCCTGATCCTACTACTGATCAGTAACGTGCTGATCGTAGCTATGGGTGGCGGGGTTTTCTACCAGGTGGTGCTGGTGCTGCAGGCTTTGTTTTATATAATGGGAATCACGGGCTGGATCTATGCAAGCCGGGACATCCGGTTGAAAGCTGTATAAATTCCGTTCTACTTCCTGTTTATGAATCTGTCGGTGTTCATGGGCTTTAGCCGTTTCCTGCGCAATAAGCAAACGGTACTATGGGAGAAGGCGGCGCGGCAAAAGGTCGCGTAATAATACGTTTTATAGCAGGTTTATAGTAAAATACCACATTATGGGTATTTGAAATTCGAAGGTAAAAGGGGATTTTTGCTATATAATAAAAAGATAATAAGCTCAGAAATTTGGTTTATTAATTTTTGTTACTACTTTTACCGGCGAAAGTAAACCACTCCCTCTTATTCAACTATCCTTGGAAACGGCGCAAGCCAGATGAAAAGATAGCAGCTTATTCTCGATCCCACGAATCCTTGAAATTCCTCTGTAACCAGATCTCACCAGTCTGATAATCCACATACCATCCTGTAAGACCCGTTACGATTATTGCGTACGGATTGCCTTGTTATTTTGATATTGTTCAAATCCTCTGGATAAGCCATGTTAGTCCAAAGACATGCCTCTTGAAAAATTGCGATTTTTCTAAAGCTTAACTTATTCCCTAAATGAAAAAGCAAATACTCGCAATTGACGACAGTAAGGCAATACGTTTTTTATTGCAAACTGTTCTCGGCAAAGATTACACGGTGGTAACGGCTCCTGATGGATGTTCAGCTATGTACTGGCTGTCCAAAAGAAATCTGCCTGATCTGATCATTACAGATGCTCAGCTTCCTGATATGCAGGACTGGGAATTGATTGAACAACTTACAACCAGTGGTATATACCGTGATATTCCAGTAATGGTAATATCGTCACTCGATAAAGCAGAAGTTGATGTGAAGTGCAAAGAATTTGGTGTGGCTGAAAACTTTACCAAGCCTTTTAATCCTGTTGACCTCATTAATGCGGTTCAGCGGGTTGTGAACGATACAAAAGTGGCAACAGCGTATGTGGCGCATGCCAGTTAATTCGTAGAATCCTGGTTATTTAACAATAATCTCTCAACCTTACTTTATGGAACTAACATTTTTACACGGCGAAAAGACAGCGAAGCGGGTTTACAAGCATTTTACCATTAACTCCCAGCCAACGACCGGTGGTGCTACAGAACAGCAAAAGCTGGAGTTCTTTTACATTGGAAAGCAAGCCGACAATATCGGCAACCTGATCAATGCTTTTGAAAGCGGTTATGCCGCCGAGTCGGTAAGCAATGCCAAGTCCATGCTGAGGCGCTTGCTGAACAATTCCAAGCACATCAACATCCCAGATATCATCATTGTAGAAGCTCCGGTGACTGTTGAGCAACTGCGCGACCTGCACCTGTTTCTGCTGATGCACAAGCCGCTGACGGCTGTGCCTGTAGTGGTGGAAGGTTCACATGCAGCTGCCACCGATATCGCCCGCTTCAAGAACTACAGTTTTGTAGATGATATCATCTTTTTACAGGATTATAACCGTCAACGCCTCCTGCGTAAGGTAAGTTTCCTGAAGCGTTTAAAGCATAAGCTGGTAGACGACATGAACACCAGGTCTATTGAAAGTGCGCTGAAGGTAACCACTCCTCCCAGCCCTGTTTTCAAAAGAGCATTCGACATTCTCGTTGCCGGCACCCTGTTGCTGATACTGAGCCCTATCTTGTTATTGATAGCCCTGGCGATCAGGGTCGAGTCTAAAGGCTCTATCTTCTATGTGGCTAAACGTGCAGGACGCGGTTATAAGATATTCAACTTTTACAAGTTCAGGACGATGGCGGTAGGTGCCGACAAACAGGTTACCCAACTGGCTCACCTGAACCAATATAGTGCCGGTGAGGCTGCTGCTGGTGCAGTATTCTTTAAGATCAATAATGATCCCCGCATTACCAAAGTAGGTGCTTTCCTGCGCAATACCAGCCTGGATGAGTTGCCTCAGTTGTTAAATGTGCTGCTTGGTGATATGTCGCTGGTAGGCAACCGCCCTTTACCTTTATATGAAGCGGCTTCTCTCACTACCGACGAATGGGCCAAGCGTTTTATGGCGCCCGCTGGTATGACTGGTCTGTGGCAGATCAAGAAAAGAGGAAAAGAGGACATGTCTATCGAAGAGCGTCTGAATCTTGATATTGACTATGCTGACAGGTTTAGCTTTATGTATGACCTGTGGATCATGGCCAATACGCCTTCTGCTCTGATCCAACGCACCAATGCGTAATAAGAGCCAATGTGCCTGATGTGATATATTTATAGTTCAAGGAACCCAGCCGGGAAGACGATAAGGCGCGAATGGTATAACCAAGCTTTCGGCCTTCCAGCCTTCCCGGCTTTTTTTAGTAGCTTACCACAAAAAGAAACCCAACCATGCGAAAGGATCAACCTTTCATATCGATTATTACCCTCAACTACAACCAAACCGACGTAACCCTCGACTTCCTTGCTTCGACCCGCAACCTGAAGTACCGGAATTTCGAAATACTGGTTTGTGATATGGCTTCTGCCGTAGACCCCAGCGAAAAGATCCTGGGGGGTAATTATCCCAACACTCGTTTATTGCTTAGTAAAGAAAACCTCGGCTTTGCCGGTGGTAATAACTGGGGCATGCGCCAGGCTAAAGGTGATTTCATGTTTATCGTGAACAACGATACCATCGTGACCGACACCTTGCTCGATGATCTGCTGAAACCGTTTTATGAAGATGAGTCCATCGGCGTAACCTGTCCCAAGATCAAATACTTCGACCAGCCTAATACTATTCAATATGCCGGTTTTAGCCCCATGAACAATTTTACAGGCCGCACTTCGGGCATTGGCTATCATGAAGAGGATAAAGGGCAGCACGACACTTCGGGTGTTACCTTTGGCGCTCATGGCTGTGCCATGCTGGTAAAAAAAGAAGTGATCGACAAAGTGGGCATGTTCCCGGAGAAGTTCTTCCTGTACTATGAAGAGTGGGATTGGTCTGCAAGGATACTTAAAGCAGGGTTCAAGATCTGGTATACTGCTCCTGCTGTCATTTACCACAAAGAGTCGGTGAGTGTAGGCAAGGCTAACCCCATGAAAACCTACTACCATACGCGCAACCGCATCTTATATATACGTCGTAATGCAGGTTTTTTCGCATTACTGGTTTTTACACTATATTTCAGCTTGTTTGCTTTGCCTAAGAATACGATCAGCTACCTGTTGAAGCGGCAGTTTACCCACCTGAAGTACTTTTGGAAGGGGGCTACGTGGAATCTGTATGGGAGTTCAGAGTCGAGAGTATAGAGTTCAGAGTCAAAATACAGTGTCGCTGTACCATTTTTAATTCAAGGCATTTTTATGATCATATTACACATCCTGTTTTTCTTATTATTTATCTACCTGGCAGCCTACACGGTGTACTTTTTCTTTGTGGCCATTGCCGGTAAGTTGTACCGGCCCAAGGTATACACGCCCAATGCAGCCAAAAAGCGCATTGCGGTGCTAATACCCTCTTATAAAGAGGATCATATTATTATTAATACAGCCCGTAAGGCTGCGACGCACGACTATCCTACTGATAAATTCACGGTATATATTGCTGCCGACCGACTGCAGCCGGAAACCGTGGCCGAGTTAAGGACCATTCCGAATGTAGAAGTGTTGGAAGTAAAGTTCGAGATCGGATCAAAGGCGCGCTCGCTCAACAAGCTCTTCAACTGGATACCTGAAGGGAAGTACGATGTAGCCATCATCCTCGATGCTGATAATATCATGATGCCTGGCTGCCTGGAGAAGGTGAATGATGCCTTCCAGAAGGGGTTCCGCGCCGTTCAAAGTCACCGCATCGCCAAGAACCTCAATACGCCCGTAGCTGTACTGGATGCCATCAGTGAAGAAACCAATAATCACCTGTTCCGCCGCGGGCAGCGTGCGCTGGGCTTCTCTTCTACCACCATCGGTTCGGGCATGGCATTCCTGTTCTATAAGATCAAGGAGATCTATGACCGGGAAGATATTCTTGGCAATCCTGCCTGTGACCGTGTGGTCGACTTCGAGATCATGAAGGCTGATATGTGCATCGAGTTCATTGAAGATGCGTATGTGCTGGACGAAAAGGTAGGTAACAAGAACGTATTTGAAAACCAGCGCACCCGGTGGCTGGAATCGCAGATCATTCACCTGCGCCTGTTCTTCGATAAGAAAAGGGGGCATATTCCGAAGACCAAAGATTATTGGAATAAGCTTTTCTGTAATATCGCTGCTCCCCGTATCATCTTCTTAATCAGCTATTTCCTGGTATTCTCCATCATGGTGCTGGAATATTTTACCGGTTTTTCCATCCTGGCTCCTGCTTATATATGGTGGCTGGGGCTGATGGGCCTGTATGTGCTCACTTTTGTGATCGCTATTCCGGGCAACTTCTATTCGATGCAGACTGTCAAAGCTATAGCACATATTCCGCTGCTGGTATTATCTATTATACGGGCGCTGTTCAAGATGAATGTAGACCGTAAAGAGTTTGTGCATACGCCGAAGGCGTTTACGCAGGACAACTGATAGTTGAAAGGTTAACAGGTTTAAAGGTTGATAAGGAAGTAGCCGCCTCTTATCAACCTTTAAACTTTTCAACCCGTCAACTTCTCAACCTACCAACTTTCCAACCCTAATTTGACATAAATCAAATCACCCTTAGCATTTTTCTGTTTGAGGTATGTCAAAATCTGTGGAGGTATTAGATTTTAATATCATCATATCTGCAGGCGACATTTCATGCTCCTTTTTCCACATTTTATACATTTTGGATGCCGGAATAGCGCTTTGGCCTTTATTTTGCGTGAGTTCCGAGCTTACTCACCCACCCTGATTCCGCCCCTTACAAAACCGCTCCTCTGAACGATTAACAAATCGACTCTTTAAAAACAGGGTTTTCTATGCGTTTAATGTGCCTCCGGGGTTGCATCCTGGTAAGATTATTGTATATTGTTATTCGTAATCCGAGAATTTCGGTAAGTCCATTGTATCCTAAATCCGAAAAATCAACCTAATGAAAAACTGTACACCCTACTGGAGGAAGTGGCATGTTCACGCCACGCTATTACTTCTCCTCTTTTCCTTTTTATCATTTACGGGTTCAGCGCAATTGGTGGCCAAAGGTCTTACGGCTTCCAACGGAACGTTTATTGGCTTTTACCAATACACGCCGTATGACTACAACCCCAATCAGAACCCCAAGTATCCGGTCATCATCTTCCTGCATGGAATTGGTGAGCGCGGAAACGGTACTACTGACCTGAAGAACGTTTTGAACAATGGTACGCCCAGGAACATCAACGAGGGGCATACCATGCGTTTCTTCTGGAATGGTAAATGGGAAACCTTCCTGGTGCTCATCCCCCAGCTGTCTAATAACTACGGCTGGTGGCAGGACTTCTATGTAGATGAGATGATCAAGTACGCAAAGGCCAACCTGAACATTGACCCCGACCGTATTACGCTCACCGGCTTAAGTCTTGGCGGGGGTGGTACCTGGAGTTGGTCAAGTGCCTCTGCGAACAATGCAAAGACCTTGAACTGTATTGGCGTTTGTTGCGGTACCTGTCCGAACACGGGCCTGTTTCCCAACTTAGTAAACGCCAACCTGCCCATCTGGGCCTTCCACGCGTCGAACGACGGGATGGTGGGTGCTGGTTGTACTACCGGAGCGATCTCAGCGCTCAACAACCTGAACCCGGCTGTGAAGCCCTATATGACCATCTGGCCCGACGGCGACCACTTCATCTGGGGCCGTGTTTATGACACGGAGTATAACTGGCAAAACCCCAACATATATGAGTGGTTCCTGGGTCAAAACAGGACATTCCCTGTCAATAAACGTCCCAATGCCAATGCAGGGGCGCCTCAAACCATTACAACAGGATTAGGAACAGTAACACTGGATGCCTCCGGTTCTACGGACGAGGATGGCACTATTGTAAGATACATTTGGACAAAACTCTCGGGACCTAATTATGGCAGCATTGCCACTTCAGTTTCTACGAATGGTAAGGCTACTGTAACCGGGTTGATCTCTGCCGGTACTTATGAGTATCAGGTGAAGGTGGTGGATAACAGGGCTGAATGGACTTTTGCCACTGTTAAGATCACCGTTAACCCCGGCGCAGGCCCTAACCAGGCGCCTACTGCCAATGCTGGTGCTGATATTACCATCAACCAGCCTGCTACAACCGCTACTTTGAATGGCACAGCTTCATTCGATCCTGAAGGAAGAATGGCTTCTTATACCTGGACCAAAGTTTCAGGACCTACCGGTGGCAGTATTACCAATGCCAATGCAGCCACAGCTACGGCTACCGGCCTGACGCTCGGTACTTATGTTTTCCGTCTGGAAGTAAAAGACCAGGAAGGCCTGAGTGGTAGTGATGAAGTGAAGGTGACTGTAAACGGTCCTAATCAACCGGGTGTTGTTTCAGCCGGCGCTGATATTGTGATCGCACTGCCTACCACCAGCACTACGCTCGATGGTTCCGCTTCTTACGATCCTGATGGAGCTATCAGTAAATATGAGTGGACAAAAGTAACTGGTCCACCAAACTTTACCATTGTCAGCCCTAACAGCGCCACTACGGCATTGACCGGACTGGTACAGGGTGTTTATACTTTCAAGTTAACTATCTGGGATAATCTTTGGTCGCCGATCAGTGATATCGTACAGGTAACGGTGAATCCCGCTACCAGCAATCAGCCGCCTGTTGTGAATGCAGGTACTGATATTACGATCACGCTGCCGACTAATAGTACTACACTGAATGGTTCGGCTACTGATCCCAATGGTAATAATACCATTTCTACTTACAAGTGGACAAGGACTGCCGGACCTACACAGTTTACGCTGGCTAATAGTGATGCCGCCTCAACAGGGCTCAGCAACCTGGTAGCTGGTACTTATACATTTACACTGACTGTTACTGATAATGGTGGTTTGACCGGTACGGCTACCGTGAAGGTGATCGTGAATGCACCACCTAATCAGAAGCCTGTGGCCAATGCAGGCGCCGACCTGACCATTACTTTGCCAGCTAACAGTGTTACGCTCGATGCAAGTGGCTCTTCCGACGCTGATGGCTTTATCAACAGTTACGCGTGGAGCCGCATTAGTGGTCCGACTCAATTTACGCTGGCGAATGCAGCTGCCGCCTCTACAGGGTTGAGTAATCTTGTGGAAGGTACTTACGCATTTAAGCTGGTGGTTACTGACAATGGTGGTCTTACCGCTAATGATACAGTTTTAGTGACCGTGAAACCTGCTCCTGTAAATCAGGCACCGGTTGCGAAAGCAGGTGCAGATATCAATATTACCCTGCCTGCCAACAGTACAACGTTGGACGCGAGCGCCTCTACTGATCCTGATGGTTCAATAGTGGGTTATTCCTGGGCATGGATCGCTGGCCCTGCTCAATACACATTGGGTAATTCAGGTGCTGCGTCTACCAGCCTGAGCAACCTGATAGCCGGAACTTATGCGTTCCAGCTTACCGTGACTGATAATGGTGGACAAACCGGTAAGGATACGATCCGAATCACTGTAAATCCTGCTCCGGCAGTGAACCAACCGCCGGTAGCGAATGCAGGCACCGATATTTCCCTGAACCTGCCTACCAACAACACCACGTTGAATGGTTCTGCTTCTTCTGATGCAGACGGCAACATTACCGGTTGGTCATGGGCTAAGATCGATGGCCCTGCTGCATTTACGCTGAGTGCTACCAATGTTGCTTCGCCTTCATTGAGTGGCCTCGTACTGGGTACTTATAAGTTTGAATTGACAGTGACTGATGATGATGGCGCTACTGCCAAGGATACTGTATCTGTGACGGTAAATCCTGAGCCACCAAGCAATAACCAGCGTGCTGTAGCTGTTGCAGGTCCTGACGTAACAATTACCCTGCCTACCAACACTACAACCCTGGATGGTTCTGCTTCTTATGATCCTGATGGCACCATCAGTGCTTATCAGTGGTTCCAGATAACCGGCCCTTCTCAGTATACTATCGCCAATGACCGTGCCGCTACTACTGTGCTGAGCAACCTCGTAGAGGGTACTTACCAGTTCAAGCTGCGGGTATGGGATGGCGCCTGGGTACCGAGTGATGATACGATCAAGATCATTGTTAACCCTGAGCCAAACCGTGCACCGGTGGCCAATGCAGGTTCTGATATTACTATTACCCTGCCGGTTAACAATACCACCTTGAATGGCTCTGCTTCTACAGACCCCAATGGTGATAATACAATTGCTTCCTATGCATGGGCAAGGATCAGCGGACCTACTCAATTCACGCTGGCCAATGCCAATGCAGCTTCTACTGCCTTGAGCAATCTTGTACAGGGTACTTATGTTTTCGAGCTGACTGTTACTGATAATGGCGGTTTGAGTCATACAGACCAGGTACAGGTAATTGTAAATCCTATACCCAACAGGGCGCCTGTGGCCAATGCCGGTAGTGATATCAACATTACCCTGCCTACCAACAGCACCACGTTGAATGGTACGGCTTCTGCCGATCCGGAAGGTAATGGCACAATTGCTTCTTACAGCTGGGTTAAGCTGACTGGTCCTACACAATACAATATTGCCAATGCCGGCGCAGCTTCTACCGCTCTGAACAACCTGGCAGAGGGCACTTATACTTTCGAGCTGACCGTCACTGATAATGGTGGTTTGAGCGATAAGGATACTGTATCTGTAAGGGTGAACCCGATACCAAACCGTGCGCCGGTTGCCAATGCGGGTGCAGACGTGAATATTCCGCTGCCCAACAACAGCACCACGCTGGATGGTACGGCTTCTACCGACCCGGATGGTAACAATACGATCGTTTCTTATGCCTGGACGCTGGTGAATGGCCCTGCGCAATACACGCTGGCGAATGCCAATGCGGCCACCACCCTGCTGAGCAACCTGGTAGAGGGTACATATACCTTCCAGTTGAAAGTGACCGATAATGGTGGCCTGACGGCTACCGACCAGGTGGTGATCATAGTAAGCCCGATACCAAACCGTGCGCCGAATGCCGATGCAGGCGCCGACAAGATCATTGCCCTGCCTACCAACAGCGTAACGCTGGATGGTACAGGTTCAACTGATCCTGAAGGCAACAATACCATTGTTTCTTACAACTGGACAAAGGTTAGCGGTCCTGCCCAATTCACACTGAGCAATCCGAATTCGGCCACTACCACGTTGAGCAACCTGGTAGAGGGTACTTATACTTTTGAACTGACCGTTACTGATAACGGTGGTCTGAGTGATGAAGACATCGTAGTAATTACCGTGAGCCCCAATCCGAACAGGGCGCCGGTAGCCAATGCGGGTGCCGACATTACGCTGACGCTGCCTAATAACAGCACTACGCTGGATGGTTCGGCTTCTTCTGACCCAGATGGAAATAACACCATTACTTATTCATGGTCGAAGACCGACGGCCCCGGCCAGTTCAACATTGCCAATGCTTTTGCAGCTTCTACGGCGCTGAGCAATCTGGCAGAAGGTGTGTATACGTTCGTATTAACCGTTACAGATAATTATAATGTGATCGACAGGGATACCGTGAAAGTGACGGTGATAGCTCCTCCGAACGTATTGCCGATCGCCAATGCAGGTGCAGACATCAGTGCCAATCTGCCTGATCCGGTGATCCAACTGGATGGTAGTGCTTCTACCGATCCTGATGGTACCATTGTATCGTATGCATGGACCAAGGTAGGCGGCCCCGGCGCTTTGACAATTATCAATGCTACTTCAGCAAGGCCTACTATTGTAGGTGTAGAAGCTGGTGTATATGAGTTTGAGCTGACCGTGACTGACAACAGGGGCGGTACTGCGAAGGCCAGGGTAAAAGTTACTGTAGTGGCCAAGGGGAACAAAAAGCCGGTAGCTAATGCCGGTAAGGACATTCAGATAGCTGTACCCGCTACCACTGCCACCCTGAACGGTCAATTGTCTTACGACGAAGATGGCATCCTTGCGAGCTATACCTGGAAACAAGTGAAGGGTCCTGCTGCTGCAACCATCGGTGGTAATACGATGATCACTACGGCCAGCAACCTGCAGCCTGGTGATTACGTATTCGAGCTGACCGTTACAGACGCCAATGGCGCCACTGCAGCCGACAGCGTAACTGTATCTGTTGTGAACAACCTGCGCTACAACGATGAGATTACGGTGTACCCGAACCCATCGCGTGGTTCTTCACAGATCACTATTCGCTGTATCACCGATACGCTGGGTACAGCCACACTGACGATCATGGATCAGTTTGGCCGTCCTGTGGAAGTTCACAGACGCCTGAAAACGCAGTCGTACCAGGAGTTTCCGCTCAGGATCAGCCATCTCAGAAATGGTAATTACTATATCGAAGTACAAATAGAGCGTAAGAAGAGAATGGTTGTTAAGTTTATTAAGCGTTAAGCGATAAACAGAAACACTTAAACGCTGTAATATCTAAAGCGGGACGACCGAAAAGTCGTCCCGCTTTTGTTTTTTTGTACATCGAAATCCAATTATTAATTAAAACAGGTGCGCTGAAACCCTCTCGGGGCAAGCATTCCAGCATACTGTCAAAAACACAATTAATGTATGAAGAACATCTCTGTAGAAGTACATACACACGCACTTGATCAGTGCAAAGAAAATTAGAACATCATTAAAATAACGTGGCAATTTGTCGAGATTGGTATAGTAATTGCGACTTTTTATGCCGTTCAATCTTTCCCTATTTAAGCTCGGTAAGTCCAATAATAAGGCTCAATGATTTTCACACGATCTTTCCCACGGCGTGAAGATGAGTAATTATAGCTAACCGGCCGCCATTTTTCCTTATTGCCTACAGTCGGGTTTTCCATTGCGATGATGCGTGTCATCGAAATGATCAGCATGGTTTCCATGCCAACTGATCAAGAAGGGATCTTATTTCATAACCAATGTGCTAAAAGTTAGAATTCTCTATGAAAAAACTACTCCTGTGCCTGAGTGTGCTCGTAACGCTAACTGTATCCGCTCAGCAAGTACCCAAAAGCCTGACCGCCGCTAACGGTCAATTCATTGGCTTCTATCAGTATACTCCTACTGATTACACAACAAGCAAAAAGTATCCGGTCATTATCTTCCTGCACGGTGTCGGTGAAAAAGGTAATGGAACCACCGAACTCGGTCGCCTGCTTGGTCTTGGCGTGCCTGGCGCCATCAATGGTGGTCACAACATGACCTTTACGTGGAATGGTAAGACTGAAACCTTCCTGGTACTGTCGCCTCAGCTTGATGGCAAGTATGGCAGCTGGCAGAATTTCTACGTGGAAGAAATGATCAATTACGCAAAGAAGAACCTTTCCATCGATGAAAACCGCATCTTCCTCACCGGCTTAAGCCTTGGTGGTGGTGGTGTATGGTCTTATGCAGGTGCAACACTCGACAACGCGAAGAAACTCGCGGCTATCGGCGTTTGTTGCGGTACCTGTCCTGGTATCAACTTCTCCAACCTTACCAATGCCAACCTGCCTGTATGGGCGTTCCATGCGCAGGATGATGCAACGGTGGGTGCCGGTTGTACAACTGGCTCTATCTACAAGATCAATGAGCTGAACCCCGCAGTAAAACCCTACATGACTTTGTGGCCCGACGGTCAACACTGGATCTGGGGACGCGTGTACAGCACTGATTATTCCTGGCAAAATCCTAACCTGTATGAATGGTTCCTCGGACAAGACAAAAGCAAACCTGTTAACAAACGTCCGGTAGCCAATGCAGGCAACCCATTATCAATACTTACCGGCCTTGGCATCGTTACGCTTAGTGGTGCCGGCTCAACCGACGAAGATGGCAAAATTGTACGCTATATATGGAGGAAAGTCTCCGGTCCTGCTTATGGTACTATTAATGCGTCCATTTCCCTGGATGGCAAAACAACTGTTACCGGCCTAAACTGGCCTGGTACTTACGTGTATGAACTGACAGTAGTAGATGACCGCGCAGACTGGTCAACTTCTACCGTAACTGTAACAGTGGGTTCTGGTGGCCCCACCAACCAGGCTCCTGTTGTTAATGCAGGTTCCAATCAGACCATCACCCTGCCTGCTTCTTCAGTAACACTGAATGGCTCCGCTACAGATGCCGATGGCTCTATCAGCAAATATGCCTGGACTAAAGTAAGCGGTGGCAATGCTACTTTCAGCAACGCTGGTGCTGCTTCTACTACGGTTTCTGGTTTGACAGAAGGAACTTACTCTTTCAGGCTTACTGCTACTGATAATGTGGGCGCTACCGGTTCCAATGATGTTACTGTAACTGTAAAAGCAGCTTCCAACCCCAGCAATCCGGCAACGAAAATTGCCAATGCAGGTCCTGACAAGTCTGTGACTACTTCCAGCACCACATTGGATGGTTCCGGCTCTGTAAATCCTGATGGTCCGATCTATGCTTATACATGGGCTCAGATCAGTGGACCTTCTACTGCTTCACTGGCAGACCCCAAAGCAAAATCAACCACTGCTTCCAACCTGAAATCAGGTAAATATAGCTTCAGCCTCACTATCTGGGACCACAACTGGAGGCCACAGGCTGATACGATGGTATTGACAGTTTCTGTCGATGCTACTCAACCGCCGCCCAGCAAACCAGCTGATAAGATCGCTGATGCAGGCGCCGACAGAACTATCACACTGCCTACCAATAGTCTTACATTGGATGGCTCTGGCTCAGTAAATCCTGATGGCCCGATCTATGCCTGGACATGGGCGCAGATCAGCGGTCCTTCTACTGCAACCATTGCAAATCCTAAAGCGCAATCCACCACTGCTTCTAACCTGAAAGCTGGTACTTACCGCTTCAGCCTCACCATCTGGGATCATAACTGGAGACCACAGGCTGATACCATGCAGGTAGTAGTGAACAATGGTACAACTCCTCCACCTACGTCGGGCAAGATCGCTGACGCAGGTGACGACAGAAGCATTACTTTGCCTGTCAGCAGCCTGACATTGGATGGCTCCGGTTCAGTAAATCCCAATGGTCCGATCTATGCCTGGACATGGAAACAGATCAGCGGTCCTGTTACTGCTACACTGGCCAACGCCAAAGCGCAGTCAACTACCGCTTCCGGCCTGACCAAAGCTGGTACTTACCGCTTTAGCCTCACTACCTGGGATCATAACTGGAGACCAGAAGCAGATACCATGCAGGTAGTTGTAAATCCTGCCAGCAGCTCTCCCAACCAATCGCTGGGTAAGATTGCCAATGCAGGTCCTGACCTGGATATAACACTGCCTGATAATAGTGTAGTATTGGATGGCTCCAATTCAGTAAACCCTGATGGCCCGATCTATGCTTACACCTGGAACCAAATCAGTGGACCTACCAGCCCAACCATCAACAATGCCAAAGAGGCTATTGCCAATGTTACCGGTCTGGTTGCAGGTACGTATGTGTTCCGCTTCACTATCTGGGATCACACCTGGAGGCCTCAAGCCGACACTATGGAAATAGTGGTAAATGCAGCAGGCACATTCAGTGCTAAATCTGCCAGTGGTGCATCTGGTAATGGAACGATTGCCAATGCAGGTGCAGATATGACCGTAGTACTGCCTTCCAACAGCACAATCTTGAATGGAGGCGCTTCTGCCGATCCTAAGGGTGTGATCAGAGCATGGCAGTGGGTGAAGATCAGCGGTCCTGAGCAACACAATATCGCCAATGCTTCACAGTCCGTGACTACCCTGAGCAACCTGGTAGAAGGCACTTACCGCTTCAGCCTCACCGTATGGGGTAATGACTGGAGACCTTTCGCCGACACCGTTGAGATCACTGTAGTGCAAGCTTCAGCCCTGACTGGTGGCAGCAACATCTCCGGCATCACCACTGCTCAAGCTGTAGAAGCTACCGCGAAAGCAACTGTTGCAGCAGACAAGCTGCTGGTGTATCCCAACCCGGCACAAGCACAGATCAATGTGCAAACCAACAGTGTTGTAACCGGTGCTTCTTTTGTGAACATTTATGATATGGCTGGCAAGCTGATCCTGAAAACAGGATTCCAGAAAGCGCAGCCGCTGCACCAACAGATCATCAACGTTTCCAAACTGCTGCCCGGTGTTTATCACCTTGAAGTAGTGATCGATAATCAAAAACGCCTGAACAGCAAGTTCATCAAGCAATAGGCTTACTTCTGATATCCTGAGAAAAGGCACGGGCCGTCACGATAATATTGTGGCGGCCCTTTTTATTTTATAGCTGCAAGCTATGAGCTTCGAGTCGCTTACTACGCAGACATAATTCTCTCCTGCTGTTTTTGGCTAAAACTGCTCTTTTTCTCTTCAATACTATTTTCATACTCTATCTATACAGCATCCATACACCATCTATACACTATCCATACTCTATCTGTACCCTACCACTATCTCTCTCCACTTCATCCCTTACTTATTTCTTACTCCCCACATGCTGTATTTCTCCCTTACCGACCTGACTCCTTCATCGCGCTTCTGCCATTTTTCTATTTCGCTACTTTCTTTGTCCTTTCTCTCTACTACCTTTCGCTTATCTTCTTTCTACCGACTTCTGTCAATTCGCGGATTGATCTTCGCGGGTTTGCTGTACTGCTGTCAGTCATAGTATCAAGACAAACGTACGGGAAACGGAAGGGGTTTCCAAGCAGACATGACCGTTATTAGCACTCATGCTCCTTTTACTCCTTTCTATAGTATGGCTTTGGGGAAACGAATGTCTATCGTGTATCTATTACACCCATAAAAAAATCCTCCCCCGCATAGCGGGGGAGGATCAAGACTATGGTTCGTATGAACGTTTATTTATTCACCTACCTGGGTAGCACCTTCTACCAACACGGTTACTTTGTTGTCCAGCACTTCTACGAAACCGCTTTGGATATCATAGAAGAGGGAATCGTTCGCTTTATCTTTCAGCACTTTTAACCGGCCGGCTTTCAGGGCGCTCACGAGCGGTGCGTGCCTGTTGAGCACTTCAAACAGACCGGTGATACCTGGCAACTGAACGCCATAGACATCGCCGCTGAAGAGTTTACGTTCGGGAGTTAATATTTCTAAATTCATTGTTTATTGTTTGATTATCCCTGAGCCTGAGCCAACAGTTTCTTACCTTTTTCGATAGCGTCGTCGATAGTACCTACGAGGTTGAAAGCTGCTTCAGGATATTCGTCTACTTCACCGTCCATGATCATGTTGAAACCACGGATGGTTTCTTCGATCGGAACCAGTACACCTTTCAGACCAGTGAACTGCTCGGCCACGTGGAATGGCTGAGACAGGAAGCGCTGTACTTTACGGGCACGGGCTACTGTCAGTTTATCTTCGTCGCTCAACTCGTCCAGACCGAGGATGGCGATGATATCCTGCAACTCCTTATAACGCTGGAGGATCAGTTTAACACGGTCGGCAGTTTTATAGTGTGCTTCACCTACGATAGCTGGTGTCAGGATACGGCTGGTAGAATCCAGCGGGTCAACCGCAGGATAGATACCTAAGTCGGCGATCTTACGGCTCAATACGGTAGTCGCATCGAGGTGGGCGAAGGTAGTAGCCGGAGCGGGGTCAGTCAAGTCATCCGCAGGTACGTAAACCGCTTGTACTGAAGTGATTGAACCGTTCTTGGTAGAAGTGATACGTTCCTGCATCACACCCATCTCAGTAGCGAGGGTGGGCTGGTAACCTACCGCAGAAGGCATACGGCCGAGCAGGGCCGATACTTCGGAACCTGCCTGTGTGAAACGGAAGATATTGTCAACGAAGAACAGGATATCACGTCCTTTACCTTGTCCATCTCCATCACGGTAGTATTCAGCGATGGTAAGACCGGAGAGGGCCACACGGGCGCGGGCGCCTGGGGGCTCGTTCATTTGTCCGAATACGAAGGTTGCTTTGGAATCTTTCAGCTCGTTCATGTCAACTTTGCTGAGGTCCCATCCGCCTTCTTCCATGCTGTGCTTGAAAGCGTCGCCATATTTCATAATGCCTGCTTCGATCATCTCACGCATCAGGTCATTTCCTTCACGTGTTCTTTCACCTACACCGGCAAATACCGATACACCGCTATATGCTTTGGCAATGTTGTTGATCAATTCCTGGATCAATACGGTTTTACCTACACCGGCACCACCGAACAGACCGATCTTACCACCTTTTGCGTAGGGCTCGATGAGGTCGATTACTTTAATACCGGTAAACAGTACTTCTGTAGAAGTGCTGAGGTTTTCGAATGCAGGGGGCTTGCTGTGGATAGGACGGCCACCTTGCTTGGAAACGGCTGGCAAACCATCGATCGGATCGCCGGTTACGTTGAACAGACGGCCTTTGATGGCATCACCTGTAGGCATGGCGATGGCAGCGCCTGTGTCTCTTACTTCCAGACCACGAACGAGGCCTTCAGTACCATCCATAGCGATACAGCGTACGCTGTCTTCACCGAGGTGCTGTTGTGTTTCCAGTACCAGGATGTCGCCATTTGGTCTTTTCAGTTCCAATGCATTGTAAATTTCCGGGAGCTTTCCTTCAAACTGCACATCCACTACCGCGCCGATGATCTGTTTGATCTTGCCAACGTTTGCCATATGTTTTAAGAATGTATTGTTTTATTAACCACCTTTTAACAGGGGTATTTTCAGGCCGCAAAGGTAAGGGAGGAAAAGAGAATTTGGACATAGAAAACAAGAAATATAAAGGGGCGTGGATAACCCGTGGAGGAAATGGGCCGACACGGCCTATTTGACGTTGAAAATGAACATATTAGCCTTATAACCAAGTGTATCTACTACTCAACAGTATTTTACCCAAAGCGGAAAAAAGAGGTGGGTGGTCTCTTTTGCGTGGCCCGTTATGCAAACTTTCGCCTCGCTGCATCCAACTGGAAATGCTCCTTTATGAAGACAAAGACACGCTACGGCGTGGTGATGCTACTTATTTGCATAGCCTGCCACTCCCTTGCCCAAGCCCAGCTACCTCAATTAAAGGTCAATGATAAAACCGATCCCAATGTTTACCTCAGCAAGCTGGCGGTAGATGTAAAAATAGCCGGCACCATTGCTATTACGACCATGGAAATGACGTTCCGCAATAACAATAGCCGGGTGCTGGAAGGCGAACTTATCTTTCCCCTGCCCAAAGGGGTATCTATCAGCCGCTACGCGCTGGACATCAACGGCCTTATGCGTGAAGCAGTACCGGTAGAGAAAGAGAAAGCCGTTCAGGTATTTGAAGAGATCGAACGGCGGCAGGTGGACCCTGGTTTGCTGGAAAAGGTAGAAGGCAACAACTTCCGTACCCGCATTTACCCCATGCCTGCCAATGGTGTTCGCACCGTTATTATTGCTTACGAAGAGGAGCTATCTTTTAATAACAAGCAGCTGTTGCATTACCACCTGCCACTTGACCACAAGAAGCCGGTGGACAATTTCAAGCTGGACGTATCTGTATTGCAATCGGCCATACAACCTCAACTGGAAGAAGGGCCTGATGATGAACTGCAGTTCAAGGCATGGAATAATAATTATACCGCCTCTATCAGCAAACAGCATTTTATACCGGAGCATTCGCTTACTATCACCCTGCCCAAAGCGCCTGACAATGCAGAAGTGATGATGCAGCAAACGGGTGGTAATTATTACTTCCTCGTCAATAGCTTTCCGCAAAAAGGCAGCAGGGCCAAAGTGATGCCGCGTGAAATTACCGTGTTGTGGGATGCCTCGCTGAGTGGCCTGAACCGCGACCGCGCTAAAGAACTGGCTTTATTGGACGAATACCTGAAGACCGCCAACAATGTATTGGTGCACCTGGCGGTGGTCAACAATACCTTCCGCGAAGCAGGGCGATATAGGATACAAAACGGCAACTGGAGTGAGTTAAAGACGGCCATAGAAGGATTGGTTTATGATGGCGGCACCAACTATAGCCGTATCCAATTCCCAGCCAGTGAAGAATACATCTTCTTTACTGATGGGATGTCGTCGTTGAGCGGCCAGGATATACCGCTACCCAACAAGCCTGTGTATACCATCAGTTCGGCAGCCCGTTCTGATTTTTCTTACCTCCAATACATTGCTCAAAAGACGGGTGGCGCTTTCATCAACCTCGGTGCTTTAAAAACAAATGAGGCTGCGCAATTGCTAACACAGCAACCGCTACAGTTTATCGGTGTTAAACGCAGCAAGATGGTCAGTGAAACTTATCCTTCCATGCCTGAACCGGTAGTGAACAATTTTTCCGTAGCTGGCATCGTTACCGGGCCGAATGTTACCATTACATTACAATTCGGTTATGGTACTACAGTAACTACAGAAAAGATCATCACCCTCGACTTCAATAAGCATGGAACTGATGTGGTGAACCTCGGCAAGGTGTGGGCACAAAAGAAGATCGGCGAACTGGACATTCAGTATGAGCAACATAAAGAGCTGATCACTTTCCTCGGCAAGCGGTTTTCCATCGTTACCCGCAATACCTCTCTCATCGTTCTGGAAACAGTCAATGATTATGTGCGGTATGAAATAGAACCGCCTGCTGAATTAAGAAGCCAGTATGATCAAATGATCAAACAACAATTGGCACAACGGGAAAGCAGACTGCAGCTTACGCTGGCCAATGCCTTACAACAGCTTGACGTATTGGTGAACTGGTGGAACAGGAGTTTTACAGCACAGGCTGTCCCGAAGCCGGGCAAAGAGCCAGTAAGGATACGGGGCAATAATACCAATAGTCAACTATACGGTAGCCGGTCGGCAGATACAACTATGTTACAGGAAGTAGCAGTTGTAGGTTACGCTACCCAACGCAGACAAAATGTGACAGGTAGCGTTGCTACCCCCTCTGCCGAAGAAGTACTGAAACGGGTACCGGGCCTGCAGGTTACTCAAGATAGACCGGGCGTCACAGACCGGCTGGCCCTTGAGTATAAAGCAATAGCAGATGACAAGGGTATGATTGGTGGTACCCTGCAACCGGTAACAGTCATCAACATCAAGCAATGGACACCTGAGCGGGCCTATCTACAGGCACTCGCCAAAGCGAAGACAGGTAATCGTTACAATGCATACCTCGCTTTGCGCAAGGACAATCTGTATAGCCCCACTTTCTATTATGATGTTGCCAACTTCTTCCTCCGGGAAAGGGATACACTTACTGGCCTGCAGATACTGACGAATATGGCAGAGATCGATCTCGAAAATCATGAGTTGTATAAACTGTTGGGTTATAAACTGCGGGAGACTGGCGCCTATCAGGAAGCACTTATCGTGTTTAGGAAGGTGTTGCAATGGCGGCCGCAGGAGCCGCACAGCTACCGGGATTATGGGCTGGCTCTGGCCGATGCCGGATTGTATCAACAGGCATTGGATACGTTGTACACTGCCCTGAAGAAAAACTACAGTGAAAGCATGAATGGCATGTACCGTGGTATCGAGGAGATCATTGTTACAGAGATCAATCAGCTCATTAGTCTTCACAAAGGTAAACTGGACCTTTCCGGCATCGACGGCAAGCTTGTTCATGCCATGCCTACCGATGTGCGGGTGGTGTTGAACTGGAATAAGAATGATACGGATATGGATCTTTGGGTTACCGACCCCAATGAGGAAACCTGCTATTATAGTCACAAGGAGACCCTGATCGGCGGCCGGATGTCTACCGATTTTACCCGCGGGTATGGTCCGGAGCAATTCCTGCTCAAGAAGGCTGTGAATGGTAAATACCAGGTGAAGGTGAACTATTATGGCGACCAGCAGTTCAAGCTCAGCGGCCCTACTACCGTGATGGCTGAAATATTTACGCATTATGCCGATGGCCGCCAGGAGCGTAAACTGATCACGCTGCAGATGGATAAAGGTGGCAAGCAGGAAGGTGTGCTGGTGGGTGAGTTTGAGTTTAGTCAAAAGGATCAGGTCGCCAAGAACAAGTAAAGCATACAAGCGAGGAGGTCAAACCACTCACAACTCACTACTCACCACTGAGCATTTATACCCACTTACCGCAATCCTTAATTCGGTACCTTCTGTGTTCAAAACCTTTACACACATGAAAAAGAACCCTTGGCTGATCGTAATCGCAGGCTCGCTGCTGGCCTGTAATGAACAACCAACAGAAAAAGAACCTGAAGCACGGCAGGTGGCTCAATACAGCATCGAACAGTTTTATAAAAGTACCAACGTAGGCGGTGGCGCAATCTCTTCCGATGACAGCAAGCTGCTTGTGAACAGTAATGAGAGCGGTATTTACAACGCCTATGAGATCGATATCGCGAGCGGTCAAAAGAAAGCGCTGACCACCTCGGCCAAGGAATCCATATTTGGTAATGATTATGTACCTGGTTCTACCAACTTCATCTATAGTGCTGACAAAGGGGGTAACGAAAACGATCACCTGTTTCTGCAAAAGGGTGACGGCAGTGTGAAAGACCTGACACCGGGCGCCAAAGAAAAAGCCAGCTTCTATGGCTGGAGCCGGGACAACAAAGCTATCTATTATACCAGCAACAAACGTGATCCCCGCTTCTTTGACTTGTACAAAATGGATACAGGCACCTGGAAACCCAATATGCTATACAAGAATGACAACGGGTATGATTTTATAGCCATTTCAGATAACGAACGTTATCTGGCTCTTATGGAAACCATTACCACCACTTCCACCAACATGTACATCGCCGATCAGCAATCAAAACAAATCAAAAAGCTGAATGGCACATTGGAGAGTACCAATATCCCCTTGCAGTTTTCTATAGATAATAATACGATGTATTATGTGACCGATAGCGCCAGTGAATATCAGTATGTGATGAAGTACGATATCCCCACCGGCAAAAGTGAAAAGTTGTACAGCACTAACTGGGATGTGATGTACATGTATCTTTCGTACAATGAGAAGTACCGCGTAATCGGTGTGAATGAAGACGGCAAGAATAAGATCTACATCTTCGATCACAAAACCGGTCAGGCTATCGACTTCCCCAAGATCGATGATGGCGATGTACAAAGTGTCAGCATTTCCCGCAGTGAAAACAAGATGCGGCTTACCGTAGGCAATTCCAAATCGCCCAACAACCTGTATGTTTACGACTTCGGCACCAGGGAACTGAAGAAGCTTACCAATACGCTCGCGCCAGATATCAAAGAAGCAGACCTCGTTTCCGCAGAGGTGGTACGTTATAAATCGTTTGATGGATTAGAGATACCCGCTATTTATTACAAACCTCAACAAGCCAGCAGTACCAACAAAGTGCCTGCACTGGTGTGGGTGCATGGTGGCCCCGGTGGTCAATCGAGAACTGGTTACTTCTCGCTCATTCAATACCTGGTAAATCATGGCTACGCTATCCTCGCCGTCAACAACCGGGGTAGTAGTGGTTATGGCAAAACCTTCTTTAAGATGGACAACCGCAACCACGGGGAGAAGGACCTGCAGGATTGTGTGTGGGGCAAGAAGTACCTCGCTTCCTTACCCTATATCGATTCTTCCAAAATCGGCATCATTGGTGGCTCTTATGGTGGTTATATGACGCTGGCAGCCTTGTGCTTCCAACCTGATGAGTTTAAGGTAGGTGTGGACCTGTTTGGTGTGGCCAACTGGTTGCGCACCTTGAAAGAAGTACCGCCTTATTGGGAGTCTTTCAAGAAAGCCTTGTACGAAGAGATCGGCGATCCCAATACAGCAGATACCGTTCGCCTGAAACAATTCTCTCCCCTGCTGCATGCCGGCAATATCAAAAAGCCTTTGATGGTATTGCAAGGCGCGAATGACCCGCGCGTATTAAAGATCGAAAGTGATGAGGTGGTAGAGGCCGTCAAGAAAAATGGCGTGCCGGTAGATTACGTTGTCTTCCCTGACGAAGGGCACGGATTCATCAAGAAAGAAAATGAGATCAAAGGGTATGGACAGATACTGCAGTTCCTCGATAAGCATCTGAAGGGTGATTCGACGAAAATCAAGCTGAATTAGCCAATAATAGCTGTCAGCACGTAAGAAACAAAAAATAAAGCTGCCACCGTAAACCGGGGCAGCTTTTGTTTTACAAGGAGACGCTTAGGCTTACGGACCATTAATACAAGGCGTAAAAAATATGCAGGTATTCAGTTTATAATTGTAATAGCAGGGTTACAGCTTCGTCGCCTATGACCGTTGACATGCAATAAGGACAGTCATGGCATTGCATCTTTAATTCCCTGATCAAATCTTCTACCTCATAAGCACCGCCAAAAGTATTTTTTATAGCTACACCCCATATTGAATCATGGTCGGTCTGCCGCAATATTTCGATCAGCCGCTTCATACTGGTAAGATTAATTTAAAAATTCCCGGTATAAACATACCGGGACGGAGTTGCGTTGAGTCTACCATCCCGTTTAGTAATACGATAGACTCCAGAGCCTAAACCAAATAATACTGAAAAACCACTATAAGGACAAGTAATGAAATCGATGTTAACAAAACCCAGGCATAGACATACCCGGACACTACTCCCATTCAATGACTGAGCTGCTAACGAACAGCCATGAAAGTAACTACTGTAAAATTGATAAGTTTTGCATAACTCGATTGTAGAAGAAACAGGCATGTGTTGTACGCAAAAAACTACACAACCGATTGATATTAATAAATACCCAGTTAAGTCAATGGCGGCACGTTGAAAAATGCCCTATATTGATGCTATTTATACAACTGGGCCAGACTTCCCCCTATGGTTCCACGCCATACACCTCAACCATAAAAAGCAAGCGATATGGACGAACGCGCAGTTTGGGGTATTCGCAATAAGCTATTGAAAGCAGGTTTTACGATGTTCCTGTTGTCCGTGCTGCTGCATCCGGAAACTGCAGCACAGCAAACTGAGGATTACAAGATCATTGGCCATTATACAGACGAGAATGGCCTGCCTCAGAACAGCATCAAAGCAATGGCATTTCAGGAAGATTATCTGTGGCTGGCTACTGAAAACGGACTCGTACGCTTCGACGGGCATCACTTCATCAATTATACCAGCAACAATATTAAAGGAATGAAAGGCAATCGCATAACGAACATCATCCGCGGCCTTCATGATACTTTATATGCTATCGCAGAAGACAGAAAAGTAATTGTGATCATGCGTCAACCTATCTACGTAACAAACTATATTGATTCACTACATAGTTATCCGGGGCGACCAGATCCACTGCTGTCCATGTGGCCTCCTGAGGACACGCTCCTGCAAGTACTATCACCCGATAGTGAAATAACCATCAACATTTACGACACAGCTAACAACCGATCCTTTCTTTGTTATACCCAGGCACTCGCCTGGTACGAAAACAGGAAACTGAAAGGTATAACTCGTATGCCGAATGGATACACCCGGGAACTTGTATTTGTACACGATGGCAATGTATATTGTATAAACAAACGATGGGAGCTATTTCGTATCACCATGAATGGCATGGAGAAAATAAGCACCACCTTTTATCCCCGCAGCACAACCATCCCGTTGAGCTGCAGGCCTGATGAAGCTAACCGTCATTATTTCATAGCAGAAGATGGGTTATATGAATTGCAAATACGGGGAACGAGGCCGCCTGCATTCAGGTTAGTAACCCGTTCCATTCCCTACAACAATGTAATTCATAGCATACTGGCCAAAGGGAATAACAGACTTATTGTTGGCACGCTCAACAAGGGCTTGTATGTATTACAAAAGCCTTCTTTCCGGACTATCGGCAACGATATGATTTCGCTGGAAAGGCCGCTCAGCGTATTTTACTCGCAGACATTGCTTTCCCGAAGCAAGCACATTTTCACAGGTTTTGGCGTCAACGTCGATACAGCGGGTAATGTAAGCATAAAACGCTTTTTGCCCGAGTTGCAAAACCGCGCTTTTTTCACCGATAAAGAAGGATATACCTGGTACGCGGAAGGGAATGAGCTCTACAAACAACAGCTACCCGAAGGGAAAAAAATTTTCATACAACCGATCAATGGCATCATGAAAGTGCTGTACATGGATAGCAGTTCGCTGCTTTGGGTGGTTACGACCAGGACCATTGGCTATTTTAAAGATAAAGCATACCGTGCTCTCATTCGCAATCAACATGCTTACGACAGCCTTATGGGGGAAGTGAATCATGTCATCGAAGAAAAAAAGGGTGTGGTCCTCTTTGGCAGTGCAAAAGGCATTTATCGCTATTATACATCAGCCGATAGTTTCGTTGCCATTCCCAACACCGGCAGCCAGGTACGGTTCCTTAAAGTAGATGCTCCAGGTAAAATATGGTTTACTACCTATGGTTTAGGTTTTGGATTATTCGAAAACCAAAAAGTAACTTTCTTTCCATCCGATATTTACCAATACCTCAAGTTTGCCCATTGCATGATAGAGGATAAGAGAGGTTTTTTTTGGATACCCACCAATAAAGGATTGTTCCAGGCGTCACGCCGGGACCTTGAGAGCTGGGCTCATAATACTACAGTCACGCCTCCTTACTATCAGTACTATAATACCAGCAATGGGTTTCAAACCAATGAATTCAATGGGGGTTGCCAGCCCGCTTATCTTCAATTACCCAATGGTGTCTATTCCCTGCCTTCCATGAATGGGCTTGTATGGTTCAACCCGGAGAAAATAGAGACCGAGCTACCGATCGGCCCCGTCTTCCTGCTATCGGCCAGGCTAAACGCTTCTACTGCACTGAATATTTCTCAACCGATTGTATTGCCACGCAGGTACAACGATGTACTCTTCACCTTTTCCTCACCCAACTGGGATAATGCAGAAAACGAGCACCTTGAATACCGGCTCAACGGAGCGGGCATCAACCTCTCCTGGCAGCCCGTCAAGCCCGGGAAAGAAGTGGTCATTGGTCAGTTGGAAGGAGGTCATTACAAACTTGAAATAAGAAAGAAACAGGGATTTGGATTAAATAACTATCAAATCTATACGGTCTCCTTCGAAGTAAAAAAGCGATTTACAGAAACTACTCTTTTCCTTGTGTTGGTATTAGTAATTGTTAGCATCCTGTTATGGTTGTTCGCTTATTTGCGGACCCGCCTGTTACTACGACAAAAAGCAAAACTGCAGCAGCAGGTAAAGGAACGCACTCAACAACTGGAGGAGAGCAATTATATTAAAAATAAACTCATTTCCATCCTGGCTCACGACCTTACCACGCCCTTACAGTTTATTTCCCTGATCGCAGGTCATCTGCAAAAATTCCCGGAACAAGATCCCCAAAAACTACAGGACAAACTGAAGAAAATAGAGTACTCTTCCGGGCAACTGATCACACTGGCCGATGACCTGCTGAACTGGATGAAAACACAGGACGGCAATGTAAAACTCATCTACAGTCAGGTTTCGCTCTACCAACTGGTAGCAGAAAAATACCTGTTTTTTGCCCCCCTCGCCCTGGACCAGAAAATACAGTTACAGAACCTTGTTGCCAAGGATGTAGCTTGCTATACTGATGGCCGGTTGCTGGGGATCATCTTGCACAATATTATCAGCAATGCCGTAAAGTTTACCATGAAAGGGAGCGTGGCCATCTACGCCGAAGAGAGCGGGCGTCATATACAGCTCAGTATTGTAGATACAGGCGTCGGCATGACAACTGAAAGGTTGGAGCAGGTGAGAAACAAAATGGAACAAATAGCTATCAGCAAAAGTACACGGTTGACCGGCAGAGGCATTGGACTGATCATAGTAGACGACCTCGCCAGGCTGTTGAACATAAGGATCGATTACCAAAGCAGCAAGGGGAATGGCACTACTGTAAAGCTACAAATTAAAAAGCAGCTCAAATGATACTGAAGGCGGAAGCCAATTTATTAAGTTCGATCAATGACGACACCTTCAGTTTTTCAAACAGCCTTATTTTATAGGTACCCACGGTAGATACCTGAATGGATAATTCCTGGGCGATATCTTTCGGGCTCTTACCTTCCAGCAACATGAGCATGGTTTCAAACTCCCTATTGGAAAGCTGCTCGAAAGGATTCAACGACTGATCTGTAATTGCACTGGTGGCAATCCGCTCGGCCAGCGCTTTGCTCATGAAGATACGGTTGTTCAGGATTTCGTTTACAGCAGCAACTACCTGATGGTCGGGACTCTTTTTACTGAGAAAACCGGCAGCGCCCATCGACATCAAACGCTTACCATAGGTATCTTCCGGCAGCATGGTAAAATAAAGTATCCGGCACCCGGGCTTTAGCGTTTTGATCAGGTCGATCAGAGAAACACTGTTACCATCACGTAGAAATATATCCATGATAACCAAGTCGAAATCGTTCGCTCTTATAGCATCGAGCAACTCTACAGTATTATCCACTTCCATGATATCGAGCGCACTGAATTGTGAAGCAAGGACCATTTTCAATCCACTTCTAACGATCATGTGATCCTCTGCAATCAATATCCGGATAGTACTCATCCTAAAGATTTATAGTTACCCAAACTTTACAAACCCACTTCAAAATAGTATTTTTTTACATATCAAAAAAGCTACGGGCCCTGAATAAGCAAATGGTGGGTCGCCTCCCGCAAAGCGGGACAAGTTTTGGAAGGCGACCCACCATTTGTTTTTCTAAGCCTGTCTGTTGATTCTTAGTTCCTGTTATTGTTCTTCTACTTTTAGTTTTGAGCTGCAAGCTCCTGACTCTCTACTTCTACTTTCGGCGCCAGCAGCTTATATAATACAGGTGTTACGACACGCGTGAGCAAGGTAGAACTGATAAGTCCACCGATGATCACAAGCGCCAGTGGTGTATACAGCGGATTATTCTCTATCACCAACGGTATCAATCCACCAATAGCCGTGAGTGTGGTGAGGATGATAGGTACAAACCTCGTTTCTCCCGCTTCCTGGATCGCCTCTTCCAAGCCCATCCCCTGCTTCCGTAGCTGGTCGGTATAATCGACGAGCAGGATGGAGTTCTTCACTTCTATACCGATCAGCGCAATCAAACCAATTACTGCCACGAAAGAAAAAGTGTTACCGGTAGCCAACAACATCAACACTGCGCCAATAATACCCAACGGCACTACCGACAGCACGATCAATGTGCCGCGGAAGGTCTTGAACTCCAGTACCAGGATGCCGAGGATACCAAAGATGGTAATGAGCACAATGGTTCCCAGCCCGCCAAAACTATCCTGCTTGCTTTCTACTTCACCAGCTGCCTTGTAATGAGCGCCGGCCGGGAACTGCATCGTGTCAAGGTTTTTCAATAACCCTTCTGTTACTTTCGTCGTGTTAAAGCCGCTCTGCACAAAAGCCGTGATTACTGTATATCTATCTTTATCATAGTGTTTGATACTGGTGGGCGACGTTTGGAACTGAATATCGGCCAGCTGACTCAGGGGCACCGGCGTATTGCCTGCTGTACTCACATATACCTTTTGCAATGCATCGAGTGTTTGGTGATCCCCTCTCGGCAGGGCTACATTGATGTTGTATTCATCACCATTCTCCTTGCGGAAAGTGCCAATATTAAGACCTGCTATGGCCATCCTGATCGACCGGTCGATTTCATTGACAGGCACGCCCAGCATACCAGCCTTTTCCTTATTCACTTTGATCTTTACATCCGTTTTCAATGTGGTCAGTTCATTTTTCACGTACATGGTGCCGGGTGTTCTTTTCAGGATGTCTTCTACACGGAAGGATAAAGCACGCAGCGTATCCAGGTCTTCACTAAACAGGCGGATGGCGATAGGTGCTTCCACCGGTGGCCCCTGTTCAAAGTCTTTTACTTCGATCCTGGCATTGGGATAATCTTTAAACCGCGCACGCAGTTCATCGATCAGTTGTAGCTTTTTGGCCGGCGGCGTCTCTTTCAATTGTATGAATAGCTGGGCATAATTACTCGCTTCGTTCTGTGGGATCACGTTGTAATAAATGCGCGGGTTACCATGGCCTACGTTGGTAGCATAGTTCTTCAAGTCGGGCACCTTCCTGATCTCCTGCTCCACATAGCGGGCTACTTTATCAGTAGTAGACAAACTGGTACCCAACGGTGTTTCAATATTCACCAGGAACATCGGTTTCTCCGACGCCGGGAACACACTGAAGCCTACTACCGGCACCAATGCCAGGCTACCCACAAAGATCACCAGGGCCACCAGTAGCGTGATCACCGGATGTGCAATAGCACTGTGCAGCAGACGACGATAAGAACCACCAATGAATCTCTTCAACCCACGCAGGAACCAGTTGCCTTCCGGATTGTGGTGTGCGCTTAAAATACGGCTCGACAGGAAAGGCACGATGGTCAGTGATACAAACAGCGAGGCCAGTACTGTAGTTACCACCGCGGCGGGGAGACTACGAATAAAGTCACCAGCGCCTTCGGGCAGGAACATCAGCGGCAGGAATGCAAAGATGAGTGTAGCCGTACAGCCCAGCACCGCGAGGCCAATTTGTCTGGTCGCTTTCATGGCTGCCTCTTTCTTGCTATATCCCTGCCGCAGGTAACGCTCGATGTTTTCCACGACCACAATGCTGTCATCCACCAACAAGCCCAGGGCAACAATCAATCCTACAATGCTCAGCTGGTTGATAGTGATACCAAACATATCCAGCAGGAATAAACCAATAGCGAGGGATAGCGGGATAGAGATCATCACCACCAGCGAGGCACGGAAGCCCAGGGGCAGCAGGGTCAGCAATACCAGGAAGATGGCAATGGCAAAGTCGCCACTAAATCCGCTCAACCGCTTGCGCACACTTTCTGCATTGTCAAAGCTCTGCTCGTAAGCAATGCTCTTCGGCAATTCTTTTTGAAACTGCTCCAGCACCGGCCTTACCTGCTCTTCTACTGAAAAAATGTTGGTGCCTGCTTTGCGGCTGGCCACTACAAATACGCCACGCTTGCCATTGAGCCGGCCAATATAGCCTTGCTCTTCATAATCAAAACTCACCTCAGCAATGTCTTTGATGTAGACCAGCTTACCGTTGGCGCTGCTGACAATTGTATTCTTTATTTCATCTACTGATTTATAATTACCGCTCGTCTTTACGTTGAACTTCTTAGTACCCATCTCGATGCTGCCGCCGGGAATGTTTACATTCTCGCTTTGGATAGCACCCAGCACTTTATTCAGGGGTATCTTGTTTTGCGCCAGCTTTTCGAGGTGCAATGATACTCTTACCTGTTGTTGCGGGAAGGCCCAGTTCTCTACATTCTTGAGCGACTTGACCTTTTCCAGTCTTTCCTTTAATTCTTTGCTCCATTCTTCGAGGTCTTTATATGGCGCTGTTTCACTCATCAGGGCGATCTGTATAATGTTCACATCCGAAGGTGTGAACTTCTGCACTTCCATACTCAAAATATCCTGGGGCAGTTTGGCGCGCAGGCCGTCTATCTCCCGCACTACGTCCTGGTATTTTCTTTCCGGATCGCTTTCGTATTTGAACTCGATGGTTGTTACAGCCAGGCCATCATCGATGCGGGTAATCAATTTCTTTACATCATCCAGCTCATTCAATTTCTTTTCGATGGGGTCAACGACCAGCTCTTCCATATCCTGCGGACTCGTGCCAGGATAGATGGTTACCACCGAAAAATTCGGTGCTTCGATGTCCGGGTCTTCTCCGCGTGGCATGTTGAACAGGGAATTGAGCCCAATGGCTATCAGCATCACGAAGACGATGAGGGTGAATTGATAGTTCTTGACCGAGAAGTCAGTTATTTTCATGATTCGTTTTTTAGAGATTGATTGCTTACTTCACCACTTTTACTGTAGCTGTCTCCGTCAGGTACCCTACTCCTTCAGTGATCACCTGTTGCACATTGTCCAGACCGCTTACAATAGCCGCCCTGTCTTTTTCGAGGAAAGCGATGGTTACGGGATGGCGTTGTACCGTCTTTTGATCCTGGTTCACGGTATATACAAAACCTTTCTTGCCATCTGCTTCCGCCAACGCTTCAATAGGCACCAGTACTACACGTTGCTGTGCGGCAGGCTGTAATTGTACTGTACCAAACAGGCCGCTGGCAAAGCGTGCTCCATCCGGGCTCACCTTTACTTCCACTTCGTAAGTGCCATTGGCCCTGTCGGCGCCTTCCGCAATCTCCGTGATGAGGCCATTGAAAGTCTTTTGCGGATAGGCATCCAGTGATACGGCGCCTTTGTTGCCTTTTCTCAGCACCGCCCAGTCTTTATCGGACACGCCAAAGCGTATTACCCAGTCATTGCCCGCTGTTCCGCTGAAGTAAAATACCGGTGCACCTGATGCTGCTGTTTCTCCTTCGTTCATTACCTTCTTCAGGATGGTGCCGCTCTCTGTAGCTCTTATTTGTGCGTATTGTTGATTGAAGCGTGCTATGCGCAAGCCTTCGGAAGTAACTTGTTGCTGTGTGGTGGCGTTCTGCAATTGCTCCAACGTAGCCACGGTGTCATTGTACAGATTCCTCACCCTGTTTACATCGCGCTGTGCTTTCTCTGCATTTTGTGTGGCCTGTTGCACCTGTGCGTTGATCTCGGTAAGATCAAGCACAGCCAGTAGCTGACCTTTGGTTACATGATCACCTTCTTTCACATATATCTTTGAAATGACACCACCTGTTTTGAAAGACAGGGTAGCTTCTGTAGTAGAAGCAATGGAGCCTGAATACCGCAATACCGGCGCATACACCGTATCGGTTACAGATTGAAGCCGCACAGCGATAGCATTTTCAGCAACAGCAGCTGTTGCCTTAGCTTCGGCTTTTTCATTACAGCGTGCTACCGCCAATGCGGCGATCACAACGATCAGAAAGCGGGAGGAGTACCATATTTTTTTCATGACGATTATTTTTAAAAAGTATAGGATGCAGTGGCGCGCTCTACTTCAGCGGCCCTGGTTAATACAGCCAGTTGGGCAAGTGAATACCTGATCTGGGCATTGGTGAGCTGTGTGCGTATATCAATCAATTCAAGCTGCAGCGCCTGCCCTTCGCGGAAACGCCTTTCTGTGAAGCGATAGGTTTCCTGAGCACTCTGCACTTCATCGCGCAGGGCCTGCACACTTTGCAGTGAAGAATAATAGTTGTTGTAAGCGGTGCGTACCTGCAGGCTCAATTGCTGCTCGGTTTCCTTGTACTTGTTTTCCAGCGCATCCATGTCAAGCTGTGATTGCTGGATCTTATACTTGTTGTCATTGGCCCGGAAGAGATTCCACCTGAACTGCAGTCCACCCAGCTGGTAAAACTGGTCGCCATTGAATTTCAACTGGAAGCCCTGGAAGCCGATATTGTAAAAAGCATTGAGTTTGGGAACGAGGTACGACTTATTGAGTTTGAGATTCGTGCCCAGTACTTTTTGTGAACTCTTCAACTGTGCCAGCTCTTCACGGCCTGCGGGCACTTCCAACGCCAGTGGTGGCACGGGGGCAAACTGTTCAGTAACGGCACTATCTATGGCCACTTCCGTTTCCAATGGCTGGTTGAGCAGGAAGTTGAAATAAGCAATAGCGTTCTTCCTGTTGTTGGTAGCGTCTATCAGTGATGCCTGTACCTGACTCACCTGAGACTTTGCGCGCAATACTGCTTCTTTAAGTGCCGTTCCATTGTTGACCATCTTTTCACTTACGCGCAGGTTTTCCTGCACCAGCGACAAGGCGTTGGTATAAATGGCCACCGACCGGCCAGCCTGCAGGTATTGATAATAGGCCTGCTTGATATTCCTGACGAGCTCACGCTTGTAAACAGCGATAGCTGCGCGATGTGTATTGATCTGTTCTTCCCTGATCTGGCGGTTGTAGCGGATATCCATGTTGACAACCGGAACAGTTACCTCCAGCCGGGTATCGTGGAAGTCATTGGGCAGGAAAGCAATGTTCTGGTTTTGTACCTGCGGAAACTTTTGAGAGGAAGTAAGCTCATTCAACGTGGAGTATACATTATTAAGCAGGTCGCCGATAGGAATATCCTGCGTACGCCCTCCATTGGCCAAGGTGTATTGGGAAGCAAAATCGACCTGGGGATAAAATAAGGTGCGGGCACGCTTCAGGTCGAGCTGAGCTTTTTGAAGATCGAAGTTTTGCTGGCGCAGCGCCAGATTGCTGTCGAGCCCCGTTTTAATATAGCCCTCCAGGATGTTCTGGGCTACGGCGGCCTGGGCAAAAAGTATCCCCGCCACCAGCACGTACGTGCGGATGAATGTCCATAACATGGCTTACGATTTATATTGTAAAGATTATTTACACTGTTAAGTAACCGGGCAAAAAAAATGACCTATTCTTTCATGGTCAGATCGATGGTTTCCAACAGCCAGTTCAGGGCCTGCGACATCATAGGGATGGTCATCTCAGGGTCCATCATTTTGTCGAAACGGTTACGGATAGAAAGCGATACCAACCCATGTACCATTCCCCAAATACCCATCGACACCGCATCTACATTACCTTTGACTATGAATCCTTTATCCATTGCTTCCTGGATAGTATCCTTTAGCCTTCCCAAGGCTACATCGCCACTCTTCCACTCACAATCTACCGTTTGCTCGATGGCCTCCATTGGCGCCCGCTGAATAAACATTAAATCATAGCATTCGGGATTGGTGAGCCCAAACTTGATATAGTTCTCTCCCATTTTGTGCAGGCGCAGCAGTGGGTTTTTGATATCCCACAGTCCTTCATTGAACTCGGCCATCTTCTGAAAGCCCATCTCGTGCAGGTTGAACAGTATCTCGTTCTTATCCTTAAAATAGAGATAAACGGTTGTGGGACTATATTCTATAATGTCGGCTATTTTACGGATCGACACATTCTCAAAGCCCTGCTCCACGAACAGCTTCATGGATGCATCGAGGATCATTTTCCTGATCTCCGTCTTTTGCTTCTCTTTTCTTTCCGAAATACCCATAATAGTATCAATTAACAGCACAAATATACTTAACACTGTTAAGTATCCAAATAATTCCCACACTTTTTTTACGCGATTCCGATGCCCTGTTATTTACTTACATTTGCCGCAAGAGGGATACCCATGGACAAGTTTATCGTTTCAGCCAGAAAATACAGGCCTCAAACTTTCGATACCGTTGTAGGTCAGGGACATATTACCACTACCCTGAAGAATGCCATCAAGAACCAGCAGCTGGCGCATGCCTTCCTGTTTTGTGGTCCGCGGGGCGTGGGCAAAACCACCTGTGCCCGTATCCTGGCCAAAACCATCAACTGTGAGAATGTAGGCGCCGATGGCGAAGCCTGCAACGTGTGTAACTCGTGCGTATCCTTCAATGATGGTATTTCCATGAACATCCATGAGCTGGATGCTGCCAGCAACAACTCGGTGGATGATATCCGCTCCCTGGTAGAGCAGGTACGTTTTGCCCCTTCCGGCGGCGCCCGCTACAAGGTGTATATCATCGATGAGGTGCACATGCTCAGTTCTTCGGCTTTCAACGCCTTCCTGAAAACATTGGAAGAGCCGCCACCCTACGCCATCTTTATTTTGGCTACTACCGAAAAACATAAGATCCTTCCTACCATCCTCAGCCGTTGCCAGATATTCGACTTCAAACGCATCACCACCAATGATACGGTAGAGCACTTACAGGATATCTGCAAAAAAGAGGATATCAACGCTGAGAAATCGGCCCTGCACCTCATCGCACAGAAGAGTGAGGGTTGTATGCGTGATGCGCTTAGTATCATGGATAAGATCGTGAGCTTTACCAATGGCGTGGTGAGCTACCAGAATACACTTGAACACCTGAACATACTGGATGCCGATTACTATTTCAAGTTGCTGCAGTGCATGCAACAGCAAGACCTTGGCGGCGCCATGTTGTTGTATGACGATATAGACCGTAAAGGTTTTGAAGGAGATATGGTACTGAATGGTTATGCCGAATTCATCCGCAACCTGCTGGTATGCAAAGATGAAAAGGTAGCCAACCTGCTGCAGGTGGTGGAAAGCTTTAAAGACCGCTATATAGCTGCTGCGAAGCAGGTGTCTGTAGCCTACCTCATCAGTGCCTTGAACATCCTGAACGAAACAGAGATCAATTATAAAGGGGCCCGCAACAAACGATTACACGTAGAGCTGGCGCTCATCAAACTCACTTACCTGCAACAAGCAGTTGACCTGGCCTCCGGAAGCGAAGGCCTGAGTAAAAAAAAACTGATTGATGAAGCAAAACCTGTTGCATTTCGCGCTTTAGGGGTGGTGAAGCAGCAGGAAAGCAAGAATTCAGAATACAGAACACAGAATACAGAAGGAAGCCAGCAGCAGGAAGCGAAGTTGATTATCGAGACGGGCAGTCGGTCCCGACAAGAGTCGGGAGCAGTCGGCAATGATGGATCAACAGTTGTCAATCAACCTGCTCTTCCCAAACAGCCAGCCACTACTCAACCTATTGCGCCTAAGCAACCAGTATCGAGTAATCAACCCGCCCTTCCTAAACAACCTGCCACTGGCACATCGAACACGAAACCCGAAGCCGCCTCTGGCAAATTGGGTTCGCTGAATTCCCTGAGACAACAATTCATTGGTAAGCCAATAGAAGATGCTGGTCAGCCTATTCCATTGAGCCAGGAAAAACTGCAGGAATACTGGCAACAGTTCAGCCAACAATTGAAGGAGGCCAAGAACCCGGCCAACCAATCTTTCAATATGGCCACGCTGGTGATCCAGGACCACCAGACTTTCGAGGTACAAACGAATAACAACCTGGAGCAAAAGTTCATTGAAGGTGAGCGCCGCGTATTGTCGGAATACCTGCAACAACTGTTCAACAACCGGCAGTTGCTGTTTACCATCACCGTTTGTGAAAACACCAATATAACCCAGGAGCCGGTGGAAAAACCCCTGTCGCTCAGGGACAAATACCAACAAATAGTAGAGCAATACCCGCTGGTAAAGGAGCTCCGCGACCGGCTGAAATTAGAGGTAGATAATTAATACCTAAAGTCCGGAAGACGGAAAGACCGGAAGTAAATACAATGAAACACAGCTTCTTTCGGACTTTGCCGGCTTCCGGACCTCCCGACTTTTCCGACTTCTGACTTTCAGACTTTTGCCGTAATTTCGGCCCTCAATTAGCAACCTGACGTATTAAATATCAAATTATTAATAGACTATGGCTGAAGTGATCTTAATGCCCCGCCTGAGTGACACCATGACTGAAGGCGTGATTGCGGCCTGGCATAAAAAAGTAGGGGATTCCGTAAAGAAAGGCGACCTGTTAGCGGAAGTTGAGACAGACAAAGCTACCATGGAACTGGAAAGTTATAAAGATGGCACCCTTTTACATATTGGAACTGATAAAGGTGGCAAGCTGCAAGTAAATGACCTGCTGGCCATTATCGGTGCTCCCGGTGAAGATATCAGCTCCCTCCTTTCCGGTGGCGGCGCTGCTGCTCCCAAGGCAGAAGCTAAAGCGGAAGCACCTAAACAGGAAGCAAAACCTGCTGCCGACAGCAAGCCAGCTCCTGCACCTGCTGCTTCCGGCGAATCACTCGATCTTGCCAACATGCAGGAAGTGATCCTGATGCCCCGCCTGAGCGACACCATGACTGAAGGTGTAATTGCCGGCTGGCATAAAAAAGTAGGCGACGACGTGAAGAAGGGCGACCTCCTGGCTGACGTGGAGACCGACAAGGCTACCATGGAACTGGAAAGCTACAAACAAGGAAAATTATTATACATCGGCGCCCAGAAGGGTGACAAAGTTCCCGTGAATGCACTGTTGTGCATCATCGGTGAAGAAGGTAAAGTTGATGTAGACAAGATCGTTGCCGCTGCCAAAGGTGGTGGTACCGCTTCTACGCAAAGCAGCCAGCCTGCCCAACAAGCTGCTGCTGCACAACCTGCCGCCAAAGCGGAAGCAGCACCTGCACAAGCAGCCGCTTCTTCTACTGAAAACGGTCGCGTGAAGGCTTCTCCCCTCGCTAAAAAACTGGCCAGTGAAAAAGGCATCGACCTTGCACAGGTTACCGGTAGCGGTGATGGTGGCCGTATCGTGAAACAAGACGTAGACAACTTCAAGCCATCTGCTGCTCCTGCTGCCGCCACCGGCAAACAAGGCGCTGCTGCTCCTGCTGCACAGCCTGGAGTAGTTGGTCAGGTAAGCTTCGAAGATGTACCGGTATCGCAAATGCGTAAAGTGATTGCACGCCGCCTCGCTGAAGTGAAATTCTCTGCTCCTGAGTTCTACCTCACCATGGAGATCAACATGGATAAGGCAGTAGCCAGCAGGGCCAAACTGAACGACATTTCTCCCAATAAGATATCCTTCAATGACATGGTGCTGAAAGCAAGCGCCATCGCCTTGAAGAAACACCCTGCTATCAACAGCAGTTGGACAGGTGATGCTATCCGCGTAAACCACCACGTGAGCATCGGCGTAGCCGTAGCGGTAGAAGACGGATTGCTGGTACCAGTAGTTCGCTTTGCCGACCTGAAGTCGCTGTCGCAGATTGCCGGAGAGGTGAAAGATTTTGCACAAAGAGCCAAGAGCAAAAAGCTGCAACCAGCCGAGTGGGAAGGTAACACCTTCACCATCTCCAACCTTGGTATGTTTGGCATTGAAGAGTTCACTGCCATCATCAACCCGCCAGCTTCCTGTATCCTCGCTGTAGGTGCTATCAACCAGGTGCCTAAAGTGAAGGATGGCAATATCGTGATCGCCAATATCATGAAGGTGACCCTCACTTGCGACCACCGCGTAGTAGACGGCGCCACCGGTGCAGCCTTCCTGCAAACCCTGCAAGGTTACCTCGAAGAGCCCCTGACCATGCTGGTATAATATCTAAAGTTTGTTGTTTGATATAAAAAACGAATCCCGCTGATCGATCAGCGGGATTCGTTTTTATATAGATTGCTTGTCTTTCCGACTTCTTACTTCACTTCCAGCAGGGCCACTTTACCATCCATGGTAGAAGCAACAATTTGTTTGCCATCCAGCACGCGTACCGTATTGACCATAGAGTTATCGATCTTGTGTGCCCACAGCACTTTCTGCTGCTTTGGATCAATGGCATATACCACGCCGCTGCGTGTACCAAAGAATACCTGTCCATCTTTTTCGATCAGCATGGAAGGCACGTGCTCATAACCAAATCCCGCGTTCATGATCCAGGCGGGACGCTGTGCTTCCCTGCTCGTGGCATAAGCCGCCACGGTATCCTGCATCGTTTTACCATACACCCATTTACCGTCGTTGGAAATGCCTATAGATTCACGTACGCGCGTTTCTGTACTCTTCCACAGCGTAACACCTGTTTGTGTGTCAATGGCCGTTAAAGTACGGTTAGGCGTCACCACATACACTACGCCATCCACCGCTACCGGAATGCAGGAAGCGGGGGAGAAATTGATGACCTGGGAACCGGGATTCCATTTCCACAGGAACTTACCATCTTTTCTATCAACAGCATACAGGTAAGTGTCCCACGCTCCAAAGATCACCTTGTTCTCATACAGTAAAGGCGTACTTACCACAGGGCCGTTGAGACTGTCGAACTTCCAGTGCAGTTTGCCGTCCTGCAGGCCCAATGCCACAAATGAATGATCACTGCCACCAATGAACACCGTGTCGCCGGAGATAGCCGGGCATCCGAGTACAGAGGCACCGGCAGTATAAGCCCATACCAGCTTGCCACTCTTCACATCGAGGCAATACACTTTTCCATCGCCAGAGCCCAACACCACTTTGTCGTCTTTCGCAGCCGGGGAAGAAAAGACAGCACCTTTGGTAGCGAAAGACCACTGGCGTTTTCCATTTTGCAAGGACAGCGATACCACTTCCCCATTCTGGTTGCCAACAATCACCCGGTCTTTGTATACTGCAGGTGTAGAGATCACATTTGCATCGGAGGCAATGGTCCATTTGGCTTTTACCTGTGCATATTGTTTATTGACTGCATAATCCGGTCTGTCAAACTTTTTGGAAGGCATTGCATAGTTGTGCATTTTCACAGCCACCCTGGTCCAGGGCTGTAATGTTTCAACACCCGGCCTGCGCTCGGTATAGATCACGGAATCGGACCGCACGTCTACGAGGTTATAGCCACCTACCGTGGCTTTTGCGCGCAGGTTGGAACGCCCCATTACAGCCGGAATATCTTCGAAGTTCAGCGCATGGTTGTTATGGCCGTGACCACAAATAGCGAGGATGGTATTGTACTGCTTCAGGCGGTCGGTCACTTCATACCAGTTGTCAAGGCCATTGTCAAGTGGATAGTGGTTGCAAAAGATCACCGGTTGCTTCTTATCCGTTTTCTTCAATTGTTCATCCAGCCATATCGTTGCATCGCGGGGAATATGACCATCACTCATACGCACATAAGGACCCGATGCGCAACCAATAAAACGAACACCATTGTAATCAAAGATGAACTTATCATATCCAAAGATGGTAGTGAAGCTTACACCGCCGCTCTCGCTCCAGCCACTATCATGGTTACCCGGAATGATGTAGTATTTCACACGAAGACTATCGAGTAGCTGTTTGGCCACGTGAAGCTGCCTGTCTGTACCCAATTCAGTAATATCGCCGGTGATGATCACAAAAGCCACATCGGTCATGGCATTGATGTCCTGCACCGTACGACGCAGGTCTTCTTCTGCACTGCCATTCGGAGAACCAATATGTGTATCACTGATATGCACAAATCGAAATGGCTTGATCTGTGCAGGCAACAGGTATACCACACAGAGCAGACAACAAAGCAGGAGGATCTTTTTCATGCAGGCAATATAATATATTTCAAAGGCCATCAATGGCTTGCACAATCCAAATACGCGGTGCTTAACAATTAAATTTCATTAATTGCCGGATTGTGCCTGCACCCTGTTTCTTTGGCAGAACAGCACCATTGAAGCATGCAAAAACCTGTTGCCCGGGTATTCCGTATCTTGCAGCCCTGTTATGATCATAAAATCAGCTCAATACCTCGTCAGCAGTCCGGATTACAAACAATGTCCCAAGCCAGACAGGCCGGAATATGCCTTCATCGGCCGCAGCAATGTAGGCAAGTCATCACTCATCAATATGCTGAGCGATAACCAGAAACTGGCTAAAACATCTGCTTCACCCGGCAAGACGCAACTCATCAATCACTTTGAGATCGAAACGTTGCCCGATAAGTATACGCCTGGCAAAACACCTGCGACTCCCTGGTACCTGGTCGACCTTCCGGGATATGGGTTTGCCAAGGTGTCGCAAAGCCAGCGTAAACAATGGGAAACGATGATTGAAGATTACCTGCGCAAACGGGAGAATCTCGTCAACATATTTATACTGATCGACAGCAGGCATTCACCACAAAAAGTGGACCTCGACTTTGTAAATCAATTGGGCGAATGGGAGCTGCCTTTCTGTATCGTATTCACCAAGGCCGATAAAGAGTCACAACGGGAAGTGAGCAAGAATGTAAAGGCATTCCTCGATGCCATGCGCAAAACCTGGCAGTTCCTGCCCCAGAGCTTTGTAACCAGTGCCATAAAGAAAATGGGAAGAGATAAGATATTGCAGTTTATAGAACAGTGCAATAAGACTGTGAAAGAAAATGAAGCTGAACATTAAAACAGTGGGCTTCGACAGAGTTTATCCTGCTCTGCGGGACTCACCGACAGCGTGGCCTTAAAACCCTTCGACAAGCTCAGGGTGACATGATTTAGGGAGACAAGCCCCTTAGCTGTGACGACATCACAACTTTACAATAAAAAACCCCCGGCGACAGCTGAGGGTTTTTAGTTTACTACTTTGTTGGCACAGCTACTGCTGGCGAAGGCTTCCGGTTTGGCTTTGAAGGCAAAGCCCATACCCAGTATATAGCCCATCGCTTCTTTCAACGCATCGTTGCTCTTAAAGTGCGGATTGGTATTGATATCAGCATGCACTTCCATGTCCACATTATACAGCGTGAAAAGATTACATAGCTCATAAGCTATCTCAATACTCTTGGCCACTTCAACCAACATGCGTTCCTTAATAGAATACTGCTGCTTTGTCTTCTCATTGTGAATGAACATGAAACCTCCATGTCCTTCACGCAGGAAAACAATAACAGTTGCAAATTCAGTTTCGGAACCTTTTACCTGGGAGTCGGTGCCAATGCATACCTTGAGGTGATAGCCTTTGTCGCTTTCTCTTTTGATGGCTGCTTCCACAGCATCAAGAATGGGTAGATCAATCGGATCGCCATTAAACTTTCTCCAGATCATAGTCAAATGGGTTTTTCGAATTTACCGAAAAAAACACTCTTTGCCAAAAGACAGCTTGTTAACTAATTAAAAAGGGATGGATTATCCCGACGCGCGGGACAATCCACCCTGCAGGGTAGGGATTCCGTATTATAACCATGAAAACGACTGCCTTGCCTATTCGGGTAGGGATAATGCATAACAGGACAACCGCTTCCCGGCTGGGTATATGCTAAGGGGCCAGTAAGTAAAACAGATGAAAGGATGAGAAACTTGTAGTGTACAGGTTTTTCATACAGTTGTTATTTTAACGATCAGGTATTGGATAGAAGGGTACGATCAAAAAACCAAGGGACTATGTAAGTAGGGGGTCAGATGTATAAACGGTGGAGCAAAAAGGATATTTTACCAGCTTGTTATTTTTTTTGTGTCCCCAAGGCCTATAGGTGTCTTTTATTACTGATTGTAATTTTCTAATACTGTCCTGTGCTTAACAATACCAGCGTACAAGCCTCCATAGGTTGTATGCCTTTTTCCTGGGCCAGAGAAGCCAGTTCATCGTTCTCGGCACCGGGATTGAAGATGATGCGTTTGGGATGCAGGGAGAGGATATAATCGTAGTACTGCTGCTGATTTTTAGCATTCAGGTATAGCGTAACTGTATCTACGTCGTTGATCGGCAGTTGTTCTGTGTCTACCGGTACATCGGCCACTTTTGTCTTCTTGAGACCAATAGCGGCAACAGGGTGACCGAAGGACCGTAGCTTATTAATAGCCAGGTAACTATAGCGTGCCGGATTATCGGACGCGCCCAACACTACTGTCTTTTTAGCTGTGCCCATGCTGAACGATTTATATAATAACGAACAAAGCGGTTATTTGGTTTGCGGTTTAAAACAGGTGGTATTTCCGGCGCGGCGTGTTTTTAACAATGTCTTGCAACGCATCTTCTGCCAACACATACCTGAACCGGAAACCACTTTTTAGCAATCTGCCAGGCATTACCCAACGGCTTTTCAATACCAGTTCCGATTCCGTACTAATGACCCGTGCGCCCAGCTCCAGCATCCAGGTAAAGGCAGGCAAACCAAGTTTGTGGCCCGTAACCTTACGCAAGGTGCGCATAAAGTCGCTATTGGTAACCGGATTGGGAGCGGCACAATTAAACACGCCTTCCGCTTCCGGATGATCATAACACCATTCCACAATGCGGCACAGATCATCTTCATGGATCCAGCTGTACATCTGTTGTCCACTACCCTGGTAGCCGCCCAATCCTGCTTTGAGCAGGTTGAAATAGGGCACCATAACACCGCCGGCGCCCAGCGTAACAGCGGCCCGCAAAGCTACCTTACGCACACCCGGTGTGGAAGCCTCAAAAAAAGCCTGCTCCCATTGCTTGCAAATGCCTACCGAAAAGTCTTTATCCAATGAAAAATATTGCTCCGACTGTTTACCATACAATAATCCTGCCCTCCACTTTTTATAGCGGAAACGCAGTCTGTCCAGTAATGAATAGGGCATGTTATCGTTCTTCAGGTCACTGATCTCCCCATTTTCTTCTTCCTGCGGCCTGTCCATAGCATGGCGGTAAATAGTAGCCGAAGAGGCATTGATCCACAACGCAGGCTTCTTACTAACCTGACTTATGGCTTCACCGATCGTTCGGGTAGCATCTACCCGGCTATCGAGTACTTCCTTTTTATTGCGCTCATTGTACCGGCAGTTCACCGATTTACCCGCGAGATTGATCACAATGTCAGCATCTTCGATATCCTTTAGCCAGTGACGCTCTACATGCCTGCCATCCCAGCGCCAGTAAGTGATGTTATAACCGTCCGATGCATTGACCAGGCGAGTGCCGTAGTTGTTGTTTTGCGTGTGTACCGATTGACGGCTCAGGATCACCACATGGTTGTCTTTTCCGAAATACCGCGCCATTGCCTGGCCAATAAAGCCAGTGCCGCCCGCAATGACTATTTTCTTGTTATTCATAATTTCAGAAATAACTGAAAAATATAGCTTTAAAAAAACCGGTTACCCGGTTATTTACTTTTATACTTTATGATACAGCTGCCTCTTCAGGCCTGGCTTGTTGCAGCATAAGTGACAATTTGTTGGTTTCCTTAATACAAGCTGCCAGGTAGAAGACAGCCATAAAAGGGCTTACTACCAGCAGCGCGAAAAGACCCGAAACAATGGCATCGCCGGGTAAACACAACAGCAGTACAACAATCATCAGCAACAGCGCAACGAGGTATATCTTGCGCATCTTCGTTTCATATGGCGCTTTGTAAAAAAAATGAACAATTACACTCAACAGCTGCCATCCACCCACTAAAAAATAAGCCCCCATAAAAGCTTCACTAAGCATATCACGTGCTGTAAGGGCCATAACCAAGCCTGCCAGGATTGTGATTCCCTGAACGATGCAATCGACGCGTTTGAATGCCAGCATAACTATTGCTATTTGAAAAATTTCATCAACGTTCCTACAAACCAGCTCTCCTCAGCCTTCACCAACACATCCAGCATCTTATCGGCCTGGTTGCCGAAGCGTTTGATGCCATTCATGGTTTCTATAAACTGTTTCACTTCTTTGTCCTTCTTATCGCCTTCCACAGCAGCCAGCTGATCCATCAGCTTCAACATGGGATCGAGCTCACGACGCTTACGTTCCTTGATAATGGTAGTAGCTACTTTCCAGATGTCTTTCTCGGCAATGAAGAACTCCTTCCGTTCGCCAGGAATGCTGGTCCGCTCTACCAGCCCCCAATCGATCAGCTCCCTGATATTCATATTCACATTACCCCGGCTTACGCTCAGTTGCTCCATAATATCATCCTGGCTCATCGGGTCGGGGCTGATCAATAACAGGGCATGTATCTGCGCCATGGTGCGATTGATGCCCCAATGCGTTCCAAAGGAACCCCAGGAATCTATAAACTTCAGCTTTGCATCGCTCAATTTCATGGTACTACTGTTTCAGGTATAAAAATACATCCAATTTCTGAATTTTCAAATAATATTGAAAGCAGGAATACTCTTAACGTGTGCGGAAGCTGATCGCCTGTACTTTAGCTTTTTAGCGTTTTCCACAAACGCACAGCAGACAACAGATCAGTAACTTATTAAACCTGCAGTTTACTGAAGACGATAGAAAAATGGTTGCAATTTGTAGGTCTTTACTTTCCTGCCCGCTTGCATGCCAGGCTGCCATTTGGGGGAAATGATGATCAGGCGCATGCTTTCATCATCCAGTGACAATTCAACTGATTTTTCTATCCAGGGATCATACACTGTTCCGTCCACATCTACTATGAATCTAACCCGCACATCACCTTGAATTTCCCGTTCGAGCGCTTCTTTAGGATATCGAAGATTTTTGTTTAAATACCGTTGCGAGCCGGGAATGCCACCTTTGAACATAGATTCGGCCTCCCCTTCCTTTAACGTTCATCTTTACGTGGCGGCAACCTGGTATAGTCCTTTTCAAATACGAGCTGTCCACCTACATACCGCTTCAGGAGCGTGACGCTGCCGGTATCATCATAGTAATACCAATCACCATTCCTGATACCATTGGTGTAATGGCCCAGCGAATCGATATAGCCTTTTGCATCATACCAGGAGCTGGGTCCATGCGCTGTGCCATCATTAATGGGCATAGGGAGTTATACTTGACTGCAAGATGCAAAAAACTGGCATTAATACAATGCCCCATCAGGCAAGAGAGGCTTACAATGGAGGGCAATCCAGCTTCCTGTCCCGTTTGGCCTGGCTATTCCTGCCCGCCCGGACAATGAACGCCAGGTAGCCACCGCCATTCTGCATGCGGTCTTTGGCAAACAGCGTGGCCCAGTTGTGAATACCAAACAACACGGGGCCCAGTTTCACAGCACCACCTATTCTCAACTGTTGCTCCGTATTATACAGTATGGGCATATAAAATCCCAGGCGGCGTGTTTCCCAGCGAGGCGTTACTGCTATCATGTTGGTTTCGCGTACATATAACCGATCGTCGCCCGCCAGCGGAGAAAGATTGATGGAAATATCGGCATTGACATAAAAGGCATCGAACAAATACCGGTCGACATTGATCACCAGCCGGGCAGGATTGATCACGTTGAAGTTGCCGGAGAGCGTCGACATATTCTCTACGATCGTAGCAAGGCTATCATTGAATCCCCTGACACCGTCCAGGTTTTTGAACTTCGTATCGAGATCAACATCATGCACATCACCCTGAAAGCCACTTGCCCGGCGACTGTTCAGGCTATGCTTGTATTGATTAAATCCTATATCCATCAACGATACACCTATCTTCCACTTATAATCATAATAGCGATCTTCATTATCATTGAAATCAGCATGCACATATTCTTTTACCAGAAACTCTACGCCCAGATCGAAAGAGGCGCCACCTTCGGAATTATTGATAAAGTCCCGCACGTTCTGACTTGATCCCTTCGCCTTCTTCCAGTTATCGAAGTTGGCTGAATAGCCGTACCGGGCGGCGGCATCTTTCAGTATATAGGATACCTGCCCATTCTCGATAACACTTTCCACTTTTCCGCTAGATAGTTTTGCATGAGCGCCTGCCAAACCGCGAGATACACGCACCGTTGCGCCTGCATTCAACCGGTTTTGATCATTGTCCCAGATGGTTTGTGCGTAAGTACCAAACAACTCTATCCAACCACTGTTGGTCATTTCAAGACTATAATCCGTATTGCCATTATTCATCAGGAAAAAAGCCCGGGCACTTTTTAGCGTATCGATAAAATTGTACGGACTGGAAGTCAGGCTGGTATAATTCCGGATATTGATACCGGCCGCAATGGCCGCGCGGCGCCCCAGCGCGATACGCGTATTGAGCAGGTTTACGTTGGCATTGGCCTGGGCAAAACGACTGTAATAACCTCCATCGAACCTATACTCAGACTTCGCCGGAGAAGAAAGAAAAGAATAATTATGAACCGTAACGGTGTTGGTAGCAGGCTTTGCCTGTACCGAAAAGATATCGATGTCCCACGCAAAGGGTGTATTGACAATAGAAGCAGGATTGTTGCCAACACCCAAACTACCTGCATACGAAGACCCATTCACAGCATGATAATTCTGCGCAACAACGACAGCGTGGGTCAACAATAACCCCGTTATAAAAAGCAAATTCCTGAACATGTAACTAAAAAGGTTTACCGTGGGTTTGGCCTATTAAAAAGGCAATAAACTTCGGAAAAGGTTTTACGGCGGTTATCAAAAAATTGGATAGAGAAGTGCTGCCGAAAAAGTGCTGGATCAAACGGCCAATCTGCAATCGCCGGCCAAAATGCTTCTCCCATTGCTGGGTATATTGAAGTTCCATTTCGTACCGCGTAATATGGCCATTCATGAACTGATCGATCTCTTCAAAAGCCAGCTTGCTGCCATGCAACGCCATGCTCATGCCATTGCCACACAGCGGTGTGATCATACCAGCTGCATCACCGATCATCAGCACATGATTCTCAACCTGGTTTTTCCGATTAAAGGATATACGGGAAATTGTAAGTGGTTCAGCATAGAGAAACCTGGCATTGGAAAAGATATTTTCGAGGAAAGGATTTTTTTGGAGGATGTTCTTCTCCATCGCCTGGATATCATTGTAGCTTTTACGCAGATTCCTGGCGGTGGTAAGGTAACAAAGACAGTACTTATTGTTCTCGATCCGTGATATGCCGCAATAACCGTTCTCAAAATTATGCAATGCGATCAGATCTTCCGGGAAAACAGTCTCTATATGATACTTTACTCCTACAAAATGATTCAGCTTGTTGGGCTTCACCTGGGTGAAGGCCCTTTTCCACTTGGCATCAAGATTACTTCGCTTGCCATAAGTGCCTGCAGCAATGGCCACTTCCGTCTCACCCCGGGAAGAAAAGACCACAAAAGCGTTATTACGGTACACCACATTCACCACCTTCGTTTCTTCCATCAGCACCACTCCTTCTTTACGTGCAATATCAGCCAACAGTTGGTCGAGCGTGTACCGGCTAATACCAAATCCACCAAGGGGCAGCGGACTTTCAACAAACTTACCATTGGGCGCACTTACCTGCAACCGGCTGATGATGGGCAGTTGCATATCGCTCAGCGGAACGCCCAATTCTTCGAGGAAGTTCCAGCTTTCAAGACTGATGTATTCACCACATACTTTATGAAAAGGGTATTTTTCCCGTTCAAAAACAACGGTGCGGTAGCCCGCACGCACACATTGAATAGACAGTGCAAGTCCCGCCAGCCCACCACCAATGATGGCAATATCGTATTTGGGATCGAGACTCAACCAGCTATATTAATGAAGTGTCATTATTTTAGTGTGAACTATCCACTACCACCAACCACCTGAACGCCCATTTCCATTGAACGGAAAAGGTAGTGATTCCTGCGCTATCAAAAAGAAGTTGCCAATCTTTTTTAACAAATCCTCTGGCAACTGATAAAGGAGCATCGTGCTGCACGAGGTAGCTTTTGGAAAATAAGCGCGTCAACCACTGGATGGAATAGTAGGCCATGGGATGCCGGTGGAGATCATTGATAAAAAAACCACGATGCGCATGCTTGTACATCCACCTCATTTGCGCTATTAATTCCCGTTCCGGGAAATGATGGCAGAATAAAGAAGAAAAGATAATATCTGGCTTGCGATCAAATACAACATCTTTATAATCGGACGCTATCCAGGTGCTGCCGGGCAGGTTTCTTTCCTTCGCAACAGCAATACAGTCGGGGTTCTTATCGATCCCGGTGAAAGAAGCAAAGATCTTACGCTTTTCGCACCACCGGGCAATCGCCGCCAGGTTATCACCACCGCCGCAGCCGATCTCACATACAGAAATACTCAATTGGTTGCGTGACAAACGGCGGAACCCCTCCAACGTAATGGCATGACCACCCAGCCAGGTATTGATAAAATCAAGTTCCTGCATATTCCGTTTGATATCGGCAAACGGAATATCATCGCGGTCTAACAACTCCTTTTGATATGAACGGATCTGAAAGTTCACCAATAATGTATTATGTAAACTGACAACTTACCACTCACATGCTCCCGACAAAAGTTTCCATTGTGAGGCCTGGCCCAAAGGCCGCAGCAAATACTTTTTCGGTTGATCCTTTTTGTGTAGTGGTAATACTGTGCATTATTTTCTTTAATGCAAACAATATGGTGGGGGAAGACATATTGCCATAATTTCTCAATACCTCAGCACAGGGGCTCAGTGCCGCTTTGTCCAGTTGCAGACTTTCAGTTACTGCTTCGAGGATCTTCTTACCGCCTGGATGCACACACCAGCGTGTTACCTGCTCCTGCGTAATGCCTGCCTGCTGCAGGGCCCTGCCAGTCAATGCGCCAAAATCTTTCTCTACCAGTTCGGGGACATAACTACTCAACGTCATCAGGAAACCGGAAGAAGACAGTTCCCACGACATATCCTTTTTGCCGCCCGGAATGATCTCGCCATAAAAACTATCGAGCTGCAAGCCCTTATGCGCCTCATCGTCATGCGTTACCAAAGCGGCAGCACTGCCATCGCCAAACAATAAACTGGAAGCAATATTATCAACCGAAGCATCACGCTGAAAATGCAGTGTGCACAACTCCGTACATACGATCAATACTTTAGCCTTATGATCGGCCCGGCAAAGCGCATCGGCTATTTTCAATGCATGAACGGCTGCATAACAACCCATGAAGTTGACCGAACTACGCCAGGTATTTTTAGGCAGCTCCAGCAACTCCACCAACTGCAGATCGAGGCCCGGTGCGCTCATACCGGTGCAGCTAACAGAGATCAGGTGGGTAATAGTGCCCTGGTCTACTTTCCCGTCGACACAGTCGCGAACAGCCTGCAACGACAAAGGAGCGGCATACCGGTGGTACCAGGTCATCCTTTGCTCCAGCGAAGGAAATGGCTCCAGGTTTTCAGTAGCGGGATAAAACTTCCACTCGGCGGCCGTGCGGCTATAATCGGGAATAACAGAGTAGCGGGTATCTATATCACTGAGGTGATACAGGAACCGGATCTTACGCTTATCAGCCTCGGCAGGCGCATACACCGCTTGCATAAACTGCATAATATCCTGCTGGCGGTGTTTGAACGCCGGGACTGCTGTGCCAATAGAAATGATCTTACTCAAGTAGATTCCAGATTAATAGACTAAGGAAAGCAATATTGGTGCAAACCGATGCCAGCACATTCATGCGCATCGTATGGGTAAAATCGGCTACGTTTTCATCTTTCCAGACACCAGCGGCCCATTTAAAAAAATATACGAGAATGGGAAGCATACAAGTTGCCAAAACAAAGAATTTATCAGATTCTCCTTTACTAAAGAACAGATAAGCCAGCAAACCCATAGCTACACTGTACACAAGAGCGGTAAAAACAAAAGTGCCCCGGTAACCCAATGCAGCGCTGATGGTACGCACCCCATCCTTCCTGTCGGCCTCATGCTGGTAGACCTGCGTGAGCGGATAGAATCCGCCGATCAGCAAACTGGCGGCTATCATACCCGTTAACGGCACATCCAGACTTTTGTTCGCACTACTTCCGTGGTACGTCATGAAAAAAGTAACTGCTCCCTGGAAAACGATCACAGTGAGATAACCGATGAGCGGGTACCGCTTAAGCCGGATGCCCCGGTAACTATAAGCGCGCGAAGCGAGGATATAAGCCACAATGCAGATGGCAAACAGGTAGCTTACCAACGGGCTCAACAATACAGCGATTATGTCCATCCCCACACTTGCCCGAAACAACTGCCGGGTTGGCTGCATGGGTTTTTCAATTCCGCCGATGCTACCTTCATCCCTATCCATGTAAGAATTGTAACCATTGCTGGAGGGGTAGACCAGCAGGTGCAGGATAAAAAAGATCAATAAAGCATGCGTCCATTGAACCTCAGGCACTTGCCCCAGGGCAAACAGGAATACCGGTAGCAAAAAGAAAGAAAAATGGAAGCGAAGTAATTGTATTGTAGAGCGTTGCAGCAAGCGGAAGTTGATTTATACTATAAATATAACCTTTACCTCCCCAACAAATTCCGTTCAACCGCACTTAAGCCGCACTTATCCCGTACATAAGCCGGGGTTGAGCCGTACAAGAGCCGTATTAAAGGCGCACTTTTATAAAAAAACAGTGGTTCTTCGACACACCCTTGGTTCGATATAACAAATTACAAATCAACACTTAATACTTCGCTTCAACGCACTCCTCCAGCCCTCCCCCACACCCCAAAACACTTAGTCACCCCTTAGCCCCATTTCCTGAGAGATTTACCCTTTCATCCTTAACCCCTAACTTTGCGCTCCATGTCCAGGCATTCACACGATACGATCGTTCCCTTTAAGGGATCAGAACAGAGCAAGAAAGAGCAGGTGGCCAGTATGTTTGACCAGATTGCCTTCCGGTACGATTTCATGAACCGCGTACTCTCCGGCGGCATTGATATTTACTGGCGTAAGCGGGCAATCAAGGAGTTACGCGATCTGAAGCCGCAACGGGTACTGGATGTGGCCACCGGTACAGCCGACCTGGCCATCACCACCTGGAAATACCTGCAACCCAATCAAATAATTGGCATAGATATTTCAGAAGGGATGCTCCAATTGGGGCGGCAAAAGATTGCCAAGCTCTTGTTAAATAAACATATAGAATTGCAGCAGGGCGATAGTGAGGCAATAAACTTCCCCGACAATTCGTTTGATGCGATTACGGCTGGTTTTGGTGTAAGAAACTTCCAGCACCTGGAGAAAGGATTGAATGAGATGTTCCGGGTACTTAAACCGGGTGGCAAAATGGTGATACTGGAGTTCTCAAAGCCCCGTAAGATCTGGTTCAAAGGACTTTATAACCTGTATATGAAAGTGGTGGCCCCGCAGGCGGGCCGCTGGCTGACAAACAATAAAGACGCGTATCAATATTTAAATAACTCTGTTAAAGCATTTCCCGAAGGCGAAACATTTCTACATATTTTACAACAAGTTGGGTTTTCGGATACCTCACTAAAAAGGCTGAGTTTAGGAATATGTACAATTTATTGCGGCAGCAAAAGGGCCAAATGATACGATTGGCATTCGTGCTTACTTTATTGGCAGCCTGCTCACGTAGCTGGGCACAGCAGGTAGAATTGAATCTTCCCAATCACGACGATAAGAAGTACTTTTTGGGTATTGGTCTTATTTATAATACCTCCCGGTTTAGCGTAGGCCACCATCCCCTCTTTCTTCAACAAGATAGCATACAATCCATCGAATCACAGGGCGCAGGCGGTTTCGGACTTGCCGGCATGCACACCTATCGCCTTTCACCCCGCTTTGAGGTAAGAGCTATATTCCCTCAATTACTGTTTTCTTATAAGAACCTCACTTATACGCTCAAAAATCCTGACCTGTCTAAAGAAGAAGCGAAGGTGATGACCAAAAGAGTGGAATCCATCCTCGTGGGCCTTCCCGTACACCTCAAGTTCAGATCGGACAGGATTGGCAACTTCCGGGTATATATGTTTGGGGGTGCCAAGTTTGAATATGACCTTGCTTCCAACTCTACTGCCCGCCGGGCAGAGGGCCTCGTAAAACTTTCCAAATATGACTTTGGTGTAGAGGCAGGCATCGGTTTCAGCTTTTACTTCCCGGTATTCATCCTTTCACCGGAGATCAAATTCAGCAACGGATTGATGAATACGCATTCCCGTGATGCCAACCTGAAATTCTCCAACACCATCGACAAGCTCAATTCAAGAATGGTGTTATTCTCCCTCATATTTGAAGGATAAAATAAAGCAGACAACACTATCACACCTGGTTTTAACGCATTGTTAAAATAAAGCACATATTATGCACACACCTTGTTATGACTAAAAAATCATATATTTTTGTATCATCATAGGATAAGGTTTAATGGTTAATGTATTTTGATTAGTGCAAACCTCCCACGAAAATGGGAGGTTTTTTATTTATCCCGCTTACTAAAGTGATTATGCGATAGCCGCTTTCTCTATTACCTTCGTAGCCGGAAACCATCGATCCCCTGCCTAAAAAAACACCATACACCCCGGGCATCATCTTATTGATGTTTGTCTTTGTCTGCCTGTCTGCATCGGCACAAAAGCCTACCCGCTATCAGGATAGCCTGCAGCAGGCGCTCACCAACATGCCTGCCGATACCAACAAGGTCAATCTCCTCAATAAGCTATCCCACAGCTACCTGGAAACGAATGCGGATAGTGTGATCAATATAGCCAACCAGGCCATCGCATTGGCAACACAATTGAAATTCGACAGAGGTATTGCCAAAGGAACCCTGCGCATTGCTGTAGCCAACCGTAATAAAGGAGAATATGCCACCGCACTCGAGGAGTTTTTCAAGGTGGTCAACCTCTATGAGAAAATGAAGAATACCATTCTGCTGGGAGATACTTACCTGCACATAGGAATGGTATACAAAGACATGTCGAGCCACAGCCTCACGGAAGAATACCTGAATAAGTGTATAGAATATAACCGGCAGGGTTATGCCTTGTTTGAGTCCGTAGCCGATACGATAGGCCTGATCGACGCCCTGAATAACCTCGGCATCACTTACCGCGACAAAGCAAGGATGCACGCCAGCAAGCTACATTACTATGATACCGCTTTTGCACAATACAACTTGGCATTACAGTTGATCGCGCTTTCGGGGAAAAACAACAGTACAAGCAAGCTATACAACAACATCAGCCAGGTATACCTCGAATACAAAAAAGATTACCACAAAGCATTGGACTACCTGTTTAAGGCTGTTGAATTCAATAAAAAGAACAACCGGCCCGGGCTGTCATTCAACTACGGTAACATATCCAATGCTTACATGAAGCTCAATGATTACCCGCAGGCCCTGCTGTATGCCCGTAAAATGGAGCAATCGGCCCTGGAACTCAATTGGCCAGAACGCCTTGTAAACGCCTATCGCCAGTTGCATACGACATTCAAGGTTGCAGGCCGTCCGGATTCGGCCTTGCATTACTATGTATTGGCCGACAAACTGGATGACTCCCTGAATAACGTGGCCAAGAATGCTGAAGTAGTGACCCTGCAAACGAAATACGAAACAGCTAAAAAAGAATCACAGATACAGCGGCTGGAAACAGAAGGCACTGCCAAAAGTAAACGCATCACTTTCCTGGCCATAGGGATCATATTGCTGGCGGGATTAGCCGTTTGCATGATATGGCTATACCGCCGGGTCATCAAACAACGTCGGCAGATAACGGCGCAATCGAAGAACCTGGAAATGATGATGAAGGAATTGCACCACCGGGTAAAGAACAACCTCCAGATCGTAAGCAGCCTGCTAAGCTTGCAAACCTACAAAGTGCAGGATGAAGGAACCGTATCGGTATTACGCGAAAGCCAGCAACGGGTACAGGCCATGAGCTTTATTCACCAACGCCTCTATAAGAAAGAAGAATTGACTGCCGTGAACATGAAAGAATACCTGACCGATCTGGCAGAATCTTTATTATCCTCCTATGGCTTCGACCGCAATAGTTTCGACCTGCAGATCAGGATCGACCATGAAATGATGGATATAGACAAAGCCTTGCCCATCGGTCTTATCATCAATGAAATGATCACCAACTCACTCAAATATGCTTACCGCGATATCGAGCACCCTTCCTTATTGATCAGCCTTACAGAAGATGCCAACAACCTCACATTTGTGATCAAAGACAATGGCATTGGCATTAACGAGGAAGCCTGGAAGCAAAAGAGCAACTCATTTGGCAAACAGCTGATTGGCGCTTTATGCAAGCAAATGCGGGCCAGGCAAACACTGGTGGTCAATGAGGGGACCGAGTTTACCATCATGATCCCGCGGCAAGCAGCTTAACCATTAGAAAGACGATTATAAAAAGTGACTATGTCTGGCGAAAAAATAACTGTACTTATCGTAGAAGATGAATCCATTGTAGCACTGGACCTTGCTACCGGGTTGGAGCGCGATGGGTACCATGTGGCAGGTATCGCAGACAATGCAGCCGAAGCCAAAGAACTATTCAACAGCAACCATATCGATATCCTGCTAATGGACATCAATATTATTGGCGATAAAGATGGCATCGATACGGCTACCGAGCTGCTGCAAATCAGAACAGTGCCCGTTATCTTCCTGACAGCCTTCACCGATCCCGTAACAGTAAGCCGGGTAAAACATATCCAGGCTGCGGCCTTTCTTACCAAGCCCTATAATGTTACCAACGTACGCATAGCCATCGAGCTGGCCATTAATAACTTTGCCACAGCACGCAGCCAGGAGTCTACCGGCAAAGTGATACCCATCGAAAAGAATGCCGGCAAACCGGTGCCCGATACGGCTGATAAGGAAACTGTATTACAAATGAATGATTACATTTTCGTAAAAAACAACTATGTGTTTGTAAAGATCAAGCTCCCTGACCTGTTATACATCGAAGCGGATAACAACTACGTGAACGTACTCACCATAGATAAAAAATTTGTACTGCGTTTGTCCCTGAGCCAGCTGCTGGAAAAGATCAACTACAAACCCCTGGTGCGCATTCACCGGTCATATGCTGTAAACATCAATGCCATACAATCATTTAACGACCAGGAAGTGCAGATCAATAAGTCCGAACTGCCCATTGGCCGGAACTATAAGGAAGAGTTTTTGAGAAACTTCGACTTCAGGTGATCCCTTCGCCCCCAACCTCCCAATATTCACATACAAAATCCCGTCGTTCACATACAGCCCGGGCTCCTGCAGCCCCCTGTCCTGTACTTTAGTGCTTCAGGATTTAGTCAGTCCTTTAACAGTGGTGGTTTCCTACAGGTATTACCCTTAGACCTATGGTCGGGGCAATATCGGTTACATTTAAGCAGGATGGCAGCAATGCCCCTGCTTTTTTGCATTTAATAAAACCTGTCAGCCTGAGCTTGTCGAAGGCGCCTTCGACAAGCTCAGGCTGACACCATATTAATAATCATATTCCCGGCGGAACATGTTCATGCGTACACCCAGCGTAAAAACAGATGTATTACGGTTGGGCATCACGTCCGACGTCAGGCGGCGGATGAGGACAGCACCATCTATGAAGAGATTTTCTTTCAACTCGTAAGATGCCAGCAACTGAGCATTCACACCGTTTGACCTGGGGCCGCTGGGCAAATTGAACCCATAGTCGGAAGCACGGGTAGTATTGGACATGAAGATATTGGTGCCCACATTACTGTTGGCGGTATCAGTGCCCTGCTTCCACAAGATGAGCCGCGCAGAGGTAGTCCATTTGGGATGCGGCTGGTAACGCACGATACCAATAGCCTCTATGAAATTAGCACCCAGCGGATGGGCCAGGGGCTGGTTATAGTGCGTATAATTAGCCAATGAGTCGGTGTGCGAATAAGTAAAGGGACGTACAAGATTTATTTCGCCCTGCAGGTCAAGGTTCTTCACACCAAGGGCATCGATGTATTTGCCGCCGGCCTGAATGCCAAACTTATTGGCCCACCAGCCATTGCCGCCTCTGATCTCTTTCAACACAAACTCATCCAGCATCAGCTGACCATAGAACTGGAAACGCTTAGCCACATTGGCCTTCACGTCAAGCCCGATAATAGCATTATCGGCACTACCCGCCTGCTGCTCGGAAGCCCGCAGGAAAATGATGGGATTCAGGTACAAAAAATCGAAATGATTTCTTCGACCAAAAGTTACCGCCTCGAAGATGCCCACATTCAACCACCGCGTCATCTGCATGCTCAAATGGTGAATGGCTGTATATTTCCGGTCGAGCAGCTTATCACCTGAACTAATACCCAGCGTTTGCGGCACCAACTCCATGAACAGGTTCATATAATTCAGCTTCCAGATGCGGGTATTGATCTTCAGGAACAGGTAACTATTGCCAAAATCGCTCAGGAACAAACTGCGGTAACCATTGCCGATAAAATTCTTATCATAACCAAACTGGAATTCGAGGTACCTGGCAGCGGTAAAGTTGATAGACCCCCGGGCATCGATATAATCAGTAGCAGTGGTTTTAAAATCCTTATAAAACCCTACGCCCGGCACAGCGTCATTAGCAATGATCCGCTGCTGCACAAATAAAGGCGCCCGCTCCTGGTTATCGGTAAAATAACCGGAAAAGCCCAGTCGCTTGGCGAGCAATCCGCGAAAGGCTACCCCTTTCGAATTGAGGAAGATGCGCTCATCATTATTATTACTTTCAATAGACTGCTGTTGCTGTATCACCGGATTTACTGCCAGAAAGAAATCCTTCTCATTTACCTCCAGGAAGTTGGCCTTGGTTTTATAGAACGTATTCCAGATAGGCTTTTTACTGGTAAAGCCAGTCGTATCACCCTGCACCCATTCCGAGTTATTCATCAACAGGCTTCTCAAATTATATTGATCTACCGGTGAAAGCAGGGTGCCGTCTGCCTTTTGCAAAGAATCGGCATATTCGCCTGCCCGCGCCACCATGCGGCGGCTCAGCGGCTTCAGGGTACTAACATTCAGGTCGGTATAGTTTTGCAGCCTGATCTCAAGCCGGTCCAGCAAGGGCTGGTGTTTATTCCCTTGCGGCAGATAGGTAGACTGGGCCAATGAAACGACAGGAAACAATAAAACGGAGAGCCGGAGAATGGATTTTGCGATAAATTGCATGTTCGATTGTTTAAATAGGTGCTTTCAGGGTCAAAAGGCGCTTTTGGGGCCGTGCCCAAAGAACCTCACAGGACTATAAATTAGCAAAAAACATACTATTCAGAATTCAAGATATGCAAAATTACCTGATTAAGAATATTACGGTGGTCAACGAAGGCAAGTCTGCAGTGAACGATGTACTGATCAAAAATGGCAGAATTGAAAAGATCGGCCCTTCCATTCAACCCGGTATAGCTGTTACCGAAATTAACGGCGAAGGCAAACATTTATTACCCGGCGCCATCGACGACCAGGTACACTTTCGGGAACCCGGCCTTACCCATAAAGCCAATATATACACTGAATCTAAAGCGGCAGTAGCCGGCGGCGTTACCTCCTTCATGGAAATGCCCAATACCATGCCCCCGGTATTTACCCAGCAATTGCTGGAAGACAAGTACAACATTGGTGCCAACACAGCACTGGCCAATTACTCCTTTTTCATGGGCACGAGTAATGATAATACCGATGAGGTATTGCGAACCAATGATCGTAAAAAAGATATCTGCGGCGTCAAAATATTCATGGGCTCATCAACAGGCGGACTATTAGTTGACAACTACCTCACACTCGACAAAATATTTGGCGGCAGTGAAGTGTTGATCGCTACGCACTGCGAAGATGAAAAGATCATCAAGGCCAACCTTGAGCGTATCAAGAAAGAAAAAAGTATTCTCGAAGCATCAGACCACCCGCTCATTCGTGATGAGAACGGTTGCTTTGAATCTTCCTTCACAGCGATCCAGTTTGCTAAAAAACACAACAGCCGGCTCCACATCCTGCACATCAGCACCGAAAAAGAATTGCAGCTCTTCACCAACATGGTGCCCCTGAGCCAGAAAAATATTACCTGCGAAGTGTGCGTACATCACCTCCACTTTACCAGTGAAGACTATGCTACCCTCGGCAATCGCATCAAATGCAATCCTGCCATCAAGGCGCCGAATAACCGGGAAGCTTTATGGAAAGCATTACTCGATGACCGGCTCGATGTGATCGCTACCGATCATGCTCCGCATATATTGGAAGAAAAAGGTTATGAACGTACAGCGGATGGCTCCTTACAACTGATACCCGGCGGTGGATATGAAAAGTCGCACGCCGGTCTGCCCCTGGTACAACACTCCCTGCTGCTGATGCTGCACTACGTACAACAGGGGGCGATTACGATTGAAAAAGTAGTAGAAAAAATGAGCCATGCCGTAGCTACCTGCTTCCAGATCGCCGACAGAGGCTTCATCAGAGAAGGATACAAGGCCGATCTCGTAATAGTAGACTTACAAAAGCCTTACACCATTACCCCCGGCAATATATTGTACAAATGCGGCTGGAGCCCATTGGAAGGATTTACATTTCCGGCCTCAGTCACCAACACTTTTGTAAATGGGCATATGGTTTATGGAAATGGGGTATGGGATGAATCTCAGAAAGGACAACGATTGGCTTTCGACCGGTAATATTTACTAACTTGTCCCAACACTATGGAATTAGATAACACCACCTACAACGACCTATCCATATTTCAGGCTGAAGAAGAGTTCTCTATTTTTCATAAGCTGAACTTTACCCGTACGGTGGAAGGCCGGGAGTGGCTGTTGAAATTTTTCCGTAACCCCTTCAGCGATCTGCGGCAGATACAGGAAACCCAGCATATCATCCGCACCATTTACAACAACCTCAATGACTGGCCACTTACCATTACCAATGGTACGGTGATGGTGATCGAGCGTTTTTACGATAGTAATATAGATGCCATGCCCGGGGCCAATTTTCTCAACGCCCTTACCTATAAGGTATTCCACGCAGCGGATTTCTCGCTCGTAAGGTATTCGCTGACCCACTTTGCAGATTTCGTCAGGGGCATGCACCAGTTGATCGACCTGTTCGAGAACAACAATGCGCCGGTATTGATCCGCTCCTACCTGCACCGCGCAAAAGACCTGATGAATAAAAAGCAGATCCAGGAACTGCGCCAGCTACCGGCAGGTACAAAGTTCAACCTGACCCAGACTATTTATTTCGGTGCCTTTGTAAGAGATCATTTCAAGTCGCCGGTATTTGAGCTGATCAACATATATGGCCGCTTCGATGCCTGGTATTCCATGGCACTGTCTACACAACGTTTCAACCTGAGTTTTCCGGAGTTTGTAGTACAGGATCAACCCCTCATCGACGCCAAACAACTGTACCATATCCTGCTGCCTACGCCTGTGCCTTATGATGTACAGATGAGTAAGGAAAGCAACTTCGTATTCCTGACAGGCGCCAACATGGCGGGCAAAAGTACCTTCATCAAGGCAGTGGGTAGTGCTATATTCCTGGCCCAGCTGGGCATGGGCGTACCGGCCACCAACATGCGGTTAACGATTTTCGATGGACTATTGAGCAATATCAACGTAGTAGACAACATCATAAAAGGCGAAAGCTACTTCTTCAATGAAGTACAGCGCATACGCAACACGATCATGAAGATCAATGATGGCCGCAAATGGCTGGTGTTGATCGATGAGCTGTTCAAAGGCACCAATGTACAGGACGCTATGAAATGTTCTTTCACCGTGATCCAGGGTTTGATCAAAATAAAAAGCGCCCTGTTCATCCTCTCTACACACTTGTATGAGATCGGAGAAGAGCTCAAACGTGAGGGTGCTCACATTTTTTAAAAACAATACCTCGATG
>JAGIBF010000004.1 GCA_017744515.1 Niastella sp.
AACCTGACTCCTGTAAGCGCCAGTGATTACCTGCTTTGGAATGCGCCCGGCATGATGTATGATATGCTGACTTTCTATGCGGGTGATTACCGTACTAAAGAGAAATTCCGTTTTGGTGAAGGCCGTAATCCCATTGTGCTGACTACTTCGGTGAGGAATATTGCTTCTTCCATTACTGAAACGGTGCTGGCTCCTACGCGCGAGAACATCAATCAGGCTATCAGTAATTTGTATAACCGCTTTACCAGTGATCCCAATAAAACGGGTAGCCAGTCTTTTATATATTATGGCAGTGCTCTTGAAAACACGGATGAGTTTTTCATGAAAGTAGGCGCCTCTGCCAAATATTTCGGCGGCAGTGTGGACGCCAGTATGGCGGTAGGTAATAAACAAGAATACAAGAGTATGTATTTTGAAGCCACCAAAGAATTGTTTTCTATCGATGCCATGCCTACACAACAGGGCTTTTTCAATGGGCCTGTGGAAGGGGCCCATGCGATAGGGTATATATCGCAAGCTGTATACGGCGTGAAGGTCATTGGGAAAATAGAGATCAAAAATGTGTCAAACTCCATGGAGGGTAAGCTGAAGGTAGCTTACGATGCGGGTTTTGCAGGTGGTTCACTAAGCATTGAAAACCTGTCGAAGGAATGCAAGACCGAGTCGAGGGTATTCTTATATGTCGTTGGCGGTACCAGCAATTCGGTAGTGAGCTGTACCATGAACAATATACAAAGTACCATCGAAAATATTACGCGTAGTGTTACTTATCATACTGCCACGCCATTGCGTGTGCAATTTAGTACCCTCGAAGGGCAGGCCGTGAAGTATGCAGATGTGACTAATAATTTTAATTACGAACGTTGTGTGCCCCCTGCAATAGCGGCTGCGCCCAGAAAGGTAGTCGTCAATACGCATGAGTTCAGGGTGATTGGCAGTGATTGCGATCTGTTCGGCGAAATATGGGTAGAGTTGTGGAGCCCGCGTGGCGGAGACATGAACAGGTTCAGGAGAAGTGCCGACAACCGGGTGTTCAAAGCCTCCGAAACACAGGTGGTGAAAAAGAACGAACTATATGGCTATAAATCTAACCGGGAAGTGCTCTACGACAACATTCCTCCTGAACTATTGGAAGGAGCAGAAGTGCATATCTATTACATGTTGAAAGACCAGGATGATTTTAATGATGACCTGCTGGAGCAGCGGGGTGGTCATAAAGTAAAAGTGAAAAATCCCAATACCGGACTTGGTGCAGCCGTGACGCCATATTGGGAGTTTTACCGCAGTGAGATCAAACTGACGCCGGGTGTAGATCTGCAGGGTTATGATACCGAGTTTGTGGACAGGGGCGATGGCGTGAAAATATCTTTCCGGATCAGGAATGAACCGATGGCGCCGAACAAGTAAAGAAGCGGTACATTTATCGATATGAAATGGCTGGTCGCAAGTGTCTTTTGTTTAATAGTAAATGCAGTTGTTGGGCAACAACTGCATTTTGATACGTATACTACCAGCAATGGCCTGGTGGCCAATGAGATTCGCTGCATTACCCAGGCTGCCAACGGCTTCATGTATTTTGGTACCCCAGCTGGTGTGACTGCCTACGATGGCAACCGGTTTCGCAAATACAATTATCACAGTGGCTTCCTCCATTCGCTTGTACAGGACATAGAAGAAGTGGCGCCCGGCGATATTGCTTTTTTTGCAACTGCCGCCCGCACCAGCTATCATATCCGTAACCAGCGATTAAGTACGGATACCCTGATCGGTGGGCAGCCGGTGCGCAGTCTTTACAAAGCGCGCGATGGCAGCTTTTTTGCCTGTACGGAGGATGGGCTTTACCGCTATGAACGTGACAAACTCACCCGTATACCTGTTTACGAAGGACAGGAGGATAAGCCTGAACTGAATTGCATGACGGAGTGGCTGGACAGCTTTGTCGTGATCGGCCGGTCGTTTTTAAGTATCGATGTATTCAATAAATATACCTGGCAGCTCGTGAGCTCTTCAGTTGCTCCTTACTTCGTGCGTAATCTTTTTGCCGACTCGCATGGAAAGGTATGGATCGGTTGTATAGAAAAGGGGGTGTTGTGTATCGATCGTAATTCGGTAGAGGTATCCCGTTTACAATTTGTATCACTCCCTGCATTCTTCGAGGCTTATTCAACTACAGAGTTCAGAAGTACAGTTGAAGACAAGCAGGGCAACCTGTGGTTGGGAACTGTGGGTAAAGGACTCATTCGTTATCATCCGGCATCGGGCAGGTTTCAGCAAATATCCTCCGCTAACGGTTTAGTGGGTAACACCGTATTTGTGTTGTACGCCGACCGTGAAGACAATCTTTGGATCGGTTCCAATAATGGCCTTCAAAAACTGGTGTACAAAGATTGGCTGCTTTATTCCTCGCGTGATGGCCTGCCAGCCGATCTTGTGTTGGATGTGATAGAACCGGATGGTGGCGGTTTTGTTACTGCGGGCTATTCAGGCCTTGCCTGGATCAGGCCACAGCAAAAGACTGTTACCTGGAATACGCCTTTTGAGGATAAGACGGTAAACTGTTTGATAAAGAAGGGCAATACCTGTTATGCTCTATCGTCGCATACACTGAATGTACTTTCCTTCGATCGCGATATGATCAGGCTGATAAGGTCTTACCCGTTGCGCGGCAATTACCGGACGATGATAGCGTACAAGGACAATCTTTTACTGGGTGGCGATAATGTACTGGCAGTATTGCATGATGACCGGGTGCAAGAGAACTCGCTGGCATCGGGTCCCATCAATTGTATGACGGTCGACAGGAATGGCATATTATGGACGGGGAGTAAAGACAATACTGTTTGTGGCTATCAGATGACGGAACTGCTGCAACCTCAATTGTTGTATACAGCCGGTCATGGCATCGACGGGGTAGCCGATGAAGTACATTCCATTCTTGCCGATAAGCAGGGCAGGATATGGTACAGTACCGTATTGCATGGACTTTATATGCTAAAGCCGGATGGCGGAGAATTTCTTGAAGGGCTGCATCTGTCTATACAAGGTGGCATGAGTGATAATACCTGCAGAGGGCTATTGCTGTATAACGATACTACATTGCTGGCTGGTACAGGCGCCGGGCTCGACAGGGTAATTATCTCTCTTTCTTCAAACAGGTATTCTGTGGTGCCGGTGAGTACTTATTATGATTTTTCGAGTACGGTATATACGATCAAGCCTGGTAAGGGCCGTTCTTTATTGTTGGGGACAGAATCGGGGTTGATGCAGTTGCCCGGCATTGCTACGGATAAACAGGATGCGCGACGTCTGCCCGTTTACTTTACTTCTTTCAGTCTGCTGAATAATGCAGATTCTGTTATCGATGTTAACCGGCCTGTTCACTTGTCTTATGATCAAAGTAGTTTCACGATCGACTTTGCTTCGCCTGGTTTTGTCAATGAGCGGGCATTGCGGTATATGTATCGCCTGCAGGGTGGGCGACAGTCTTCGTGGAGTGAACCTACCTCCAGCGGCAGTGTCACTTTTTCCAATTTGCCGCCTGGCAAGTTCCTGCTCGAAGTAAAGGCAATGGATATCAATAACCGTCTTTCTACAGCTACTGCTGCTTTGTCTATCAATGTGGCTACTCCTTTCTGGCAAAGGGCCTGGTTCCTGTTGCTGGTGTTGTTGTCGGTTGGGTTGATCGTTTATCTATTGATCAGGAGGAGGGTAGCGAATATCCGCCGGCAGGCTGCCTTGAAACAAAAGGTGGCGGAGACGGAGATGATGGCATTACGGGCACAGATGAACCCGCATTTTATTTTCAATTGCATCAGTAGTATCGATAATTTCATCCAGGATAATGATAGGGAGAATGCATCCGGCTGGCTCAATAAGTTTGCCCGCCTGATCCGCAATATTCTCGACAGCAGTAAAACGGACAGTATTCCTTTCTGGAAGGATTGGGAAACTTTGCGGTTGTATATAGAGCTGGAACAATTGCGCAGTGATGGACAGTATAGTGTGGAACTCGAAGCTGATGATGCTTTGCTGAATGGTCACTACCGCATTCCGCCACTTATCGCACAGCCTTATATAGAGAATGCCATTCATCATGGTCTTAAGCACCGGCGTGACCGGGAGGGTAAGTTGCATATCGAGGCGTTGCTGCTGGATGGCGTATTGGAATACCGCATTACCGATAATGGTATCGGACGGACAGCTTCGGCGGCATTAAATGGGGTCAACAAGTTGCGGCATAATAGTTATGGCATGCAGATGAGCCGGGAACGTATTGCTTTATTCAATGAGCAGGGTGGGCAGGATGCGGTTATTACCGATCTTTATGATGAAGCGGGTGCCGCTTCGGGCACCATGGTACGGGTAATTCTTTTTGTATAATACGGATAGTATGAACAGGTTGATGGCTATATTGATCGATGATGAGCGTAACAGCCGTGAGGCGTTGCACAAGAAAATACTGACTCATTGCCACGATATCGATATCGTGGCTCAATGTGCCAATGGTGAAGAAGGATTGGTGGCGATTGCTGCACATAGGCCTGCTATTGTGTTCCTCGATATCGAGATGCCGCGCATGAATGGCTTTGCTATGTTGCAACAGTTGCCTGAGCAATCTTTCGAACTGATCTTTACCACTGCTTTCAACCAGTATGCCATTCAGGCTATCCGCTTTGCGGCGCTCGATTATCTGGTGAAGCCGGTAGATGTGCAGGAACTGATCAATGCTGTGGCGCGTGTGCGGGAAAAGCGGTTGCATTCTTTTACGGCAAAGCAACTGGCTATCCTGGCCGAACATTTTTCCGGTAGCCGGCAAAGGCCTGATAAGATAGCCGTATCTACCGCTGCCGGTCTGGAGATCCTCGACCTGGATGCTATTGTGTATCTGGAGGCAACAGGCAATTATACCCATATTCATTTGAAGGAAGGCAAGCCATTGCTGGCGTCAAAAACGCTGAAGGAGTTTGAGGACATGTTGCCGGCAGATAGGTTCTTCCGCATCCACAATGCTTCGTTGTTGAATGTGGCTTTTATTAAAAAGTACAACAAAGGTGAAGGCGGCCAGGTTGTATTGCACAATGGGGTAGTGCTGGATGTAGCCCGTCGCCGCAAGGATGAGTTGCTGCAACTGATACAGTCTTTTGCCTCAAGGATTTAAGTGCTTTGTTTTCAGCTTATTTGGTTTATTTTTGCCGGAAATTATAAGTCATGGGTATCGCTGATAAATTATTCCAATTGAAGAATGAAAAAGCCGCTGCCAACCTGAAAGCAGGGCAGGAGTTTCTGGAAGCCAATAAACAAAAGCCGGGTGTTGTGAGTCTGCCCAGCGGGCTTCAATACGAGATCATTGCGGAAGGTACAGGTCCTAAGCCTGCTGCCACTAATAAAGTTACCTGTCATTATCACGGCACGCTGATCGATGGTACTGTGTTCGACAGTTCTGTAAAGCGTGGGCAGCCTGCTACTTTTCCGCTCAACATGGTGATCAAAGGCTGGACTGAAGGTTTGCAGTTGATGCCTCAGGGCAGCAAATGGCGTTTCTTCATCCCTGCCGATCTTGGTTATGGCGACAGGCAGGTGAGTGCGCAGATCGGACCGAACAGTACGCTCATTTTTGAAGTAGAGCTGTTGGGCATCTCCTAAGATTATATTCATAGCATAATACCCAAATCCCCCGACCAATTAATGGTCGGGGGATTTGTTTTATGGTGGAGGGTGTTTAGCGGACGGTACCTAAAGGAGGCCGGAAATACAGCTACTACACAGGTACTACAAGAGATCAGTGTATGACTGCGATGAATTGTACAACTACTACATCAGTACTTCATTAATCCCACATTTGTCACATCGATAATGGCTTACTAAAACGTATTCGTAAACGTTTTAGTAAATAAATACGGCCTTTTCTGAAAACGATTCCAGCTTTTTTCATCAAGTTTGAGTCAGCTATATTCTAACAAATAAACTGATTGCTTATGCCACAGACTCTCCTTCTGCGGACAAAGATCCCTTTGTCCCTATTACTCCTTCTTTTTGTTTGTTTATTAAGCCCTTTCTTTTCACAGGCTCAACTGAAAACGATTTCAGGAACAGTGAAAGATGAAGCAGGCGCTCCTTTACCGGACATATCTGTTACGGTACAAGGTTCTACCACAGGTACCAAGACGAATGATAACGGTACTTTCACGATCAGTGCGGTACCCGGGGCGCGGGTGACCTTTTCTTCGACGAATCATGATGCGGTTACTATCACAGTGGATGATCGATCCGTATACGAGATCAGCCTGAAGCAAAAGGTTTCTGCGATGAATGATGTGGTGGTGGTAGGTTATGGCCGCCAGAAAAAGGTAAATCTGGTAGGTGCTGTCGGTACGGTGAATGTCGATGAAAAGATGACCGGCCGTGCTATTCCAAACATTTCTTCCGGCCTTAGTGGTCTGGTGCCTGGTCTTGCTGCCAACCAAACTTCCGGCATGGCAGGCAGGAACAATGCTGCGCTGTTGATCCGCGGTTTGGGTACAACGAACAATTCCAGCCCGCTGGTGGTAGTGGATGGTATGCCTGACGTTGATATCAACCGCATCAACGTGAATGATATCGAAACGATCTCGGTATTGAAGGATGCGACTTCTGCTTCGGTATATGGTTCCCGCGCGGCCAATGGAGTTATTCTCATCACCACCCGCTCCGGTAAAGGTAACCGGAAGACTGCCATCAACTTTGTAAGCAACTCTGCGCTGACGAAGCCTACGAAGGCTTTTGATTTCATGGCCGATTATCCCCGTTCACTGACTTTGCAGCAACGCAGGGAGAGTGTAGGTACTGCACCTGCCAACCTGTTGTTCAGAAATGGTACGATCGATCAGTGGATGGCGCTTGGTATGATCGATCCGCTGCGTTATCCCAATACGGACTGGTGGGATATCATTCTGCAGGATGGTTATTTTCAAAACTATAACCTGTCAGCCTCTGGTGGCAATGATAAGTCCAACTTCTTTGCTTCTATTGGTATGAAGGATGAGCGTGGCCTGCAGATCAACAATGATTATCAGCAGTACAATGCTCGTTTCAATTTCGATTATAAGATACGCGACAATATCAATACGGGTGTTCGCTTCAATGGCAACTGGTCTAAAACAACTTATGCGCTGGCTGAAGGTTTTACCGATCCAGATGGTAACAATACTGCTGGCTTTGACATGCAATATGCCATTGCCGGTATCACGCCTTATGACCCTGTATCTGGTTATTTTGGTGGTGTAATGGCGCGCAGTGAGGACCCACAGGCTTATAACCCGTATGTGGTGTACCAGAATATGCTGACGCGTGAAAACCGCCAGGAAGCCAACACGACCATGTATATCGACTGGACGCCTGTAAAGGGACTTACGGCCAGGCTCGATTATGCGTTGAACTATTACAATCAGTTCCGTGAACAGGCCAATATCCCTGCACAGGCTTTCAACTTCCAAACAAATGCTTTAGGGTCACGTGTGTATGTGGGACCTAATGCGCCTATCGTGAACCAGACGAATACCGGTTATAAAACGATGATGAATGCACGGTTGAATTACGGGATTACCATCGCTGGCGAACATGAAATTTCTGCGCTTGCAGTATATAGTGAAGAGTATTGGTACGATCGTTTCCAGGGGTCTTCGCGTAATGACCGTCTTCACCCTTCTCTTACAGAAGTGGATGCGGCGCTTACCGATATTCAGAGCACAGGTGGTAACTCCAGTACGGAAGGTCTTCGTTCCTACATTGGCCGTCTGAATTATACAGCGTTTGGCAAGTACCTGCTGGAGGGTAACTTCCGGATAGATGGTTCGTCCAAGTTTATCAAAGGTGATCGTTATGGTTTCTTCCCCTCTGTAGCCCTTGGCTGGCGTTTTACGGAGGAGGACTTCCTGAAGCCGCTTACCAATAGCTGGCTCAGCAATGGTAAGTTGCGGTTTTCATATGGTAGTCTCGGTAACAACAGTGGGGTAGGCCGTTACGAGCAACAGGCTACGCTGGCCTCCAGCCCTTACATCATCGGTGGCGTGGTGAATCGTGGTTTTGTAAACCGTAAGCTGGTAAACCTCGATCTTACCTGGGAAGAGGCGAAGGTGGCGAACATAGGTCTCGAGCTTGGCTTTTTCAATAACCGGCTTACTGCAGAGCTCGATTTGTATGACCGGCTTACATCGGGCCTGAACCGTCCTTCAGATCTGTCGATTCATCTTTCCGGTGCTTACAATGCGCCGCGCCGCAACATCGGTGAGTTGCGCAACCGTGGTGTTGAATTGACGCTTACCTGGAAGGATCGTGTCGGGGGGCTCAATTACAGCCTTACTGCCAATGGTTCATACAATCGTACAAGATTGGAGCAATGGAACCAGCAGATCAATCCCGGCGGTACCAATGGTGGTGATAACATTTTCATCAATATGCCTTATGATTTTGTCTATGCTTATCAGGCTATCGGTATTGCTCAAACCTGGGAAGATGTGTATAAGGCTACTCCGCAAGGCGCACAGCCTGGTGATATCCTCCGCAAGGACCTGAATGGTGATGGACGTATAGATGGTGCTGATCGTAAAGCGTATACCAACTTCCAGAACAGCCGGCCTACTACGTATTTCTCTTTGCAGGGTTCTGCCAGCTACAAAGGTTTTGACCTGGTATTCCTGTTGCAGGGCGCTTCAGGCCGCAAGGATTTTTGGCTCACTGCATTCAATAATACCAACTTCGGCAACTCCCGCTATGCAACTACCTGGGATCACTGGAACAAGCCCTGGAGTTTGGATAACCGAAATGGTGACTGGCCACGTCTTGGTGGCAGTGGTGGTAACCGTGAGAACTCCACTTTCTGGCTGGATGATATGAGCTACCTGCGGGTAAAGAACGTTCAGTTGGGTTATTCTCTGCCCGGCAGTATCCTGCGCAGGTTGCATGTGAGCAGTCTGCGGATTGCCGGCTCGGCTGAAAACCTTGCGACCATTACTTCCTACAGGGGGCTTGATCCCGAGAAGATTGGTAACAACAATAACCTGTACCCGATCAATAAATCCTATTCTCTGGCTATTATGCTGGGTTTATAAAATTGCTGCAATATGAAAAAGCTATTGTCTGTTTCAAAAATATTATCGATACCGGTGCTGGCTGCTATGATGATCCTGCCTTCATCGTGCAGGAAGGACCTGCTGGACCAGGACCCCACCGTGGACCTTGGAACCGGTGCTTTCTGGAAAACGGAAGCTGATGCCACTTATGCATTGATGGGTGTGTATTCTTCCGTGAGACCTTGTTTTGACCGTGATTATTATATGGATGGCCACGGTGAGTTTGTGCGTGTACGCAGCAATACGCTGAGTACTACGGATGGTAATCTGCGTTTGGGTGATGCTTACCGCAGTGCTGGTTATGATCCCAGCGGGTATGCCGGCAACTTCGATCGCATGTACCGCTACCTGTATGGTGGTGTAAACCGTGTCAATTATCTGGTTGAGAATGTAAAGCGCATGCAGCAAACTTTGCCTAATGCGGCTGCCAACCTCGATGTGATCATTGCCGAGTCGCGCCTGCTCAGGGCTTTGTGTTACTTCCGTCTGATAAGTATGTGGGGTGATGTTCCTTATTTTACCAAAAACATAACGACGAATGACGAGGTGGCATTGGTGGCGCGTTCTCCCATCAAGGCTGTGAAGGACTCGATCCTCGAAGACCTGAATTTTGCTTTCGATAAGCTGCCTGCGAAACCCAGCGGTGTTGGCCGTCTTGGCAAACCTGCTGCGCTTGCTTTGCGTGGTAAGGTGAACCTGTACTGGGGTTCCTGGAATAAATTCGGCTGGCCTGAACTGGAGGGTTTTACGCCCAGCGCTTCCGAAGCTACAGCTGCTTATACGGCTGCTGCCGACGATTTCAAAAAGGTGATCAATGATTATGGTCTTACACTGTATATGAATGGTGATCCTGGTGAGATCGATGACCTGGGTAAAGCAGAAAAGCTGCCTAATTACTATCATTTGTTTACACCCAAAGCGAATGGTAATCCTGAGGGTATATTTGTATTCACGCATGGTGGTACAGGCACCAGTCAGGGTGAAGAGTTGATGCGCGACTTTGCCGGCCGTTCGCATGAAGGTTCTCAATGCTGGGTAGCTCCCCGCTATGAGATTGCCGACAGGTACCAAACTTTGTCTACGGGTGATTTTGCTCCGCAGCTTATTGGTATCAACCCGATCAATGATCCTGCTGCGCGTACAAAACCTAATTCGGCTGTTAATCCGCAAAGCTACCTGAACCGTGACTACCGCATGAAGGCTACCATCATGTGGGATTATGAGATGAGTATAGGTTTGGCTTCTCTGCAATCTACCGGCTGGTGTCCGTTCCTGTACCAAACCTGGGCAGGCACGATCAACATCGGCGGTGTCAATTACATTACTTACAACACGGATGGTATTAACTCTGGTTACGCGTTCCGCAAGTTTGTGCGCAACTATCCCGGCCAGGGCCGCAGTGATGGTGACTTTGCATGGCCGGTGATCCGTCTGGCGGATGTGTTCCTGATGTATGCCGAAGCAACCAATGAAGTTAGTGGTCCGCAGGCTGATGCCATCGACCTCGTGAACAGGGTACGCCGCCGCGGTAACCTGCCTGCATTGCTACCTGCAAAAACTGCCAACAGGCAGGCTTTCTTTGATGCTATCGAACAGGAGCGTATTGTGGAATTGATCGGTGAAGGTCAACGTGGTTTCGACCTGCGTCGCTGGAGAGCAATTGAAAGGGTGTGGGGACCTCCTAATGGTAATGGTAAATGGGCCAGGGATACCTGGGGCGCCGACAGGCAGCGTTATTATCAGAATGTTTCAGACCGGGTTTATCAACAGAATTATATTTTCCGTATTCCCCAGGCTGAGCGTGACCGCAACCCCAATCTTACACAAAATGCTCCCTGGAGATAACTTAATTGTTGATGTGATAATTTGAGAATCTGAAAATTGAAAACAATGAGAAAACCAATAAACATATTATATATTCTGTTACTGATGACGTTCGTTGTGGCAGCCTGCAAGAAGGATTATCCGGTTGATGAGGATGGTTTATTGATCACCGCCAGACAGGAATGTTTTGTGAGCAGTTTTGAAATACTGGGACCTGATTTTGTGACTGTGCGTTCCAAGCCGGCAGTGATCGATACAACAGCGCAAACCATAACGGTGGAAGTACAGTTTGGTACCGATCTGAAGAACCTGTATCCACAATTCCAGCTGGCTTCCGATTGTAAGCTGGACCCTAAGGTAACGGGTAAGACTGATTTCTCGAACCTTGCCAGTCCAAGGGTGTATACGGTGGTATCGGGCAATCGCCAGATCAGGAAACCTTATACGATCAATATTACGGTGCAACCGCGCTAATCCATTTCTTTATCTCTAAATGTTTAACAATGAAACGTACATTCCAATATATTCATAGTGTGGCGATAGTTGCCCTGCTGCTGACGCTGGCTGCCTGTGAGAAGAAAGATTATGCGTTGCCAACGCCTAAGGATGGGTTACAGAACGACGCCATCAAACGTTCACTGGGGCCCAACATCGTGGGTCAGCAGATCGAGTTTGCTTATGCCATGGCCATCCTGCCTGATAAGGGTAAGATCTCGTCGGCTGAAGTGGAGGCTTCCATTGAGGGTGCCCCGGGCACTTTCCTCGAACACCGCTCTTATTACACTTCCAGCACCAATGGTGCTGATGTAGGTGTCGTTATCGGTAATCCATCTACCACCGATAAGAACAAGACGACTGTTACTTTCACCAAGGATACGATGGCTGCTACGCTCCGTTATTATTATGTGATTCCGGAAGCTGCCCGTGGTCAGTCTGTTTCTTTCACCTTTACTGCCCGCAGCAGTAACGGCCAAACGGTAACTTATAAGCTGGGGCCTTACCAGATCTCCAAAATGTCCATGACGCGCCTGATCACTGTGAGTGATAATAATCTGGCTTACTTCTCTATCGAGGATATGAAGGCTTACAATGCTGCCGATGCAGCTGCCAATGCGGCTAAGATCGACCTGGTGTATTTGTATCGCACTTATACTACCAGCACCTTTACGCATGCATTGGTGTCTCCCGCAGCTGATGCGCAATACAGACCTGATATCACTTTGCCAGCAGGTGTGAACCGCAGCACACTCATGCGTAAGGTGTTCAACCTGCAGGATTATAACCTTGCTCAGCTGCAGTATGGTATTTACATCGACGACAAGGATTTGCAGGAGATCGATCTGTCTACCTCTCCCAACTTCGCCATCAACCTGAAGGCTGAAGCGGGTGTGTGGGTAGAGACTGCCGATAAAAAATACCGGGCATACATTTATGTGAACTCGGTGAATAACGCCGGCAAGAGTGCCGTGATCAGTATCAAGCGTTATGCGCTATAGAGTCCGGAAGTCGGAAGGTCCGAAAGTCCGGAAGAAAGAAAAGAGTGTTTTGACTGGCTTCGACTACCCTTCGACAGGCTCAGGGTGACATCGCATTCCAAAGTGAGCAGTTAGTTTTTATATAGCTGGTACAAAAAAGGGTAGGCCTGAAAGGGCTTACCTTTTTAATTAATTCAATTGTCGTATCATGATCAGGATTTATGTAATTTTTTCTATTTCGTTTGTCGTGGTTTTTTTGTCGCCTGTCCGTACGCTTTCCCAGGCATTCATTCATCCCGGCGTTGATCAGTCTGCCAAAGACCTCGCTTATGTGAAGGCACAGGTGTTGAAAGGAGTGCAACCTTATAAGGAAGCGTTCGACAGGTTGAAGGCTGCTACTGATACTCCTTTTACTGTGGTGGCGCATGCGCATGTGTTGCGCGGGCCTTATGGTAAACCTAATATTGGTGGTAATGATCTTTCGAAATGTGCGGCTATGGCTTATAACTATGCGCTGGTATGGTACATCACGGGTGATAAGCAATATGGCTCCAAGGCTATCGAGATCCTCGATACCTGGTCGCCGGTGCTTTGGCATTTGGATTATAATGATGCCAAACTGCTGGCTGCCTGGACTGGTCATGCCTTGTGTAATGCGGCAGAAATACTGCGTTATAACAATGCCGGCTGGAGCAAGGAAGGGATTGGCCGCTTTACGGCCATGTTGATGGATGTGTATTGTCCATTGCTTCGTTATTATTATCCACAAGCGAATGGCAACTGGGATGGAGCTATTATTCATTCTATCCTTGCGATGGCCATCTTCACTGATAACCGGCCTATGTTCAATAATGCTATCGATCACTATCTGCATGCGCCGGTGAATGGCAGCTTGTTCAAATATATTTATCCCAGTGGACAGTGTCAGGAAAGTACGCGCGATCAGGGGCATGTGCAGCTGGGCCTTGGTGAGTTTGCAGGTGCTGCGCAGGTTGCTTTTACCCAGGGTGTTGATCTTTTTGCTGTTGGTGACAACCGGTTGGGGCTGGGTTATGAATATACTGCGCAGTTTGTGCTGGGTGGTAAGCCGCATTGTTATGGTGTAATATCGGAGCGCGTGAAAGAGCTGCGTGATGATTATGAAGCGGTGTACCGGCATTATGCAGCGCAGGGTATCGAGCTGCCTTATACAAAACAAGCTGCTGATAACATACGGCCCAAGGCTTCGCGGAGTGTTCTTACTGCTTTGCGGGCGCCCAATGGAAAGCCGTTTGTGAAAGGTAAAACGCCTGTGGCCAGCTCTATTGGTTATGTTGCAGGTGCAACAGATCGTCCGGCTATACCGGCTGATGCCGTGATGGTGGAGCCGGGGCAGTCTGTTCAGCAGGCGTTGGATGCTGCGGCAGGCTCTAAGCGTTGGGTAGTCGCTAAAGCTGGCGAGCACAAACTACCGTCTACGTTGAAGATGCCCTCTGGTGTGGTGTTGTCGGGTGAAGGGCTGGCTACCGTGCTGATCCTCGACCCTGCTTCCGGCGCACGGGAGACGATTGTGAACGGCGCAGATGATATGCAGGAGGTTACCATTCGCGACCTGGTGATTGAAGGAGCGCCGACTACCAATGTTCCAACTGATCCCAACAGTGCGCGTTCTTATCGCGGTGGCTATAACCGTGGCGGGATCTTATTCAGGACAACCAAAGAGGGGCTGATAAGGAATATCCGGCTGGAGAATGTTACAGTACGGAACTCCACTTATAATGGCGTTTTCATTAATGGCGCGAGTGGTGTGTCGATCGTGCGTTGTGACCTGAGTGAAAACGGCGTTAGTGTGCCGCCGGGGCAGAAACTATTGCACAACTTGTTGTTGTCGCATTGCAGTGGCATTACGGTGCAGGATTGCCGGTTGTCGACTTCTCCACTGGGTGCTGGTGTGGCGCTGGAGGCTTGTGCCAATGGCTCGGTGAAGCAATGTGAAATAGCCCGTAATGGTTATTATGGTGTGTTGATCTCTGAGAGCAAGGGAATCGCTGTAGAGCAAAATCTTATTGAGGCCAATGATCGCAGTGGGGTAATGGTGGAGTTCTTGTACAAAGGCTCGTCGGGTATTTCGGTACGTAACAATCTTGTGCAGTACAATGCCGGTTATGGTGTGGAATCGTATGCGGCCACTGGTATCACTTCAAGTAGTAATAAATATGCGGGTAATGGTAATAATGAGGTGCAGGAGAAGATCAGTCCGCAGAAGTATATAGTGATGGAGTAGGGGTAATTACTGCATTTACATCATAGAAAAAGGGCTCACGTAAGTGCACCCTTTATTCGTTTACCTGATTACGTTTCCACGAAGGAAAGAGGCTTTACCAGGCCTGTATTATGTAAAATTAATATTTGTTTCTTATATTGCCAAATGAAAATATCCTTGAGAAACAAATACTTGTCGAAGCCAAGGTTTGACAGATATCTTTTGGCTACGAGTAATGATAATGCCAGAGCTAAAAGGCTCTATGCAGCAAATATACGGCTTGCACAGGCCTTCCATCCTTTGTTAAGCCAGTTTGAAGTAATACTACGAAATAGTTTAAATACTGTATTGACAGCTCATTTTGCCGATCCTGACTGGATTATTAATCAAAAGAATGGCTTCATGCGCGATCCTTCGCTGGCCTCATCTAACTTCTTTTTAAGAACTTCTATATTGAAATCTGAAAATAACTTGCGACGCAGATCTGTTCCTATAACTACTGGAAAAATAATTTCGGATCAGATGTTCGGTTTTTGGATAGCCTTCTTCATTCCTCACCATTATGCATTGGTTGGTGGTCAACCGATTTACCTGTTTCCTCATAAGCCTCCGACTGAGAATCGGAGGTCTATACATCAAAAAATGGAAGATATTAAAAACTTCAGGAACAGGATGAATCACTGTGAACCTTTATGCTTTAGTGGTAATACGATCGATTGCACTTATGCTTTAGCGATGCACGCAATGTTATATGACTTGATACGATGGATTGATCCAGCTTTGGAAACTTATTTTCAAAGCATTGATGCTATAGACGTAAGGATTGCACAAATCATGCGGGTTTAACCGAATTAAGGGACTTGTAGTTTTGTTAGTCACTATACTTCGCGTCTTCGTTGTCAAATTCTATTTCGAATAAGTAGAAGGCTGATAGTATAGGAAAGACATCTGTCATGTTGGCTTCGATGGTGCCTGTAAAATGCCTGTATTTTGTGTAGTTTATTTTACTGAGGGAGGGTATGTCCATTTTCAGTGAATACTCAGCGTATTCTCCACCGGTTTTCGGGTAGAGGCGGAATTTAAAATGTCCCCAGGTTTCCATTTTAAAGAAGTTGCGTTTAGCTTCCGGCTTTTGCCGTTCAAGGATGTATGTTTTGTCACCAATCTTTATCAGGAATTGGTTGAAGATGAAGTATTCGGATGTAGCTAATCCGGTTTTGTAGAGTTCATACTGTCCTATTTGTTTGCCGTCGCTTTTATCGATCAGTAAATGTTGGGACTTCTTTAGAATCCTGGAAGTGGTTTCTACTACTATTTCTTTGTTGGCAAATATTAAATACTGCTCAGTGTGATGGAAAAAGAATTGTCCAAGGACAGCATCATGCTCGTCAAATATCTTATACAACCTAAGTTGGTCACTTATTTTGACGTCGGTCGTAATGATATCGTTGATAAGGTCTTTGGTAAACCGCAGCTGCATAAGGGCAAATTATTGGCTGAGGGTTAGCTTTCCATTGTCATGTAGTCCATTTCGCCTTTCTCGTTGGCAAATATGACCACTAAATAGTCGGTTATATCCCTGTCTATGGAGTAGTCGAAAATGGCAAACTGGTCTTCGCTGTCGGGGTACAGGCCTACGCGGATCAGGTGCAGGGCGTTTACCAGCTGGAGCCTGGGATTTATTGTTTTGAGGCTGAAGTCGACAACTTCTTTCAGGTCTTTTCTGTCGAGTTCATCCATGTGATATTCGACGTAGGATTTTACGGTGTCCTTGTCTTTGTCTGCATAGTCGGCCTGGATATGTTTCTTATTCTGTTTGTCGAAGGTGGCAATGTTTTCGATGAATTGCTTTACCAGGTCGAGACGGGCCGGATCGATGGTTTTGTTTTCGAAGTTGAGGTCTATTTCGATGACGTCATTGTTGTGTTCAACCTCCGCCTCATAAAACTCTTCCAGATTTTCTGTGTCCAGTTCTTCAAAATGTGGTAACGAATACTTTGCCATGGTTGGTTGTAATTAAAATGCCTAAATATACACAACTGTGTTCGTTGGTCCAATAGTTGTTAATTTCAGGTAATAAGCTGTTGGGGAATATGAATTACGCGCAAAAGAAACGTACTGTTGTTCACTGGTTGCCGGTTTATGGTTGTATGGCTACCGGGGTTATGTATGCTGGTATCGGTGTGGTTGCGCTGCTTTCTTTTTTCAAATTGCGGAATGGCGGTGCGGATGAGGGCAGCCTGCTGGCTATCCTGAACGATTATACCATTGGTAAAATATTCATTGGGTTGATATTGCTGGGAACGGTGTGTTATATTATCTGGCGCTTTTATGAGGCTATTACTGATCCTTACGGTTACAAGAATGGCGTGAAGGGTATAGTTAAAAGAACAGGTATTGCACTGAGCACTGTGGCCGATATATTTATTGTGTATTCTGCTATCCGGATTTTGCTTGGTGCGAGTCATATTCAGCCGGATGGTCAACCGGTTGAAGAGCGTGAGATGGCTCAGCAGTTATTGCAAAGTTATGGCTCCTGGCCGGTTATAGGGTTAGGGGTTGTATATGTCGTTACTGCTGTAGTACAGCTGTTATATGGTATAATGCAGGGGTACCGGGAAAGGGTTGATATCGAGCGTTTCTCTTCTCAATTTCGTCATGTGGTTCATTTTCTTGCCTGGGTTGGTTATGCCGCCCGGGGCATCATTCTGGGCATTATTGGGTTTTTCTTACTGAAAGCGGGGGTTGGTGACAACGCACGTTATGTAGTGAATACCGATAAGGCTTTCGACTTTATCGGCGACGATGTAGGGCATGTGTGGTTCATCGTTGTCGCCGTGGCCACTTTCTGTTATGGGCTCTTTATGTTTGCTCAGGGAGTTGCTTATGATACGGACAGGGATTGATTTAATTTTCTTTTTCTCATCTTCGCTAAGCTGATGGTTTCGTCTGCTTCCCTTAAATTGCCGATCAAGGATGGCTGTTTACGGCTCTGATATTAAACCTTCGATTAACATGAGAAATATTTTACCTGCCCTTTTTCTGGTACTTTATTGCTTTAGCTCTTCTGCTCAATCAAACCCTAAAAGAATCAAGGTTGTACTGCTTGGTACTTTTCATTTTAATCAAAGTCTGGACAGCGCCAGTAAACTGCACTCCCACCTGTTTTCTGCCAAACGTCAGCAGGAGGTTGGCGAATTGGTCGGGAAACTGGTGAAGCAAAAACCCGACAAGATCTTCCTGGAGTTTACGGAAAAGAACCAGCCTTTTTATGACAGTATTTACCGTGATTATTTGAACGGGCGGGAGCCGGCTGTGATCAAAACAAAGGCTAATGAGATATTTCAGCTGGGCATGAAGACTGCCAAACAACTGGGTCATAAAAAGGTGTATGGCATGAATTATCAGCCGCTGGAACTGATGGACTCTGGCTATGTGCCTAAAAATATCATTGACAAAGCTGTGAAGGACTTATACCTTGCACAGGTAATGATATGAGTGTATTGAACTACGTGGGCACTTTCTGGTATGGCACTAATCTGATGAACTTTAATCATGTGCTTCGCCAAACGGATTATGCCAGGGACAATTGCTATGTTATCATTTATGGAAGTAATCACATTCCTTTTTTAAAGCACTTATTTGAAATGCACCCTTATTTCGAGGTTATAGATGTTGAGAAGGCCTTGAAGTAGTCAGGCCGATTAATTTTTTAAATCTACCCAGTTGCCTGAAGCGGGTTAGTTGAAATTACTCTTATCTTTAGGGTACCACAAATTCTCTTCCTTTCTTAGAATCCAATTCACAACTTTTTGTTGCTATTCTTTTATTCCCCAAAAGTAATGTGCTTGCGGGTGGCTACTGCTACGCCCTTGATCAACTATTAAACACTCATTGATTTATGTTAACCACGTCCTGGAAGAGAAATTATTTGTGCCTGTTCATTACCTTATTGTTGTTAAACGCTGTTGCTGCGCAGCAACGGCGAATCGATGTAAAACAAACTGCTGTTACTTTATTACGCAAAAATCTTCGTACCACCGGGCTTAACCAGTCATCCCTCGATGACTACCATGTATCCGACGCGCATGTGGACAAGAAAACCGGTGACCTGATCGTATATCTGCAACAGGGCTACCTTGGTGTGCCGGTCTTTAATAAGATAGGGGTCTTTGTCTTCCGAAATGATACGCTGGTAGAAAAGAGACTGGATTATGTTGAAAAGATCCAACTTAAAGCCGGCATGAATACTGCGCCAGCTGTGACTGCTATGCAGGCTGTTCAGCGGGCTGGTAAGCAACTGGCTATACCGGTGCCGGAAAAGCTTCAAATGCTGGAACAGGATGTAACGGCGCGTCGATTTGTTTTTGATGGAAAGGGTATTGCCCGGCAAAATCTGCGCAGTGATCTTATGTGGCTGCCGGTGAATGATGGCCGGGAACTGAAGCTATCCTGGCGTGTGCGTATTGGTTCGGCGGATGGACAGCAGGAATGGGTGGCTCATGTGGATGCGCAAAGCGGGGAGTTTCTACAAAAGCATAGTCTCATCGTATCGGAGCGCGGGTATACGGATGGCGATCATGCCATGGTGCCGGTGGATGCTCTACAAAAGAACAGGATGATGTCCGTTCCGGTTCCGTTCGCTCCTCCGCCACCAACTGCTACCAGTGTCAATTATCGTGTGTATGCTCATCCGCTGGAATCTGCTGCTTATGGCAGCCGTACGCTGGTGAATAATCCATGGACGATAGCGGGCGTCAATAATCAAGCTACTACGCATGGCTGGCATTTCGATGGTGACCGCAACTTTACTTATACGCGTGGGAATAATGTGTGGGCGCGGGAAGATATTACGGGGCGGCGGGATACGCTTGGGGTGGCCGATGAGTCTACTACGGGCACGCCGTCACTTACTTTCGACCGTGTATTGGATACGGGGGCTGATCCTATGGCGTCTTCCAATATGGGTGCGGGAATCGATAATCTCTTTTACTGGAATAACGTGGTGCACGATATTACTTATCAATATGGATTCGACGAAGCTGCCGGCAACTTTCAGTCTGATAACCTCAATAGGGGAGGCGCCGGTAAGGATTATGTACATGCTTTGGCGCAGGATGGCGGCGGCACCAACAATGCCAATTTCTTTACGCCGGAGGATGGTGAAAATCCACGTATGCGCATGTATCTGTGGGATCTTCTCGTGACGCCAAGTCTACAAGTCAATAGTCCTTATGCTGCGCAATATGTAATTGCGGAAGGCGCAGTAAGCTCCCGCAACAGGCTTAGGTATGTGGGGCCTGTAACGGCTGAGGTTGTACGGGTGGATGATCTTAATAATACGCACCAGGCTTGTACTAATATTACCAATGCGGCAGCGCTTGTGGGAAAGATTGCTCTTATCGAGCGGGGTGGCAGCAATTGTTCATTTGTTCAAAAGATCAAAAGGGCTCAGGATGCCGGCGCTGTTGGTGTGATCGTTGTGAATAATGTTGCCGGCAGTCCGCTCATCATGAGTGGCGATGATACGACGATCGTAATACCAGCGGTTATGATGATGCAGGCCGATGGCAATACCATAAAGGCCAATCTGCCCGGGGTAACGGCTACGTTATCGGCTTCGGGGCATTATGTAGATGGTGCTCTGGATAATGGTGTTGTGGTGCATGAGTATACGCATGGTATATCGAATCGTCTGACGGCTGGCCCATCGAATGTTACCTGTCTTACCAACATCGAACAAATGGGTGAGGGGTGGAGTGATTACGTGGCGCTGATGCTTACTACGAACTGGGCTACTGCCGGTGTTGGTGATGGTGTCAACAAAAGGCCCATCGGCAATTACGCGCTGGGCCAGTTGTCTACGGAGGGTGGTATCCGCCGTTTTCCTTATTCAACAGATATGAGCATCAACCCGCTGACTTACGACAGTCTGCCATTTACCGGCGGGCAGGAGCATTCGATTGGTGAGATATGGTGTGCTGCTTTGTGGGATATGACGTGGAATATTATTGCGATGGAAGGTATCGATGGCGATATTTATCATGGGACCAAGGGTAATAATATTGCTTTGCAGCTCGTGATGCAAGGTATGAAGTACCAGCCATGTGGTCCTGGTTTCCTCGATGGGCGGGATGCTATTTTAAAGGCTGATAGTCTTCTGTACAATAATGCGCATAAATGTGCTATCTGGAATGCTTTTGCACGCAGGGGTATGGGCAAGAGTGCTTCTCAGGGGAGTGCTCACTATTTTAATGACCAGACGTATGCCAAGGATCTTCCAACGGGGCTTAGTATTATGCAAACGGTGAACAAGGATTCAGTGGCTAATGGCGATAATCTTACTTTCACCATCAAGGCTACCTGTGATTGCACGGCTCAAAACAATATTTCCATTGTGGATACCTTGTCGTCCAATCTTTCTTTCGTGTCGGCTGCCGGTGGCACTTATACTGCTCCTTATGTGCGTTTCGATGGGGTGAATTTTGCACCTGGTGAAACAAAGAGTTTCACGATTCAGACTACTGCGAATGGTAGTTATGCAGCGCCGGTGGCGCTGATCAATGACAGCCGTGACCCGGGGAGCTACACCTGGATGCCTTCGGGTAGTGGTTTCTGGACAGAAGTGACCACTAAATCGCACAGTCCTACGCATGCGTGGTACGCGGCCAACACGGCTAATACCACTCAGCGTATTCTTACATCGGGTAGCTTGTTGCTGGACACGCTTTCTACTTTATCGTTCTGGCATTATTATGATACGGAAGCTGCTTTTGATGGCGGGGTTGTGGAGATATCAACCAATGGTGGTAGCAGCTGGCAGGACCTCGGCGCTTATATGACGCAAAATGGTTACAATAGTAACCTGCCTCCTTTTCCCGGCGATCCGATCCCGACTACCCGCAGGGGATTTTCCGGCAGCAGTGATCAGTTCATCCAGACCATTGTGCCGCTGACCGGTTTTGCGGGCAAGACTGCCCAGCTACGTTTCCGTTTTGTTTCCGACAATACGATGGGGGCTGATGGCTGGTATATCGATGACATCCTGCTAAAAAATCAGAAGGGTGTTACGGGTGTGGTGAATGTATTCAGCGGCGCCACTTTGCTTTCGGGAGCCAGAACGGTTGCTTCTTTTGCTGCTGCTACGTTGCCGGTCAATTTCCTGACCTTCGATGCGAAGCGCCATGGTGATGGGGCTTTGCTGCGCTGGAAGGTGAACGGAGAGATCAACGTGAGTCATTATGTAGTTGAAAGAAGTAATGACGGTAATACTTTTATGGCTATAGGATCCGTGCCAGCCAGTCCCATTACTGCCTACGAAAAGGAGTATGTGTTTACGGATCAGCAACCGCTTGCTGGCAACGTTTATTATCGTATTGCCGAGAAGGACCCCGATGGCAGTACTACTTACTCGCTTATCAGGCTGGTGACCTTCCCGCTCAATGGGTTGTTGGTAAAAGTGTCGCCCGTGCCTACTTATGATCACCGGGTAAGGCTCGACATTGCTACCGGCGATAATGCTGTTGTGACTGCTACGCTGGTCAATCCGCCTGGGCAGGTGCTTAAAGCATTCCGCGTTCGGCAAGGTGTGAATTGGCTAAGCCTCGACAACTTCAGTAAAGGGGTTTATTTTTTGAAGATCCAGACCAGTAATAATGAGTATGCTATCCGGAAGATTGTGATTGAGTAGGAGGTATGAGGTAAGAAGTAAGAGGTAAGATATGGAAGCTGTTTTCAGGGCTGGGGTCCTGGAGACAGCCTCTTTTTTTATGGGATGGGTTGCAAATCATGTCTTTACAATTAGTTAACCGGTACTCGTATAAAAAAAGCCGTGTTTTGCCCAACGTTTTGGCAACCTATCCTGTATATATTGTGTACATTGTAATAGAAGCTCCCCCGTATTCCAAATCCTGCTGAATAACCTTCCTCCCATCGTATAGCCTTGTTTTAATGTACCGGTCTATGAAGCGAAAACTGATCAGGCATTTGTTGTTGTTTTGTGTAGCTGCCGCGGCCACGCTGCCGGGGTTGGCGCAATCGCAGGCGTGTCCGATCAATATCAATTTTGCTTCCGGTGACCTGAGTAACTGGTCTGCCAGCACCGGCCTGATGCGGGGTGCTTCGCTGAGTTATCCGTTTCCCAATGCGGGTGTATACAGAATTCCCGAATACAATATCAATACTACGGGTATCGAGGTGAATACCGTCCCTACTGCCGATGCTTTTGGCTTTTTCCCTTCTATTCCCACTATCAATGGATATGCTTATAGCTATTCTATCAAACTGGGCTCTACTGCTACGTCTTATGATCTGGGACAAGGGAGCAATCCCGGCGGGTTCATGCGGTCTGTTTCTTATACGATCCAGGTGCCGGCCGGCCCGGTGTCGGAGCCTTATACCATGACGTATGCATATGCACTGGTATTGGAAAACGGTACGCACAATTCGAGTGAGCAACCTTTGTTTCAGGCCACACTGAATACGCCCGACAGTGTTATCACCTGTGCTTCGCCTCAATATTACCTGCCTACTTTCAACAATGCGGGGCAGGGCGGCGGTGGTCCGGGTGGTGGCGGTGGTGGTAGCTCTACGGGTGCTACTTTGGATTCTGCGCGGGCCATTGCTCAGGGCTTCGTCAATAGTCCTGTGCCTTTCTTTTCGCATTCCGGCGGTGGTGGCGGAGGCGGGGGCGGGGGAGGTGGTGGCGGTGGTCAATATTTGTATGATGTGTGGACCAAGGATTGGACGGAAGTGACTTTTGACTTATCGCCTTATCGTGGCAAACAGGTTACGCTTACTTTCGATGCGCATAATTGTAATCCGGGTGCGCACTTTGCGTATGCTTATGTGGCGCTCCGCAATAGTTGTGCAGGGCTGGAGATCAGTGGTCCGAATGAGGCCTGTGCCAACGGCACGTTTACTTATTCCATACCGGCTCTCGCCAATGCGTCGTATACGTGGACGGTTCCGGCCGGCTGGACCATCCAATCCGGCGGCAACAGTAATGCTGTGACTGTGCAGGCGGGAACGGGTGGTGGTTTTATCATTGCGCGTGAAGTGAACGGTTGTGCCGACCTGCGCGATACCATTTCTGTGAATAGCAAGCCGCCTACCATACCTGGTATAGTGACCGGCGACAACCAAGTGTGTACTGGTTTGAACAGTTCTTTGCTTACATTGGGTGGGCAAAATGGTAATATACTGGGATGGGTGTCTTCCACCAATGGCATCAACTGGTCGCCTGTCAGTAATACTTCGCTTTCATATACGGCACAAAATCTTACTGCCACTACGCAGTTTGCCGCCATCGTACAGAATGGCCCCACCTGCCGCATCGATACCAGCACCCGGGCAGTGGTAACTGTGGACCCTAAAAGTGTAGGTGGTGTATTGAGTCCTGACAACAGTAGTTTTTGTATTGGGCAGACGGCGGGTAGCCTGCTTACTTTAAGTGGTAATACGGGCAATGTGGTCAACTGGCAATCTTCTGCCAATGGTAGTCTTTGGAATAGTTTTGCTCCTGTTTATAAGCAGCCTTCTTATGCAGCCAGCGGGCTTACTTCTTCTGCTTATTACCGAACGATCGTGAAGAGTGGTGTGTGTGAACCTGACACCAGCAAGGTGGCTGCTATTACTTATGTGAATGTGCCGTTTCCTGCTGCCACGTATGATCCTGCACAGGCTAATATTTGTTATGGTGATTCGCTGCAACTGAATGCCAACATCACTATTGGCACCAGCTATAGCTGGCGTCCGCTGAGTACGCTTCGCAATACGGGCAACGGTAATATTCCTTCGCTGCCTTATTCTTTACAAGCGCTGGCGAAACCTGCTACCAATACCAATTATATCCTTTCGGTGATGAATGCCGGTTGCCCCAATCCGCTCAATGATACTTTCCGCATACGGGTGGCTGCTCCTATCATCGTATCTGCAGGTAATGATACGTCTGTTGTGCTTGGGCAGTCATTGCAGTTGAATGCTACTGTTAATGATGCCACTGCGAATGTATTTACCTGGTCGCCTCCTACAGGGCTTAACAATACTAATATCCGCAACCCGATTGCTGTGCTGTGGGGCGAAACTGCTCAATCCATGGAGTATATCGTGAAGGCTGCCCGGGCCGATGGTTGTTATAGTACTGATGCCATCAAAGTGAAGGTATATCGCACGGCTCCCGATATTTTTGTGCCCAATGCTTTTTCTCCTAATAATGACAGAAGGAATGATGTGATCTTCCCGATATGTGTAGGTATTACCCGGCTCGACTTCTTCCGGGTGTTTAATCGCTGGGGGCAACTTGTCTTCAGTACCAACACCATCAATAAAGGATGGGATGGAACGCTCGGCGGCGTAAAGCAATCTTCGGGCACCTTTATATATGTGGTGCAAGGGGTGGATATTACCGGCAAAGTGATCTCTAAGCGTGGCACGCTGGAGCTGGTACGTTAAGGTGTTGTTTTCTCTAATTAAAAAATTAGTACTGTCTCTCTGCATTCCTATCTTATGGCTGCTGTTTGAATTATGCAAGTTTTAGTTTGAAATCTTTAATCTCTTACAGGTTTTAGTAGTGTAGCTTTGCTTCCTTAAATGCAATAAGCTTATGATTAAAGCAAAGGGTTATGCGGCTCAGACTCCTGAGACGGATCTGGCGGCCTGGCAGTTTGAACGCCGGGAAGTTGGTGCTCATGATGTTCAGTTGGAGATATTGTATTGCGGGGTTTGTCATTCTGATCTGCACCAGATCAAGAATGATTGGTTTCCTGGCGTGTTTCCCATGGTGCCCGGTCACGAGATCGTAGGCAGGGTTGTTAAGGTGGGCGATCACGTAAAGGGTTTTAAACCAGGTGACACTGCGGGTGTGGGTTGTATGGTGGATTCGTGCCAGGTTTGTGAGAATTGTAAAGAGGGGTTAGAGAATTATTGCCTGGAAGGGAATACGCAGACGTATAACAACCTCGACCGGAGTGGCATTCCTACTTATGGTGGTTATTCCAACACTATCGTGGTAAGGGAAGAGTTTGTATTGCATGTTTCGGAGAAGTTATCGCTGGCGGCTACTGCGCCATTGTTGTGTGCGGGTATTACTACTTATTCTCCGCTGCGCTACTGGAAAATTGGTAAAGGGCATAAGCTGGCAGTGCTTGGTCTTGGGGGGCTGGGTCATATGGCTGTGAAGTTTGGTGTGGCTTTCGGTGCTGAAGTGACCGTGTTGAGCACTTCTCCTTCTAAAGCGGCTGCTGCCAAAGCTTTGGGTGCTCACCGTTTCGTAGTGACTTCGGATAAGGAGCAGGTGAAGGCGGCAAAGCATTCTTTCGACTTCATTATCGATACGGTTTCTGCCGAGCATGATCTGAATTTCTACCTGCGCATGTTGCGCACCAATGGTGTGCATATTTGTGTGGGTGTTCCTCCGGGTCAACTGTCGGTGCATCCGTTTTCCTTGCTGGGTGGTCGTAAGAGTGTAGCCGGTTCCGGTATTGGTGGGATCAAGGAAACTCAGGAGATGCTGGATTTCTGTGCTGAGCACAATATCGTATCGGATATAGAGCTGATCGATATAAAGGATATTACGAATGCTTACGCGCGAATGGAGAAGGGTGATGTGCGGTACCGGTTTGTGATCGATATGGCGACTTTGTAGATTCGTAGGTAACATTCATTTGCTTCGTGAGCTTTTTGTTTCGATAGCAGATTTCTCACTGCGCCGTGGCAGCGTAATTTTTATAGGCGTAGCTGGCTACGTTCGAAATGACAACAAGGTGATACTTTTTTAAGGATAAAGGCCCTTTTGGGGCCTTTATGTATTTAGTCAATGTGAGCCGCCTCTGGAGGGCGACTCACCCTTCGATAACCCTTCGACAGCCCTTCGACAACCCTTCGACAAGCTCAGGGTGACAGCGATTCAGGGTGACAATACTCAGGGTGACATTGGGCTTCTTACTTCAGCGCTTTTTTCAGTTCGGCGCCTGCGTAGTATAAGGCCGACTGTATTTCGGGTATGTGGGCCAGTGGGTTGAGCAGGCCATAATCGTGGATCATGCCGAGGTAGCGCACGTTGGTGGTGACCACGCCTGCTTCGTTCAGCTTGCGTCCATAGGCTTCGCCTTCATCGCGCAGTACATCGTTTTCGGCTGTTTGCACCAATGTTGGTGGCAGTCCTTTCAACTGTTCTGTTGTTGCGCGGAGCGGCGAGGCATATATTTCGTTGCGTTGCGCTTCGGGTATGTAGTGATCCCAGAACCATTTCATCATATTTTTGGTCAGGAATCTATCGGTGGCAAACTGGTTGTAGGAGACTGTTTCGAAATTAGCATCTGCCACAGGCCAGAACAGTACCTGGAATTTCAGTGCCGGTCCTTTTTTGTCTTTGCACATCAAGGCTACTGCTGCTGCGAGATTGCCGCCTGCGCTATTGCCCACCACTGCGAGGCGTTGTCCGTCTACATTGATCTCTTTGCCATGTTCTGCTACCCATTTGGTGGCTGCATAGCATTCGTTGAGCGCCACCGGGTATTTTGCTTCGGGAGAGCGTGTGTATTCTGCATGTACGGCCACTGCTCCTGAACTCACTACCAGATCGCGGATAAAGCGCTGGTGGGTGGGGAAGTCGCCAATGACCCAGCCGCCGCCATGAAAAAACATAAAGGCTGGTAAGGTGCCTGTTGCGCCAGCGGGCCGCATGATAAAGAGCTTCACTGTGAGGCCATCCTGGGTGATGGTCTTCTCGCTTATCTCCACGCCCGAGATATCTGCTTTTACAGATGTCTGTGCACCTTCCAGTACCTTGCGGGCGTCTGCAGGCTGCATGGTTTCCATTGGCTTGCCGCCACTAGTGTTGAGTGCTTTTAAAAATGCTTTGGTCCCTGCTTCTATTGCAGGGTCTGTAGCATAGTCTGCTACTTTAATTTCCTTGCTCATGGTTGTCTCGTTGTTTGCTGGTGTTGAATTGGTTTGTTCTGGTGTAGTCGTGCTGTTGCAGCCAAACAGCAGCAGGGCTGCCGTTGCCAAGCATAATAGTTTCATCGCATTTTTGATTTTAAAGTCTGGTGATTCGATGTCTGGTGTCGTTGGAGTAAATCTGCTTCAAAGGTAGCCGGGCGTTGCAGCTGCATCAATTGATAAATACAGGGAACTGTTGTATATTTCAATGGCATTATATCTAATGGTTATCAACTAATTTGAACTGTCATGAAAAGCAAACTTCTACATTATGATCCTGCCGATTTTGAAGTGGTGAAGAAGATCGCTTTAACCTTTCCCGAGACGGAGGAGAGTACTTCTCATGAGGGTACGCCTTCCGTGAAGGTGCGCGGCAAGCTTATGTGCCGGCTGCATGATAATGGTGAATTTATTCCTATTCACCTTGGCTTTGAGTTCCATGATAAGTATCTGAATAGTCATCCTGAACTCTTTCATGTGCCTGATCACTTTAAGGGTTATGCTTATATCTGTATGTGGATTCAGCCTCACTATGACAAGAAGCTGTTGATGGAGGTGCTTGAATTAAGCTGGAGAGGGCTTGCTTCGAAGAAGGCTATAAAGGCGTTTGATGAAGGTAGGGGCGGTAAGGGATAATTTAACACTGATACAGGAAATAAATGTGTTCCCACATCGGGAAATAGACGACCTTTATGGTGGACTACCAGAAGTCCATTTTTATAAGCATGTCTAAAGTAACTTTCAATAATAAGCATCACGCTTTTTACACTTCACTGAAAAAAGCTGTAGATAAGTATTTTACAACTGCGCATATAAAAAAGACGGGTAATGTCCGGCTGTATGCCAAGACCATTATTTTAATTCTCGCAGCGGTTTGTTCCTACGTCGTAATGTTGTGGGTGCCCATGACCTGGGTGCTTGTCGTTCTATTGAGTTTGTTTTTGGGTTTTATGCTGGCTTGTATTGGCTTTAATGTGATGCATGATGCCAATCACGGCAGTTATTCGTCCAGGAAATGGGTTAACGAAACGCTGGGCCTTACGCTGAATGCTTTAGGCGGAAACAGCTTCATTTGGAAGCAAAAGCACAATATCATTCACCATACATATACAAATATCGACGGTGTGGATGATGATATTGCCAAGAGTCCTTTTATTCGTATGTGTAGCTCACAACGTTGGGTGCCTGCGCACCGGCTTCAGCATCTGTATACTCCGTTGTTGTATGCTTTTAGCTCGATGATCTGGGTACTTTTCCAGGATTTCGAGAAATATTTCAGCAAGAAGATCGTAAATACGCCGCTTAAGAAGATGTCAACGCAAGATCACATCGTTTTTTGGATCAGTAAGGGGCTGTATTTACTTTTTTATATTGTCATTCCTATTGTGCTGATTGGCTGGCAATCATGGTTGCTTTTCTTTTTGTTTATGCATATCGGTTTGGGGCTTACGCTATCTATTGTGTTTCAACTGGCGCATGTGGTGGGGGAAACAGAATTCGAATCTGTAGGCAGCGATGCCAAACTGATAGAGAACGAGTGGGCTATTCACCAGGTAAAGACAACTGCCAACTTTTCGCCGGGCAACAGGATTATTTCGTGGTTTGCCGGTGGCCTGAATTACCAGATAGAACACCATTTGTTCCCGCGAATAAGTCACATTCACTATCCGGCATTGAGCAAACTGGTGCAGATAGAATGTGCTGCTTTTAAATTGCCTTATAATAATCTTCCTACTTTCAAGGCTGCTGTCGTTTCTCATTTCCGGTTTATCAAATTACTGGGAAAGAAGCCTTAAGACTTGTTGGTTTAATGCATGCAATAAAAACTTATGCCCTTGCAGCCAGCAGGAGACTTGTTTTAAAAGACGCGCTAATACAAACAACAGTTGAATTCCCGCAGGCTATAGTTGTTTTAACGCATTTGGCTAAATGATGACAGAATACCTCGTGCAAGGGGTGCACCTTTACTGTTCATCATACTTTAAATCTTATTATTTATGGGTTTATGTTTGCGCCGGTCACTGGCAAGTTTTTTTATTGTTGTATTAGTAATTGCATCTTTTGTATCGTCGTGCAAAAAAGATGTGGAAGGGCCTGCTGTTGTAAAGAATGAGGTAGCAACCGACCGGGCTGCTATCAGCATTGGCGGCAATATCTGGACGGAATTAACTCCTGCCGCGCCTTCTATTCCTTCAGCTATTACTTACAACACGTCGTTTAGTGTTAATGATAAGCTATACTCTCACTTACAGGCTAATGACCAGTTGTGGGAATATGATCCAGCTACTGCTGTATGGTCTGTTAAGAAGAACAATTTTACCGGTCAACCGGCTTTTGCCAATGTTTATCTTTTTACGAATGGTTCGAGGGTCTATTTTGGTAATCTCTCTACGAAAGTTGTCAAAGCTTACGATTTTGCTACCGGTCAATGGACTAACAAAGCGAACTTTCCGGGTACTGCCAGCGGGCGGGCTTCCTTTACTGCTACCGATAATAAGGGGTATGTACTTGGAGGTGCGAATGGCGCTGATGCGAATGATTATGGGTACACGCTGAAAGAAAACTGGGAATATGATTTTGCAGCTGATACGTGGCAGCTCAGAGCGAATATTCCAGGCACGGGACGTTACAATGCGGCCAGCTATGCTATAGGGGATAAGCTCTACTTCGGTACTGGTATTTCCATCATGTCATTGATTAATCCCAATACGTTCCAGCTAACTCGTATACCTGTTATTAATTCCGATTGGTGGGAATATAATACGCTTACGAATGTATGGACTCAAAAGGCTGCGTTTGGTGGTGGCAAGCGCCAGGATACACGCGGATTTATGTTGGGCAGTAAAGTTTACCTCGGCATGGGTTCTTCGGAATATTATTCCAACTTGAAGTCGGACTTGTGGAGTTATGATGCTGTTGCCAACACCTGGTCGCAAAGGGCCAGCTATCCTGTGGGTAACGCTTACCCTCCATACGTAACGTTCACCAGTTGCAATGGACGCGGATATGTAGTCACTGCCAATATTCAAACATTCTGGCGATATACACCGCCGCAGTTATCGTTGCCCATCGGTCAGGAATAACATATGGCAATAATAAAGTCCCCGGCTTGATAGGCCGGGGATATTTGTTTTGTAAGAGGCAGGGACTGGCTGCTTTGAGCAGGTTTGCAGAACGGGATAAACGCTGAAGGGTTACATCAGTACGCTGTTTTTGGGTTGTATTGGTTTGGGGATGTCTTTTTCGCCGAACATCTGGAGCAGGTCTATTTCGATGGTGCGGCAGATGGAAAGCATGGGTACATCGTTGTATAATCCTTCGAAGGGATTCTCGGAATAATCGCCTACAATTTCCAGTACTACAAATATCCAACCGATCAGGGCTCCAATGGGAACGGACAGCCAATACATATCTCCGCCCAACTTGCTGAACTCGCCTACAATGCCAAAGGGCAGGAGGAATACAAAGATGCAGACAAATACGAAACTGAAGCTGCCGTAATGTCTCGGAAAAGGGAAGCGTTTGATCCGCTCTGCTTTTCCCTGTTCATCATAAAAATTATTGAGTGTGCGCTGCAGTTCGATGTGCTGCATCATGTTCATGCAGTTGTTGCGGAAGAGGGTTGCGAGGTCGCCGGTTTGCCGGTCGATCAGCTGGGTGGCTTTGTTGGCAACGCCTTCGTAGGCTTGTTGCTCCTCCGGATCGAGATAGGGCCTTGCTGCAACTTCTGCCAGTTCCTGTTCATAGGGTATCTCCAATAAATGGTGATGGCGTTTTCTGTTGAAGTAGCCAAAGATCCAGCGCAGGCTCACATGTTCCCAGGGGGCAGGGGCCAGCAGCTGCTGCCTTAGTGTATATAGATAGGCGATGTGTCTGTGGATGATGCGTCTTTTGGCCAGTTCCAGCTCCGGTGCATTGATCGTGTCACTGACGGCAAAATGCTTGACCATCGTGCCCAGTATGCGGCTGTTGTTGATCATGGCGCCCCATATTTTCCTTGCTTCCCAAAGCCTGCCGTAGGCCTGGTTGTTCTTGAAGCCAACATAGAAGGCTACGGCGATGCCGATCACTGATAGCGGGAGCCAGGGGATGGCCATCCATCGCCACTGGGTGAAATGGTAGGTGCCGCTTACGAGGAGCATCCAGGGGATGAGCCAAATAAAATGGTGGCCACCAAATTCATAGATCTGTTTGAGCCCAAGTGTTTTTCTTACGATCATAGCCGGTTAGTTTTGAACGTGTTCAATATAGGGAAAAAATGCGTTCGGTGCTCAGGCAACCGGGTGCTTACTGATCGTTTATTGTGGTTGGTGTATAAGTTGTGGGCCGATCATTCCTTAAACGTATTGGCTCGCTTACCTGGCTGATGGCCCAGTAAAAGTTCTTTGAGCTGGTAGGTTATGTTGCGTATGGGGATATCGCGGTAATTGCAAAATATGATTATCGTCAGGTCGTCTTCTTTGTAGTAATGGTAGTTGGTGATAAAGCCGTTCATCGTGCCTCCATGCCTGATGAGTATGCCGGTACTGTGTTCATTGCCACGGTGGTAGCGCTGGATCCTAAAGCCATATCCATAATAGCCCCATTCTTCTGTGCCGCCATCAAATAGTAATGTCTTGCTTTTTTCGGAAAGGGTGCCCGGGCGATTCAATACCCTGGTCCATTTGTAGGTATCGTATACTGTTGAATAAATATCTCCTGAACCGAGTGCGTAGGATACCGAGTTTTGAACACGCCGGACCTTGCCATTGACTTTTCTGTATCCTACGGCTCGGTTAGAAGGGATGGCTATTAATCTTTCTATGCCGGAATGTGTCATCTGTAGTGGATTGAATACGTTTTCTTTCATGTAATCTTCGTATGTCATTTGTGCCACCTTTTCTATCACCATCGCCAGCAGGTTGTAGGAGAGGTTAGTGTATTTGTGTTGCTGACCTGGTTTAAATTCCGGTTTGGCTGTATTGATGATCTCCAGTAATTCATTGGGTTGAATATCCATGATCTCGATGGCTGCGAGTCGTTCGATGTTCTGTGGAAAACCTGCCTGCAGTTTAAGGAGGTGGTGTATGGTGAGCCCTTTGGACAGCGCAGGCGATAGACCGGGCAGGTACCGGCTTACCGGGGCCTGCAGATCGATCTTTCCAGCTTCTGCCAGTTGCATGACTGCAAAGGCTGTGAATGATTTAGTGAGGGAGCCGATCTGGAATTGTGTATAGGTGGTATTGGGAATATTGTTCTCTGCATCGAACATGCCATAGGCTGCGTGGTGAATCACGGAGTCGCCTTTGGCGATGAGGACAGCGCCCTGAAAGGGTATTGTATCCTTCAGGGTGCGGATGTAGGTTTCTACTGCAGGGTCCTTTCTTTCCGGTGCAACATCGTTTTCTTCCGGTTGTTGCCTGGTGGTCTCCAATTCTATCGAAAAGAGTACGCTGGCGATCTTCCATGTGCCGTTTACTTTGATCAGTCCCCAGCTTTCTTTTCCCCAATTGCCTTTCTGATTGTTTTTCCAGAAGCTGTAATCGAATGTTACGGAAGCGATGGAGCCATCTTCCACGATCACCGGATTGGCGAAGCGCTCTTCGAAGCGTCCTTCTTTGGTGAGGTTTCTGAACCATGTTTTATAATCGGAGATTTTGTAATCCGGCACGCCCGGGCTTTTGCTGTCCCTCATTTGTTGTGTCAATGGCTGGTATATGCCCGCCCACGTTACGGGCGCATCCGCAAACAGGGAGTACATGGCGGTGCTGTCTTTATCAGTTATTGCCTGCATAAATGTATTTAGCAATTGTTGAATTTTCTGTTTGTCGCTGGTACCGTTCTGTGCTGTCGTGCTCAGGGTGAGGATGATCAGGATGATGCTCAATGGATATTTTATCATACGGGATAGTTGTGCAAGTTTTTTGTTGTATGCAAATCTGCTGTTTTGCGTGGCCTGTGGTGCAGGTATTCGTTGAAAGGGGAGTAAACGGATACCAACAAGGTGGGGTTGGCTTTGTATGCGGAAATGGTCTGTTTGTGCCTGACCGGCGCTGTTTCATCTTGTCTGCTTCTTGTAATTGGTGCAAATCTGTATTTTTATTTTATATGAGTGTATTGCGTATCCGGACTTTTATGGCAAAGCAAAGTAGCCTGCTCATGCATGTGGTGTTTTGGGTGGGAACTTATAGCTGGTACCTGAGTCAGTACTATCTTTTTGGTTTGGATGAACGTAGCATGCTTGAAAGCAGCTTGCCGGAAAGGATGCTTATTACCTGTTTTCATTTGCTTCCTATGATCGCTTTCAGTTATTTTCTTTGTTACAGGGTATTGCCGTTGTTTGCAGACAGGAAAAGGGCCTGGCATGGTGTTGGCGAATTGCTGATGTTCCTTTATTGTATTGCTGTGTTGAGCCGTCTCTCCAAGGTGTATGTTATGGAGCCATTGTTGCGGCATGTATTTCCCGTGCAGGAGACTGTAGGGCAGATATTGACTCAGCTAAAAGTGCTCGTAAATTATTATGTGCTCGGCATCGTATCGGGCTCTTTCCCTTTCCTGATTTTCCACCTGTTTTCGGAAAGGTTGCGTATGGTCAGAATAAAAGCCGCGGTTGAAAAAGAAAAAAAGACTGCTGAACTGATGGCGCTGAAAAAGCAGCTGCAGCCGCATTTTTTGTTCAATACGCTGAATAATATCTATTCATTGTCTCTGCTGCAATCGCCGCTTGCACCGGTGGCTATTGCGCGGTTGTCGGATATCCTGGATTACCTGCTGTACCGGTGTAATGATCAGTTTGTGCCGTTGCAAAATGAGATCGGATTGCTGGATAATTATCTTGCCTTGCAGCTGCTGAGATTTGGTGACCGGGTAGTTGTGAAAACGAACTATGTTGTCGATGGTCAGCACCAGATTGCTCCGTTGTTGTTGCTGACAGTTGCAGAAAACATGTTCAAACACAGTGTGGAGAAAACCAGCGAACCGGTGGAGCTTCAGTTGTCGTTGCAGGCAACAGAGAAGGGACTGTTGCTGATCTCCCGCAATGCTTTTGAGGAAATTGACGAAAAGGGGAATGGTATAGGGTTGAAGAGCCTGCAACAGCAGCTTACGTTATTATACCCCGACAGGCATGTGCTGACTATTAGCCGGGCAGGCGGTATTTTTGAATTACAACTACAAATTCTGCCTATATGAAAACTTCTTGCCTGATCGTTGACGATGAACCACTGGCGCAGCAGTTGTTGCAAAAGCATGTGCAGGAAGCCGGATCGCTGGAACTGGCCGGTGCGTGCAGGAATGCTATGGAAGCATCTGTTTTTCTGCATGCTCATCCTGTGGACTTGTTGTTTCTCGATATCCAGATGCCGAAGCTTACCGGGCTTGAATGGCTGCGCCTGCTGAAAGACCCTCCGCTGGTGATCATCACCACAGCGCACCGGGAATATGCGCTGGAGGGATATAGCCTGGACGTGGTTGATTATCTTTTGAAGCCGATCACTTTCGATCGTTTCATGGCTGCTGTTGAAAAATTCTTTCGACGGAAGCAACCTTGCCTGCCTTCCGCAAGACAGGAGCAGCCTGCAATTACTGCAGCTTCCTTTTTGCTGAAATCAGGGGGTAAAACCTACCAGCTGATCGCAGATCAGATCGTCTATATTGAAAGTGTCCGCGATTATGTTCAATTCTATTTCGACAATGGTAAGAAGTTATTGTTGAAGTATAAGATCGGGGACCTTGAAACGGAGCTCCCGCCGCATTTTATCAGGGTACACAAGTCTTTTATCGTGCATAAGGGAAAGGTTACTGCTTTTACTGCCACGATGATCGAACTGGGAGCATATACGGTTCCTGTTGGCAATAATTATAAGGCAATGATGGAAAATGCTATGTGGGGAAAGTGATAGTTGTTCGTTGCTCACTGTCGTACCGTTTGCTCATTGATCATCCGGAGCGTGGGGTAAAGTCATTAAGTTGCCCTGCCATTGATACCGAGTTTGCCGCGGTATGTTTTTTCAGGATCAATTCTTAGTTATGAACAGACATCGTACTTCTTCTTTGCTCCATTATCTTTTTGTATCCGGGATAGTTTTCTGTGCTGCCTGCAGTGATGCGGCTTATGAACCGGAATTCGGGAAAAAGGAGCAAGAGGCTACCGGAGTGTTGCCGACTAAGATACCATCAAAGCAGGCTGTTGGGATTGATTCGATCTCTGCGCAGGTTGTTGTTACTGATGACAGGCAAGTTGAGAATAAAGAGCCTGAAACCGGGAGCTCTCTTGTGTCGCAAGTTCGTTCGGTCAGCGGCAGCCGGTCGGGTGTTGAATGAGCGTGGCCGGAGATCGGGCGAAGATTAGGGTCTCTTTGATAAAAGTCAATCCTGTTGGCATGATGAAGGATGTAGTCGTACGCTCCTGTAAAGCCTTTTGTGGAGGAGTAGTGGGGTGAATAAATATTTAAAGATAAGTGATGTCATTTGGGGACACTTATTTATTGCTAATAGTAGTAGAATATTTCTAGTCGTTTAGATTACCCGGAAGCGCTGTTTATTTATGGTGGGTCTGCAGCTGCGTTTCGGGCCGCACCGATTTGCAGAGACGGCTGCCGGACATTTGTCTTTTATAGGTTATCTGATGAAGAAGTATGCCGACCAGATTGGGCAAGGGAATTTTGCTATCGATGAGGGTACCCTGCGGGTCCACTCCGGCGCTATGGATATTTTGCTGCAGACAAGTAAGGAACTGGGGCTTAACACTGATTTCCCTGTTCATGCGAAAGTGGTTATTGACAGGGGAATTGAGCTGAATGATGGGGATGCAGGAGTTGCTGCTGCGCATAAAGGATATTTGCAGTAAGTTGATAAGTTAAAAAGTTGAAATGTTGATATAGGCAGGTTCTTCGAGGTCAATTCTTTATCTTCATCCTGATGGAGCTTTTCATAAAGCTTCCTGTTTTCCAAAATTCTTCTATCTTTGCACTTCCGAATACTTTTCGGCTGCTGACATCTCTGTAAGGGGCGGATGTTCCTACCAAAGCCCCACGATCTAATCTTTTTTTATCTCAAATTAAAGAACATGCAACCTATTGCATTTTATTGCGATGCCCGGCGCATTGAGCAAAATGCCCTGCATCAATTACAGTTGTATGCGCAGAAGCCTTTTGTAGACAGTATTTGTGCATTCACCGACATTCATTTCTGTGCTGAAAAAGCACTGCCTGTAGGCGTGGCTTTTCAAACGCGTGATTATTGTTACCCGCTGATCACCGGTAAGGATATCGGCTGCGGCGTGATGTATCTAAGGATCGATAAAGCTTATTGGCTTAAACCGTTTGATAAAGCAGCTCATTATAAGGCTTTTAATGCCGCTCATATGCAAATGACGGATGACGGCCTGGGTGGCGGCAACCACTTCTTGTCTATAGAAGAGGATGATCATTCGGTATATATCATTTGTCATACCGGTACGAGGGACAGGGGTATTGCGCTTTATCAGCACTGTATCGAACTGACCAGACTGTTTTCACTTGAATATGGTCAGTCTATTGATTTTGTACACCGGGATTTCCTGGATGATCAGTTTGTGGCGTATTATAATGCTACGCTGCAATTCGGGTACGAACGGCGTAAGAATTTCTGCATTAAGTCGCTGACCTTTTTGCAGAAGGCAAATTACATACGGTGTAATAAGCAGGCTATCGACGCCAATTACCTGCGCAGTAATTTTAAAGAGGCTGCTCATAGTGGCGAACTTCATGGTACGCCGTATTTGTTGGAGGATTCCATACATAATCACCTGCGCATTACTGACCGGGCCATCGTTCACCGGAAGGGGAGTACGGAACTGGAGAAGGGTAAAACGGTTGTGATTCCTTTGTCTATGTCGAGGGGCAGCCTGCTGGTACAAGCCGGCTCTTTGCCTGGTGCTGCTAAAGCTTTGAATTCCTGTGCGCATGGCGCAGGCCGACGGCTGTCGCGCTACGATGCTATGAAGCACTGGAAAACGGTGTTGAAGGAAAAGCAACGGAAGGCTTACAAGGAAAGGTTCAGTGAATTGCTTGACAGGTCGGGTAATTTTCCGAATGGTTATATCCAGGAGTTTGATTTTGCATATAAGGATGCGGATGATGTATTTGCACATCAGTCTTACCTGAAAAAGGTGACGCAAACGACTCCGGTTGTAACTATAAAGTATACTGAAATCTAAGTAACAAATAAACCCCCATGAAGTCGCTGGATTTCATGGGGGTTGTTTGTTTGAAAGGATAAAGGTCATTCAGCTATTTCAGGTAAAACAAGCAATGGTATGTGGGTTGCGAAAGCCATGGCTTTGGTTTGACTGCCCAGGAACAATTTTTCGAAAAAGGTATGTTGGTGGGGGATCATCGCCAATATGTCGATGTTTTTCTTTTCCACGAACTGTTGCAATGATCTCGATACATCGATGCCATAGGGGTACACATATTCCGGCCACAGGCTTTCTACTTTATTGTGTAAGGCTTCAGGCCTTTGAAAGCCGTTTTCGGGTACGTTATTTACCACGCGTACTACGTAGAGTTTGGAACGGAATTGGTGTCCGATCTCACAAAGTGCATCAGCGATATGACTATTGGCGCCGGTGTCAATGTCGCTGTTGGTTGCCAGGGCAATGGATCCCGGCACTTTAAAGCTGGCTTCTTCGGGTATGATCAGCAAGGGCACAGCTATCTTACCGATCAATGCTGTAACGGTGCTGCCAAAAATACGGCGCACATCATGGTGCATATGTTTCATGCCCATGACGATCAGGTCGGCCTGCCACTGGCGGGCTGCCTGCCTGATGCCGTCGGAGGCGCGGCCTATGGCTTTACTCATTTCGATATCAATGGTCTCAGATGGGTCCAGCTCTTCGGTCAGGTCTTTCAGGCGTTGTTCTATATAGGGTTCCTGGTCGTCTTGCACGACGGCTACCAGTGCTTCGGAAAGTGGCATGGGAACCGGTACGTATGCATTGAATATGACCAGCCTTGCATGGAAAGCTCTTGCGAGCTCTGTAGCGTATTTAGCCGCGTTGTGTGACGCTTCTGTGAAGTCAACGGCTACCAATATCGTTTTCATACTACAAGTTTTCATCAAACTTCCTACAATTGGTGTTGCCTGTTTATGACCTGTATCATAGCCGTCTGTGATCTTTTTCAGTTTTTCGATCAGTAATAAATGTAGTCGTAATAGAACCAAAGGCCCTGGAATAGGGCTTCGCGGCTACAAGCCACTAAGAGCGCTGCATGCCTCGCAGAGCAGTCCTGTCCAGATTATAGGTTGTCGATGTAGGCAAGGTATTGGTGTGTGCTTTCTTCGATTCGTTCGTCGGTGGCACGGAATTCCAATCCGTAATAAGCAAAGAAGGGGCGGTAGTCGGCTTTGACGTAGGCGAAGGTGATCTCAAAGGGTGTGGTCAATTGAGCCACGGTGTATTTGTACCGGCCTTCTTCCCGGTAGTCGATTTCTTCAATGCCTACGGACATGGCGAGGGCCACTTTTTTATCCTGCATTTTGTAGCCGCTGGTACTTCCATAAGCCCAGCCATAAGTCAGTACTTCATCTAACCACTTCTTTAATAATGGTGGACAATTGAACCAGTAGAACGGGAACTGGAATATGATCTTGTCGTGTGCCTCTACCAGCTGCTGTTCCTGTAGTATATCTATTGTTTCATCGGGGTATTGGTGGTATAGATCATGCAGTGTGTATTTGCCGGGGTGCTTTTGCAGTTCTTCGATCCATCGTTTGTTGGTCCTGGAAGCGGACAGGTCCGGATGTGAGATGATGATCAATGTTTTCATGGCTTTGAATTGTTTTCAACAAAATTAGCCGGCGACCTGTTAGCTTGTATGCCGGCAACCCATTGTATGGTACTATCAAAATTGTAAGTAATGAGCAAAGTGAAAAAGACTTCCACGAATTATGAAAACAAGCAGCTTATGATCGAAGAATGTATCGAGATGTACGCTATTCACCTGCTCAGCGGGCAATGGACGATGGCTATTGGCTGTTACCTGCTGCAAGGGCCGTTGCGTTTTGGTGAGTTGCGGAAGTGCCTGCCCACTATTACAGAACGGATGTTGACGCTTCACCTGCGGAAAATGGAACAGAACAAACTGATCAAACGAACCGTGTATGCAGCCGTGCCGCCGCGGGTGGAGTATGAACTTACTGAGATCGGTCTGGGGTTGGAGCCAATTATCAAAATGCTGGCCGAATGGGGCGAGATGCATAAAAATGCTGTTAAAACGGACGTTTCTGCCGATCCTGTTGTGCAATAATTACCAAATCCGATTAACTTAGCCTGCCCAACCAATGAAATGACGGGTTGATTAAATTTCGTAATATGAGAAAGGTACTTATAATTCTTCTGGTATTTTGTGCTTGTGCTGTCCATGCTCAGGGGCCTGCCAATGATAAACCTGTAGATGAGGGTTATGTGTTGAAGGTGAATGACAAGGCGGCTGATTTCAAGGTTCAATTACTCGATGGTACTTCTGTTTCATTATCCAGCCTGAAGGGTAAGGTGGTGCTCATTAATTTCTGGGCTACGTGGTGTGGTCCTTGTATGATGGAGTTTGATGAATTGCCTTCCAAAATTCTGACTCCTTTCAAGGATAAGGATTTTGTGTTTCTTGCCATCTCCCGTGGTGAAGAAAAGAAGCTTGTTGATAAGAAAATGAAGGAGCTTCGTGAAAAGGGTATCGATTTCAATCCTGGTCTCGATCCTGATAAAAGTATCTGGGGTTTGTATGGCACTGCTTATATTCCTAAGAATTTCCTGCTCGATAAGGATGGTGTGATCCGGTATGTGTCTACAGGTTATGCGCCGCCTAAGGTTGGTGAGCTGGCTGCTGAGATCAAAAAATTATTGGGTCAATAATCAAATGAATCATGCGCGCCTTGTCACTGTAATGGTGCAAGGCGCGCATGTTCTATTTATAGAAGGGGTTTGAATTAAAGCCCGAGTCCTACCGCGAATGCTTTTACTGCCGTGGGGAAGTTCACCGGTTGTGTGGCTGCTCCGGTGGCTGTGTTGATCGAGTATATTTTGGTTGTACCGGCTGATGTAGCCAGCAGCCATGCTTTGTTGCTGGTGCCTCCTATATCAAATCCATTAGCGCTGGTAATGTCTACTCCAAGGGCGCCTATCTCTACCAGCGTACCGTTATTGGGTGGGTTTTGTTCGTACAATTTATCGGAGTTGTGATCGATCACAAACAGTTTGGTAGTGGTAGCTCCTGCAAAGTTATTGGTATAGGCGGCTGCGCTTACCTGTGGTGTGCCGGGATTGATGGTGCCGTCAGTGGCTACTACGATGCCGTCTACCGGATGGAGCCGCAGGTTCTGGCCTGTATTGCTTACTACTCTGATGCGATCGACTGTTGGATTGAAATCAAAGCCGAAGTCTGTTCCGCTGAGGGCTGGTGTCAAAGGCAATGTTCCTACCTGTACCGCTGCGCCTGTTCCAAGGTTGAGGATGTAAAGGCGGCTGCTGCTGCCGAGTGCGTATAGCTGGCTGGTGGCCGGCCGGAAATCTATGCCTACTATCGTTTCTCCTCCCTGCAGGCCCGCAATGGTTTTTGAAACGGGTGTGGGATTGAGGGGATTGAAGATGTGGAGGTTGTTGCTGGCATCGACTGCATAGGCTACCGGATCGGTAGGTATGGCCAGGTCAATGATCGTTTGTGGCAAGCTACCAATGTTCGTGGCTTTGCCGGTGGTTACATCCACTGTGTATATTTTGTTGGCTGTACCTGTGCGTACGGCGAGGATGGCAGCGCTGTTATCGGGGCTGATATCAAATGCGGCCTGCCCATCAAGGGTAATGCCCAGGCTGCCTATTTCAACCAATGTACCATTGTTGGGTGGATCCTGCTTGTACAGCTTGCCGGTTGTTTTGTCGATATCGAACAGGGTAGTACTGGCTGCTCCTGATTTGCTGTTGGTATATGCGATACCGGTGATGGTGGGCATGCTGCCTCCATTGATGGCCATATCGGTGGCGGCTGTAACGCCGGTTTCGGGATGCAAGCGCAGGTTTTGCCCTGTATTGCTTACCAACCGTATCCTATCAACTGTAGGGTTGAAGTCGATGGATGCAATGGTGCCGGCAATGGCGGGTGTAAATGCCGTATTGCTTACCACGCGGCTCGCGGCGGTCATGACGTTAACAACATATAGCTTGCTGGCATTGGATAGTGCGTACAACTCTCCTGTTGCAGGGCGAAAGTCAATGCTGAGTAGTTTTTCTCCGGCAGCTATTCCGGTAATAGCGGTTTTGCTGGTGTACATGGACGGGCTTTTGGCATTGAATGCCACCAGTTCATTGGATTCGGTCAGGCCGTATAGCATGATATCGGGCCCGGTGACCGTCATATCGTTTTGCTTATCTTTTTTGCATGCGTTGAGTGATACCCAGCAGGCGAGTGCCAGGCAATAGGTTGTTATTCTGGTCATCAGTGAATGTGTTTGCTTAGATACGTAATTGGTCTTTCAAAAAGTTTTGTGATTGTCTCTTTCATGGAATAAAACCCTGATCTGCTTCTTTTTCTTATGTGGTTCTTAACCTGATGTAAGTGCGAGGGTGTTTTTATAACTAAAGGCTCCGGCAGGAGTTGTGGCGTCGCTGCTCTAATGGTTTATAATTTTAAACGTAACTTGCCGGCCAATTGAATACTATGTCGATCAGAACTGCCACCTTACGTGATGCTGAACCTATCTGTAATCTACTCGATGAGCTTGGTGGTTATGATAATTCGCGCGAGTACCTGCCCGGCCGCATTGGGCATATCATGAATCATCCGGATCACTACCTGCTGGTTTATGAAGTGAGTGGTGGCCTTGCCGGTGTGGCTTCATTCCACATCGTTCCTGAACTTGGTTTGCCTTCGGATACAGCCATCCTGCGCTACCTGGTGGTGAGCACCCGGAGCAGGGGACAGGGGATTGGCAAGCTGCTGGAGGAGCGGTGTGTCGAGATCGCCAAGCGACGTGGCTGTGGCCGTATTCAACTGCATTGTGCCGACCGGCGCGACCGGGCGCACGAGTTTTATAAGGGGCAGGGGTATACGGAATCGCCCAAGTGGTTTATCAAGGAGTTTGTAACTCCGGACCAGCAGGGATAGCCCTTCGAGAACCCTTCGACGACCCTTCGACAAGCTCAGGGTGACAGCAATTCAGGGGGACAAAGACAAATACTCAGGGTGACAGTTAACAGGGTTACATGATACCCGCGTTTATTTTACAATGACTGAGCTGCCGGCTTCTGCACCTTTGGGCAATTCTACTTCTATCATACGTTCATTCACCTTCAGCTGCAGGTTATTTAATTTTTGTGTTGGGTCTGTTACTGCTATCGCTGATACAGTAGTTCCTTTTGCCTTGACCATCACGATACATGGCTGATTGGTGGCAAGGGTTAGTTTATCATTGATTTTAATGCTGCCTGCTTTATAAAAGACAATGCCTGTTCTTTCGAGGGCTGTGTGCTGTACTGCTTGCAGACCGGCAGTGTTGGCTATTATTTTTACAGGCTGTTGCTTGCTATAAGCGGCTGTTGATGTTGCGCTCATATTGGGTACTACGATCCAGGCATAGCCTGCATTTTGGGGCTGTACGCCATGATCGAGCCAAAGGGTAAATACGTTTCTCTTGACCGGTTCGTCGGTAGCCCATGCCTGGTGGTTGATCTGCCGCCAGCTACCGGTTGCTTCTGTGTTGCTGAGCTGAACGTTGGCTGCCTGTGGGAAGATATACGCTATGCTGTCATGGAGTACCCATGATACGTTTTGCAGGGTGTGCTTGCCTGTTTGGAGTGTTGTGTTTTTGTTTTGGCTGTTTACTACTACCTGCCCATTTAGTAAACACTGGTTCAAAGTAGTGGCCACCGGCATGGCTGTGTCGGCGATAATGGCTGCACCAAGGCATACGATCTCTTTATCGAAGAAGAACCATGATTTGTGGGCTTTCAAAGGATCGTGTACGCTTGCAAAATCAAATGCTGCCACGCCGTAAGTACCATCGCTCACGCCTCCGGAGAAATCTGTCAATCCTTTTTTCGCCAGCTGCCGCCAGTGGGGTATCTCCGGTTTTTGCATGATGGTGGCGCCGGGTATTTTGCGCCAATCCCATACGGGAAAGATGTTGTTGAACTCATGTGCTGTGCGGCTGGTAAATAAGGAGCCATCACCATAGAAATGATTCCTGATGCCTTCTTCGTTGTGTGGCTCTTCCATGTTGTTGGCGCGGGCCGAGTGCATGCGCACGGACGCAAAGTAGCTGGGGCGCTGGTGGGTATAGTAATGGGAATACCAGAAGTAGCGATCGCGGGTGAAGTTGGGTTTCGTTTTGCCGTTGCGTACATCGAGTACTTCCTGTAACTCTTTTGCACGCCAGGTTGTTGCGGTCAGCAGGTTTTGCGGCAGGCTGTTGTCTTCCTGTTCCAGTGCGTTCCTGCGGCTGATATCGCGGTTCATGGCGCCGGGGTCGGGCCAGGTGCGGTACACCAGTGACTGGCAGATGCCGTCGAGGAAATAGTTGACTACGAGCTGTAGCAGCTGATCGGAGTATGAGAACTTTGTGCCTGCTGTTTTGGCTGCCCAATAGGCAAAGGAGCTGGCGTAGTTGCTGCCATAGGTGAGTGTGGAGATCACATTGTCGGTGCGGTGGTGAAAGCTCATGTCGGGTTTCAATCCACGTCCTGTGCTGATCTTGATATCTGCCTGCATGGCTTTGAGTGCCTTGCTCAGGGTGTCATCGTTCATTAGAAACAGGCCCTGTTTGGCAAACATACCGGCAATGGGCATGAGGTCGCCACCGGGGCGCGCACCAAAGGTTTCCATATTGGCGCGGTGGGCTATGAGCCATCCTTCGTGGCGTTGTTTTTCGGTGAGGCTGCTGTCCATCACCAGCAGGGTGTTGATCATCAGGTTGGGCGTACCCATTTCATTCCACCACCAGTTGTCACAACGGAAATCGTTGGCCAGCCAGAAATCCAGCGCTGCCGAGAAAGTCTTTTTCACTTCTTCGTTTTGGTGAAAGGATGTTCCTGCTTTCTTGTAAGCGCGTGCCAGGGCCAGCATGTTTTCGAGGTGGTCTTTGTGCTGAAAACCCGTGCGTGAAACGTCTTTATAATCGATGCCGGGCCAGGTGCCGTCTGGCCGGATGGTTTTTACCAAATTGCCGATGGCTGTTTGATCGATGCCTGGCGCCATGAGGTCGCTTACTACGCGTTGTTTGATGACACGCAGGGTAGGGTCCTGGGCGAGGCTATAGAAAGAGGCCAGGAGGATGCATGCAATGAGTAATGTGGAGAGGCGATGTAATTGTTTCATGATTATTTTGGTGCGATGACAAAATTGATCTTATCGTTTGTCTTTGGTTTGTTGATGGTGAATTTTATCCGGTAGATGTTGTCGCCCCAGCGGTCTTTCACGCCTTTGTCTTCCATCTCTGTCATCGGCACTTTTTCAATGGTGGCGCCCATCTGATTCGCATTGTATTTGATCACAAAATCTTTTTCTTCGCCGTTTTTGGGTTTGTAATGTATTACTAATTCTCCGGGCTTAATCAATGCGGCCGGGTAGCAGGTCATGAGGTTTTGGGTGATGCTGTCGGCCCGTGTGAGGGAGATGGCATCTTTGACTTCTACATTCTTACCGCGGTTGAGCCGTATGGTGCGCTGCCAGCTATTGATACCGGCATTGGCGGGATATGATTTGCTGATGTCGAGTGATAGTTCAGCGAATGCTTTATCCTGTTTATAGGATACGTTGGATGCTTTGAACTGTGCGCCGGGTGATTGGTTGACGCCATTGACGGTGGGCACGTTGTGGTAATCGGAACAGTTGTACCATATTTCGTAGCGTCTGCTGCTGAATGTCTTCCGTGTGTAGGTACCGCTGCCTACATCGATCAATAAGGGTTGACCGTTGTAATAGACAACATAGTTGCCAATGTCGTTGTGGTTGTGGCTTTCGTCGTTGTGTCCTCCTTTGGCGGCGACAAACAATCCGTCTGTGCTTCCTTCTTTGTCTCTGGCGATCATCACTTGTATATCGGGGAGCCATACGTTGGCAGGCAAGGGCAGTCCTTGTGGTGCTTTGCGGTACTCATCCTGCATAAAGAGTGCAAACAGGTGCCGGAAATAATGAAAGCCTCCGACAGCAGTGGTTTCGGGTTTTCGATAGTACGCGCCAAACTGCATCATGTTGTTGTCCTGTATGTCTTTGCCAAAGCGATAGATCATATCGGCGGCCATGCCGGGCGTAGGAGAGGCGTCGGCAAAGTTTACAAAGTATGTTGGGCTGATCTGTGCGCGATAGATGAAGCGTGCCATGTTCTTTATCTTCTCATCCTGGTATACGTATTGGAACGCGTTGTTGGAGGCGAGGTTGAGCATGGCAATGTTGTCGTACAGGGATGCAGCAGCAGCGCCCCAATAGCCGGGGCCTTCATCGCATCCGCCATCCTGTGGGTAAGGGTTGGTGAACTCGTCCAGTGTCCACAATATTTTAGCGACTGCATTGGCTCTTTTCGTGTCGTCTTTTTCCAACAGCAGTACGGTGTTGAGCCAGTTGGAACATATCCATGGATTCCAGTTGTTGGGTGGGCGACCATTGGCGTTCTTCGTCATCCAGCCATGTGGTTTGGTCATGAGTGGTTCGAAGATGCGGTAGTTGGTTTCATAGTAGATGCGCTTCCTGATCTGTGGTGATACGGCATCGAGTTTATCGCCAAGGAAATAATCTACCCAGGCAAGAAAGGTGCCTGTCTCTGCACTAAAGAGATCAACAAAGGGGGCCGAAACATCCATAAGCCCGGAGTATTCTTTGCGTTGTGGCAGGTGGGCTGGTACGCCCCACCAGGATTCTTCACAGATATTCCATACGCCGTTGATGATGGGATCGATGAAGCGGCCTTTGTTCTCATATACTTCTGCCAGCAGGAGTGTGCCTAATACATTTCGTTTTTCAAAGCTGACGTTCTGGTATTCGTTGCGGTCGCCTGTGCGCTCGATCAACAATGATTTGGTGGCGGGAATGGAAGGCCAGCTGTAGCTGATGTATCCTTCTGCTTTTTTAAGGATGGCTTCCATCATGTCTTTGTCGGCTTTTGCCCAGCCGGTGCGGTCGCTGGTGCGGGGAAAAGGTGTCCATTGTGCCTGTGGTATCAATACTTTCGTGAGTTGCGCTGTGTGGTATTTGCCGCTCAGCAGGTTTTGCTGTGCGGTGAGTTGCAGGCATGGCAGCATGATCAGCAGTAACAGGATCGTTTTTCTCATAGCGCTTATTTTAGTGGTACAGGTTTGGCGGCGGTTGTTTGCATATTGTAGGGCAACATGAATACCTGTCCTTGTTTATCGGTGAAAAATAATACAGAACGTGATAGTTTGTCTGCATCTCCATCTGCCCACATGGCATAGAAATCCGGATGTGCGTTTAATGGCCGGCGTGCATAGGAGTGGTTGCGTGGGCTTTGCTGCGTGAGCTGGCGTGTTTTAGTCCAGGTGCTGCCAGCGTCTTTGCTTTCCCACAGGGCCATTTCTCCACCTGTGCCCCATTGTTGCGGGCCGGTCTCTGTAGGGCCAATGATCTGCCAGTGATCTCCTTCAATGTATAATGATCCCATGTCGTAGTTGTGGGTGGAGCTACATACTTTAACGAAGTCCCATTGTCCATTTTTCCGGCGCATGATCACCCAATCGCGTGGGTTGCCATCCGGGCCGGGCGCATATCCTTTGCTGACAACCGCCAGGGTTACCGGATTGCCAGCTGCATCAAAGTTGAGGTCATTGATGTATACCAGTTTTCCTTCGGCTTCGAAATCTTTTATGAGTGCGGGATTGTGTTTGTCGGTTATCGGCGTGGTAATGGGCTGGTTGTCGATCGTTGTCCACGTTTTGCCCATATCGGTTGTTTGTACAAGGTAGCAATTGGTGCGCTTGTCTACATTACCGTTTGGGTGGTAATTGAATACGCTCACCAGTTTATTCTTCCACACGTTGCTTATCTGGTAATGGCCGCCCATGCCAGCGAGTTTTTGTTCGGGCTGCCATTGTTTGCCATCGGGGCTTGTGCTCCAATATAGTTCGCGGCCTTTGGTATATTTTGTAAAGAGGTGTATGAATCCTTTGCCTGGCATGTACCAGGGTTGTGGATAGGTGATCTCGCCTTCCCTAATTTTCTCAAAGTTAGTGATGTCGTAGGGCGCTTTGCTTTTGAAGATGATGCCGGGGCGGGTGGTATTGCGCCCACTGACGAATACCCATAGGTAGCCTTTTTCATCTATGGAAAGGGATGCATTGTCATGCGGGTCGTCTACTCCTTGCTTGTCATATACAATAACCGGTTGTGGAACGGTCTTGTTCCTGTGGTCGTAGTAAGACAGCATGATGAGCAGGTGGCGTTCATTTTCAGCGGTGGTTCCTCCGTACACAAAAAAGGTTTTGTTGACAGCTTCTGCATAAATGGCAATGGGCACATGGCTGGAGGTGTAGGTGCCCAGCCCACCGGAATATTTATCGCCGTATTGGGTAAACTGGCCGAGTGTAAACCAGATGCCTTTGTAGCCGTTTGCACGGGGGAGCTGTGCGGTGCCGGAATGGAATATTAACAATAGCAATATAGTGATTACGCCCTTCGACAGCCCTTCGACAAGCTCAGGGTGACAGCAATTCAGGGTGACAGTTTGCACAGGGTGAGCTGCCCTCCCGTTAAGACGGGACAAGTTTTGGAGGGCAACCGACCCTGTGCTTGTATGGTTAGTGATCAATCTTTTTTCCATTTATCAAGGGGTGTTTCGGATATGGTTTCTCCGGCAGCATTGGCTGGTTTAAGGGCTACGCGGAGAGTGGTTTTGGTATTGGCCGGCAGGGTTACTTCGAAACCGGTGAGTGTGGTGCCGGGATTGGGGGCATCATAATCGTGGGGCGGGTCGGTAGACCATGTTTTCATGGTTACGTTTGCCGGTGCTGATACTTCCAGTATCAGTTTCTTTCCGTCTTTGGTCAGCTCTGCGCGGTTGTTGCCGGTGATGGCTACGCTGGCAGGGGTAAGGAGTGTCCAGCGCAGGGTAGTGGGCTGGTCCAGTGTTTCTACTTCATCCTGTACCAGTACATAGGCTTTGTTGACGATGGCAATGCCGCGATTGGCTTTTGTGAGTGTGCCTTTGTATACAGCTGTCATATCGGTAGTAGCTTGCTGGAAAGAAGGATCTGTTGATGTGCCGGTGATCGGTGCATAACCATCGACGCGCTGGTGCTGGTTGTTGATGGCAAGGGTATTGTGTACCAGGTTGGTGAGCCGGAATACTGTCCAGCGCTCTGCGTCCTGTGTTCTTCCAAATAGTTTGATGCCTTTGGATTCAAGTGATTCATAATCCTGCATGCCAAAGTCCATAGCCCAGCGTACGCCGTCGGCTTCCATTACAAAGGAGCCTATATCCATGTGTGCATGGTTTACCGATACGGAGCCTCCTTTCATACCCACGAAGATGGCATTGGGATCAGTCCAGGAGGTGCGCATCAATGCTACGGGGTTTTTGCCTTTGCCTACCCACATGGTGGAAGCGGGGGCTTGTATTTTGTCGATGCCGGTGCCTGCTCCCCACAGCATAATGGCTGGCAGCAATCGGTTGCCTACCTGTGTTTTTGGATCGGTAGTGAGCAGGCGGCTTCTTTCCACCCAAAGCAGGGAAGGGTTTTTCTGTTTGTTGGCAAACCAGAACATGGCTGGCTGCAGGCCTCCACTGCCTCCTGCATCCGAATAGTTGAAAGGTCTGCCTGAAGGGCCGGTCATGTTTTCCAGGTAACCGGCCGTCTTCAGGAAACCAGGTTTTTCATTGAGGCCAAAGTCCTTTCCGAATAATTTTTCTATAGCGCTGTTGAACATAACATTGAAGCTTGTCCCATATCCCCAGTAGCCGTATCCTTCGGGGTAGGCTCCATCGGGCGCGTAATCGGCCATGGGCAGTACGATGGTTTCGATAGCGCGGTTGATCAATTGTTTGGCCAGTGCCGGCTCATCTTCGTAAATAGCCATTGCTCCATAGGCCATGCCGGCGTTGCATACCTGGTTCCAGTTGTGTTCTGCTTTGAGCCAGCTGTTGTTTTTAGCGTCGAGTGAGGGTTCGAGGCCTTTCTTCAGGATGGCTGTTTTTATGGCGGTGCGGGAGGCTGGTGGCAGCTGATCATAGAGCCAATCGTATCCAATGGCCATGGCCATCGTCATTTCGGCCACATCGAGGAAGTGGGAGGGGTTCCAATCGCTGAAGGCGGCAATGGCCAGCATTTCTTTTTCTGCGCGCTGATAGTATTGTGGTTGTTGTGAAAGCCGGTAAGCATAGGAGAGAAAGAAGATGCGGCGGATGGCTTCACGTGATTTGTCGAGCAGGCGTCGACCGATCTGTATGCGTTCCAGTACGGGCTTTTGCAACAAGTCGTCCGACCCGGTCAGGATTGCCTGGTGCATGCCACTCCATATCTTATCGTCTTTAATGGTGTTTTGTATGTTCTTTTCTTCGCCTTTGTGCAATAGTATGCGTGGGTGTGCCGGTAACTTGTTGAAGGCGCCAACATGGTCAGTTTGAGCAGTAGCTGTAAATACAGTTAACAGGAGCAGTGCCGGCAGTACGGCCAGGTGTTTTATTCGCATATGGCAATCAGGTTGCAGGTGAACTTTTTGACAAAGGTGAGCCGCACTTTGAGGGCGACCCACCTTTGTATCAAGGAAATTAGACATTCTCTGTCACAACAATCCTGTGGTGCAGGGCTTTATTTTTACGAAAACGTTTCAGTAAATAAATTGATTGTTCCTGAAAACGATTCCAGCTTTTTTCATCAAGTTTGAATGGCCTAACATTTCAGACCAAAACGATTGCCTATGTCAACGGGCCCTCCTTACATGGACCATGTTTCATTGGTTCTTCTGTCAACTCAACGTCTCCAACTACCTTATCCACTATAAGCATACTGGAAACGATTTCAGCCTTTTTGCAACTAATGCCGCTGCATCGTGTCTTTGTGTGTAGAGCCCGCCATTATGAAGAAAAAACTTAACAAAAAAAACTCCATCCAGGACCTCGCAGCTGCCTTACAGTTGTCTCCCGCCACCATTTCCCGTGTATTGAATAATCATCCGCACGTGCATGAAGCCACGCGTACCAAGGTAATGACCATGGTTGAACAGGTGGGTTACAAGCGTAATGTGATGGCATCAGGGTTGCGTACCAATAAGACGAATACGATCGGATTGATCGTGCCACGTATTTCGATGTTCCTGCATACGGAGGTGATCACTACTATTCAGAACGGACTGCACACGCATGGTTATAATCTGATCATCTGTCAGTCGAATGATTCGCTTGAAATAGAGAAGGATCTTGCGCAAACGATGTATGCTTCGCGGGTGGATGCGGTGATAGTGGCGTGTACGTTGTTTACTTCCGATTTCAGCCACTTCGATGTGCTGACTCAAAATAATATTCCTGTTCTTTTTTATGACCGTGTGCCGGTAAAGCCATATCCCGCTTGTGTGATCAAGGGGGATGATTTTCGTGGGGCCTACCTTGCCACTTCGCACCTGATCGAGCTGGGCAGCAAACGGATTGCTTATATCTCCGGCCCGATCGGCTGTAATATCTATATTGACCGGTATGCCGGTTTCGAGCGTGCCATGCAGCAGCATGATATGCCGGTGCAGAAGGACCTGGTGTTTTACCATGAGCTTACTGTAGACAATGCGCGCAAAAGCCTGCACCGTTTGTTTGCCCGCAAGCCTTATCCCGATGCTATCCTGGCCGCCAACGATCTTACAGCGCTGACGGCGCTGGCTTTTGCCAAAGAGATCGGTATTGCTGTGCCGCAGGAATTGCGGATCGTGGGTTATTCCAATGACCCGCGTTCTTCTATCGTGACGCCTTCTATTACTACGGTGGAGCAGTTTCCGGGACGTATCGGTCAGGTCATTGTTGCTGAATTGCTCAGGGTCTTAAAGAACGATATGCAGTCGGTAGCGATCGATGCGCCACCGATCATAACGCCGGTGGAATTGATCAGGAGGATGTCTACGTGAGAGTTGACTGGTTAACAGGTTGAAAAGTTGATAGGGTAATACAATAATCAAAATACTTGTCATTAATATGAAAAGGATTGTTCTGTTTTTTATTGGCGCTGTTTATTGTCAGGGAATATTTGCGCAGCCTTCCAAAAAAGCCATGCAGCAATTGATCGATGAGAACATGCAGTTTGCTGCGCAGCAGTACAAGGTGCTGGCGCAGAAGACGCCGGCTACTGTGATGCCACGCACTTTTCAGGGTGATACGCTGGTGACCAGCAATACCAAGTGGTGGTGCAGCGGGTTTTATCCAGGCACACTTTGGCTGATTTATGCCGGTACGAAAGATGCCGCTATTAAGGAAGAGGCTGAAAAGAGGTTGGGTATTCTGGAAAAGGAAAAGACCTATACGGGCAACCATGATCTTGGATTTATGATGTATTGCAGTTTTGGTACTGCTTATGATATTACGAAAAAACCTGCTTACAAGGATGTGATCTTTACTGCCGCTCATTCGCTGTCTACCCGGTACCGTCCTTCCATTAAAGCTATTCAGTCCTGGGATTCGAGTAAGAATTTCAACTGCCCGGTGATCATCGACAATATGATGAACCTTGAGTTGCTGGAGTGGGTAACTCAGCAAGGCGGCGATAAGAAGTATCACGAGATCGCTGTGACGCATTCCAATACCACTTTGAAGAACCACTACCGTCCCGATTACAGTTCGTGGCATGTGCTGGATTATAACCTGGCATCTGGCGGTGTTTCGCGCAAGAAAACGCACCAGGGTTATGCTGATGAATCGGCGTGGGCCCGTGGTCAGGTGTGGGGCTTGTATGGCTATACGGTAATGTATCGCTTTACCAAAAATCCCGCTTATCTGGACCTGGCTCAGAAGATCGCCGGCTTTCTGCTGAAGCATCCCAATCTGCCGGCTGACAAGATACCTTACTGGGACTTCAACGCGCCTGACATTCCTAACGCCAAGCGCGATGCTTCTGCAGGATCGATCATGGCTTCTGCGTTGCTGGAGCTGGCGCAATATTCCAAGGGTAAAGTGAAGGATGAATATGTGGCTACTGCCGGACAGATTCTGGAGTCGCTGTCATCTCCTGCTTACCGTGCTCCGCTGGGTTCCAATGGTGGTTTCCTGCTGCTGCACAGTGTAGGCTCACTACCACATAATTCGGAAGTGGATGTACCGCTGACCTATGCCGATTATTACTTTATTGAAGCGCTGGGCAGGTATAAGAAGTGGTATTTGTAGGCAACGAGTTAGCAAGCTCCTGCTTTATTTATTTACTGGTAGATGTCCTCTGAATGAGTGATGAGCGGAAGATGATGCTCTCATTCGTTAAGGGGGCATTCTTTTTTTCAAGGGTGTTCAGCAGTCTGGTGGCAGCTTCTTTGCCGATGTCGAAAGCGGGTTGGGTAATAGTGCTCAGGGAAGGGTTTAGAAAAGAGGCTATGGGCAGGTTGGAGAAGCTGATCACTTTTACATCATTAGGGATTTGCAGGCCCAACTGTCTGCATACATCATAGCTGGCCATTGCGTAGCGCTCTACTGCGGCAAAAACGCCGTCTGGCTTTTCCTTCAGAAACATCTCTTTGATCAACTCTCTGTCTTTTTCATCGTCGTTCATGCATTCCACGATGAGGGATTGACTGGCCGGCAGGTGAAAGTCGGCCACTGCCTGCTGGTAGCCTTTCATGCGCTTATTGCCAATGGACAGACTGCCGGAGATTGCCAGGTGGGCGATCTTTTTACAGCCTTGCTCTACAAGGTGGCGGGTAGCGAGGTAACTGCTTTCGTAATCGTCGGTAGTGACTTTGGCTGTTTCAAACTCGTCACACACGCGGTCAAAGAACACAATAGGTAATCCTTTTTGTTGCAGGTGGTGTAAGTGTGCGTAATCGGTGGTGGTACTGGAAACGGAGATCAGCAATCCATCCACCCGGCCATTGTACAGCTCTTTGGCCAGGGATACTTCTTTTTTAAAATCTTCGTGGGTGATATAGATGAGTACGTGGTAGCCTTTTTCCTGGGCAACGGTTTCTATGCCATTAATGGCAAGCGTGAAGTAATTATTGGCTATTTCCGGTATGATCACCGCAATGGTTTTGCTCTTGTGCTTACGGAGGCTGCTGGCATGCGGATTGGGCTGGTAATTCAGTTCATTGGCCAATGCTACTACTTTTTCTTTCGTCTCTTTACTGATATCATAACTATCGCGCAATGCTTTCGACACGGTGGCAATGGATAGATTCAATAACTGCGCAAGTTTCTTAATGTTAACAGTCTCCATATGGCGGGGCATGTATTAGAGCTGTAATCTAAGTATCTTTTTTCATATATAATTTGGGTGTAATGATATGTGTGGAAAATGATTGTATAATGCTACTTTAGTACCTTTATATAAAATTGAAGAGATGCAATCTGTGTTAGTAGAGTTGAAGTCAAATCATTTCAATACTACAGATCTTGCGTTGATTGAAAAACAACTGCAGGAAAACGCATCATCGTTCAAAATAGACATTGATTATCCTTTAGTGCCGATGCACAATGATGCTAATGACCTGCAAACATTTCTTATCAGAGGCGAGGTCAATGAAACACAACTAATACAACTTAAAACATCCGATAAAGTATTAGGTGTGTTTAACGATGGTCCTATCGCTCCATTTGGCTGATACGAACTATCTATAAGCTATCAAACGCTGATTTTGCCTGCAAAATGCCCGCTCCGCTGTGATTATCCCATCCTATTGGGCCAATATCTTTTGCGGTACTCATAATAGCTGTTTTAATGTCTGGCTGTGTCAACATTGGTTTGGATTCCTTAAAGAGGGCTACTACTCCTGCAGCAACGGGTGTGGCAGCCGATGTTCCCGAGTCGCTCGGGAAGTACCCCTTGAAATGCGTAACTGAACAAAAATCCGGCTTTTGGGGATCGAGTGCTGCAGGGCCCTGACTGCTATAGCCTACAAACTCACTATTTTTGTTTACTGCGCCTACAGTCATTACCCGTGGGTGACCATTAGCTCCCCAAATGCTACGGCGTGGGCCAACATCTGCGCCACATCTTGAATCAGGACAAGTGTCGCCGCAATTACCTGCAGCAAACAGTATAATAATACCTGCGTTCAAAGCTTCTTCTACTTTACGTGTGAAGGGATGCGCACGGTTCGTTGCATAAACAGGGTCCCAGGATGATTGATATATACCCCAACTATTTGACATGATCTGTGGCGTACCGGTTGCTTTAAACTTATTGATACACCATTGGTATCCTGCAATTGCATTTGAGATCAATGCGCTTACGGTTGCGGAGGTGCCCGCAGGACCTGAGATCCTTATATCAAATATTTCTGCGTCAGGGGCCATCCCTAATACATCGGTTGAACACATGTTGCCATGTTCACTCCAGTTTTTAGCGGTTGTGCCCCAGTCGGCCACAGGCCAGCCATCTATCACATTAGGTATCCGGTTTGGTGTTTCGCCCCCACCTACCGGACGGCCAACGGCTGTAATTCCTCCATCTACTACAGCTACTACGATTCCTTTTCCCTTAAATCCTGCACTCCATATTTTGTCTACGCCAAGAAACTTTGCGACATCGGGAATTGCACCTTTGGGAACAGCGGGAGTACAGTCACAAGGAGGGATCGGACAAGCGAATGGAGCGATCTCCGTATCATTCCATACTTTAATGACAGCATCCATTTTTTCAATATTGGGAATTTCGTTTGTTGGCACGTTTGCTTTGATCAGATGATTATCTATCCCCTCATTCAATGAGAAGCTTGCATCGTTGATACTAAATGATTTTACAGGAATTGCTTCGAACCCCCAGTCGATCGAAAGGCTGCTGATGTTGTCTTCCAATTGTTTCGAGATGATGCCTGTGTCGTTCAGGCCGAAGCCGGCATTGCCTTTTAATTCGATAATGACATTGGTTCTATCGGCATTGACAGTTTCAAGATCAAAAGTATCACCTGGTAATGCTGGTGAGGTTACGGGGTAGGTGGTTTGCATATATTTCTGCTTTATTTAAAGGTAGAAATGGCTTATACCGTCCGAAACCGTCTTTTGACCCAATTAAGCAAGGTGAATCATACAGGTCAGGTATTTTAATATTTTTTAATTCATCAGATAAGCGGCGACTTCCGCTAACTATTTAGTGAGCGTTTTTTGCTGCAATGGGCTAAGGCGTTGAATTTGATTCGACAAACAACGGATTTATCAGGATGAATGGTTTTTCTGAGTGATCGCCTGCCTTGCTTTTTTCCCTAACTTTAGAGCACTCAAAATGAAATCCTTATGGCTATTTTCAAGCTTACTGTCAACGGGAAACAGCAGCAGGTGGATGTAGATGCCGATACGCCGCTGTTGTGGGTGCTACGCGACAGCCTGCACCTGGTGGGAACCAAATACGGCTGCGGCATGGCACAATGTGGCGCCTGTACCATACATATGGGCGGCAATGCTGTTCGCTCCTGTATTCTGCCCATTTCGGCGGTAAGACAGCCGATCACTACTATTGAAGGGCTTTCTGCCAATGGTGACCACCCGGTGCAACAAGCCTGGGACGAAGTGGACGTGCCGCAATGTGGCTATTGCCAGGCAGGCCAGATGATGACGGCTGCCGCCTTCCTCAAAACCACGCCTCATCCAACCGATGAGCAAATTGCCAGCGCCATGCACGGTAATATATGCCGCTGTGGCGCTTATCACCGTATTCACGAAGCAGTAAAAGTTGCCAGTCAAAAAAAGTAAACTATGCAAACCACTAATGATACCAGCAGGAGGGATTTCCTGAAATGGTCTGCCTTCACCGCAGGTGGACTTGTTCTGGGCTTTAAATGGGCCGATGCAGAGGCTTCAACCGCCACTGTCTTTTCTTCGACCGTGGCCGAAGCTGAAGTTGCCATGGGACATTATCTTACCGTTGGTACCAATGGTATTGTAACCATATTTTCTCCCAATCCTGAGTTGGGGCAAAACATCATGACCTCGTTTCCCATGATCGTGGCAGAAGAGCTGGATGCTGATTGGAAGCAGGTGAAAGTAGTGCAGGCTCCGCTCGATAACCGTTTCGACCGTCAACTGACCGGCGGTAGTGGGGCTGTACCTCATTCCTGGCCTTTGCTGAGAAAGGCTGGCGCTACGGCCCGGTTTATGCTTATTGCCGCCGCCGCTCAACGCTGGGGTGTGCCTGCGGCGGAATGTACGGCCGAAGAAGGATTTGTCCTGCATAAGGCCAGCGGTAAAAAACTGGGTTATGGTGAGCTGGCTGAAGATGCCGGCAAGGTGCCTGTTCCTGCTACGGTGACGCTCAAAGACCGAAAGGACTTTAAACTGATCGGTACGGCTGTTAAAAATGTAGCTAATAAAGATATCCTTACCGGTAAACCTTTGTATGGGCTCGACTTTTACCGGGAAGGTATGTTGTATGCCATGATCCAGCGGCCACCAGCTTTTGGTACCAAAGTGCAATCTTTTGATGCTACTGCAGCCAAAGCTATGCCGGGGATCATTGATGTGGTGCAGGTGAAGAATGGTGTAGCTGTTGTGGGCAAATCTACCTGGCAGGTGATGAAGGCTAAAAAGGCACTCAAGATCACTTATGAGAAATCGGGTAATATTGAAAGTACTGCCGATCACGATAAAATATTTATTGACCTGCTGAATAATGGCAAAGCCACCGTGCGCAGGAAGGATGGCGATGTGGAGGCTGCTTTTAAAGATGCGGCCAAAGTGGTGAAAGCTGAATACCAGTGCCCATTCATTTCACACAGCCCACTGGAGCCTATGAATTTCTTTGCGCATGTGAAAGAGGGGAGTGTGGAACTGGTTGGCCCTTGTCAGATTCCCGGCAGTGCACGCACGGCGGTTTCCAAATTGCTGAACATTCCTGAAGATAAGATCACGCTGGAGCTTACCCGCCTTGGCGGTGGTTTTGGCCGCAGGTTGTACAACGACTATGTAGTAGAAGCAGCCGAAGTCTCTTCGCTCATAAAAGCGCCGGTAAAGGTGATCTGGTCACGGGAAGATGATATGACGGGTGGTACTTACCGTCCGGCAGTACGTTACCGTTTTGAAGCGGCATTGGATGCTTCCGGTAACATGACCGGGTACAGATTGCGTGGTGTGGGTATCAATTCCGGCAATCCTACGCGTGAGCATAATTTCCCGTCAGGAGCTGTTGAGAACCTGCTGATCGAATCGGTAGAACATCAGTCGCCTATTACTACAGGCGCCTGGCGTGCACCGATCACCAACTTCCTTGCTTACGCCGAGCAATCGTTCATAGATGAGGTTGCAGTGGCAGCGGGTAAAGACCCGGTACAGTTCCGTCTCGATCTGTTTGAAAAAGCAAAAGCGAAACCTGTTGGCAGAATGGATTATAATGTCAACCGGATGATCGAGGTTACCAAAAAAGTGGCAGAGCGTTCCGGTTGGGGTACGAAGGCTGGCGTGATCCAGGGCTTCAGTGTTTATTTCTCTCACCGTTCTTATGTGGCGCAAGTGGCTGAAGCGGTGATGGAGAAAGGGAAGCCTGTTATCAAAAAGGTATATGCAGTGGCCGACTGCGGACAGATCGTCAACCTGGGTGGCGCGCGTCAACAAGTGATGGGAGCCATTGTAGATGGTATGGGGCATGCTTTATTCGGCAAGCTTTCGTTTAAAGACGGTGCTGCCGAGCAGAGTAACTTCCACAATTACCGTCTCATTCGTATGAAGGAGATACCGCAAGTTGATTTGCATTTTGTAGACAGTGGTTTTGATCCTACTGGTTTGGGTGAACCAGCATTGCCGCCAACAGGTGGTGCTGTTGCCAATGCAATCTTTAAAGCAACCGGCAAACGACTGTACCAACAACCGTTCATGGACAGTGAAGTGTTTGGTGGCAGTGGGAAGAAGACTTTCTAAGTATTGTCATACATAACAATAGCGTTTCGCTTTAGTAAGATCGTTGTACGACGCAAGGGGTGTAAACCTTTTGCGTCGTTTTTTTTGCAGGTTAGCCAAACGGCTGAATATGAGCGTAATCAAAAAAAATGCTGCCGGGTGTGATATTTTCTTCAGTTGTGCGAATAATATGGAAAGCATTAATATTAAAGTATGGCTATGACAAGAGATGCTCCCGCTTTCCTGGCCGTTATCGAAGCAAATAAGGGAATTATATACAAAGTGGCCAATTTTTATTGCCGGAATGCGGACAACAGGAAAGACCTGGTCCAGGAGATCATGGTGCAGCTATGGCTATCGTTCAATAAGTATGATGAAAAGTACAGCATCACTACCTGGATGTACAGGATAGCCCTGAACGTTTCCATCTCTTTTTACCGGAAGGAAAACCGGCGGGATACCATCAACCATCCTATGCCGGGCGAAATTCTTATCCTGTATGAAGCTGATACAGGAAGTCCGCAGGCTGAGGTGGAATTGTTGTACAGATGCATACGGGAGTTAAAAGAAATAGACCGGGCCGTTATCCTCCTGTACCTCGAAGGAAGCGCCCAACAGGAAATTGCCGAGATATTAGGCTTGTCCCTGACCAATGTATCAACCAAAGTGTCAAGGATCAAACAACAACTTAAAACAGCTTTTTCGAACTTAACAACTTAATCAAAATGGAAGACAAAGATATAATAGCGTTGTGGAGATTTTATGATGATAGCCTGAAGCAGGCATTGGTGTTGAATACGAAGAATGCAGAAGAGATTACCAAGCTGAAGGTGCAATCATTTCTCGCATCCATGAAACCGATCAAGGTATTTACGCTTATAATAGGTATTTTATGGGTGGGATTTATCGATATGCTGCTGGTTAATCTGTATCATGTTGCCAGCCCGTTTTTCCTGATATCGATGGGCGTCCAGGTATTGTTGACCAAACTGGCCATTGGTGTATATGTGTACCAACTGGTATTGTTACATGGTACCGATGTAAGTGAACCTATTCTTGCTACCCAGGAACGGATCGCCCGTCTGATATCGTCTACTTTGTGGATTACACGTCTACTTTTTTTGCAGTTCCCGGTGTGGACTACTTTCTACCTTAGCATGGGTATGCTGAAGGGTTCCAATTGGTGGCAGCTTGTTATTACACTGGGCATTACCGGAGTGTTCACCTGGATAGGTGTTTGGTTCTTTGTCAATATCAAATATGAAAACAGGGACAAGCGCTGGTTCCAGCTGATCTTCCGGGGTAGGGAATGGACGCCGGTAATGAAATCGAGGGAGTTGCTGGGGCAGATCAGTGAGTATAGAGATGAGCGTTGATCGGATAAACACGGATTTTTATTGAATTACACGAATTGAATGGTGGACGAACTGGTGCACGTCAGGCGGCGAGTTGGTTGGGTGGTTTTAGTTGAGGCAGGTCGCTGTATATAGAGGAAGCGATCTTTGTGGCAGTGACCAGTCTGCCGGCAGCAACACAGGTTTTATGGAAGGCCGGATGTGTGAGGACCTTCTCCCTGGTGAGGCTGCTTTTCCCGCGCACAATGCCAGATGGCATGCTTGCGCCTGTTGAAGGGTGAGCCGCCCTTGGAGGGCGACCCACCCTTCAACAGGCTGTTTGCTTCGATAGCAGATTTCTCACTCCGCTATCGCTTCGTTCGAAATGACAGCGTAAATGAGGTATTCCGCCCGAAATGTCAAGGATGCGGACTAAGGGTTCGCGATGCCCCCTCATTGGTGACCCGAGCCTGGATAGGGCGTAAGCGGTTGTTTGTCAAAATATTATCTGCCTTCACTTTATTGGAGTCGGTACAATGTTTATGAAAGTACGCCTTTTGTGCGGCTCTTGTACGGCTCAACTGCGGCTCAAGTACGGCTTATCCCGTTTAGGGATACGGGAAAAGGGGTAAGGTGCAGTTGGTGTCGCTGACGTTTGCAGGAACTTTGTGTAAACCGTACATTTGATTTAAACCCTTTACCGTGTACGAGACTGTAACTGTAGACCAAGCGATTGCGAAGGCGCAACGGACAATCAATTTGCCTGTCATTCTTTTTATTGTAGGCGGCATTGCTGGCGCTGTTTATGTAGGTATCCAAAATATCCTGCCAGTCTGGATCATTCCAATAGGGATCGTGCTGGCCATCGGCTTCGGCTGGTTATACTGGAGTATTACGATCACCAAATGGAAGGTATGGGCTTTTGAAAATGTCCGTAATGTGCATGAGCTAAAAAAGCGCGCGGTGAAAGAAAAACTGATCTGGTCCGATTATAGTTTCTGGAACAAAACAGAGATCTGGTCGGCAATGGACCGTGCGAAATGGGAGTCTCTGCAAAGCAAGTTTAACCAGGACGATCTTTTTACCGATGACGTCACTGTTCCATCTGAAACGGTCATCCGCTATTCCAGAAGCAAGAACTTCTTTGAGATGGCCATTATGCTGGCCATTATGGGGGTAGGCGTATACCTCTTGGCCGCTACCGACAGTGTTATTATTGGCGTCATTTGCATTTTACTCGGAGGCTTCCTGGCTTATAAAGAGTACAAGCAGGCAACCAACACCGAGCCACAGATCATCTTAAGCGATAAAGGTATTCAAACGGCGTCTACTCCTTTTTATGAATGGAATGATATTCTTGATGAAGATGTTGTTGACAGGCGTTCCGGTAAAACTACCAATTATTATCTCGTTTATGATTATCCCGGAGGATCGGTCGAGGTACAAATCGACGACCTCGAAACGGATCAAAAAAAGTTATACGATTTGTTGAACTTGTATCGGGGACGTTACAAAAAGAAAAACAGACCCCGCTAAATCTGCCAATACTTATAGTTTGTATTTTAAGCTTAAGTTACTATGTGTAAGACCTGTGATTTTATCAGTGCTGTTTTTGTTGCGGCAAAAGAAGATCCTCATATGAACTATTCGCCGGTTGCAGGTATGTTAGAAGAAATGGAGAAGCAAGAAAGAATCGAACTTTTTGCAGGTGATTGTCTTCTTGATGAGATAGATGCGGAACTTGAAGATGAAAAACATTGGACTGTTTGCCATTATTTCAGGTGTGTCAATTGCAGACAATTCATTTTTACAGGCCTTTATATCAGGGGAGTGCCCATCTTTAAAACAATGGATTCTTTATTGGATGTTGATCTTGAGAAGATGTTGTGGGGCAGGGTGGGCGCCTATTTTAATAAGTAAATGCTCATTATGCATTTTACCAAACTGGTCCCTAATATCCGAACTAAGGTTTCTAAGAATATTTCAATTTATCAAGATGATTGTGTTAAGTAAGCCGGAAGATTTCAAACAGATCCTTGAGATCATAAACGACGCAGCTGTCGCGTATAAAGGAATTATACCGGAGGACAGGTGGCACGAGCCTTATATGCCAGAAGAAGAATTGCGTCATCAAATAAATGACGGAGTGATATTTTGGTGTTTTGTTGAAGAAGGTAGCATTATTGGTGTTATGGGTATTCAGGATAAAGGAGAGGTGACGTTAATCCGTCACGCCTATGTGCGCAGCGCCGCGCGGAAAAAGGGAATCGGCGGGCAACTGCTACAGCATTTAACCTCCCTGACTTCAAAGCCAGTGTTGATAGGTACCTGGGCTGATGCCACCTGGGCCATCGGCTTTTATCAGAAGCATAATTTTCGCCTTGTGTCCTACGAGGAAAAAGAGCAACTGCTTAGAAAGTATTGGACAATCCCCGAACGGCAAGTTGAGACATCGGTGGTTTTAGTAAGTTTACATTGGAAAATATAAAAAGCTACACTATCTCATAGAGTAAACCCTTCAGGTCGTTGAGTCTGAAGGGTTTTGTCTTGTGTAACTGTCCGGTACTACAAATTGAGTATTTCCTACGCAGGCTGAAGATTAGATTTTTGGACCATCAAATCATCTTCTAAAGCGTAGAAATATGAAAAAGGTTTTTCTTTTCTCCTTTCTTATACTGATGGCAATCAGTAATGGTTGCCGGAAAAATGACCATAAGGGTAATGATGATCCGCCCATCCCCGGTCTGCCCAAAGAAGGCGTGCTGATCAGCACCAGTATGTTTGGCAGGGTAGTGGATGAGCAGGATAAGCCATTGTCGGGCGTCACTGTTGCCGGTGGCGGCAAAACGGCCCTTACGGATGACAATGGTGTTTTTGTGATCAACAATGTCATGCTCGATCAGGCACGCGCCTACATTACAGCCACCAAGGCCGGTTACTTTGGCGGGTCGCGTATTTTTCAGCCTGTAAAGGATGGTACATCGAGGCCTCCGCTGATCAAAATGCTGGCTCAAAAAAGCATCGGTACCATCAAGGCTTCTACAGGTGGCTATGTGGAGTCTAAAGGTGGTACCAGAATAGAACTGCCGGCCAATGCAGTGGAAGGCTATACCGGAACGATCAATGTAGTAGCCAATTACATCAACCCGACCAGTCCTGACTTCTTTGCGCGCATGCCGGGCGACCTGGCTGCGGATAATTCCGAAAACAAAAGAGGCGCCTTAATCTCTTATGGCATGTCGCATATAGACCTGTTGGATGACAATGGCAAAAAGCTAAAGATCAAAGCGGGTATGCAGGCAACTGTTACACTGCCTGTTCCCAAAAACTTACAGGCCAGTGCTACGCCTACCATCGCCATGTGGTATTTCGATGAAACCAAAGGCATCTGGAAGCAGGAGGGAAGTGGTACTTATCAGAATGGGAAGTACGTAGGCAAGGTGTCGCATTTTTCCATCTGGAACTATGACCACTGGAATCCGCTGATGAACCTGCCCATGATTTTGCGGTGGATGTTGTCCAAGCTTTCCAGCGCACCACCCGAAGACCTCGATAATATCCTCAATCACCCGCCCGATTTTGTCGTCACAGTGAAGGATAAAAAGACAAAGACAACGTTGTATACCAATACTTTTCCGCCTCCTGTGCGTGATCAGTCCAGCAATACACCTCAGGCAACCAGTACTGTTACCTTTCCATTGCCCAATATGACGGAAGTAATGGAAGTAACTGTTACGCCGGTACAGCCCGGGGGGCCAGACTATCCCCGGAATATCAATTACTCACCAACGGATGATGAGGTACCACCCTCAGCGCCCACGTTTGCTACGGAGCAGGAAAGTGTTACTGTAGAGGTGACGCCGACTAATCCGCCATCGACTATTACTATTACGCTTCCTCCGCAAGGTGGCGGGGGTGGTGGCAGTGGCGAGACGGTGGTGAATGTAAATGGTAAAGCGGTAAACTGTGAAAACAGACCCGTTACCACAGGCTATGTATTCATGAGCATGCGCAGTGGCAATACGATAGTCAAAAGCACCACGGCCCCCATTTTTGGCACTGAAGGACGTTTTACTGCACAGCATGTGTTCTTCAATGCGCTGCCAAACCGGGTTGATAATGTGGTGCTCACCGTATATGATGTAGCTGCCGGCAAGAAAAGCCAGGACCTCGCCATCAATGTCAATCCTTCGGTGGCGCATATGATACAGGCTCCTGTATCTGTGTGTAACACGCCCGGAACCGGTAACCCGGGAACAGGGACAGGTAAAGTATTCCAGGGTAATTACTCTATTAATGATGCTGCTACTTTGAAAAAGTTCATTGATTCTGCTTATACGGAAGTAAACGGTATACTGTATGTGTCCAATATGAGCGACCTCGGAGGGATTATAAGCCTTAAGAAGGTATGGGGCCTTGAGCTTCGGAGTAATACCCTTGCCAACCTTGGCGGACTGGCAGAGTTGGAAAGCATGAGCTGGCTCACGATAGTAGCCAATGGCCAGTTGATCAATGCTGCTTTCCCCAAACTGGGCAACAAAATTATGCAGGGTATCCACGTGAATAATAATTATTCATTGGTTGGTCTTACGCTGCCTTCCGTAGAAAGTGTCAGTCCATTGGGTAACGATAATATCAGTATTACGGGTAACCCGGTATTGAAAACGTTCTCCATGCCTAACTTAAAGTCCGTAGACAAGTGTGGTAATATCGAGATCACGAATACCCTGCTGGAAAACCTCAACGTATTCTCAGGCGCCAGCGGCACGTTGGGTGGTTGGGGGATGACGCTGGTAGATAATCCATCGCTGATATCTGTAAGCGGGTTGAAGAATGTTGTGTGTACGGCGAGGCTTACGATCGATCAATGCCCTAAATTGGCTTCTCTCGATGGTATCAATATTCCGGCGGATATGACTGATTGGGTGTCTTTGACCAGGAATGATGCATTAACTGACATCAGCCAGGTAGGAAATAAGTTGAAGTCTACCGGTGGGCTTACTATACATTTTAACGGTGCTCTTGTAACTGCGAGTTTCCCGTTGTATGAAAAGGGCAATGTGTCGTGCAAGGATAATGGCAACCTCGCCAGCCTTAGTATGCCGAAATTTAAAGAGGCGGCATCGGTAGACCTTACGCACAATGTGAAGTTATCTTCTGTCAACATGAATGCGCTGGAGACGCTTCCCAATGGTTTTAACCTGAATGGTGGTTATGAAACGGTGCAGGCATTAAGCTCGTTCGATTTGCCAGCTTTAAAAAGCTGCGGTAGGTTTACGATCACTAACTGTCCGGGTATTACTAATCTCGATGGGTTCAATAATCTGGAGATCGTGGATGGTGATCTTAGTATTTCCAATGCCAACATACCCGGCGCCAGTATTAAGCTAAAAACCATCAACGGCTTCAACAAGCTCACCAAAGTAAACTATTCTTTAGGGTTGGAAACAGCAGCGGGGTCGGGCGATGGCCTGGTAGGCTTTGATGGACCGTTGAATAGCATTAAAGGGTTTACACTCCTGAAGACTGTAGGTGCTATGTTCAACATTGGTGGCAAAAACCTGACGGATATTTCTGGTTTTGCCAACCTGGAAAGCATCGGGCAGGACTTCAGGATCATTACTACCGGGCTGACTGGGCTGGAAGGGTTTGCCAAACTGAAATCATCCGGCATGAATGAAAACAGGTTGATCCAGATTGCAGACAATACCAAGCTTACTTCGATCAAAGGGTTTGCTGCGCTCACTACGGTAGCAGGTATCTATTTCGTGCGCAATCCGGAGTTGAAGGATCTGCAAGGGTTGGAAAAGATCACGTCTATGAAGTATGGCATTACGGTGAGTGGAAATGGTAAACTGGTAAACCTCGATGGCCTGGCTAATGTAGAAGGTGCTACTACTGGTATTTTTGTCAACCAGAACACGATCCTGCGAAACCTGTGTGGTATCACCAAGATCGTGAAGGGAGGAGGCAATACCGGTTCGTACCAGGTGACCGGCAACGCCTACAATCCGACCGTGCAACAGATAATCGCCGGACAATGTAGTCAATAGCAGAAAAAGAGTATATTTATTACCACATGAACCGCTTTGTTTTATCTGTCATTGCCCCTATGCTTTGTGTGTGTATGGCTACTGCACAAACGAAGACTATTGATAGTTTGCTGTCCATGATCTACAAAGCAAAGGGTGAGCAGGAAAAGCTGGTGGCTATGATCAACTTGTGTGAAGAGTACCAGAGCCTGAACCGTGATACGCTGGATTATTATTCCTTCAAGGCGCTGGAGTTATCGAAGAAGGCAGGAGATAAAAAACTGATCGATCTGGCAGCTATTGCGGTAGCAGATGATTACTACAGGTGGGGATGGGGCGACAGTGCGCTGGCGACCATAGCTCCGGTGTTAAAAAATAACTCAGTTACAATGCCTGCCGAAAGGGCTGTGTATTTCAAAGCAGCCCGTAGGCAGGCATTGTATTTTTCCAGCAAAATGAAGCTGCCTGAAGCGCTGGATGTATTGTACAAGCTGGTGAACGAAGCAGAGCAATACAACGATACTATTGTCATCACTACTAACCTCAATACGATTGGGTCTATATCGCTTCTGCGCGAATCACCACAAGTGGCCCTGGGATGGTTAAACAAGGCAAAAGGTTTTCTGACGAGCGATGCGCGCTTTGATGCGGTGCGGGCTGCTATTTACGTCAACTTGTCTGAAGGGTATTTCCTTGACAACCGGCTGGATTCTGCTGTTTATTATATCGAAAAAGGTGTACAGTTTTTCATGGTACAACAAAACCTGATGAGCCTTGCATTGGCGTTGCAACGACAATCGAGGATATTGCTGAAGAAGGGTGATGTGGCGGGTGCCGAATCGGCTTTGAAAGATATGATCGAGGTGCGCAAATCGACACATGATGGAGGTGTTTGGGTGGACGATAATATTTCCCTGATCGATTTTTATATTACTTCTCATCAATTGGACAAAGCGATCAATTACTGTCAAACAATGTTGAAGCGGGGCGATCTGTATGAGGTTAAGCCGGGACAAGGAGAACTTCTTACTAACAACCTCAGCATGCGCTTGCTCTACTATCAGGAGCTGGCTAAATGTTATAAGCTGAAGGGCGACGCTAAACTATACCAGCATACACTGGAACAGATCATCCTGGCCAAGGATACTTTGGCAGAGGCGCGTGAAGAGCTGGCCATTGCAGAAGTACAAACCAAGTACGAGGTACAGAAGAAGGAAAATACCATCATGCAGCAAAACCTCACTATTGTGCAGAAAAATAATATGCTGTTGCTGTCACTCAGCATTGCTATTATTGTTGCTGTCATTGTTTTTTTCCTGTTCAGGGATTATCGCAAAAAGCAAAAGCTGAAAGTGACCAGGGCCATCGAGCATGAAAAGCTGCTTACGGTTCAGGCGATAGCAGATGCTGAAGAGAATGAACGCAAGCGGATTGCAGCTGATCTGCACGATAACCTTGGGGCTTATGCTGCGTCTATCGCATCCAACCTCGATGTGCTGCAATCTGAACAACTGAGTATGCAGCATACTACTGCTTTGCAGGAGTTGAATAACAATTCGCAAACAATGGTGGCCCAGTTGAGTGATACCATATGGGCCTTGAATAAAGATTCGCTTACTCTGACGGCCATTAGCGACCGGCTCAAGGTATTCCTGAACCGTCTCCGGAAAAGCTATCCCGGCATCGAGATGGAAGTGGAGGAGCGTATTGGTGATGATGTTGAACTGCCGCCCACACAGGCGTTTCACCTTTTCCAGGTGATCCAGGAAGCGGTGACCAATGCTGTAAAGCACAGTGGAACGCAATTGCTGACCGTGCAGGTGACTGGTGGCGAGCAATGGGAGATAGCTGTCATCGATTATGGAAGAGGGATGAGCTCAACAGGTCATAATGGACATATTGTTTCCGGCAACGGCCTCCGGAATATGAAGGACCGGGCGGGTATATCCGGATGGCATATCAGCTGGGAAGGTGTGAATGGCGGCGGTACCGCCGTGGTGGTCCGTTCTATGGAAGATTAACTTATTAAAAAAGTGTGTTATGGAGTTTAAAGTAGCCCTGGTAGAAGACAATGCAGTGAACAGGAACACCTTTATGCAAAAGCTGAAATTGTCGGGCAAGATGGAGCTGGTGTTCACTGCTTTCAATGGCAATGAATGTCTGGAGCAGTTGAAAGGATTGTCGCATACCGGCTTGCCACAGGTAATATTCATGGACCTCGAAATGCCTGAACTGAATGGCATAGAAACGATACGCATTGCAAAGGCATTGTATCCCACCATTCATTTTATCGTACTCACGGTTTTCGACGACGATGCGAAGTTGTTTGAAGCCATCCGGGCGGGAGCATCGGGTTATATGCTGAAACATGAGCCCGCTGCGATGCTTGAAAATGCCATCGTTGAAGTGCTGCAAACAGGAGGAGCTCCTATGAGCCCGGCCATTGCGCGCAAGGCGCTGCAATTGTTGAGCCGTACCCCCGAGCTGGCCCAGGCGCCTGCCGCCAATAATGAGATATTGGTGAATGTTACCGACCGGGAAAAAGAGATCCTGCAATACATGGTAAATGGTTGGGATGCCAAACGAATTGCCGTAGAAACCGGGCTGAGCGTACTGACAGTCCGCAAGCATATTGCCAATATCTACGACAAGCTGCATGTAAATTCAAGAGCCCAGGTGATAAGTCTTGCTCATAAAAATAAATGGGTGTGAGGTTTATTATCCTTCCACCAATTGCTTGATCTGCACCAGTATTGGGTTCCAGCCTTCGCCGTTGTTCCACGCCTCCTTGTATCTTCTTTCGCCTTCGGCTACCTTGGAGTAGTCGCCTTGTGTTACTGTCAATACTGTATGCCCGTTCTGCGGCTGCAGGTCGTAGGTGACTGTCAGGTAATTTTCTGATACATCGTCAATATTGGAGTGGGGATCGATGGTGGTGTAGGACAAAAACTTGCCCGGGTCGATCCCGACGATATTCCCTTTGACAAAAATCATTTCTTTTCCTTCGTATTCGCCTTTCCATTCCAGGCTGCTGCCGGTCTTCCAATCGGATACGGTCTCACAGCCAAACATATACTTTTTGGTCTGTTCCGGATTTACCAGGGCATCCCATACGGTAGCGGCGGGGGCGTTGATGGTAATGGTATTTTTTACAAATAATGGCTGGCTCATAATGTATTGTTTTTAATGACAATACAAACGTAGGGTGTTTATCAGGACCCGGATTGCATTTTACGGATTATTTGTTGCGGGAGGGGGAGGATGGCAGTTGTTTTTTGCTAAATTCGGTTGATAACCTTTATCATGAGGATTTTAGCATTCATACTTCTATTTCTATTTAATAATGGGATTTGTGCAGGACAGGTCATCACTGACAAGCAGAAAATTGCCGACTTTAAGCGTGACATTTTGAATGAGGTTTTCATGCCCCGGTTTGATACGCTTAGGTTAAATGATTTGATGCTGGTAAAAGAACAGCATGGTGTAGTGAGGCGCATCACTACTTTTCAAAAAAACAAGAACATCGTGTTGTATGAACATTATTATAGCGATACCAGGAAGCTTATGTTTACCTATGCTCTTGATACTTTAGGGCAGCAAACCGGCATTGAAAATCATTACTCGGAAAAAGGAGTATGGGAGTATTCAATAAATTGGGACAATGGTACATGGATTGCTTACGATAAAAAGAACTATCCATTTTATAGTTTGCAAAACAAAATGAAGGTAAAAGCTGACAGTTTAATCAGTAAAATGTATGGACACTCATTTCTGACAAAAAATGCAGTTTGGAATGTCACTGGTTCCTATATGTCGAATGCCAAAGAGGTTGAACGCTGGACAGACCTGATTAAAAAAACGCCAACATCATTCATGTTCCGTTATGATGTAAAGCTTGATAAGGGCAAACGGTATGACAGGCTTATCGAGTTTGAAATAGATAAAGACGGTAATTTTATTCCCAATGAAGATGAGTTTGTTTTTGGTTTTGAAGATGTTCCTGATAGTTTGAGGCGAAGTTTTAAGCTTTCCTATGAGGATGCTATCGCGAAAGCAAAAAGCCTGGGATTAACAGAGAATGACTCTGCCAAAGCTGTAGGGCTTTTATATTGGGAGAATTTTAGAAAGCCAATAATCTATAATGGAAGGTTTCGCTTTTATGTACTGTTGCGGACAGGAACTATTGACAAGGATGTTCCTCACGGGCATTCAAGCAGGACAATAAAATATGATGTTTATTCTTTCAATCCCTGGACTGGTGACTTTATCGAAAAGAAGAAAATGATGGCTACGAATGCCTTGAAAATCGGGAGCGGGCTTATTGCGGATAATGACTAAGTTAACTATTGAGCTTTCGTGCGCAACCGGAAAGAGTTTGGCAATATAGAAATTACAGTTAATTTTAATGGATACTGTCGTCACCCTAATATGGTATTTATGGATGGGTGCAAGGTGATACATTTGTTGACTGCTTAATTTCAATACTAACCAATGCGTCGAGCGGCCATCTTACTGACTGTTTTCTTCTTTTTTTCCTGTCTTGAAATTGTATGTCCGCTTCAGGCTCAGGTATATACAGTGAGGGATTCTGCTGCCATCTATAAATTGCTGGATGATGCTGACCAGGCCGACCTTGCCGGTAATCTCGACGTGGCACTTGGATTGGCCCGGCAGGCGCTTGCTGTAAGCACAGAAAAGCGCATGAAAAGGGGAGAGGGCTTTGCCCTGCTCAAGATCGCGGACCTGGCTCTTAAGAAAGAAGGCGCCGGTAAAGTGCTCGATCAGCTGCATGCTCCTTTGCAGATTGGCATTCAGCTAAAAGACAGCTTCATGATCGGTCTTGCCTGCCAGCAGCAGGGGCAGGTTTACCTCAATCAAACAAAATACCAGGACGCGGATAATAGTTACAATAAGGCATTGCACTATTACACTGAACAGAAGCATCCTGATTACCGGGCTATGATCCTGAATGAAAAAGGGTTTATCAATGACCGGACGGGGGCCTATGACAAAGCTGCGGGCTTTTATCTCGAAGCTTTGCGGTTGCTGGAATCGCAGAACAATATCAAAGAGGCGGCGAATACAACCGGCAACCTTGCCGTTACCAACTTCCGGATGGGCAACAAAGAGGAGGCTATTCGTCTTTTCAAAAAGTCGGCCTCCATGCGGGCGCAGATAGGTGATGCCAAAGGACTGAGCGCTACCTATGGTAATCTGGTCGTAGCGTACACACCTATTTCGCTGGATTCGGCGCTCCATTATCAGCAACTGGTATTGCAGTATGCCAACAAAACGGGTGTTAAAAGCAACATGGCGCAAGCCAATGCCAATACCGCCATGCTGCTTACAAAGCAGAAGAAATATATGGAAGCTATTTCCTTCCAGCAAAAAGCTATAGAACTCTATAAGGATGTAGGTGATCGCCTTAAGCTTGGCAACCAATATATCGGGATGGCCAACCTGGCCAATCTGATCAATGATTCAGTAAATGCTGAAAGCTGGTATGCGCAGGGTGCGGCAACCGCCAAAGAGCTTGGTAATAAACCCCTGCTCCAGAATTATTACACGCAGTATGCCGATTTTCATTTTAAGCGCAACAACTTTGAAAAAGCTTATCAACATACCCAGGCTGCTTATGCTTATAAGGACAGCATCGTCAATGAAAAAACGGCTACCAACATTGCGGAGCTGCAAACAAAATATGAAACAGAGAAGAAAGACAATGCAATAGCCCGCCTTGAAACAGAACAGAAGATACGACAACTGGAATTGGAAAAGCAGCAGGTGGTAATTGCAGGTAATAAGCTGGAGGCGCAAAAGAAAGAGACACAGATACAATTGTTGCAGCAGCAACAGCAATTACGCGATGTTGCACTGGCAAAGCAGAAAGATGAGTTGGAAAGACAGGTGCTGCTAAACAAGAACAATGAGCAACAGTTGTTGCTTTCCGTGCAGCAATTGCAGATATCCGAAAACGAAAAAAAGCTTCGTCTGCGTCAGCTCGACCGGGAGCGGCTGTTACGCAACGGCGTTATTGCCGGTACTTTGTTGCTTGCTTTATTGGGTGCGTTGTTGTTCAACCGCTACCAGCTGCGCAAAAAGATACAGGAGCAGGACAACCTGTTGCTGGTACGCAATAAGATATCCAAAGACCTGCATGATGAGATTGGCAGCACACTCACCAGTATCAACATTCTCAGTAATGTATCGCTCGCTGCGGTGGATGTCAATCCCGGGCAGACCAAACAAATGCTGGGCGATATTTCACAGCAGAGTAAAACCGTGCAGCAGAATATGAGCGATATCGTATGGGCCATCCGTCCGGATAATGACAGGGTGGAAAACCTTGCGGCCCGCATGCGGGAGTACATTGGCCAGACACTGGAGCCGCAGCAGATACAAACGCGCCTGGAGGTGAATGATACTGCGCTGAACCAATACCTGCCCATGGAACACCGTAAAGAGCTGTTGTTGATATACAAAGAAGCAGTCAATAATATTGTAAAACATGCGGGAGCTACCGCAGTGGCCCTGAAGCTGGATGTGCAGGATGGTAGCGTGGTGATGAGTATAAAAGATAATGGAATATGGAAAGGTTCGCCTTCTTCCAGTGGTACCGGCACTTACAGCATGCAGCAACGGGCTGCCGGCCTGGGTGGAAAGGTGACTATTACAGGCAATGGCCATGGTACCGAGGTGTGCCTCGTTCTGCCCCTACCATAAATATGGGATGCAGGGTGACCGGCCGTTGGTTAATTTTACGACCTGATGATCCGGACTATTTTATATGAGGATAACGAAAGCCTGCGCAACAGTCTTTCCTCCCTGCTGCAATGGCAAAGTGATATTGAGCTGGTGGCTGCCATGCCCAATGCAGAGACGGTGCTGGTGGATATAGCTCAATGCCGGCCCGACGTGGTATTGATGGATATCGATATGCCCGTGGTAAACGGCATCGAGGCATTGAAGAAGATCAGGCAGCAACATGCTGATCTGCCCGTGATCATGCTCACTGTATTTGAGGACAACGATAATATCTTCAATGCTATTTGCGCCGGCGCCAGCGGCTATTTGTTGAAGAAAAGCTTCGATCAGATAATACCTGCACTAAAAGACGTGCTCGCCGGCGGCGCACCCATGACCGGCTCGATCGCCAAAAAAGTTTTGACGCTCTTCCCGCGGCCTGCACAAACACAGATCGAAGAAGAAAAGCTCCTTTCTTCCCGGGAGCAGGAGCTGCTGCAACTGCTTATAAAAGGTTATAGCTACAAGATGATTGCTGAAGAACTGAACATAGCGCTCGAAACAGTTCGCTCGCACATCAAAAAGATCTACCGCAAACTCCAGGTGAACAGCGCTACAGAAGCGATCTACAAAATCACCAACACTACTACAGGGCGTTAATGCCCTGCCATGATTATGGCATTGATAACGGTGTGAGGTATCTCTACTTTCACATCGTTAAAAGCATTGTTTACCATAATCATTAAGTCATGAAACTCTTCCAACATGGATTACAACTTACACTTGCCTTCTTCTTATTGATGCCTGCATGGGCACAACAGGCCAATACATCTGTCATCAAAGCTATTACTAAAACACCGGCAGGGGTGCTGGCGCAGCCCCGCGATGTGACACTGCATAAACTGCAAACTGCTTTTTTTGTTCCTCCTTTCAAGAGTGGGGGCGATAAGGATTTCGGGGGCAATGGCCCGCAAATGCGGATCACCTGCCAGCTAATGATCAGTTCCAACAGGCAGCAGATATTGGCCATGGTGACCATGAGTGCCAAAGAATCCAAAGACAACTGGACCATGGCCGAAGGCAGCCAGGTTATGCCTGTATTTAACTGCAATCCCGGTCAATCCATCCAGGCGCTGGGCTCAGGAACGGGTTACACTAAAATGGATATCAGCGTTACGGATAACAATGGTCATGCCGACCAGTTTTTCCTTGCCAACGGACAGCTGGCCGTTACTGCTGCACAAAATTCAGCCTGGGAGCTCACGAATCCACTACCTCATAGTTCGGGTGTAGAACTGGTACGTGTGGTAGGAGATGTCGATGGTGAAGAAGCGGGCAGCAGAACCGGTGTAGAGATATTCTTTGCGCCTGTTGCTATCAAGTTGTTGGGCAATGCTATCAATGAAATACAACTGAACATTGCCAGTACCAGCCCTACCTGTGGTATCAATACCTGCGGCTCCAGTGCCAGCTCAACTGTTATGACCTTTTATGGCTTTCCCAATACCTGCGAGCAAATGAAAGCAAAACTCGATGCTTCCCCTAATCTCATAAACACCATCCGTTCGGTTTCCGGCTATAATATTGGTATCGACCCCAACTCCATGCGTGACCGGATGAACGAGATCAATAACCGTTTCACTGCTGTGGAGGCAAGGCCCAATCAAATGCTTACGCATGTTGTCCAGGCGTTGAACAACCGCAAACCGGTTATCATTCTTACCGGATGGGGATCGCGCACTATCCGAAATATTTATGCCAACAGCAGCGATCCGGTAAGCCTGAATCCCAATAGTGTTCTCCATTATTTGGTTATCGACGGCTTTAACAGACAGACCAATGTGTATTCTGTGATCGACAATGGCAGGCGTATTTATCTCAAAGGGGATTACATCAAGCAGATCGTTTACTGGCGCCCGGAGAATGCTATTGTTGAAGGCGCACTTTACTCCAATCAGGTGAAACCCGGTATGATCATTTATTAAATCAATCTATTAGTATGAAGAAGTATTTATTGCTCCTTGTGGGCGTGGTTGCGGCTACGCAATGGCTCGCAGCTCAATCTCCCGACTCACGGATTTGCAATTGTTTTACTGGTGCTGTATCACCTGACCTGATGCTTGGTACAAAAGCCAGTTATGGTACAGTAGGTATTACATTAAGCCGTGACCTTGAATTAAAGCCTCGCCAACTGGAAGCGGTGAAGTTCACCCTGCCGGTCGTAGCATCCAAAAGCAATTGTCGCACCTGGTATACGTTGTACATCGCCGACGATCAAAACAGGAAGGTATATGAGCTGACAAGCGGCGCCAATGAAATGACCTACAGTTTTCCCGACTGTAACCGTACTTATTATGTGCGGCTGATGGTCTTCAGTAAATCGGCGGCAGGGGGTGATGGGAATTGCAGTCGGGCCATATCTTTTAGGGTGACGCCACAATGCATAACTGCTACCTGCAATTGCTCGGTTGAAAAAGGATCGAAAGGAGGTGTTACAAGTGCGGATTTTACACTGGCCGGTAAAGTGCAGGCTGCTGCATCCAGTGGAGGGCAGCGGAGATATGCTATTCGATTCGATATCATCAATAAGTCAAACTGCATATTCAATATACAGTCATTGACAGTGCACGGGCAAACGATCGAGGTGCCTCAATTCAATACAACTCCGCGTTCGCAGACCCGGGGTATTTCTCTCGGCTTTTCCACGCCAGCTACTCAATCGCCACCGGCAGACTCCAAAGTGAGCGTGTTGGTCCGGTATAGCCTGGGCGCCCAGAAATGTGCGGAAACCATCGAGCTTCCCTATTTCAATAACTGATCAAACAAACCGATATGAATAAACAATTGTTATGGTTTGCCATCATGATGGTGCTGACAGTGCCGGTCTTTTCTCAAAAGCCGGACAATAAGCAACCTTCCAAAGCGATCATCAATACATCGCCTGTCAACAATACTCAATTGAAAGAGGCATTAACACAGCCTGCAGCGCCTGATTATTATAGACTTGAGTTTACCGCTTTGATCGTGGAGGCGCGGCAAAAGTTCAGGCTTGCCACGCAAAGGGCCTTTGTAAACATACTTTTTACTGATGGCTTTTATATTACCATACCCATCGATAATAACTCCGGTGGTAAACTGTATGGGGTGGGCCGGTGCTCAAGAAAGCTGGCTGACACCTCCATTGCCCGCATCGAATTGATCTATGCCAACCAACCCAACAGAGGGGGCAATTACGAATGGGAGGTTTTTGATGTGATCATACGAGGAATGGCTATGAGCATCGCCGATCCAGGCAAGACGTTTATGTGGGAAACGAAGAACTTTTTTAGTAACCTGCAAATATTACTACCGGGTCAGGTGGCTGAAAGTCTTACGCGGCGCTCCATGCGTTTATCGGATTATACGCTTAGGAACAGCTATGTAACATCACTGTGTCCGCAATTTATTATTGGCAAGGATGATATCAGGGATAACTACAGTGCATTCAATATGCTCATTACGCTTAAATCCAACCCTGGTGTTTTTCTCAAAAGTCCTGTGGCGCCGAGACCTGATTACAGGCAGAAGCTGAAAGGGGCGAACACCTTCTTTGGGCTTACGAATGAAGAGTTCTCCAGAGGTTTTCCTTTTGGGCAGGAATGGCGTGATAACAGCAACAACCGTATTCAATTAGGTGTCCGTCTGGCCGATCTGGATAAAGTCTCCATGGAATATATGTTTGGTGATCATGGTCCTCTTGAAAATGACGACTGGGACCTCGAAGGTCTTTGCCTGAATGTGATTCAACAAGGTAATACCGGTTACCGGTATTATACGAACTGGAAGCTCAAAAAAAGGATGGCCAGAACGAGCCGTTTAGACATTTTATAATACCTGAAAACAAAAAATCATGAAGCATCTCATATTCTCATTGACCTTACTATTGGCTGGCAGCTTTGCCATGGCACAGGAACCGCCTGTGAAGAAGTCGAAAGTGGTAAAGGCGACCGAAAAAATAAACCAGCAAACACAAAAAGCAACTGAAGCCTCCAATGAGGTCGTGAATCAATCGCAGCAGGCGGCTAATAACGTAAAGCAGGTAGTGAGCAATGCTAAAACGGTTATCAGCATCTTTGAGCCTATCCTGCGCTTCCGGCTCAAAAAGAATCGGGCGGCTGCGGATACAGACATTGCTGTTCAGTCTGACCCTGTAACTACCACAGACCCCGCTGTTGCTGCACCGCCAACACCTCCTTATGATGATCCGGCTGTGTATGTTACGCAAGCTGATATAACGCAAGGAACACCGGTGGTTGCCGAAGGACCTGCGTACAACACTGATGGCACGGCGAACCTAGGTAGCCAGAACAACAAGAAGTTTGGTTGTTACATAGATGTGGCGCAGGGATCTGTAATGGATGAAGTGGATGCAGCCGGCAATGCCAGATCGATAGACCTCATCTTCACTGCTACGAATGCCTTCAACGAGCAGGTGCCGATGTATGCTTTTCTTACGCCATCATACGTAAAGAATGATGCTGCTGCCTATAATTTCTTCAAAGGGACCAAATACAAGGACCGCAATATTCCTCCTGCCGAGTGGGATGAAGTGAATGAATCGGAAGTGGCCATGACCAGTCTCACCGGGCAGCAGTTTGAAAAGGTCCAAAATAACAACCAGTTGATGGCAGTGGTGAAACAGGTAAAAGGGTTTGGGCAAAAAGTGGAAAGCCGTGTTAAACTGGATGGAAAGGTGATTGCCGTTAAAACAGAAATGGGCGATCGTACAGCCTATGGTCTTATCTACATCATGAATCACTATGGCACTACCGGTGACAATGGCTATTTGAAGATCAGGATTAAAGTAACAGGTTTCGATCAGAATGGTGACGGTATTCCGGATGGTGCTGCGTATCAGAATATTCCCTGAGTCGGCGTATCAATAAACAGGCATTTCAGATCTGTGCTTACCCATTTATTATGCCTCTTCGGGCTTGGTAGCCTGAAGGGGCTTTTTTGATGAAATACAATCAGATGTGGGTTTAGGTTTTGCGGCTGGGGCGTTGATGGGAATGGTATTCTTTAAAAATAATGGCTGGTTTATAATGTATTGTTTTTAATGACGATACAAGTGTAGGTGGTTTGTTAGGAACTGGTTTGAGTTTTACGGGTTAGTTGTTGCCGAGGTCGGAGAGATGACGGGAAAAGTACAAGAAGTAAATAAGGGTGTTTTAACGGGTATATTCTTATGGCAAAGACTTTACCTTAAAGAAGAATAAAGAGTTCTTCCATTTTTTAACCTTACTATACTAATGGATCAGAAAAAGGAAACGAATAGAATAAGACTATGGATATTTAGCATACTTCTAGTCATAACAATTCTATTAGTTATTTTATATGCTAGCGGCATTTTAAAGTTTGGGCTAGCTCAGCAATTTACTTATATATTATACGCTGTGGCTGGATTGTTGGCAGCTGTTACCTGCTTTGGTTTGTTGTCTAGTTATGGGAAACTTGTTGGCAAAAAAGAGGGCAGTAATTTGGAATTAAGAGGTGCGATAGTCGCTTTTGTAGTAGTAGCGTTTGGAGGAGGCTTTTACGAAAAATATTTGCATACAACAGAGTTCATCAATATGACTATTGCTTTTGTAAATAATGAAAGACAAGCAGAAGATGTTTCGGGTAGCGTAACATTGTATATAGGGACAGAACCCAAAACTATAATTTTGAGAAGTCAAAACAATGTTACTTTTTTAGGAATACCGTCATCGTTGCTAAATGATGAACTAAAGATTGAACTTAAAGGTAATTATGAAATTGATCGTTCTGTAAGTCTGCCAGCAATCAGCAATAGTGCTGTTTTTATAAAAGTAAAGCGTGTTAATCCGTTTATAAGCCCCGGCAAGGTTAATTTGAATATTGAATTTACCCATGGTGAAATTGTTGGCTTCGGGCCTGATCCTTCAACTAAAAGTGTAGTATTGAGATTTTACCTATTCTCTCGCTCCGAAAAGGATATACCTCTATCGAATAAAGTAAAGTTTATTTTGTATAATAATAATGGCTTGCCTATCTATACGAACAATCATTCTTTAGCTTGGTTCCCAAGAATTAAGCCTAATGCCCGGGAAGAAATTGTTTTAGATTTACTAATACCCCATATACTTATAGAGCAAGCATTTGATAAAGATGCAGAAATTATACTTTATTATGACAGTGAAATTGATGCTGCTAACGATGAATACAGCAAGCGTTTTATTCTTACAAAAAGTGACTTTTCTATTAATTAGTATAGATAAAATTAAAACCATGATTATGAAAAAGTCTATTGTTTTCTCCATCATTCTCTTGCTTCTTGTTTTATTTAATGGCACTGCTAAGATGCATTATGAAAAGGTAAATTTACAAGGAGGACAATTTTACTGGATTTTACATGATAAACAGACGGCTTGGTTTACTTATGGATTTAATTATAGGAATGCTACTGAAGCTGCGGAAGCTTTTAAGAACTATTGTCAAAGGAAGAATTTTATGCAATATAATCGAAGAGTTGAAGGTCCTTTTGCAAATGCCGAGGCTCTTGGGAAAGCAAGGAATGATGCAGCTCGTCAATGGAGGAATTCAGGGTTTCAAGTAGTTGATTGGCTTCCAGAAAAATAATTAAGTATCTCAGTTGTCGTCTTTCGTGCTATTTGTACAGAACGAATTATTTTACAGACTATTCCTCGCCGCAGCCGGTGTAACACCAAACTTCTTACGAAAGGCATTGTTGAAATGCTGGGGTGTAGCGAAGCCCAGTTCGAAGGATATTTCGGCAGCTGTTTTACGGGTGTCGCGTAAATAACGTTGTGCCAGGTGCAGGCGCTGGTCGGCGAGGTAGCCAAACACCGTATTGTTGAACACTTCTTTAAAGCCACGTTTAAGTTTGTATTCATTGAGTCCTACCATGCGGGCTATCTGTGAGAGATTAGGAGGGTCCTGCACCCGTTCGTTGATGATGTCACGCACAGCGATCAGCTTTTCCTTGTCGGCCGGGCTTTTAATGAACTGCTCCTGCCGGGTGTGCTCATAAGCTTCTGCGCATAGCACCAACAGCTCAATACTCTTGGATAACAGAAACAGCTTCTTCATCTCCTCATTGTATTTGCAATGGATGATCTGCTGCAATACCTGCTGGATAGGGGAGTCGATAGCGCCCCATTGTTCCGACAGCATTACGTTTTTTCCACTAAGGATGTCTTCTGCAAATCGTTTCAGAGAATCGTTGGCATGTTGGGTGAATTGAATAAACAAGGCCGAGGGAAACTGTACGCCAAAGGTTTCCAATACCAGTGTTTTGTTGAACACGGTAATGTCAAACTCTTTTGAATACATGATGTTGTGGTGACCGCCAATGAGGTCGTAGGTCTTGTCGAGCTGCTTGTAGGTGAAAGCATAGTTGCCCTTCATGCCAAAGTGCAGGCGTACTACATCTGCCTTACCGCTGCCTGTAAAGGTGGTGAGCTCTTTAAAGGTGGATACGCCATGCCCCAATATGATATCGTCCACTTTCCAGGTGACGCTGGTGCGGGTTCCGTATTCGTTGGTAAGTGTATTCCTTTCTTCCATGCCGGCTGTAAAAATACTGGCTTACTGCCGGTATTCCAACCTATTTGATCATGCCGCCCATGAAGGGGTCGGTTTTGCTTTCATAGCGTGTTTCCACATGGCCTGCATATCGCTTTGTGCAGGCTGGATGCTCTTTCACGCTGATCGTAAAGTCGTACCATTCATGGCTTTTGCCAGTATCTACTATGGTCATCTTTTTTTCCTCGCCAGCTTGAATAATCAACGTTCTGGCTGGTAGCTTATAGGCATTGTCGGTGATAGTAATAGTGAGCGGTGTTTTCTCTTCATTTTTAAAATACAGTAATATCCTGCTCCATAATCCAAATAGCCTTTCATGGTCTCTATAGTTGTAGTATGCGTAAACGTTTAACTGTGGGTCATGGCTATTGCCTTTGAACTCACGGAAAAAACCATTGGGGCCATATGCCTGAAGGTGATAGTTGCCCTGATCAAAATCCTGCAGTTTCCAGTTGTCTGTTATTTTTTTACCGGCAGCCACTGCATAATTTCTCGTGGTTACTTTCTCTCCTTTGTAAATACCTGGCATATACACCTGGAAAGGTGCACCTGCTGATGCTTCGCGAAATACGGTATCGCCTGCTTTGAAAGTAATGTCAAATGATTGTTTGTCTGCGCTAAGTGTACCATCAACATACAGCTCGTAAGGTAGTGCGTTGGCATCACGAATGCCCTTTTCCTGTGCCGTCATAAAAGAGGCAGGTAAAGGTTTGGCATTTACCTGTGCTATTTCTTCTTTGGTGAGCTTGCGGTAGTTGGAGGGCAGTTTTTTGAACTGTGCTTTGTGAATGCCTTCGATAAAAGTATTGCGTTCTACAGACGTAGGTAGGGCAATCTTTTCACCATTATATGGTCTGAAGGTGGAGGTCAGGTCGCCACACACGGCGCGCCGCCAGGCGCTGATGTTGGGCTCCGTTACGGGACGTCCCAGTTTATGGGATAAGAACTTTTCCAGCATTTGCAGCGAAGAAGTGTGGTCAAACACCTGTGAGTTGACCCAGCCGCCACGGCTCCAGGGAGAGGCAATGACCAGCGGCACGCGGTAGCCTAATCCTATAGGGCTTTCCCGCATATCGTTTGCATTAGACGATTGCTGACTGGCAGTGACATATTCTACGCCTGTGTGTATTCCTTCAGAAACAGTGCCCGTTTCTTTTTTATAGGGATGGGGTGCTACAAAAGGAGGTACGTGATCGAAGTAGCCGTCGTTTTCGTCATAGGTGAGCACCAGGATCGTCTTCTTCCAAACCTCGGGGTTCTTTGTCAGTATATCCATCACCTCACTAAGGTACCAGGCACCATACCAGGCAGCGCCCGGGTGGTCGGAGAAGTTCTCCGGCGCTACAATCCATGATACGGTAGGCAGCTTGCCGGTGTTTACATCTTCGCGGAACTGGTGCAGGATATCGCCTTTGGGTAGCTTAAGGGTACGTTCTGTATCACCATCCTTATATGTCAGTGTGTCCAGCTGATGGTAATCAGGGTCTTTGCGGTTGGTGGAAAACGCTTTGTCGTGGAGGTTCTTTTCGCGTTGTGATAACTGGTCATACTTTTCGCGGGTGTATATTTTCTGGTCTTCTGCTACGATGGCCAGTTGTTTCTTCAGCCAGTCGAGCCTTTTGCTCACCCTCTCTGCGTCTGGTGATCCAGCAGTCAGGGTCTTCATCTGTTGCTCCTGCCGGGCGATCTCTTCTGCCAGCTTCTTAGCAGCCTTCGGCAGGTTGGCAATATATTCTGCAGAGAGCTTCACATTGTACTGGGAGAAAAACTCCAATGGATTATCGGTGAAGTTGGAGAGCCAGGCATCTTCTTCTCCTTCAAAGCCTACTCCTACACTGATCTCATTCTGGTATACTTTCCAGGCCACACCCAGGTCTTCGAGGCGTTCGGGGAAGGTGGTCCAGTTGACCCAATTGCCATAATCAGCATCACCGTTCCATACGCGGGCCATTACATTTTCGTGGGCTTTCTCGCGGATGGTGCCCGACCAAAAGTATAACCGGTTGGGTGTAGTGCCTGTAAGGGAAGAGCAGAAGTTCTGGTCGCACACGGTGAATGCGTCGGCGAGGGCGTAATAAAAGGGAATGTCTTCCCGGTTATGGTAGCCCATGGTGAGTGGCATTTCTTTATAGGCTTTATTGCCGGAAGCTTTGGCCTGCAGCCAGCGATCGTATTTGCCGTTGTTGCGGGCATCTACCTGGTTGCTCCAGGAGTGGGGCAGGGAATTCATCCAAGTGGCTTTGGTGTTCCTGATATCGAGGTGAAAGGGTGCGTAGGTCTCGCCGGCTGCATTGGTTTGCAACCATACTTTATTGTTATCCGGGAGGGTAATGGCGCGGGGATCATTGAAGCCACGGACGCCCTGCAGGGTTCCGTAGGTGTGGTCGAAAGAGCGATTCTCCTGCATCAGGAATACTACATGTTCTGCGTCGAGCCAGGTGCTGCCGGCGGCAGGATTGATGGCCATGGCTTTTGCAATGGATGCGGGTAATACCTGTGCCAGTCCGGCTCCGCCAGACAGTATCGATGCTTTCTTTAAAAATGATCTCCGGGTCTCCATAATGTGGGATAACTATAAGTTTCTAAAAGGGCTAAAATATGGGATAGCAATTAAATACCTCTGTCCAAGTTAAGATTTAAAAGGAAGGTAACACTGCGCAAACGTTAGCCCATGAGTTTTTTATAGTCTTTGGGGTTCAGGTATTCCAATATATCGCCTGGCTGGCATTCCAGCACTTTGCATATTTCTTCGAGGGTGGAAAAGCGAATGGCTTTGGCTTTTCCGCTTTTCAATATACTCAGGTTGGCGATGGTAATATCTACTTTTTCACTTAACTCGGTCAGTGACATTTTCCTTTTGGCCAACATGACATCCAGGTTCACAACTATGGGCATGGTATACCGGAGTTTAATGGGGGGTTAGATGGTCAGGTCTTGTTCATCCTGTAAAGAAAGCCCTTTCTTGAAAGATTTAGCTATAGCAAGGATGATAAGTCCTCCGATCAACGTCGTTTGATTGTTCTCCAGCGTTGTCAAGGGGGTTAGTTTTACATCGGCCGTAATGTAACGATGAAAGCTCCACTTGAGCAGGTGTTGTATCAAAATGATAATAAAAGGGAGCAATAACCAGCACCAGGCTGATAGGTATAGTTGACGTACGTTTTTCCGGGTAAAGATATCTCCCTGTGAAATGCGGATCAGTACTTTGGCGGGGAGGCCAATACAAATGTATAAAAGCGCCAGGCCAATCAGTAAGAGTAGGATCGTTGCAACCTGTGAGAATGTATTGTACGTTTTCGCACTGATGGGGATTAGTACTGCACCTTTTTGCTTCCTTCCTGAAGTCTCTGTGTTCTGGACAAAACGAAAACGAAGTTTTTTGTATTCGTAATGTCCTTCCCTCGCAGGTTCTCCATTGCTGAGTTTGTAAACTGAATCCCACACAGGGTACTCTAAATAATATTCTCCGTTTTTAACAAGAAACCTGCTGTCGTTATCCTTTAGTGTGTAGCCGGGTAACTCGAGATAGTATCTGTCTGATTTTTTATGGCTACGGAAATCTTCCCGTGTTACGCAATCAAAACATTCTGAATATTTTTTATAACCGATAAGGGATGTAAAAGTACCGCTACCCATCTTGCCATGATCGATCAAATCGCGCTCTATTTTAAGGTACTTCTCGTTCTGTTCAATTTCCCTGTATTGATCATAGGTTAAGAGGCCTGTGTCTCTCCAGGTGAGCGTTTCCACAGAATCTTCTGTTTCGCTTAATACTATCGATGATTGATAGTCTACCTCATTGGCCATAGGGAAATCCGGAAAAAAATTGACTATAAAAAGTATCATGGGGCCGACTATCAGGACGATATTAGCGAAATCGAACTTTATTTTCCGGGGCATGAGAAAGGCTTTAGGATGGCTAAAATAATAAATATTTATTGATAAACGATAAATAATTGTTGCAAATCGTTCAGAAGGGGAGATTGACTGCTACGATTGGAGAATATAATTCTGTTAATAAATAAAAAAACAGAACATTGTTCAGAATTATATTCGGAATAGTTGTAAGTTTACAGAAATATATTCTGTATGACTATTGAACTGGATGACATTGACCTTCGTATTCTGGAGCTGATGCAGGCCAATGCCCGTATTTCCAACGCCGATCTGGCACGGGAACTGTCGATGGCGCCCTCGGCAGTGCTGGAACGGGTAAAAAAGCTGGAGCAGAAGAAGGTGATCCTGCAATATAATACAGCTATAAATCCGGCGGCTTTGAATCAGAAGCTGCTGGCGTTCATTTTCATCAAAACAAAGGAGATCGGGTCAGACTCAGCTATAGCCGCTCAGCTGTCCAAGGTCCCTGAGGTACAGGAAGTGCACATCATTGCCGGCGAGGATTGTTTCCTGGTGAAGGTGCGTACGGAGGATTCCGCTTCTCTGATGGCCATGATGCGCAAATCCATCAAGCGGATTCCCAATGTGCTATCAACGAAAACGACGATTGTACTTGAAACCGTGAAAGAGCAACAACAATTGGTCATTCCCAAAACTTAGCCTTTATGTCATTAGCCGAAAAACAAAAACAAGCTTCTCCCTTAATGATCATCATAGCGTTTGCTACGGTGTACATTGTATGGGGTTCCACGTATTTCTTCATTGCCAAAGCGGTGGCTCACATACCGCCTTTTATCCTTGGCGCCATTCGTTTCATTGCTGCGGGCATATTATTGCTCGTGTGGTGCGCCATCCGGAAAGAAAAACTATTCGACCCTGCTCAGATAAAAATTGCCGCCATTACTGGTGTACTACTACTGTTTGTTGGTACAGGTGCGGTGATCTATGTTGAAACTGCTTTGCCCAGCTCGCTGGTGGGTGTTCTGATCGCTTCGCAAGCCATCTGGCTGGTGTTGTGGGATAAGGACAACTGGAAAACCAACCTCACCAATCGTAATACGGTGTTGGGCTTGCTGATAGGGCTTGCCGGGGTGGTGCTGCTGTTCCTTGAAAGTATCAATAGTATCTCTTTACAGGCTGGCACGTTTGGTTTCATCATCAGCTTTATCATCCTTTTCATTGGTATGCAAAGCTGGTCTGGTGGTTCCATCTATTCCAAGAAGCACTCAAAGGGTTCTTCCACTGTTAACTCTGCGTGGCAAATGCTGGCAGCGGGGATCGTGTTCATCCCTGCCAGCTTCATTAATAAAGAATGGCCGGGTTTTCAATGGCAGGCAGTGCCTGCAGAGTCATGGTTGTCGGCCCTGTATCTGGTGGTGATGGGCTCATTGGCCGGCTATAGCGCCTACGTGTGGTTGCTGAGTGTGCGGCCTGTGGCGCAGGTAGGTACGCACGTGTATGTTAATCCGGTGGTTGCAGTGTTGCTCGGCGTATTGTTTGCCGGCGAGAGCATGAGCGGGTTGCAGATAGTGGGCCTGGCCGTTATCCTGACAAGTGTATTGTTGATCAATTTATCCAAATATCGTAAGCAAAAAAATGTTTCTGAGACAGTTGGGTCAGCGCCATCTACTGGCAAAGTAACTGTCGCCGGCGCTGGCAAGCCAGCCATCAGCGCCGATTGTTAGGAGGTTATAGCCATGAAAAAGATCACCCGGCAATGGCAGTTTTACCTGCCATCCGCCGGGTGATGTGTTTTCAAGTGGTTGTTTTAAGGAGTTCTGAGGCAGAATCCCTGTATATCATTGTTGTGAAGCCCTATGCCATGGGAGTTATAGATCGTCCTGTCCCAGGCATCGATGCGTACGTTGTAACCGCATTTGGGTACGCCTGCCGTATGGATCACGAACGTGCCTGTTTTGCCAGTAGGTGGTAAAGTGCTCCCTGCATAGCTGAGGCTATTGCCTCCGGTGCCATCCACGTCGACTACGGCCCCTTTGTTGGGCGTTACGGAGATGGAGAAGGAGCCTGCATGATCGTCGAGCATGGAATAAGTGCCACTGATGTCGGTACCGGAATTGAAGTCGGCACAATCGCCGCCACCGGTAACGATATGTATCGAGACATCGGGTGCCTTGTCGTCGATCAGCAAGGTCACTGAACCATTGGGGTCGTCGTATATGATGATGCCATCCCGGGCCTGTATGCGGATTACGTGTTTGCCCGGTACATAAGCGCCGTAACGGCCCAGTAAACCGCCCACGATATTGACGGATGCGTTTTCGAGGTAAGGGATCCATCCATCGCTATCCGGGTCGAGTGCATGGTCGGTAAATGCGCCGCCGCTGTTGGCGGTTGTGATAGTTTGCTGATCCAACAACGGTCTTTCTGTTTCGCCGGGCCGTGTTACCAGGAATCGGTATTCCATGCCAGGCACTGCATAGAAGATGTGACCTATCAATTCAATGATGCCATAGAACGGACTGTTGAGGGCGCCACCAAGTGAGCCGGCTGAACCCGTGGTGGCCAATCCGGTGCCATCGTTGATGTCGGCCACTACCATACCGCCTGCTTTCTCCAGTACTACGCTGGTCAGTCCTGAAGTAACGCCTTTAGGCAGCGGCTTCACTTCCACATTGCATTCTTCCCAATCGCCCCATGGCGCCACGAATTCCGGATCATTGGGGGCGGGTACAAGGTTGTAGGAGAGGATACCTTTTACTTTCGCCTTGCCTACCTGGCACCATTGTTTGCGGTGCGCATCGAGCTTGATGCCGAGCGATACATTGTACCACAAGCCTCCGGCGGGGTTATCGGGTATATCGTGTACGGCCGTAAATTGGGTGCCCATGTATTCCCAGCCGGTACCGAAGTCCATATAGAAGGCTACATATTCCCTGCCGCCATTGCTACAGAGATCGCCATTATATCCTGATTTTCTTTTTATCTGTATGGAAGCGTGCAGGGTGTCCATATCACGGTTGAGGCTGACGCAATGCAATTCTTCGTAATCGGTGTTGAACTTTGACTTTGCATATACATCAAATATTTCCACGAGGTTGAAGTTGGGCAGGAGGGTGGAGATGATGCTGTTGTTGTTCAGCGTAGCATTATTCAGCGAAAGTTCATGGATGGCTTTGAGTGCGATGCGTGCTTCCTGTACTTCTGCTCCATATACTTTTTTGAGGTCAGCAGCTGATGTGGTTAGTTCAGTCAGTGGCTTTACAAACTTTACTTTTTCCTTTAGGTCGGGCAGGAATTGCTTTTCAAACTCAGGCTTATAGAATTCCGGCGCCAATTTGAAATTGGGATATTTGTCGAGTGAACTGAGGATGTAGCACCAGATACTATTGCTGGGTTGTATCTGTATGAAGGCCTCCCGTACATCACCCCATACGAAGGGGAAATTGGGATCGCCAGCCGTGGGAACGATGTTCCAGGAAAGGATAGCACGTACTTTGGGGAGTACGGCTTTGCTTCGGCAGCAGCTGACTTTGTCGGGGCTCAGGTTGATCTCTACGTGGTAGCACAGGTCGTCTGTAAATGAGTGATCATATACGCCCAACTCTGCCAGTCCTTCATCGGTCCAGGTGCCGTTGTTGTCATAGTCAACAAAGAAGCGTATGTATTCGCGGCTACCTCCGATGCACGGTGTGCCGCCGTAGCCGCCGGATTGCTTGATCCTGATCACGGCGCCCAGCCGGGCTGTTTCGGGTTTGTAGTCGATACATTCCAGTTCTTCATAATACTGTTTACTGCTGCCAAGGTCAAGGACCGGTTCAAACTTTTTGGCGATCACTTTATCGGTAAGTGTGCCAAAGTAATTGGGGTTTTGCAAGAGGAGCAGCGGCGTTTGTTTACGCAACTGTACCAGCTTGTCGTGGTCAATTGTTGACTTGTTTGCCATGTTGGTTATGTTTTAGTGTGACAAAGGCATACCAGGCCTTGTGTACTCAATTGCGGCAGGAGAATAGTGCACACATGGATGCTAATAACCGGAACCTTCAGCTGAAGGGAAGGGGGCAGGAGAATTCGTTGGCAGGGAGGAAACGAAAAACCCGGTATTTAAGTAGTCGTTGATTGGCGGGAAAAGGAAACAGTATGAAATGTTTTTTTTAGCCGTGGCTTTTTGCTACTTTCACTTTGTCGAATGACAAACCCCAACTGACTGGCCGATTCAGGCGCTCCTGATGAGAAAGATTCACCGCTTTGTTTCCCTTTATTCAATGAATTACGACAAAAAGCTGTAAAAGCTTACGACCCTGGAAAGAACAGTACTGTACTTGTCCTTATTTATGGTTGCTCATCCTTCCTTATGGAACGTATGCTTCTCTGAAAACGGAAGCCATCCCTGTATTGAGACCAACAGGTACCTTTTTAAAACCTGCCCTGGCGGTGTTATGTACGGGATGTGCCAGCAATAGCACATAGCAAACCTCCATTGTTTCACTTTAAAAAAACGGGTTTTATGAGTAGTAATGCATTAACCGCCGCCACCGATGCGCAAGCGCTAAAGGGTGGACCTCCCGCTCCCAAGGGCTATACCAAATGGTTCGACGTGGTATTTAAAAATGTTATTTTCGATCCTTCCATCCTGCATCGTAAAGAAGCCATAGAGGGCTATTATATCGGTTACCTTACCGGTTATAATACGATCAAGCAGAAGAAATATGCCATTCTTTTTGAATGGACCGAAGCGCCCAGCAAGCTGCCTAATTGTAAGGATTTTACTTTGCATGTGTTTGTTACCCCACCGCCTGTGTTTATCCGGAAGGGAACAAAGTCGCTGGCCTCGGGCGAAGCTCTTTTGGCTGCGCCTGTTACCACCATGGGTGACCCCGATGATGACCGGGAAATCGATCCACCACCGCCGCCACCGCCGCCACCACCTACTATGTAAACGATATTAGAACAGAGAAAGGCGATAGAAAGTCCCGGCAATGCAGCTTGCTGAAAGCTGTTTGCCGGGACTGTGTGTTTTGGGTGTTTTCTTTTCGACAACACTTCGACAACACTTCGACGGCCCTTCGACAGGCTCAGGGTGACGGTGGTAACGATGTGTTTTTATTAACTACCTTTAACTGCCATGTTAAAGTTCGTCGTCTTTGTTATTAGTAGCCTGCTCCTTACTGCTGGACTGAAGGGTCAATGTCCTGACAGGGACTCTCTGTGGCGGCAGATCAACAGGTTGAAGGATTATCCTTACCCTTATGACTCGACGAGGGCTGAATTGCTGGCTCTGGAAAAGAAGATGATAGCCTGTCCTTATGCCCAGGATTCAGTGCGGGTGTTGTTGCTCCGGTCTATTGCCAATACCTGGTATTATCAAAAAAACTATCTCAACGCAATCCGTTATTTTCAACAGGCGACCTCTCTGATCAGGCGGGTGCCCAATAATCCTGCGGTAGATGAACGGGAGCTGCTCCGGACCTATTACTGGATTGCCGATTCGTATCAAAAGATCAACAATATACCGGAAAGGATAAAGGCGCTCGACAGTTGTATTTATGTAAGCCGGCGGCTCAATTATACCACTGCTTCGACCCTGACCACACTTTACTACCGGGGGGAGTATTTCTTCAACATGGGCGATTATCACCATTGCATCGATTTCTTTGGCGAATGCAAAACAAAAGCGATCCGGTTTCTTCCTTTTGCCGAAAGCCGCCGGGATAGTACGCTGGCTATTGGCTGTGCATTCAGCAGCTTTGTGTGGCATGTCAATGCGCTTATCAGGTTGAAGCGGTATGATGAAGCAGAGGTTTTGCTGAACAGTGAGGTCAACGCATCCGCTACCAGCAGTTTCGTCGCCTACAAGGGTATCTTTTATGGCCTTCGGGCGGAAATGGAATTGCATAAGGGCAATTATGATCAATCTATTAAAACTTTCCGGCAAGCGCTTTCCGTGGAGCAGCGGCCATTTGGGCGTAAGCAGCTGCTCAATACCATGGCGAGTGAAGTGTATTTCAGGCATTATAAAAACTATAAGAAAGCATTGTCGTTGTTCAGGGAAGCGTTGGCCCATGATAATACTGACAGTTCTTATTTTACTGTAGACTCGGCAGAGTCGATGAATATCTGGGCCAATATGGCTGAAGTGTATGTGCAGCAGGGAATGTATGACACGGCTTTCAGGTGTTTTCGCAAAGCTTTGGATTTTATCAGACCGGGCATCAGTATGGCCGAGATCGTAAACAGCCCCACGGAGACTTTTGTAAAGTATAAAAAGATCCATTATCTCACCGGCCTGCTGACTGAACAGGGCGATACCTGGCGGAAGCAGTATGCCCGGTCGGGCAATGCAGGGGATCTGCGTACGGCTATCGATATTTTTAAAAGGGCCGATCAGTTGGTTAACCGTATCAAGGGGGAGCAATCGAACCTCAACTCCAAATTATTCTGGCGCAGCAACAGTCATGGGTTGTATGAACATGCGTTGGAGGCCTGCTATGACTCCCGCAACACAGTGGATGCTTTTTACTTTTTTGAGAAAAGCCGGGCTGTATTGCTGAACGATCAACTGGCGGAGCAGCGCTGGATGGGAGAGCAGGATATCCTGGAGCAAACGCAGGCTACACAACGGCTCAATATCCTTACGCGGGAGCTGGACAACCGGCAGCTGTCTGCCTCCGACCGTGCTACTAAGGAGGCTGAAAAAGCGAATACGCAGCAGCAACTTAGTATGCTGACGAACTCCATCAAGGCGCGCAACCCATTCTATTATCAAAGTTTCCTCGATACCAATTTTGTGAACCTGCAACAGGTGCGGCAGTCGATCCTGAAAGATCACCAGGGGCTGGTGGAGATCTTTTCCGGCGACAGTGCGGTGTATGTGATGATCATTACTGCAAAGGACGCCCGCTTCCGGAAGATCGACAAGTTGCTGTATGACAGCCTCGCCAACCAGTTTATCGGCTATCTTACCGACTACAACAAGCAGAACACCGATTTCGATACTTTTACGCAAGTATCGCACAGCCTGTACCAGCTGATCTTTCAAGGTGATGTGATCCCTCCGGGGCGATTGATCATTTCTCCCGACGGCCGTTATTTTCCTTTTGAAGCGCTGGTTACGCGCATGAGCCCGGTCAATTATTTGCTGAAAGATTATGCGATCAGCTATACTTATTCTGCCCGCTATTTGCTGAATGACTTTGCGGCTGTTACCAATAAAAAAGCCAAACCTTTCATGGGGTTTGCGCCGGTGCAATATGCAGGTACCCGGCTTCCCGCATTGAAAGAAAGTGACCGCTCGCTGAATGCCCTGACGGATTATTTTGGCTCTGCAGATAATTTTACCGGCAGGGAAGCATCGCGCAATAACTTTCTCCGGCACTTTGCCGATTACCGGGTGATCCAGTTGTATACGCATGCCATGGATAACATGCAGGGTGAGCCCGTGATCTATTTTGCCGATTCTTTACTGTATCTATCAGACCTGGTGAGTGATAAAAAGCCCGCAACCAGCCTTGTAGTGTTGTCGGCGTGCGAGACTGGTAACGGTAAGTTTTACCAGGGAGAGGGGGTGTTCAGTTTCAACCGGGGATTTGCTGCTCTGGGCATTCCGGCTGCTATTACCAACTTGTGGAAGGCTGAGGATAAGAAAACTTATGCGCTGACTACTGCTTTTTATAAATACCTGGCAGCGGGAGAGCCTGCCGACGTGGCGTTGCAACATGCCAAGCTGGAATTTATGGCCACTTCTAAAGAAAATGCACTGCCTTATTGCTGGGCAGTGCCTGTGTTGACGGGGAAGGTAACTGTGCTGCCGGAGCAAACGACTACTGCCTGGTGGCTATTATTGCCGGCCATTGCGCTGGCCCTGATCGTGGTGGTCGTTGTCTATCGCTGGTGGCGTGGCAGGAGGGCGGCGCGCTCCTTTTTGCAGCAGCCTGTGGTTGAATAATGGGTTATTAAGTAACGGGTGTGATCTTGCGCAACAACTCCTTAATGGCGATGATCTGTTTGCAGATGGCCTGTATCTCATGGGGGTGCTCCAATATATTCAACCGGTTCAACTCTTCTTCCAGTTGTTTCATCCTGGCAAGGTGGTAAACCTGCTGGGCTTCCCGTGAATCGAACGGCACTGTATCGTCACTAAGATGCATGTTTTGCACTTTCATAGAAGATAGTCTTATTGCTACGTTGGTTAATGTGCCCCGGCTTCTCACCGGGTTTACTGTTTTATTGCGCTTTGAAACGGGCTATAAAGCCCCACGCAGAAGCGGGGGCTTTATGTTATAGCACTGCAAATCCCTGCCGCGCAGTTATTTTAAATTGTCATTATCTGGTAAATTGTTCTCTACAGGAATATTGAGATACGCGGTTTTAGCATGGATAGATAGCTAAGTAGTCGCGGGGGTTAGTCCGATCTTATTTGATTAGACGCAGCATTTGTAGTGGGGGAAACAGGTTGCTCGAATTATTTTTGGGCATATTTTTGGTATCTTACAGGCAACTGCCGCATTCTATAATGAACGAGTCTAAAAATTTACCTGTTGCCGATCTCCGGATCATCGAAAGTCTCACCCGTGGCGGCATAAACAGACGAAAAGGGGAGGAGGAGCTGTTTACTACATATATGTATTTTATACATGAAGGAACGCGTAAACACTCGCTCACGGAGGACGAAGCCTTTGATGCTTACTCCGATACGATCCTCACAGCCATCGAAAAGATCTCCGACGGAACTTTTGAACGGGCCTCTTCTTTAAAAACCTGGTTGTACAAAATTTTTCATAACAAAAGCGTTGACCTGTTACGCAAAAGGACGACTAATAAGAATAAGGTGCATCAAACGGTCGATATCACGGACATGTTGGTTCATGTCTCGGATGCTGCGAAGACCATCGTGCAAAAACTGGCAGATCAAGCGGATGAAGCACTGTTGAGGCAACGGCTGACGGAGGTAGGGATTACCTGCCACCAGTTGCTACAGCTCTCGGCAGAAGGACACACAGACAAGGAAATAGCTGCACTGATGGAGTACAAAACAGCCGATGTGGTAAAAACCAGCAGGCTACGTTGCCTGGAAAAACTGCGCCGATTATACAAACCGACATAAAGGTCACATGAAACATCTTGCGTACATAGACGACTACTTCAAAAGCACTGAGCCGGCTGCCGACAGCCGCGAATTCGAGCAAAAGCTGCTGGATGACACTTCCTTTGCGGAAGAAGTAGCTTTTTACCTCACTACTCAACGGTTATTACAGGAAAAAGCCCGGAACGAAAAGATAGAGCGGTTCAGAGAGCTGTACGAACAACAAACGGTGTCTTCGTCGCCATTGCGGGTAGTAAGGCCCATCAACCGTATCTGGCGCTATGTAGCTGCTGCTGCTGTTATTGTGGGATTGATATTTACGATCAACTTACTGCTGCCTGTGTCCAAGCAACAAATGGCTGACCGCTATATTCAGCAGGAGTTGGTGGACCTCGACGTTTCCATGAACAGCACAATAGACAGTGTTCAGGCGATGCGCGACCTGTACAACCAGGGCAAGCTTAGTGAATCGCTGGCCATGTCTGAGGCTATTATAAATAATAATGGTGGCAACCTGAAGGCGCTTGAGTATGCAGGTGTTATCAATTTGCGGTTGCAAAAATACGATGAGGCATTGCGCTGGTTCAAACAATTATCCGAACAAAAAGCTTTCTCCAATAAAGGTGTTTTTTATCAAGCTGTTACACTCATGAAACGCAACCAGCCAGGTGATCTGTCACTTGCCAGGACATTACTGGACGAAGTGGTGAAGAAAGACCTGGATGGAAAAGCGTTTGCTGAAAAATGGTTGGAAAAGTGGTAGTATTATAACAAGCCGGAGGCTTGTAAATAGCCCTCACCAGCGGGACGCTGGCGAGTGTTCGCTAAAAAAGCATGAATCTCCTTCTCTATAATTTCAAACTCCAGCAGGAATCCATCGTGTCCATACAGTGAATTGATCACTGCGAGTCTGGCGCCCGGTATGTGTTGCGCCAGGTATTGTTGTTCGGATACGGGGAATAGAATATCTGTTTCGATACCAATTACAAGTGTTTTGGCTGTAATAGACTGCAGCGCGGTGGGGGCGTCGTTCCTTCTTCTTCCCACGTGATGACTGTCCATGCTGGCGCTCAGGTGATGATAGCTGAAAGCATTAAAGCGTTTAGCCAGTTTTTCTCCCTGGTATTGCTGGTAGGAGCCTGCTTTGTATTGTCCTACGGTGTAGGGCGCATCATCGCTTTGGAACAGGTCATAGGTTTGATAATGCCGGTAGGAGAGCAGGGCTACACTACGCGCTACCTTCATTCCTGCTGTTCCTGCTTCCGGTGTGCTTTGTTGCCAGGTCGGATCTGCTTCTATACAGGAACGTTGTGTTGCGTTGAATGCTTTGCCCCAGGCCGAATGAAAGGCATTGGTTGCAATGGGTATAATGTATTCAAAAGCCTCCGGTTCTTCGATGGCCCATTCCAGCAACTGCTGTCCACCCATGGAGCCGCCAATGCCAATATGAATCTGGTCGATGCTCAGGTGTTGGCGCAATGGCTGATAAGCGTGTACCATGTCGCGTATGGTGAATGCCGGGAAATCATGGTAGTACAATTCTTCACTGTTAGGCTTTTTCTCCAGCGGTCCAACGCTGCCATAACAACTGCCCGGCATGTTTACGCAAACGATGAAATACTGTTCCGGGTCGAATAGTTTCGACGGGCCTACCAATCCCGGCCACCAACTGGCTGCATCGCTGTTGGCGGTTAGGGCATGGAATATCCATACTACGTTGTTGCGTTGTGCATTCAGGGCGCCGTAGGTATGATAAGCAAGTTGATAACCCGCGAGGGTAATACCGCTTTCCAGTGTAAATGGCTTGCGGTATTCAAATAATTGATGATCGCTCATGTTCAGTCACTGCGTTACTGGGAAAAAGGGCCACCCCACATGGAGAGATGTGGGATGGCATGAGTGGCTCTTTCGAATTATGATACAAGTTCTTTGGCAAAGACCTTATCGATTGCCTGCTCGAAGTCGGCAATGATGTCGCCTATGTGTTCAATGCCTGCACTTACCCTTACCTGGTTGGGACGAACACCGGATGCGAGTTGTTCTTCTGCGCTCAGTTGTTCGTGGGTAGTAGAAGCAGGGTGTATTACCAATGTTTTAGCATCACCAACATTCGCCAGGTGGCTGGCCAGCTTTAATGCATCGATAAACTGGCTGGCTTTTTCCTTACCGCCTTTGATGCCGAAGTTGAGTATGCCGCCATATCCGTTGGTCAGGTATTTGCGGGCAAGGTCATGGTAGGGATTGTTGTTCAATCCCGGATACTCTACAAACTCAACCAATGGATGGTTTTGCAACCAGTTGGCCAGCGCCAGTGCATTGTCTACATGGCGTTGTACACGCAGTGACAGTGTTTCCAGCCCCTGCAACAGCAGGAAGGAGTTGAAAGGACTCAGGGAAGGGCCGAAGTCGCGCAAGCCTTCCACGCGTGCACGGATAGCAAATGCGATATTGGGGAGGCCGAGCGGGTTTCCTTCACCGAATACGTCCCAGAACTTCAGTCCATGGTAGCCTTCTGAGGGTTCTGTAAATTGCGGGAACTTGCCGTTGCCCCAATTGTAATTACCGCCGTCAATGATCACGCCGCCAATGGAAGTGCCGTGACCGCCAATCCATTTGGTGGCAGACTCTACTACAATGTTGGCGCCATGCTCCAATGGTCTGAACAGGTAACCGCCTGCACCGAAAGTGTTGTCTACAATCAGTGGCAGGTCGTATTCTTTGGCGAGCTGTGCAAACTTCTCAAAATCAGGGATGTTGAGGCGTGGGTTGCCAATGGTTTCGAGGTAAATGGCTTTTGTATTCTTATCGATCTGGCGTGCAAAGTCGTTCACGTCATCTCCGTCTACAAAGCGGACTTCAATGCCGAGGCGTTTGAAGGCTACTTTGAATTGGTTGTAGGTGCCTCCATATAAATAGGAAGTAGAGATGAAGTTGTCGCCTGCCTGCAATATGTTGTTGAGGGCAAGGAATTGTGCTGCCTGGCCTGAAGAAGTGGCCAGGGCTGCTACACCGCCTTCCAGTGCTGCAATTCTCTTTTCAAACACATCTGTAGTGGGGTTCATGATGCGGGAGTAGATGTTGCCAAACTGCCTTAACCCGAACAGGTCGGCGGCGTGGGCTGCATTGTCGAACCCGTACGAAGTGGTTTGGTATATGGGCACAGCCCTTGCTTTGGTGGTGGGATCAATTTGTTGACCGGCATGCAATTGCAATGTGTCGAAGTGCCACTGCTGACTCATAATGATAGTATTTAATAATGATGGAATAAACGATAAGAACAGCGATACTGGAATTGGATGGGCGTGCTTATTAGCAGGCGCGATCCGTCATGGATTGACTGCTACAACAACACGAGGGGTGATATGTCTTTATCGATGGCAGGAGAATATCTTATACTCTACAATTTATGTAGGATATTAAACCTGTCCAAATAATTTTTACGGATTTGGTTTGACAAATGTAGGTAGTGCTACAGGCGGGAAAATGTTGTATTGAGTTGAAGGGTGGTCTTTTTGAGTGGACTGGCGGGGTTATTGATTAGTCGTTCTGCGAACGGACTGACAGTAAGGCCGGGCAGGAATGCTTTGTCAGCTAAGCCGTTTCATCGTCGAAGGCTATGGTTTTGTCACCGCAATGCACACATTCTGTGGCTAATACAAACCAGCTTGTGTCATTCGGCTCTTCAGCATCTCCCGGCACTTCAAATCCTACTGAAACTTTGAAATTTGTCTCATTGCAATTGCTGCAGTGATGGATGTCTGCAAATTTCGATTTCTTTTTCTTTTTGAAAAGCCCGTAATAGTTTGCAGTATGCTGTTTTGCGTCATAAATGAGGAATGACTCCTGGCTTACAACTGAGGTAGCCTTTACTGCAGCAGGAAATCCGGTTTCTGACGCTGTATCCGGTAACTGAAGCCGGAAAACCGAGTTGCCGTTTTCAGCGATATCGTAGATCCTGTATGCTGCTTCCCCATGGCCACACCAGCTACCATCGAGCAGTAAAGCTGCAGGGCCGGTTGATGCTGCTGAAGCGATATATTGTTTGATATAATCGGGAGCGTTATTAATATTCAGGTCAGGAGAAGCCATGTTGTATTACATTAATTGTACGGGGTTGTCTTATCGCGGTGTCATAACTCTTGCGAATGCGTCAGCAATGCGAAGTCTTGCTACCCAGATGGTCGATTTGTTGAGATTTGTTTCTACAGCTTTTAATATTCCTCCGGACCTTACATTTTTTCCGATAAAGTCGGACGGATTGACCGGAGCCGCATAATCAAAGTATTCAAAACAAAGGATGCTTGTTTTGGCATTGTTGGCTGCGATTGTAAAGCCTTGTAATTTACCACTATCATTTTTAGTAAACTGCAGTGAGTTGAAAGCACGGGACGAGCTGTCGACGCAGGGATGTGCAGACATGACGACATACTGTCCAATGTATTTGTTTGCATTTTTGGTAAAGTCGTCATGCGTCATTTGGCCGAGTGATACCATGCCTGTTGCTGAAAAAATGTTCATGTAAGTGACAATGCCCCGTAAATCAGAACTATCGTTTTGGGTTGAACTTAAAATCTTGTTTGTCCTGGCAAAAGCTTCTTTAAATTCTTCTTTCTGTAAAAAAGGGATAACGGTTCTGAAGTCGTCGTAGGTTACGGCTTGTGCATAAGAGCCTGTGGCCAAAAACATGGTAAGCAAAAGCGCCAGTGTGAGTTTCATTTCAGTAGTGTGCTGTTTAAAGTTGCACTCAGTTCCGAATATACACATAATTGTTGTGTCTCAGATTGCGCATTATAAATGGATCGGGGGTAATCCTTGTTTGCGTAGTTCACGTTTGTAGTGCTTGATGTATTTCTTATTCTTTTTGGCGCCTACGCTGGAGCCGGCGCCACTCATTACCATCTTAATCATGTAGTTGAAGATGGAGCGGTCGCGCAGACGTTCGAAGTAGATGATGCCTGTTTTGTGCTCATTACGGGTTTTGATCACGAAAGTGTTGGCTATGAAGGTGATCATTTTTGTTACAAAGCTTCTTTTTTGTGCATCGCCTGCCTGCAGGAATTGTACGTTCAGCTTGCGGTAGAGCATTTTCATTTCACCGTAGGATAAATATTCCCTGCCGATTGCTCTTAAGGTAAGAGTGTCCAGGTGGCCTGACCTGATCTTTACAGAAGCCAAGGGCTCTACTACTTTATTCAGGACCATCAGGTTAGCAGGGCCGATCTTGGTGGTCATGTGAAAGGCTGCCAGCGAATCGGTGTAAGATTCGTGGAGGCGCAAATTGACATGTATGGAGTCCAGCAGCCAGGCGTCTGCATACAGCCTTAGGCTATCTGTGGGATGCAGGTCGTGGCTTTTGAGGCTGACCAATGATGCGTTCAGTTTAGAGATACCGATAACGCCTGCACGGCCCGTTTTCTCACTCAGTTCTTCATACCGCACATGCCCATTGTGTACCAATATGCTGTCTACTTTCAGTTTCAGTTGCAGGTTCTTGAGCATGTCTACAGGCAGTGGTCGTACCACATTGGGTTCGCGGGGTGGTCTTTTGTCGCGGTATACACTGATAAGCGGGTTCTCGATGTGCATGGTGGCTACATGCGCCAGCGTATCTCTGAAATAGCCATGCAGGTCGGGGTTGTGCATGCTGATCCTGCCGGTACTTAATTGTATGTAGTCTGTCTGATAAGGATGTGCGGCTACATAGGCGTCTCTTTCCTGTACCGGTGTATAGGTAAATGAATCTACCGTGAGAGTTCTTTGCTGGTGCTGGTAGCTTAGCTGTTTCCAGTGGAAATAGTTTTTGGTGGTGGTCAGTTCTCCCGAGAAATCCTGCAGGTAAAAATGTGGACTGTTGTTGAGCCATTCCCGGTGGTGCTGACCGGCTTGCAAGGTTAGGTGCTCCAGCGAGAGTGCCTGCAGTTTAAGCTGGCCACTGTCTTTGCCTATGCCATCTACCTGCATATTCCGGATGGCAAATTTCTCTATGACCGTTTTCCAGGGTACATCGTGGTGTTTGACTGTGGCAATGGCCGTATTATCCAATATCAGTTGTATGCTTTGGGGTTTCAGTACAATCGACTTGTCTGCATGCCGGGCAAACGACACATCTGTTCCTGCTATACTGATCTTACCAATGTCGAGTGGTTCTTTCCCATCGTGCCTGATATTGGTGAAGTTCCATTGATTGCGGTCGGGTTGTTTGCCCCGGTTCCAGGTGAGTTGTAGTGTATGTTCATCCTGTCGTTGCTCCAGGTGCAACAATGGCTGTTCAACCGATAGCTGCTTAACATGAATGGCTGGTAAGGGCTTACTGTTTTTTTTCTGCTGCTCTTTCTCTTCTGTCTTTGCCAGTTTAACGATCAGGGCAGGATCTTTGAGCGTGATCTCTTCTGCCCGCAAGTCTCCCGCCATCATCGCTTCGAGGTCAGGTACAAGGCGCAGCTGCGGGATGGCGGCTGTGATGCTGTCGTGCGTAGTGTAACGGGTGAAGCGAATGTCGTCGATGTGTGAGGGGGCCATGGGCACCAGGTTATAAGCGCCGGTATTCAGCGACATATCCTTGCCGGTGTATTGCAGGTATGTTCCGTGGATGGCTACGCCTTCCAGTGTAGGCTTTTTTTCCTGTCCTTCAGCAGGGGCTCCGAGTTGCTTTGTCACTGCATCTACGCGCAGGGTTGTAACAAAGGTAGTAATGGTATGCTGAGGGCCCGTTATGGAAAGATGGGTGTTATTGCCCTGTATATGTTGCATGTTCAGGATGAGGGGCGAGCGATTGGCCGGAGCAGGGGCTTTATGTCCTGTCTGCAAGGATACAACTGCTTCTTTCCAGGTGGCTGATCCAATGTCGATGTGGTCGTTGCTGTCATTGAAATCCAGACCGCTCATGCGCAAGCCTTTTACTTTTATGCTCATTTTGCCTTCCCGGTCGTGAACAGTGGCTTCGGCCGCTTCGAGCAGGCTGCCATCTCCTTTGAAGCTGCCGCGGTGTATGGTGGCCAACAGCTTTTTTGTTTTGATGCTGCCGTTCTCAAAATGCAAGGAGTCTACTGCATCGCCCATCATAGAGGAGGAGCGGGCTGCCAGCAGCCGATTACTCCTGACAGTGAGGTTTACTTGTTGCAGCAGCAACCGGGTATCAGGATTGGGTTCAAAGGATACATTGCCGTTGATGACGCGTATTCTCTCCAGCGACATGGAATTGTCCAGTGAATTCAACATGGAATATATGGAGGTCTTCTTGCCTTTTTGCGTATTGGTAGATTTGATGTAATGTATTTTGGGGCCGTATAGCACTGCCTGTTTTGCTTTGATATGCCGGTTGAAGATCAGCTCTTCCCATGACAGGCTATCCAGCTCAAACAATGGTAATTGGTGATGGCGAACAACGGCAGCATGGTTGAGGCTGTTGATCGAAAAGTTATTGAGCAGTATGCTGGAGTTCTCGATGCGGATGCTGTCGAATTTAAATCGGTAAGTGCTGTCTTTGTTCAGACTGGAATAGCCACGTACGGCCATATCGAAGCGGCCCACCGTCACTGGCTGTTCTGCTGTGCGATCAATCACCAGGTCGCGCATCTCGAAATCGTCGCCTTTCGTACTGAATTCAGCAGACTGTCCGCTTTGTGTAGTGACCACGGAGGTGCTGATATTTTTTACGCCCATGTATTTAAGCTGTGTGTTGATGCCCAGGTGGCGCAACAGGGTATCCATCTGAACGGGGGGCTTATCTTTCTGATGTACACTGTCTACCGTTACTTTCAGGTGAAGTAGCGGGTCAATGGCATACATTGAATCTGCCTTAATGATATTTGAAGTATACAGCGAGGGGAAATCCATATTGGCAAAACGCAGCTTATCAAAGAACAGGTCTACTGATACTTTTTTTTGCTGCAAGCCAGTGGAAACAATATGGCAACTGTCTAAAGTGATCGTGCGGTCTTTTACATCTATTCTGAAATTACTGAAGGCCATCCGGTAGCGGCCATCGGGGAAAGTGATCTCCTGGTGATGGGTATTGAAAATGATATCGTCGCTGAAATAGAAGCCTTCGCCGTCCTTTTTATCTTCATCTACTTTCAGGTTATTGATGCGAAAATAAATATTGGAAATGGTGACCGGCTGCCAATCTTCCCGTGCGCTATTGGCCAGGGAGAAGCGGCCATTGTCTATCTGGAAGTGGCCAACAGAGAAAAGTGCCAATGCTTTATGGATGGAATTGTACAGGTTGCCAATTTCATGAGAGAGGGAACCGTGTTTTTTCTGGAGGGTATCTGATTTCATGACCCTGATGTCGGGGTTGTTGATCAGGATACTGTCGATGACCAGTTCCCGGTGCAATATCAGTGGTGTCAGTGCATGGAGTTGCAGGCTGAGGCGCTTGACGGATACGCGATAGGCGGTTTTTGTCGTTAATGAGTCTGTGTTGTATAAGATAGCTTCTTTCAGGTCGAGCCGGCGGTCGCTGAAATTGTAGGTGACGTTTTTGAGGGAGAGCTCTACCTTGCCCTTTGATTTCAGGTGTACGATTTCCCGGATAATGCTTTCGGCATGGTGTACAAACCACACGTAGGCCAGTACCAGCACTACCAGCAGGATGCCGATGGTGATCCCGGTAATCTTCAACAGCTTCCTTATCAAAGGTTTAACGGCCATATTGTAAGATACGGCAAAAAGTCCGTAAGACCGAAAGACCGGATGTCGGGAAAACGTTTTATACTTTTCCTGGCCAACTTTTCGGTCTTTCCGACTCCCGACTCTTTTATCTATCTTTCAGTGGGTAACAAATCCAATATCTCGTTGATATACCTCTGAACACCATAAAACGGCTGAACATGAAACCGGGCCTGATAACAGGATTGCTATTGCTAAGTCAACTGGCCATGGCGCAGGTAAATGACACCCTGCCTGCTGTGGTAGAGCCTCTGATAGAGGACAACCGCGTGAAATTTACTTCTCAACTGCGCCCGCTGCGCGGCATTGCCGGGGCGCCTGTTCCATTTTATACTTACTTCTGGGAATTTGGTGACGGCTCTTATAGTTTTGAAAAGGAGCCACACCATGTATATAAGGATACCGGTGATTATCCCGTGCGGCTGTATGCTACCAATAATTATGATGATGGTAAAAAGCCGCCTACGCGTCTTAAGAAGATAAAGGTGGAAAAGAAGACGATGCTGGCGGCCAATACAGCGCCTGCTTTTTTCAAAGGGCAGGGCTCGCTGGAAATGATGACCAACCAAATGCCCCGGCCTGGAGAAGACATGGTATTGCTGCTGGGTTACCGGAACAAGCCGGGCAGCCAGCTGCAGGCAGTGAGCGGCTCGGTGATGTTGCTGTACAATGAAAAGCAGTTTGCCCAGAATAGTTTCGATATGGCAGAGGCCCGGCGTTATCACCAGGAAAAAAGTATTGGGCTCGATTCGCTATTGGCTTATGCACCTGCTGAAGAATGGGGTATGGAGGCTGTAGCTGCTTCTTATAGGGAAAATGGTGATCGTAAGAAAGGTTTGTTCACTGCCAGTGCGGGCAGTGCAGCTCCTTTTGCCAATAAACCACAGCTGAAGCAATTCCTGAAGCAACAGATGGAAGGTTATCGCAAGCACCATATCTGGCGGGTGGATGGCGTGAAGCAAGAACAGTTCATGTTCCTTTCACTGAACACGTTGCCTGAAATGATCAAGGATACCAATGCTGTGGTCACTGTAACTGGTTTGTTCATTCCGGATGATCCTTCTCTCGATGTGGAGCAATATAGCCTCGAATTGCAGATCGTGGCGTCTCATGATCCCAACCGGATCATGCTCAGGAAGCGTCGCCTCAATTACCGGTTTACCGGTAAGGGCAAAGAGAATATATACAAGATACAATTCCAGAATACCGGTAAAGGGCCTGCTAAAAGAGTGGCTGTGACCGTTACTATTCCCGGTATGTTGAATACGGCTACTGTAGAACTCGTGGATATGAAACCGGCTTGTGCGTGGTGTGATTCGGCGTATGCCAATCAAAGTTGTATCGATACTATTCTTACGAAAGACAGTATTCAATTCATCTTTAAGAATATTTACCTGCCGGGTACGCAGCAGGATGGTATCAGTGATCCTGATTCTACGATGGGTTACGTGCGGTACAAGCTGCGCTTCAACAAAAAGATGAAGAAGCTGCCTTTTACCAGCCGTGCCTCCATTGTATTTGATAAAAATGAACCGGTATACACCAACCGGTCGACCGGACGTTTCAAAAAGGGGTTATCGCCCGGTATAATTATAGGTTACAATACAATTCCGGGTAAAGTGCCTGCCGATATAGCGCAGCAGAATTATGTATTGGGATTCAGCTTGTCGGAATATGCTGCTTACCGTAATTACTTTCAATGGGAGCTTTATTTGCAAAAGTCGCGCACGATTGAAACGTATGAAGGGGTGCGAGTAGGCGGGGATACCATGATCAATGGGGTAGGGTATAAGGTGGAGTATCGTGATTACTTTCGCAAGCAAAAGGTGTTGTCAGCGGAAGCCGTTCCTGTGTTTTTCCGGCGCAACCTGAATGGGTGGTTGTCGGCAGGGGCGGGTGCGCTGGTGGCGGTAGATGTAGAACGGGGTACTACATGGACAATAGATACGTGGGTACAGCGGCCAAATGGCCAGGGGCTGACTTTGTTGAAAGGCGACAGGCCCAAACAATTGGAGACTTTTGCTAATTGGCGCGGTGCTGTCTTTGCGGACGTACAGCTGGGTATGGTGCGGACTGGTCCTGCTGTTGGTTGTCGCTTTCTGCAATATATCAATCCATCGCATCAACGTATTTTCCTGTATGCAAGCTGGAAGTTGTAAACGCTAACCTGCCTTACCTGTGTTCGCAAGCCAGCCGCTTGCCAATACCCGTCATCCCGCCATGCGGCGGGAACGCTGGCGACTGTAAGAAAATGCCTATTTTTAGCGAAATACAACGCTGATGATGCACTGCCTGTACAGGGTAGTTTTACAGTTTGCCTTTTATTGTACTTTCTTTCTTCTTCGATCTTATGCATCGCCCGACAGTACCGGGCTGCCTGCTTCTTTGCAACGCCAGCTGCAGGAGCTAAGGCAAAAGGACAACCTGGAGCAATGGTTGTATGCCCGCATCGATTATGTAGATGCTGCTCCTTTTGAACGTATCGATTTTCTTATGGCTACTCAACAGGCTGCCTGGCGATCGTATACCTCGTATGATGAGCGCCTGGCCTGGTTCAACGTACTAATATTACAGGGGTATTATCAGCTGCAAACGGGTAATATTCTTTCTTCCATCAATGCTTATGAAACGGCGCTTGGTTTTTATGAGGCTTATCCTTTGCCCGACGCGGATAATATCAACTATGTGCTGAAGCCGCTGGGTAATAATTACACCCGGCTGGCCGATTATAGCACTGCCTTATTGATTCATGGTAAAATTCTGTCGCTGGCACAACAGCAACATAATAACCGGGAAATAGCCGCTGCGTATAGTAATATGGCCATCTGTGCCCGCTGGAAAGGAGATTTGTCGATGGCTATGCAATATTGCCGCGAAGGTATTGCAAAGGCCGATCATCGTACTTCTTTGTATGGATTGTTATTGAGCACTTCGGCGGATGTGCTAACAGAACAGGGGAGGTATGATACGGCAAGTCGTGTAATAGGGCAAGCGTTGCATCATTTGCAACAATATCAGCATGATACGGATGCTGTGTATTGGTATGGGAGTGCATTGCAAATGGCTGCGCGCATTGCGACGTTACAGGAAAAGGATGCGGCTGCTTTGCAGTATGCCCGTGATGCATTGCAGTTGTTCGATCGTTATTTCCCTCATGCCCGGCAGCGTGAAAAGGCAAAAGTGAATGTGTTGCTGGGTGACGTGTGCCGTAAAACCGGTAAGCCGCAGGAAGCGTTACAATACTATCAACGGGCTTTGCGGTGGTTGCTGCCTTCCTGGCAACCGGCCGACTTGCTGGATGTGCCGGATGAAGCATTGCTATATAGTGAGAGTACGCTGGCCGATGCGTTGGCTGGCAAGGCGGCTATATTGCCGCTGCTGGATAAACGGGAAGCTGCCATGGAGCATTATATTGCTGTATTTGCTGCCGGTCGCAAATTGCGGTCGGCATTTTATTATACAGACTCCAAACTGAAGGAATTGCAACTGTCCCGATTGCGTGCGGATGCTGCTATGCAACTGGCTTATGCGTTATGGAGTTCCACCCAGCAGAAAAAATACCAGGAGCAGTTATTGCTGATTGCTGAACTCTCCAAGGCGCAGGTGCTGGCAGAAGAAAGGGCCGCCCGGATCGACCAGACTCTGCGTAAACAACCTGCAGACAGCATAACCCGCAAGGCGCGGCAATTACAGGATGCCATCATTTATTATCAGCATGAACTGGCGGCAGCGCCCAATAATAAGAATATCCCGGCATTGTTGCAGGTTGCCGAGTATGAATTGTCGTTGTTGAATAAAAAGAACCCGATGCAGGACACTGCGGCTGTCAATATGATCGGTATGACGCAGCTGCATCATTATTTTCAACGTATCCCTGCCAGGGTAACGGTGTTGGAGTTCTTCGCAGGACTGAATAGTATTTATGTTATAGAAGCGGACAATAAGGGTATCAGTAATGTGCGGCGTATTGAAAACAGTAGTCCATTGCAGCACACCGTGCAGCAATTTATGGAGCGTTGGTTCCTGAAAGGAGCGGGTGCTATGATGAATGCGCCAAAGCAGTATTTCCTGGAGAGTTATGCTATCTATAAGTCGCTGTTTGCCGGTTACAAATGGACAGCGGGGCAACGCTACCTGTTGATCCCTGATGGTCAGTTCAGCTACCTGCCTTTCGATGCGTTGGTGACCAATGATCAATACAGTAATAACTACGCTTCATGGCCTTTCTTGTTTAGGCAAGCGGCTTTATCACAGGCTTATTCTTTGCAAACCTGGTATCAACAGCAGTCTGCCACTTATGCAGGCAATGGCTTTACCGGATTTTTCGTATCCAAAGGTAAAGGTCAGCCCCAACCGGAGTTGTCCGTAATGCGGGAGTATCAGTCTTTGCAAGGAATGGTCAGGGGTGATTACTATCTCGATTCGATGGCCACGTGGCAGGCGTTTACTGCGCGTGCGAATGGCACTGGTGTCATGCACATCAGCACGCATGGGGTATCGGGTTCTGATGAGACTGTTCCTTATCTGCAATTGTATGACCAGCCCTTTTATTTGTTTGATCTTCGTTATCGTCACTTTGCGCCGGCGTTGGTAGTGCTGGGGGCTTGTAAAACGGCCGATGGCGAATGGCTGGCCGGTGAAGGTGTCAACAGCCTGAGCCGGGGCTTTACTGCCGCAGGCGCCGGTGGAGTGGTCTCAGGTTTATGGAATGTAAATGATGAAGCTGCTATTTATATAACGCAGCGGTTTTATGAGGAATTGCAGCGGGGGAACGACCCTGCGCTGGCCCTGCATGATGCTCAGCAGCAATGGTTCAAACACAATGCAGACAATGACATCATGAACCTGCCGTACTATTGGGCGGGGTTTGTGTATAGCGGTCATTTGCAGCCGGTACCGTTGGTCCAACAAAAACAAAATACTATCTTGTATGTTATAACAGGAAGTGTATTGGTTGCTGGGTTGATCTTTTATTTGCGAAGGAAAAGAAAGAAGCCTCTATAATATGATCTTTAATAAGTTGTACTCCGATCTGCAAATAAGCCGTACAATGGCTATAAACGCATTTCCGCGTTCCTGCTGCATTTGAGCTATCCCGCCTTACTATTCTCTTACTATTGCCTTACAATTGTCTAACAATCGGCTTACTATTGGCATGCTTCTGCTATAGAGGAGCCCGTGCAGCGAATAACGGTAGTACACCTTAGCTGCCTTCCCGGGATACACTTAAAACAAGTGTATAATGTACAGTATATAGCTCTCCGATGGTCAGGTGGATTTACTTATATGGTGAGTGCAAATGACGCCACGGGTACCACAGCTTTCTCGCCTGGGCAACGTCATTCAACGAAAGGGAATGGTAATAACAATAAGATAACAGATTACTTCATTGGTCTGCTGTATCCCTGCTTGCGGTATTGCTCCAGCAGTGCAGTAAGTTCTTTTACTACTTCAGGATGTTCCTTGTAAACATTGTTCTGTTCGGTTGGGTCTTTAGAGAGATCGTATAGGGTGCCGGGGGCTTCGCCGGGCTGCGGTTCTATCACTTTTGGGGTGCTGAATCCCCCTGAACCCAGTTGCGTGGTCAACTTCCAGTTGCCTTTGCGAATGGCGAAGAAGCCATCGATAGAGTGGTGGATGGTGGCTTCACGGATGGGTTTGTTGCTGGCGGGTTTTACAAAAGCATCCAGCATGTTGTAGCTGTCCTCGCCTGCATGGGCGGGTAATGGCTTGTTGACAATGGCTGCTACTGTACCCAGCAGATCGGTGGTGCACATGGTTTGGCTGGAAACAGATCCTGCAGGGATCTTAGCCGGCCAGCGGGCTATAAAGGGAATGCGGTGGCCTGATTCATAAATATCGGCTTTACGCCCTTTGTAGATGTAGTTGGCGTGGTGTTGTGTTTTTTCAATATCCTCGGGCTTCCAGTCGGAGCCATTGTCGGAGGTAACGATGATCAGGGTATTTTCGGCAAGGCCATTCTTTTCAAGTGCTGCTACTACTTTGCCGATCATCTTATCGACTTCGGCTACATAATCACCGTATTTACCTGCTTTGGATGCTTTTTCATATTCTGCTACCGGCATCCACGGCGTGTGTGGGGCTGGCAGGGGCAGGTATAAAAAGAAGGGCGATCCTTTTTTAGCAGTACTGTGTTCGTTGATATAGGTTACCGACTTGTCGATGAAGTGGGGGAGTACCTTAAAGAAATCGAAATCTGGCGACATATTGCCGCCGCGCCAGAACACTCCACGCTCGGATGATTTGCCAGGTGTAAAAGCAGTGGGGGCGTTTACTGTTTTGTTGTTTTCTACATAGCAGTAAGGATTCATATCGAGCGATGCCGGGAGAATATAAGAGTAATCAAAACCGTGGTTGGCCGGTCCATCGGTGAGGGGCAATGCGTAATTGACATTGTCTGCCGTGTCGGGCGATTTACTATTGTTAAAGATCGGTCTGGAAGGATCGGTCCTTTGCCAGCCAAGGCCCAGGTGCCATTTGCCAATGCATGCGGTTTGATAGCCATTGTCTTTGAGAAACGAAGCTACCGTAACACGTCCCGGTTCGATCAACGCCGGTGAATAACCATTCAACACTCCTTTTTTAAGAGAAGACCTAAAGGCATAACGTCCGGTGAGGATACCGTACCGTGTAGGTGTGCACACTGCTGAGTTGGAATGGGCATCGGTGAACACCACCCCTTCTTTTGCCAACTTGTCCATTACAGGTGTTGTGATCTTAGACTCTTTATTCAGGCAGGAAAGGTCGCCGTAGCCCATGTCGTCGGTGAGGATATAAATAATATTGGGTTTATCTGCGGCGGCTGTTGGTTGATGCCTTTCTTTGCGGGTGGCGGAAACGCCCAGGATACCAATGGCAACAAGCGTTACTATGCCTGCGAGGTACCGGTGTTGTGTGGCTTTGTTCAGCATATCGTAAGGTGCTAATTAACAGAACTGTTTAAACAGCAAGCTAAAACGTATGCGGATGCGGCTATTATCCAATACAGGCATTTGAATAAGCTATTTGAGCATATGGCGCCTACCGGCTCGACTTCCTTGTGACCAGTGTTGTGCGCAGTTCGAATAATTGGCGCTCGGTGGATTTGCTTTCTATCTCGTCTATCAAAACGCCCAGTGCCAGCTTGCCTACTTCGTAGCCGGGTTGCATGACGGTAGTAAGGGCAGGCTCTACCACGTTGCTCACTTTATCATTGTTGAAGCCAACTATCTTAATATCCTCGGGAATGCGAAGTCCTTTGCGACGGATGTATTCGATGGCGGTGATGGCCGACAGGTCATTGATGAAGAATATGGCATCGGGGCGCGGCTTTGCGTTCATCACTTTGCGGATAGCGCCTATCGCATCTTCTTCAAATGATTTGCAATGAGCTATCAGTTCTTCCCGTACGGGTATTTTGTGTTTGGCCAATGCGTCGAGATAACCTTTCTTCCTGTTTTCGGATACGGACAGGTCTTTGGGGCCGCCTATATGTGCAATGCGTTTGCAGCCTTTTTTTATAAGGTGCTCTACAGCTTTTAATGCGCCTTCATATTCATTTACGATCACTTTGGTACAGTCTGCGCCGGGAATGATGCGGTCGAACATTACGACCGGCACATGTTTCTTCTGTGCTTCTTTGATGACGTTATCGCTTTTGGTCTGGAGCGAGACCGAGATGAGCAGGCCATCTATGTTGCAGGAAAGTAATTTGCGTATGCTTTTGTTTTCGAGTACTTCATTTTCGTTGCTCTGGCAGATCATCAGGTGATAGTTCTGCTCGATGGCGCAATCGGTCATGCCGCTCAATGCTTCGGAGAAATAGTTGGAGTCGATAGAGGGGACAACAACGCCAATGATGTGTGTTTGTTTCTTTACCAGGCTTTGGGCTATGAAGTTGGGTTCATACTCCATTTCCTTTGCCAGCTTCAGCACAGCCTGGCGTGTTTCGGGGTTGATGTCTGTTGCATTGCGCAGTGCGCGGGACACTGTAGATACGGAAATATTCAAGGCCCTTGCGAGGTCTTTGATCGTTGGAGGTCGTTGCATCATGCTCAAAGGTAGGGAAACCTTTCCGGTAACGTTGCCGGAAGGTAATTGCCTGGATTGGACCTTCCGTATTCAGTTTTTTCTAATTTGGATGCGTAGAATCAATCTATTTTTCATGAAATCATTACTGACAATCCTTGTATCCTTACTGCTTAGTGTATCGCTTTGTGCCCATGGTATCGACCGGGCCGATTCTGTTCCCGTTCCTTACCTGCAAAACCGTGCACCGCTGGTGCAAAAGCCTTATCTCGATCTGCCTTTCGGGGCCATTCAGCCAAGGGGATGGCTGGGAGAAACGCTGCAGCGCATGAAGAACGGCATGTGCGGTAAACTCGATTCGTTGTATCCGGCAGTGTTGGGAAAACGCAACGGCTGGCTCGGCGGCGATGGCGATGTGTGGGAGCGTGGCCCTTACTGGCTCGATGGGCTGGCGCCGCTGGCTTATATTCTTAACGATAAAGCATTGCAGCAAAAACTTCAACCGTGGATAGAATGGTCGTTGAAAAATCAAATGGCCGATGGTTATTTTGGTCCTATTCCTCCTGAAAAAGAGCCTGCACCCGAGCCCGGTCTGCAAAGGGACCGCGCGCGCGACTGGTGGCCCAAGATGGTTATGCTGAAAGTATTGCAACAATACTATACGGCAACCAAAGATAAACGCGTGATCGACCTGATGCTGAAATATGCGCGCTACCAGCTCAAAACGCTGCCTGCAACGCCGCTGGGGCATTACTCCTGGTGGGGCGCTCAACGCGGGGGCGACAACCTGCTGGTAGTACATTGGCTGTATAATGTTACCGGGGAGAAGTTCCTGCTGGAGCTGGCCGATATCATTCACAGGCAAAGTAACGACTGGACCAATATTTTCCTGCACAGCAATAAGGTGTCTACCACTTTCCAGTTTCATTGCGTGAACCTGGCGCAGGGTATCAAAGAGCCGGTGATCTATTACCAGCAACAACCGCAACAGCAGTATATCGATGCTGTGAAGAAGGCTTTCAGCGATATCCGTACTTATCAGGGGTTGGCGCATGGCTTGTATGGAGGAGATGAGCTGACGCGTGGCAATGATCCCAACCTTGGTTCGGAACTGTGCTCGGCAGTGGAAATGATGTATTCGCTGGAAAATATGATGACCATTACCGGCGATGTGGCGATGATGGACCACCTGGAAAAGATCGCTTACAATGCCCTGCCTACGCAGGTGACCGACGATTATATGGCGCGCCAGTATTACCAGCAGGCCAACCAGGTGATGGTGACGCGTACGCAGCGCAACTTCGTGACCAATTATGATGGCACAGATCAGTGTTATGGTGTGCTTACGGGCTTTCCCTGCTGTACCACCAATATGCACCAGGGCTGGCCCAAGTTTGTACAGAATCTTTGGCATGCCACAGCTGATAATGGTGTGGCTGCCTTGCAATATGCACCTTCCGAAGTAACGCTGCTGGTGGCTGGTGACAAGGAAGTGAAGTTTGTAGAGGAAACGGAATATCCATTCGGTAATCAGATCAAGTTCACCTATCAGTCCAAACAAAGTGTTCATTTTCCTTTCCACCTGCGTATTCCGGGCTGGTGCACGGAAGCCAATATTTACGTGAACGGGCAATTGTGGCAACGTGTAAAAGGCAACCAGGTGGTGCCTGTTGTGCGCAAGTGGACGAATAAGGATGTGCTGACGCTTGAGCTGCCCATGCAGCTTACAGCTTCACGGTTGTACAATCAATCGGCTGTGATAGAGCGCGGTCCGCTGGTGTATGCCCTGAAGATCGGGGAGAACTGGAAGAACGTAAGCAATACGGATAAGTATGGCGATTACCGGGAAGTGCGGCCCACGACTCCCTGGAATTACGGTATCACCGATGTGGCCATGAAAAGAATGGACAGTCTCTTTCATTTTAAAGTGTTGAAGCCGGTAGGCAATAATCCCTGGAACCTGGAGAATGCGCCGGTATCGCTCACCACCCGTGGTAAACGTATACCCGAATGGCAGTTGTACAATGAAGCTGCCGGGCCTGTTCCTTACTCCGGTATCAGGTATCTCAAGAATAACCCCGATGAAGAAATTACTTTGATCCCCTATGGATGCACTACGCTACGCATCAGTCAGTTTCCGGTAGTACAGTAGCTGTCAGCAACACGACTGTGAAAAACCATTAGCAGCGGCCCTGTCCATTATGGACGGGGCTTTTTCATGCCCTGCAATCCTTGTTTTTCAAAGGCTGCACGATCGTATATTTTATGCTTTGAATTTTCCGAGAACGTTGCCGGTCAGAAAGCGCAGAAAGTACGCCTGTTTTGATTTAGCTAAAATTCATAAGTCTAATTTTAGGACCTAATCTTTTCAAATCAACGAAACTGTTATGGGTACATTGATCAACAAAAAGCTGTTCATCATCGTTGCGCTGCTTGCTTGCGCAGTGAACGGTGCATGGGCACAACAACGAACCCTGAAGGGTAAGGTTCTGAACAGTAAAGACAGATCTCCGGTCGCAGGAGCTTCTGTGTACATCAAAGGTTCAAAGACCGGCTCGGCTACAGATGCCACGGGCAGCTTCTCCATCACTACTACTGAAAATGTTCGTGCACTTACCGTGTCGAGTGTTGGCTTCTCTTCGCGCGAAGTAGGAGTAGGCGCGGGCGTCGACGACATCGAGGTGCTGCTGGAGCAGGCGGCCGACCAGGGTGAGGATGTGGTAGTGGTTGGATACGTGCGCAAGAGCAAGAAAGACCTCACGGGCTCGGTAGTGCGGGTGGCTGGCGACGAGATCAGGAACATGCCGCTGGCGAGCGCCGACCAATTGCTGCAAGGCAAGGCGGCCGGTGTGCAGATTTCCAGCCAGAGCGGCACCCCGGGCGGTGGCGTTACCGTGCGTGTGCGTGGTACTTCTTCTTTCTCGCCCAACTCACCGGCTTCACAGCCACTGTACATTGTAGATGGTGTGTTCATCAACACCACGCCGCTCGGACCTGCCGGCTATGGCACCGAGCAGCAGATTGCCAACCCGCTGGCGGATATCAATCCTGCCGATATCGAGTCGATCGACATCCTCAAGGATGCGAATGCCACTTCGATCTACGGTTCGCGCGGCGCCAATGGTGTAGTGATCATCACTACCAAACGTGGTTCTTACAATCGTAAAACCAAGATCGGCCTGAACACTTATTATGGCACCGCCAAAGCATGGCGGCTACCTGAAGTGACCAACGGCCCTGAAACGGCCAAACTTCTCAATGAGATATGGGTAAACGATGGCAAGAACGCGGCGAACTTACCTTATCCCAATGCAGCTAATGAACCTACCTATGACAGAATCCCAGAAATATTTCGCACCGCGGGTACTTACAACATCGACCTGAGTGCATCCGGCGGCGGCGACAAAACTTCTTTTTACATCGGCGGCGGCTACTTCAAGCAGGATGGCATCGTGCGCCCGCTTACGTTCGACCGCGCCAACTTCCGTCTCAACCTCGATCACCAGTTGTCGCGCAATGTGCGCTTCGGTACCAGCAACACGTTCAGCCGGTCGTACCGCACGATTGTGCCCAACGACAACAGTACGGGGGTATTATTGACCGGCCTGGGCAATGCTTCTTTATATCCGACCTATAATGCGGATGGGACTTATTATCGCGGTCCGGTGGGCAACAATGCGGTGGCCCTGATCAAGGAAAGCAGGGAAACTTCTACCAGTATCCGCGCCATCAGCAATATGTTCCTCGACTGGGAGATCATCCCGCGCCTGCAATTCAGGACAAGCTGGAGTGTGGATTTCAACGATGCGCGCAACAGGGCTTTCAGCAATACTGCATTGGTGGGGCCAGGTGGTATTACTAATGGTTACGAGAGCAGCAACCGGCAGTTCACCTGGATCAATGAGCAAACGTTGCGTTATGGCACCAAGGTACTGGGTGGCAACCCGCTTAATATCCTGGTGGGTAACACTATTCAGAAGACGGTTACCAACTCTTTCGGTGTAGGCGCCGCCAACTATCCTAATGACGACCTCAACAACCTCAGCAGTGCGGCGCAAGCTGCCTGGTGGAGCGGCGGCAAGGTGCAGAGTGCGCTGGCTTCCTTCTTCGGCCGCTTCGATTTCACGTTGAGCAATAAATACATTTTCGATGTGAACATGCGGGGTGATGCTTCGAGCCGCTTTGGCGCCAACAACCGCTGGGGCTTCTTTCCTTCGGCAGGTTTTGCCTGGGTGATATCCAATGAAGACTTCCTGCAAAATTCCAATACGGTTTCGCGCCTGAAGTTCAAGACCAGCTATGGTCTTACCGGTTCGCAGGAAACGATTGCCGAGTTTGCTTCCAAAGGATTGTGGGGCGGCAACGACAATTATAACCTGCAGCCCGGCACACGGCCTGTACAACTTGCCAACCCTGACCTGAAATGGGAGCAGACCAAACAATTCAACGCCGGTGTTGAATTTGGCTTGTTCAACAACAGGCTGGAGGGTGAGATCAACTATTATAACAAGATGACGGAGGGCGTGTTGCTCAACCAGCCGGTGCCCAATTCTACCGGTTTCAGCACCATCGCTTTCAATGGTGGGGATATGAGCAACAAGGGTATCGAGTTCACGCTCAATGCAGGTGTAATCCGCAACAGCAACTTCCGTTGGGATGTTGGTCTTAATGTGGCGCACAACAAGAATAATATCGACAAGCTGAATGCGCCTTACTTCGAACCGTTCAGCCGCAACTTCATCATTTTCCAGCAGGGCTATCCGGTGAATGGTTTCCGCCTCTGGCAGCAGGAGCGGGTAGACCCGCAAACGGGTAATGCGGTCTATACCGACGTTGACAAGAATGGTGTGATCGACGACCGCGACCGGCTGATCCTTGGTTCCAACCAACCTGATGTGCTGGGCGGACTGAACTCTTCCATGAAGTATAAAAACTTCGACTTCTCTTTTGCTTTCAGCTTCGAATGGGGCCAGGAAGTGGTGAACTGGAATACTTTCTTCCTGATCCATGGCGGCACACGGTATAATGCGGCTACGGGCAAAGCCACGTATGGTTTTTACAAGAAGCAACTGGACCGCTGGCAAAAGCCCGGCGACATCACCGATATCCCCAAAGTGGGTGGTACTGCTGCGGAAAGAAGCAACAACTACGGCTTGTTTACGAGCCGTGCGCTGGAAGATGGCTCGTGGACAAGGCTGCGTAATGTGACGCTTGGTTACACGCTGCCTGCAGCTATCAGCGCCAAAGCAGGCATGAGCTATGTGCGTGTATACATCATGGGTACCAACCTGTGGACGATCACCGATTATTCCGGTCTCGATCCTGAAGTGAATGCCGGTGGCGGTAAGGGTACCGTAGGAGGTGTGGAAATGTTTACCGTACCTCAACCCCGCAGTTTCCAGGCTGGTATCAGTGTAACGTTCTAATTCTATTCAAAAGCAACAATTATGAAAAAGCGATTTTATATACTGATGGCGTGCTCGGTGATGGCCGGCGCCACTTCCTGCAACAAGTTTCTCGACCTGCAACCCTCCAATGAGATTGGGGAGGCGGTTGCGCTCGATTCGGAAGAAAAGCTTCAGCGTGCGCTCAATGGTGCTTACAGCCGTATGCAGGTGAGTGAATATTACGGTTTCGAATGGACCAACGCTATCTGGCTGAGTGACGATAATGTGGTGCCTTACAGCTCCGGTACTACCGACCTGCAATTTGACGGGTATGCTGTATTGAGCTCCAGCAATACGATCGATATCAACTGGAAAGCAATGTACCAGGTGATCAATGCGGCCAACAATGTTATCGATGGCGCTGCTAATTTCAACGATCCTTCTTTTACGGCGGATGAAAAGAATAACATGATTGGCCAAGCGCTTTTTCTGCGTGGGCTTACTTACTTCGACCTGGCGCGTACTTTTGGCGGTGTGCCGTTGATCCTGAAGCCTACGCGCGGCCTGCAAAGTGATTCCTACCCTGCAAAGAGTACAGCAGACCAGGTGTATGCGCAGGTGCTGACCGACCTCAATGAGGCAGAGGCCAAACTACCGGAAAGCACTTCACGTATCTATGCGACCAAAAAGGCCGCTACTGCCTTGAAGGCACGCCTCTTCCTTTACCAGAAGAAGTGGGCCGAAGCCGAGCAGGCAGCTACTACGGTGATCGCCGACAATGATTATGTGCTGGTGAAGCCTTATGAAAAGCTGATTACCGATAAAGCTACTACCGAGTCCATTTTTGAACTGCAATACAATGGTAATGATGGTAACCCGTTGAGCGGTCTTTTCCTGCCCCAGGCATTGGGTGGTACTTACCGCATCGGACCCACGAATGGTTTTGTGACGCTGATGAATGATGCTGCTAAAAGCGGCAGCCGCAATGTGCTGATCGGCATGTCGGGCGGTCAGCCCTACGGCAACCGTTACAGAAGGGTAGGTACGGGCAGGAACGACGATAATGTGATCATCCTTCGCCTTGCCGAAATGTATTTGATCCGTGCCGAGGCACGGGCACAGCAACCGGGTAAACTGGCTGACGGATTGGCGGATGTGAATGAAGTACGCCGCCGCGCCGATCTTACGAATGCTGCCGCCGGCACGCAAGCTGCCCTGCTGCAACTGATCGAAGATGAGCGCCGCATCGAGTTTGCCTTCGAGCCGCACCGCTGGTTCGATCTCATCCGTACCGGGCGCGCAGGCGCGGTACTTGGTGTTACCGATGCTAAGAAATATGTCTTCCCGTTGCCTGCCAATGAAGTGCTTACCAACAAGCAGCTTATTCAAAATGATGGCTACTAATTCAGGTTTAATCCGTAACCTTACTTTGACAAAAGATGGTCCACAAGGATCATCTTTTGTTCATCAATCAAATGCAATACGAACCGCTATTACTCATGAATAAAGTGATTTCCATTTTTCCGCGCTATAGAAATTACTGCAAGCATTTGTTGTTGCTGGCCGGTATTACCGGTTGGACGGCTATGCAGGCGCAGGTTTCGGAACTATCTCTTGCTACTGATCTAAGTGTGCAACAGGTAACGGCGAATGGCCGCTCCATTACCGTACCTGCACGGCTGCCGCTGATCAGCTACCGCCTGCAGGAAAACGTGTTTACTTCGCAGCGACCTTCGGACAAGCTGCAGCTGTCGGCTACCAGGGAACAAAGCCTGAACGGGGATTATCAATTGCAGCTACAGTTTACCAATACATCGAAAGACACGCTCGTGTTGCACAACGTTCATCCGTTCGATACTGCACGTGCCGCTGCCTGGATCACCGGTCTTGGCAAACACGGCCTGTCCCGTACGCACCTTTTTCTGCCTCAGCGCACGCCCGTGAACGTGATCGTTCCTGATAATGCCTGGGAACTGGGTTATGCCGCGGTGCCCGTCAACGATGGTCAATATCTTGCTGCGCTTACCCGCCGCGATAGAAAGAGTATACAAAAGGGGCAGGCGCGTCGCTTTGAAACCGTCTTGTACCCGGGCGGCAGCGTTACTTATCATTTTTACACTTATCTCTACGCAGGTGCGTGGCAGCAGGGGTTGCAACATGCCTTTCAGCGGAAGATGTTGTATGATGTGGTGCAGTTCAACGACAGTTTGTTCCAGCGCAAAGACCTGCAATGGATCCGTCATACGTATGTATTGCATTTGATGGATGCCTGGGATAAGTTCTATTATGATATTGCCGACGGCCGTTATCATTTGCAGGAGTTTTTACAGCGTGGCAAAAAATGGTATGGTGGGGATGATGTGGTGAGCATCTGGCCTACCTGGCCCACGCTGGGGCTCGATCAGCGCAACCAGTTCGACTTGTTCCGCGACCTGCCCGGCGGTACTGCTGCGATGAAAGAGCAGGCGGAATTAAGTCGCAAGCAGGGTACGAAATTCTTTATCTGCTATAACCCCTGGGATGGCAGCACGCGCAGTGAAGATCATTTCAAGGGCCTGTCGGACCTCATTGCCGCTACCTCGGCTGATGGCGTGGTGCTGGACACCAAAGGAGAGTCGAGCAGTGAATTGCAGGATGCCGCCGACAAAGTACGTCCCGGTGTAATTATGTACAGTGAAGGCATGGCTGTGCCGAAGGATATGGCCGGGATCGTATCGGGCCGTGTGCACAATGCGCTGTATTACGCGCCCATGCTCAATCTCAATAAGTTCATCAAGCCGGAGTTTACCATTTACCGGGTGGCAGAATTGTTCAAGGAGAAGATCAGGAGGGAGTTTAATACTTCTTTCTTCAACGGTTATGGCACTGAGATCAATATCATGGCGCCGGGGCAACCTGACTGGGCTGCTGAACAATACCGCTACTTTGGCCTCACTACCCGGATACTGCGCGAAAATACTTTCAATTTTACTGGTCGCGGTTATACGCCGCTGATACCCGTTACGCACGACAGTATATGGGTGAATGAGTGGAAGCATGATCAAAAAACGGTCTATACTATCTACAGTATTTTGCCGGCGGGTTATAAAGGACAGCTTTTTGCTGTGCAACCTGCTGCCGGTTTTCACTTTGTAGACCTGTGGCGCCATCGCCTGCTTATGCCGCAACAAAAGAATGGTCAGTGGTACATAGAGGCGCAGACCGATGCTTTCAATGCTACCGATCTCGGCACCAACAATGAAAGTGCTGTTGACTGTATTGCCCGCCTGCCGTTGCTTATAAAAACAAAACTGACAGGCGATGAGCTGTACCTGCAATCAGCAGGTAGTGGCGACGAACTCCGTATCTGGGCAGGCAGCCCCGCTTATGATAAAACGCCGGTAAGTATCAAGCCAGGCGATCACCTGCTACGTATCAGCGAACTGTTCGGCCGTTTTGAGGGTGATATCGTTATTCAGCTTATGAAAGAAGGCATTTTGCTCGATGAGCAAGTGGTGTCGATCGTGCCGGGCAGTGCGCGTATGATCTCTGTATCCGGCAAGTCGGCTGTTGGTGACGGCACAAAAATGCCAGATGGCATGGCGCCGGTCCCGGCCGGCAATTTTACATTCAAAGCCAGTAATGGCGATGAGTTTATCAGCTATCCGAAACAGAACGTGGACAGCAACTTCACTATGTCGCCTTTTTATATGGATAAGTATCCTGTTACCAATGAGCAATTCAGGAAATTCCTGGATGCTTCCGGTTATACACCTTCGGATACAGCCAACTTCCTGAAGCATTGGACCGGTGGGAAGATACCTGCCGGACAGGAAAGGTTTCCTGTGGTGTATGTGAGCTATGAAGATGCGCGGGCTTATGCGGCCTGGGCCGGTAAGCGGCTGCCTACTGAAATAGAATGGCAGTATGCTGCACAAACACCGGCGTTGCGTGAATGGCCGTGGGAGCAAAAGAAGCCGGTAAAACGGGTGCCGGAAGTGGTTACGTCCACGCTTACCGTGACGAAGCTGGAAGGTATCGACCCGAAGCATGCGAATCTGGGTGATGGCAAGCTTTATAAAGTTGGGGCTTATCCCAAAGGGGTGAATCCTTACGGCTTGTATGATCTTGTTGGCTGCGTGTGGCAGCTTACCAATGATGTGTATATGAGCGGCAGCCACCGCTACATCATGATGAAAGGCGGTTCTTTCTTCAAGCCTTCTTCGAGTTGGTGGTATGTGCAGGGTGGCCCGCGTGAATTGCATTACCGGCAGTTCCTGCTGCGGGTGAGCGAGGGCTTTGAACGCAATGCCACTGTTGGTTTCCGCTGTGTAAAAGATATCCGTTAACCCGAACCAGGTATGCAATGCAAATAATCAGAAGAATAGTTATCATCATATTGTCCTTCGTTCCGTTGCTGCTGCAGGCGCAGCCCAAAGCGCAACGGGTGGCCCTGATATCGGATCATATTGACCCGGCTGAAAAAGATGCTTTGCTGGGCGTGTTGCAAAAGGTTCCGGGATATATTGTACAACCGGTAACGCTGGCGCAGTTGCAACAAGGTCCGCTTGCCGGTTATGCCTGCATCTGGTACCACCGCACCGATACAACGGCGCCTGATGCTGCAGAGAAGGCAATCGCTTCCAGGTTGTCTGATTATGTAGAGCAGGGGGGCAATCTTTTTCTCGGCATGGAAGCCATGCCACTGCTCAATACCTGGAACTGGGAGCCTGCACCCGTAACACTGCAATATGATACCGTTAAAGACGAAGGCTTTGGCCGTCCGCTTGGTTTTCATGCTTTCAAAACGCATCCGCTGTTCGATGGGTTGCAGGGTGGCGTATACGTCAGCAAGCAGCCTGCCGATCATGTGGTGCGCAAGCATGGTTTTTATGGTAATAGTATTCCGGAACGGGCCAGGATCGCGGGCATCGACTGGACGTATATCACTTTTACCGAAAACAACAAGCTGCTGGCGGAATTGCAAAAAGGGAAAGGGAAAGTGATAGCCGCCGGCGCTTACCTGTATTACGCAGCCAGCAATTATAATAAGCAACATTTAGGGTTGTTTACGGGTAATGTATTGCGTTACCTTACAGGCGGAAAAAGCGCGGAGAAGGCTCGCTACTGGACTTATGCGCCGGTCACTGTACAGCCTGCCGCTTTCAATGTAGCGCCGCTGGCGCCCGTAAAAGCTACCAACTGGCAATTGCCGAAGCCTTCTTTACAAGTGTCCGTGAACCAGCCTGGTGCTGATTTTTATGACCTGTCGGGCCGGCGTATGCTATGGATGGGCAAGCTCAACGGTGGTATGGAAGAGTTGTGGTTGCATCCTTTCATGGCTTTGCGCGATCTTGAAGCTGGTGTACAGTTGTCCGGCGCCGATAGTGTGCATTGGTTACGTAACGTGCAGCCTTCCGTTACGGTAACACCGGAATACCTGATACGCCGATATACGATCGGAAATGTAATACTGAAAGAGATATATACCGTATCTTATGATCAACCTTATGGCGTGGCGCATTATGAAATGGAAGGTGCGGGCAACGCAATCCTGCATGTTTCTTTTGCAGCCAACCTGCGGTACATGTGGCCCTATTCACAGCAGGCTACCCGCAGCATAAAGTATGGCTTTAGTAATGCCGTGAATGGTCATCTTATTGCTGCACAGGATGGGGAACTTAACACTGCCGTGTTATACAGTGGCCGGCCTCTTAAAGAAGCGGCACAGGTAATAGCAGACAGGCAGACTGTGCGCATAACCACCCAACTGTCGCTCCTGGCTAATGCCCCGGTAAACGTATATATCACCGGCAGTTCGACCAGTATGCAGGAGGCGCTGCAGCCCCTGCGCAAAGACCCTCAACAGTTGAACAGGTTGTTCCTGCAATCCAATAAGCATTACCGCGATCTGCTTGCGGGCTATCTGCACTTCTCCACGCCCGACTCCTTATTTGACCAGGGTTATGCCTGGGCGCTGGTGCGCACGGACCAGTTTGTGCAAACCACGCCGGGGCTCGGTACTGCATTGATGGCGGGTTTTGGCACCACCGCCCGCGGATGGAATGGCCGGCATACTATCAGCGGGCGGCCGGGCTATGCCTGGTATTTTGGCCGCGATGCGCAATGGAGTGCGATGGCCATCGACGCTTATGGTGGTTATGACCGGGTGAAGGAGCAACTGGCTACCTTTATCCGCTTCCAGGATCTGAATGGCAAAATCTACCATGAACTTACTTCCAGTGCTGTGGCGCATTACGATGCGTCTGACGCCACACCTCTGTTCATCGTATTGGCTGCCCACTACCTGAAGTACAGCGGTGATATTGCTTTTATCCGTTCGATATGGCCACAGATCGAACTGGCGTTGCAGTTTTGCTACAGTACGGATACCGATGGTGACGGGCTGATCGAAAATACCAATGTAGGACACGGCTGGATAGAGGGCGGCCCTTTATTTGGAACTCACACCGAGTTTTATCTTGCCGGCTCCTGGGCGGCTGCGCTGGAGTCGATAGACTACATGAGCAAAGCGCTGGGCAAAGACAGGAAGCAATATGCGCAGGAGGCCATGCAGGTAAAGCGTATTCTCGATAATGCCTTCTGGAATAAGGACAAGCAATATTTCTACAATGGTAAGTACAAGGATGGGACTTATATGGATCAATCGACCGGGTTTGCCACCGTGCCTATTTATCTCAAAGCGATTATCGATACGGCCAAAGCTTTTACCGTTGTACAACGCATCACCGGCAGCAAGTTTACTACTGACTGGGGACTGCGGATGCTGGAAGAGGACAATCCGAAATATAAAGCCGGCAGCTACCATGCAGGTATGGTGTGGCCATTGTATGGCGGGTGGGCTTCGCTCACCAGTTTTTCCAGCGGGTTGTACAAAGCTGGTTACCAGTACCTCATGAGCAATGCCCTGGTATACCGCGACTGGGCGCCCGGCAGTATCGAGGAAACGTTGAACGGGGATATTTATAAACCTAATGGTGTATGTGCCAACCAATGCTGGAGCGAGACGATGGTGGTGCAGCCTGCCATCGAGGGTATGCTCGGCCTCCAAACCGATGCGGTACAGCACAAGATGCAGCTTGCGCCCTATTTCCCCTGGCACTGGCCTTTTGCGCAGGTACGCAACATCAGGATGGGCAATACTTTACTGCAGATGCAACTGAAACGTACTGCCCAACAGACTATCTATGAGCTGGACATCAACGGGCGTACAGCTTTGTCTTTTGCACCGGCCCTGCCGTTGCTGACAAACATACAATCTGTGACCCTCGATGGAAAGCAGGTGGCTTTTAATATCCGTGATGAAGCGGACGGCATTCGCGTGGCGCTGGAACTGGACCTGCAGCCAGGCAGGCATGTTGTAGCCATCAACACCAGTGGAGGCACAGGCGTGCTGCCCGTAGTAACAAAAGCAGTTCCGGGCCAGCCTTCCGGCGGATTGAAGATACTGTCGGAAAAGGCAACGGACACCGGGCTGGAATGGCTGGCAGAAGGCAGGCCGGGAAAAACGTACCAGTTCAAAGTGGTGGCTCATACGCCGCTCGCAGGTGTACAGGCTGCGCGCATCGTGGCGCAGGATAAAGAAGTGGTAACGCTGGAAGTGACCATGCCGGCATCGGGCGAAGCCTACAGCCAGCAAACCATACGGGTGTCGTTAAAATAGGCTTGGAAACGGTCAATTTATGATATAGATAATGTAAATAAATTCGTTCAATTCGTGTAATTCGTGTTCTTAATTCGTGTATTATGAGATTCATCAAATCATTGTCGCTTTCGTTGCTTTTGCCATTCACTGCTGCCACGCAGCAGTCCCTGCAAAAGGTAAATCCCGTCAACTTTTCACAGGTAGCAATCACTGACCCGTTCTGGAAAGGCCGCATGTACAGTGTAGCTACCGGTACGCTCAATGCCTGTATACTGTATACTGAAAATAAAACCGGCCGCATCCGCAACTTTGAAAAGGCTGCTAAAAAGAGTGGTACGCACGAAGGCATCTACTATGATGACTCCGATGTATACAAAGCGCTGGAAGCAATTGCTTATTCGCTGAAGAATAATCCCAATCCTGCTATCGAGCGAAAAGCAGATGAGTGGATCGCCAGGATCGCTGCCGCACAGCAGCCCGATGGTTATCTCAACACTTTCTATACGCTTACCGGGCTCGACAAGCGCTGGACCGATATGGAGAAACATGAAGATTACTGTGCTGGTCACCTGATAGAAGCGGGTATTGCTTACTACAACACTACCGGTAAAAAGCAATTGCTGGATGTAGCTATCCGCTTTGCCGATCACATCGACTCTATGTTCCGGCAGCAAAACCGCCCCTGGGTGAGTGGTCACCAGGAGATAGAGCTGGCGCTTATGCGGTTGTATCATCATACTAACCAGCGCAAGTACCTGGAGCTGGCGCAATGGTTCCTGGAACAACGTGGTCATGGACATGGCAAAGGTGTCATCTGGGACCAATGGAAAGATCCCAATTATTGCCAGGACAGTATTCCTGTAAAAGACCAGCGCAATATTACCGGTCATGCCGTACGTGCCATGTATATGTATACCGGCGCAGCCGATGTAGCAGCTGTGACCAATGAAGAGGGGTATATAAAAGCCATGCATGCCATTTGGGATGATGTGGTGGGCCGCAATATGTATATCACCGGCGGTATTGGTGCGCAAGGTAAGAATGAAGGGTTTGGTGTAGATTATGACCTGCCGAATGAAAGTGCTTACTGCGAAACCTGTGCTTCCGTAGGCATGGTGTTCTGGAATCAGCGCATGAACAATCTTACCGGCGATGCCCGGTACATCGATGTATTGGAAAAGAGCCTGTACAACGGCGCATTGGATGGCTTGTCATTAACCGGCGACCGTTTCTTTTATGGCAATCCGCTGGCCTCCTCTGGTACACATCAGCGCCGGGAATGGTTTGGTACCGCCTGCTGTCCTTCCAATATTGCACGGCTGGTAGCTTCGCTTGGTAACTATGTTTACTCCACATCTAACAATGCCGTGTGGGTAAACCTCTATATCGGCAGTGATGTGAGTGTGCCTGTGAAAAAAGAATTGTTCACACTTTCTATGCAAACGGGTTATCCCTGGAACGGCAAAACAACTATTGCCGTAACGGCTGCCCCGAAACAGGTTATGCAGGTTAGGCTGCGTATCCCTGGCTGGCTTAGTGAACCTGCTCCGGGTGGTTTGTATTCGTTTGAAGACAAACAGGATAGCAAGTTTACCATAGCCATCAACGGTAAGCCGGTGGCTTTTAAAGAAGAGCAAGGCTATGCGGTAATAGAGCGCAAATGGAAGAAAGGGGAAGTGATAGAGATCAATACCCCGATGGAGGTGCGTAGGGTAGTAAGCCGCCCGGAATTGAAACAGAACAATGACCGTGTGGCTATACAATATGGGCCCATGATCTATTGCGTGGAAGGAGCCGACAACAATGGTGAGGCATGGAACTTCATCGTGCCTCCGGTCACCGCGTTCAAAGTGCAATACGAGCCATCATTGCTGGGGGGAGTAAATACCATCGCCTTTACTGTAAAGGAACCAGCCGGCAGCACTGATGGTCAGTCGATCAAAATTGGTGACCGCACTGTGAAAGCCATTCCTTATTTCTCCTGGAATAACCGTGGGGCCAACCAGATGCAGATATGGCTGCCTACAGCTTTCCGGCAGTTCAAAGTAAATCCTTAAGTGACAAAAGTCGCTGATGGATGTGGCAGGGCTGTGTAGCTTTGCCTTATGAAAACAAATTCTGCAACAATCATTACCTGGTTCAGCCGCCTGCTTCGCTGGTTATTGGGAGCTGCCTTTATAACAGTGGGTATCCTGCATGCCAAAGCAGGCGGTTGGCCAGCTATTCTTTTCGGCGCATTGATCTTCATTACAGGATTTTTCCGCCCCCGGCGTTGCATTGGGGGTGAGTGTAGTCTTCCTCCCCATCGTTTTACCCGTAATACAAATTGAGTATTTTTTAGCTTCTCTATCCCGGCGACTTTTACAGGGTAAATATTCAAATCAAAAAGCTATAATATGAAACAGTCGCCCGTTTCTTTTGCTTTCCTGCTGTTAATGACCAGTATTACCCTGTCGGGCTGCGGTCAAAGCGCTGGGGAAAAACCCATTGCCTCTCTAAAGGACAGAGGTACTTTTAAAGTTCCTGCCAACATGCATCTTATTGAGCCTGTACCATCATCAAAAAAGAATACCATGAATAACAACGCATCCATGCAACAAAAGCCGGAGGAATTAAGAATCGGACAAGGCAACTTTTTCTCTTATGCACTGCCTCCGGGCTGGAAGGTAGGGGAGGATGGGCAGTTTGCCATTACACTGGTATCGCCCGATCACCAGGCAATGACGGTAATGGTAGGCAATGCCGGACTGATGCCCGGTTATAACCCCGGTCAGTTCGTGTATGAAAAGATGATGGCTTTGCGGCCTGCCAACCTGCAACTGAGCAACGCCATGAGGGCAACGCCAGTTAACGGTTTCCAGGAAGCGTATAAATTCCAGGTGGCCTACAGCCTTCAAAGCGGTAACTACACCGGAGAGGCCGTTTGCCATATTACCAACTACTATGGCGGATGTGTGATGGCCATGACGGCGGCGCTGTCGGAGCAATCGCAGTGGGCTTCCTACAGCACCTGGCTGCCGCAGGTGTCGCGGCAACTATCGGCCACCAATGGCGCGGCATTCGGCATGCGGGGCGTTATGCAGCAGAACCTGCAAAACTCAAAAGCATTTGGGGAAGCCATGACTGCTTACCGGGCATGGTCGCAGGCGAAGTGGCAACAGGTTACTGACGAGCGTAATAATTCGGTTGACCGGCAGAACTACCAGTTCCGCGAAAACCTCGGTGCGGTGAATACCTGGACAAACCCCTACAATACCAACAGCCCAATAGAATTGACGACACAATACCAATATTATTGGATCGATAATCAGGGGAGGGTATTGGGCACGAATGATGCTGGTGTCAATCCTAATCACGGTAGTACTATAGAATGGAAACAGTTACAGCGAAAAGTAAACCCTTGATCCGGTATGCGGGCCGGGTCTGCATCCGGCCCCGCACCGTACCCTTGTTTGTTGCTTATGCGAGTGCTTCATTGCTCGAATGCTACAAATGAGCGAGATGAGTAGCTTAGCGATAATCGTCTTAAGCATTGGCAACATCCCTTGGCAGATCAGAAGCCGGGTAGTTAAAGATGGATACGCTATAGTAGCTCAATAATTCAGCAAAAGTTCTCTTGCTCAGGCCAACAACTTCTGCTGCTTGGCCAAGAGATAGCTTTCCCTGCTCATATAGACGACTGGCAACCAACATGGCTATTTCCCTGTTATCCATACCCAATGAATCTGGTATATAGAGTGTGATTGTTATCATTTTTTGATTTTTACCTTTACTTTGGCGGTATCTGCCAGGTGTTGAGAAATCTCTTTAAGCCTTTGATTCAACCCTTGATAGACTTGTAGCGTTTTTGATTGTTGTAAGGAGTCAGTTATCGATTTTGTTGCTTCCTAATACCCGATTTTAAACTCATATATTGGAGTCATGCCTTTCTCATCACTACCAGTGGCTGTGATAGTCATACCGACATTTCTAAGCGTTGATAGAATTTGATGATAAAGAAATAAGTCTTTACTAAAATCAGGATAAACCATACGATGATTTTTTTGTATTCAACTGATAAGAGCGTTCTGTTATCCCTGATTTTATCTAAAAGGATTTTTTATCGTTAGTTTCCCTTCAATGGCCTGCCCATGCTGTAAATCCTCTGAATATAAAATGCTGCAATGGCTTTCCAATGCAGCAGAGATAATTAGACAGTCGTAAAGAGAAAAGCTATATTTCCTTGCTATCTGACAAGCGTATATAAGAGTGTCTGCGGAGTTAATGTGGAGACAATTATTTTGACAACTCTCTTTAATGGCTATTGCTGCCTGCTCGTATGTGAAGTTGAATTTTCGTGTGATAATGTTGCATAATTCCTGCAAAACTTGGGTACTGATAAAGGAGTTGTTGTCTGCAATTAATTGACGGGCAATTTCCTGTTTTTGTATTTCTGAATTGGAATAAGAATAGACCAGAATATTGCTATCAAGAAAAACGTTATCGTTCATTAGCTTCGTCCCGATTAAATTTATAGCCTCTTGTGTCTATGGACAGGGCATTAAATGTTACCTTTTTTTTAGCAGGCTGCTCTTTGTTAATTCCCTCGCCTTTGGCAAAAGCGATCACCTCAATTTCTTTTCCTACATAGTCTTTAGGAATAGTAAATGAGATAGTCTGCTGATGGGCTGTTATGATGGTTCTGATCATGATAGCAAGATAATCAAAAAGTCGCATAATATATTGGTAAATATTCCCCATGTCAGTTACATGCAATGCAATAACGGGTTGAACACGAGGGCAGTATCATTACCCCTGATGCACCCCCGTAGTGCTTTCTCTCGGCACGAGCACCGATGGCACTACAATGGTCTCTGGCTTGTATTGCTGGTTATTCCTTTTAAGATTATTGAACAACGCTGCCGCTGCGGCTTTGCCCATTTCAAAAGCCGGTTGTGTGATAGTGGTGAGGGAGGGATTTAAAATCGGTGCGGTAGACTGGTTGGAAAAACTGATCACTTTTACATCTTTGGGGATGACCATCTTCAGGTCGCGACAGGCGAGGTATACGCCTGCCGTCAGTTTTTCTACTGACGCTATAATGCCATCGGGCCTGTCTTTGCGTTGCAGTAGTCTTTTGATGATGTCCCGGTTGTCGGCATCCTTGTCGGTACACAGCACCAGGTCGTTTTCCTGAAAAATGAGGCGATGGGCTGCCAGTGCCTGCCGGCAACCATCGAGCCGGTTCCTGCTGATAGAGAGGCTTTCCGACAGGGTAAGGAAGGCAATGCGTTTGCAGCCATTTTCCAGCAGGTGCTGGGTGGCCAGCCGGCCGCTTTCGCGATCGTTGGTAGTGATGCGGGTGGTAGCTGTTTCCTCGCACACGCGGTCGAAGAACACCACAGGGATACCCCGCTGCATCATATCATTAATATGGGAATCGTTGGTGGTCCCGTTCGATACAGAGATCAATACCCCGTCTACCCGGCCGCTCTGGAAGTCGGCCAGGATGGCCTGCTCGCGGTCGAACAGCTCATGGGTAAGATAAATAAGTACATGATAGCCCTTTTCACGGGCAATGGATTCGATGCCATTGATGGCTACCGAAAAAAAGCTGTCGGCCACTTCGGGCAGTACGACGGCAATCGTTTTGCTTTTTCTTTTGCGCAGGCTGCTGGCATAAGGATTCGGCACATAATTAAGCTGTTTGGCCATTGCCAGCACCTTCTGCTTGGTCTGTTCACTGATCTCATGACTGTCTGTAAAAACCTTGGATACCGTCGATAATGAAAGGCCTAATTCCTTCGCTAACAATTTCATGCTAATGTTGGGCATACTAAACGCGTGTGGGCCAAAAATAGCTATTTCGCAACCGGTTTCGTAAATAAAAGTGTGTGTTAACAAGGTGTGAGCAGGAAATATGTGCAAATTAGGGAAACAATCCGTCTCTTGTTCCTGTCAGGCTGAGCCCGTCGAAGCCCGTCGACAAGCTCAGGGTGACAACAATAACAAATTCATTGCCGTATGACACCTGTAAACAAATTGACCGAAGCTGAAATAAATCCATTACAAAGCCTTGATGAATGGGAAGATGATGTTTTAGAGCGTTATCCTGATCCCGAATCTATTGCCACTTCCAGGAAAACGGAAGAGTACCGCAATTATGAAACGCCGGGACGTGATACCGTAAAAGAGTTTTACAGGCTGAATCATACGTATCAGACCTATGATTTTGTACAGGAAAAGAAAAACGACTACCTGAAATTCGATAAGAAGGAAATGCCTGTTTGGGATGCCTTCCAGTTCCTCAACCAACTGGTGGATGATTCCGATCCGGATACTGACCTGGACCAGTTTCAGCACCTGCTGCAAACATCCGAGGCCATCCGTGCCGACGGGCACCCTGATTGGATGGTGATGGTGGGCCTCATGCACGATATGGGTAAGGTGCTTTGCCTGTTTGGTGAGCCACAATGGGCCGTTGTTGGTGATACCTTCCCTGTAGGATGTGCTTATTCCAATAAAATAGTATACCCTGAGTTCTTTAGTAATAATCCGGATTATTCCGACGAGCGCTACAATACTAAGTATGGTGTATATACGCATGGTTGTGGTCTGCGCAACGTGGACATGTCGTGGGGCCATGATGAGTATGTGTACCAAATGATGAAGAATCATTTGCCTGAATCGGGCCTGTATATGTTACGTTACCATTCTTTTTATGCCTGGCACCGGGAAGGTGAATACGATCACCTGCTCGATGATCATGACCGCGAGATGCTGAAATGGGTGAAGTTGTTCAATCCTTATGATCTGTATTCCAAGAATCCCACTCCTCCCGATTGGAGCAAATTAAGGCCTTACTACCAGGAGCTGGCCGACAAATACTTACCTGCAAAGCTTCGTTTTTAAAAATAGGTTTAACCAAAAGGTCACATGTATTGGCTGTAATGCCAATACATGGTGACTATGGCCTGTCCGCAACTGCTATATGAATAAATTACAACCCGCAGACTATGTTGTCTTCCTGGTGTATTTCGTGCTGGTATCGCTATACGGATTATACATCTACACCAGGAAGAAGAAAGCAACTACCGATTCCAAAGATTTTTTCCTGGCCGAAGGTTCTCTTACATGGTGGGCCATTGGTGCTTCATTGATTGCTTCTAATATTTCAGCCGAACACTTTATTGGCATGTCGGGCTCGGGCTATGCGCTTGGGCTGGCTATTTCCACCTACGAGTGGATGGCGGCTGCTACGTTGATCATCGTTGCCGTGTTTTTCATTCCCCTGTACCTGAAGAACAGGATCTACACTATGCCACAATTCCTGGCGAAGCGGTACAATGATAAGGTGAGTACCATCATGGCGGTGTTCTGGTTGCTGGTGTACATTTTTGTAAATCTTACTTCCATCATTTACCTTGGCGCCATTGCCATTACGTCTATTACGGGTATCAGCTTTACCTGGTGTATTATTGGTCTCAGCGTTTGTTCTATCCTCGTTACGCTGGGTGGTATGAAGGTAATTGGCTATACCGATGTGGTGCAGGTGTTGGTGCTCATAGCCGGAGGGCTTATTACTACTTATCTGGCGCTTACGCTGTTGTCGGAAAAGTTTGGTTATGGCAAAGATGTATTGAAAGGTTTGTCCTTATTGCAGGAGAAGGCGGATTCTCATTTTCACATGATCTTTAAGCCGGACCATCCGTATTATAAAGACCTGCCCGGGCTTTCGGTATTGATCGGTGGCATGTGGATCAATAACCTGAGTTACTGGGGATGCAATCAATATATTACCCAGCGGGCGTTAGGCGCCGACCTCAAGACTGCCCGTAATGGTATTTTATTCGCTGCTTTTTTGAAGCTGCTGATACCTGTTATTGCCGTGCTGCCGGGTATTGCCATGTATGTGATGCACCAGAATGGTATGTTCCAGCAGGAAATGGTGAATGCTGAAGGTGTTTTAAAGCCTGATCACGCTTACCCAACGCTGATGAACTTGCTGCCGGCAGGTTTGAAGGGGATGGCCTTTGCTGCTTTAACTGCGGCAGTAGTCGCTTCTTTGGCGGGCAAGACGAATAGCATAGCTACTATTTATTCACTGGACATCTACAAAAAGTTCTTTAATAAGGACGCGAGTGAAAAGCAGGTAGTGCGTACCGGCAGGTGGGCGGTTATTATTGCTATGATGATTGCCGCAATAGTAGCGCCTGCGTTGCGTACACTCGACCAGGCTTATCAGTTCATACAGGAGTACGTAGGTTTTATATCGCCCGGTGTACTGGCTATCTTCCTGATGGGGCTCTTCTGGAAAAAGACAACAGCCGCCGCTGCGCTGGCCGGCACGTTGCTCACCATACCTGTTTCTACTTTGCTGAAATTCCTGCCATCCTGGACGAATGGCGCATTCCCGGATTATCCTTTCCTCGACCGTATGACCATCACTTTTGTACTCATCATTGCAGTAATGGTGGCGATGAGCCTTATCTGGCCGCGCAAAGAGGGTAAGGGTGAGCCGGTTGTTATTGAAAAGTCTATGTTCAAGGTATCGCCCATATTTATGGTTGGTTCGGTGATCATACTTGGTATTCTTGCTGCATTATATACCGTATTCTGGTAACAAATGTTATGGAAGCGAAAGTTTCAAAGTTCTCATTGCGTATAGGTTGATTAAAAAAGGGGCTGTCAAAATATCGTTTTTGACAGCCCCTTTTCGATGCCTGCTTTCATTGACAGCATGGGGGGGCTTATATAGCCAGTGATTTCCTGGCACTGCCGCTTTTGTCTTTGGCAAGAGCAGGTGGTGTTGCAGAGATATTCCATCTGTTACCTGCATCCAGGGTTGCATACATTACATACACATTTGGTTCGAACTCCACCTTTGCTCCCAGTGTCATTTGCTGCTCATCCAGCACTTCTCCCTGTTGAAATTCACCAAACGCTACATAATAGGTTGGGTGAGGAGTAAACGTTACGTCAATGTTTGACTGAGCCTGCACAACAAAAGTGCCTGCATGGGACATGCCTATGCCTACTGCTCCTTTGTTGGGAGGGATGTTGTTGGTTTGTTCAATATACAGGCTACCTTGCGGCGTTCCAGTTCCAAGGGTACCAAAATGGAAAGCTCCATCATAATCGAGTGTGATCAGATTATTGCTTTTCAGGTCGGCGGGAATGGTTTGTGAAGCCGCGAAAGTTACGCCAGGCGTTAATGTCCCGGTTTCTGCCCAAACAAAGCTATAGTCTATGGACCAGGTAAATGTGCAGCTTGAGTTCGTATCACACCGTTTGGTGAACCAGGCCAGCGACATTACGCCTGAAACTTTAAGGTCCTCATCCTGTTGAAAACAGCAAAAAGTCCAGTCGTTTTGAGATTGATTGTTGAAGACGATCGAATACTGTGACATAATGTTAAGTTTTGGGTCCTACTCGTAAGGCTTTTCGGAAACCGCCCCCGCTTTAATGCCCTGTGCGGACAGGTCTGTTTTTTAAAGTGATAACAACTCCACTTGGTGGTCGAAAGCTTTTGACAACTCAAAATTGAGATACCAACGGCCTCTTTTTAAGATGATAAATAACTGTTTTGCAAAACGGTATATAACTCCCTGTTAGTCCGGAACGGCGTATAGGTATAAATACCTGTTTTGAAACGGAAGGCAGGTATTAATACTGCTTTTGGGGCCACCCCGGCTACGGGTTGCCTTTTGCAATGGATAATCATTTTATTATTGTATCGCCAATGGATAGGTGTTGGCGTTATTAACCAAAAACTAAAGACATGAAAAAGATCATTTACAAAATGCTGCTGGTCACGTTTGTTACGGCTATGACAGTGGCGTGTAACGACAAGGTGGCTGACAGTAGCGCGGAAAGCGGATCGGGGGATGTTTTAGATTCAGTGCAGCTCGTACTTACGCCTTATGCTGTTGCGTCAGCAGATATAGAACGCTTTAAAAGCATACAGGATACCGTACTTAAATATGCTAACCAGCCCCAGCTCGGCACGACGACCGCGATCACTGCTTATACTATACGGGCTATCGATATGCTGGCTGCTATGGGGTTGCCGTCCAATCTGGTCAATTCAAAAGAATGTAAATATAAATATGCCCGGGTGTATCTTGCTGTCGACTCTCTCCTGAAATTTAAATTGTACATTTTGCCTGTACAGGGAGCCAATTTAACCGACTCTATTGGTGGTACTGATATTTATCTCAACAGTAAAGGCAAGTATAAAAATCCGGCAATGCAAGATGGGGATGCCGACAAATACATGCTCGATCTAAATGCCCCATGCCCCAGTACATGTGCTGACAATCCGCCTTCACCCATTGTAAAAAAATGATAGTACCTAAGATTATTATCCTTTTATCGCATGTTCCCATACTTCTGGCCACCCTTTATGCTTTGTACTGTTATAAAAGTCTGGGGAAAGAATTGAAAGTATTTTCCTGGTTTATTTTCTTTTCGGGCTTTATACAGATGGGGTCCTTGTTGCTTTGGTTCCTGCGCCGTAACAATATGCCTTTGCTGCATGTATATGTAGGCATTGGCTTCGTCCTGCTGGCATGGTTCTATACCACCTTGCTGCATAAATTCATGCCCACTAAAATAATATGGTTAACGGCCATATTATTTTTGTTGTACACTGTCCTCAATGCATTGTATTTTCAGGATATCTTTACTTTTTGTTCTTATGCGCTGACAGCTGAATCTGTCCTTATCATTATTCTGGCCATTTTTACTTTTACTGTTTTTTTAAACCGGATCGTAAAAGCTTCTCTGTGGGGGGACAGTAAAAGTCTTAACTGGATCAACGCTGGCTTGTTTATTTATTATTCCTCGACCCTGCTTATTTCTTTCTTTGGAACTGCTATTGTGCATCGTATTCAGGGGATGATAGCATTGTATACCTGGGTATTGCACTCTTTCTTCTCCATAATAATGTATACCTGCTTTATTGTCAGTTTATGGAAACGATCAAAGAAACCAATGTTATAAGTATTTTACTGCCTATGGCAGTGGTGATATTCGTTATTGCCGTGGGTGTCGTGCTCTTAAGCCTGTATTTTCAGAAAAGCCTGTATGCCCAAAAGCTGCGCGAGGAAGAGTTGAAGAACAGGCATCGTGCGGAATTGCTGCGGCATAGTATCAATGTGCAGGAGATGGAGCAGAAGCGGATTGCGCAGGACCTGCATGATGAATTGGGGGCGGCGCTTTCCATGATGCGGATGCATTTACTATTAATTGAACAAAAGGACGATGCGCTGCCGGAAAACGTCATGCGATCGGTACAAAGTGCCCGGCAGCTTTCAGAAACTGCTATGGCAAGCACGCGCAATATAAGCCACCAGTTAATGCCTCCTCAACTGGAGGCATTTGGCCTGGTTAAAACGCTGGAGGGAGTGGCAAGGCAAATCAACGGCGCCGGCAACATAACTGTTGACCTTATAAGTGATTCAGGTAGTGAAGAGCTGGCCTTTCCTGTTAGCCTGGGATTGTACCGCATTGCCATGGAACTGATCAATAATACTATCAGGCATGCTCAGGCAAATAAGGTAGATATACTTCTTTCTATTGAAGAGAAACATGTTACTTTTAAGTACAGTGATAATGGCATTGGTATAAGCGAAAACAATACCCATGGATTAGGTCACAAAAGTATAGAGGCAAGGGTAAGCGCACTGGATGGCGTATTCGAAATGGGCAACAATACGGAGCAGTCTGGCTTTTATGCGCTGGTCAAAATACCTCTTGAAGCTATTTCAGAAACCATCTAAATTATGCATGACTATGGAGAACAGGATTTTCGTAGGCATAATAGAAGATCAACTGCTTTTCAGGGAAGGGATGAAAGCGATCTTGAGCACCTGGCCCGAATTCGAGCTGGTGTTTGAATGTGCTGACGGCTATTCTGCTATCGATAAGCTGAATAAGTGTGCTATTACTCCAGACGTAATGCTGGTGGACCTATCGTTACCGCCACAGGGGCAGAAGGAGTTTAGCGGACTGCATGTGACGCTGGCGCTGTCTGAAGCTTATCCGGACATGAAGATCCTTATTTTGTCTGTCCACGAAGATGAGAACTTTATCACTCAGCTGATCAATCATGGGGCACATGGGTACCTCGTGAAAGATGTTGACCCCGGAGAAGTACAGGAGGCCATTATATCTGTTCATAAAAAAGGGGCCTATATTAATGAACGTACTTTGAGGGCCTTGCAGCACAACACAGGGAAAAAGGTAAGAACCGTAAAATTGCTGACGCAGATTACCAGACGGGAAGAAGAGATATTACAGCTTATCTGCCGCCAATATACCGCCGAGGAAATAGCTGAAAAGCTCTTTATCAGTGTAAAGACCGTCAATGGGCACCGGACGAATCTATTGCAGAAAACGGGTAGCCGCAATGTGACCGGCCTGGTCCTGTATGCTTTAAAAAATAATATCGTCGACCTTGTGTGATTTAATTACCGCCGGGTGCTGTAGGTTTTGTCAGTATATCATCATTGTTGACTCCTTTCTTCTTCGATACACTTTCCGTGAGCTTACCAAAGTTCCAGGTAAGCGCAAGCACACCGCCAGCCCTGATCATCCGCGTGGTATTGGTATTATAAAAGTTCTTGTCCTTAGTAATACTGGTGAATGCGCGGTTCTTTTCATAATAGTTGACAGCTCTTAAAGAAATATTGATCTTGTTCTTGAACACCTTGTAGTTAAGTGCCACATTATGCCATGGGTTGAAGGGGTAAGTGGTTTGAATGGTCCTGAGCTCACGCCAAAAACCAAGGAAACTGCTCACCATGAATTTTTCCGAGAACTTGTAGCCTGTATTCAAGCCTAAATCATATCCAAAGCCGCTGTTGGATTGCGATACATCCGAGTTGTTGGTTACTTTATTGTACCGGACTGAGCCATTGATATTAAGGCTCCACCTGGGGGTAATCTTAGTGCTGAAGTTCAGGTTGAGGCCGGATTGAAATTCCTTGCCAATATTCAGGCTGGTTGTTTTGGTAATTCCTGTTTGTGGATCAAATGATGAATATTGCAGGATCTTGTCGTCGCTATAGCTGCCGTCGATGTTGATGCCTATAAATGTATTGCCTTTGTTGAATCGCACCTGGGCAGAAAGGCTATGTGCCGTTTGGGGACCGAGGTCGGGATTACCGAAGGAAATATTCAGCGAATCATTGTTGTATACAAATGGGTTGAGGTCCCAGATGTAAGGCCGTTGTAATCTTTTGGAATAGGTGAATACGAGTGTCGTTATGGGGCTCAGCCGGTTGGTGAACTGGATATTGGGGAGCAGGGTAGTGTAGCTGCTTTTTACCTGCGTTTTAGAGGATGTAAAGTCGCCGTCTATATTCGTATATTCAATGCGCAGGCCAGCACGTACGTTCGATTTCTTCCACTTCAGGTTGTACATGCTGTAGAAACTGATCACATCCTGGCCGTATTTAAACCGGTCGGTATTGGCAGGATTGGTTTTATAACCGTCTGACTCTACATGCTTGATAAGGCTTTGGAAATCGGAGCTGGCGCGCCGCAGGATTGCTTTTAATCCACCTTCGAACTTGCTGTTCTTATTGATCGGGATACTATTGTCGGCCTGGATGGTATATTGATTATTGATGGCGTAGCTGTTGTTGATGAGGTAGCGATCCGTGCCGGGGTTATCCTGGAAACTGTAGAGCTTTGCATCGTTCTTACCAAACTCTCCTAAAAAGCGCAGGCTGAATTCCCGGTCCTTGTTCTTTCTAAACTTCTTTATATAATCACTGCCTACCGTGACGCCCGGATTGTTGACCTTGTTGAGCAGGTGGTAGTAACTAACCGTAGAGGGCTGACCATTGAAATCGGTAGTGATCGTCTGGTCGCCCACCGTTTTATTTGACCAACTGTCGATATTGGCGTACATGCTGATCGTATTGAAGCTGTCAAGCTCCCAGCTTAATTCGGCATTGCCAAAACTCCAGCCTGAACTGGCATATTGATCTCCGTCGAGCGTTCTTTGGGTATAGATGTTTTGCGTGGCAGGGATGGTTGTGTTGGTGTTGTGTTGCAATACGGGGTCCTTGAAGCCAGTATTGAAGAAAACGCTGGCGCCAATATTGCCAAACCTGGCATTGCCATTGACTGAAAAGTTATTCAGCTTGTCGCTGGTGCGGGAGAAGGTAGAAAGCGAACCATTGTATCCCGCTACTTTCTTTTTCGTAATAATGTTGATGAGTCCGCCTATGCCTTCGCCGTCATATTTGGCAGAAGGAGAAGTAATTACTTCTATTTTTGAAATGATCGCTCCGGGAAATCCTCTTAATACTTCTTTGACGTTCCTGGCAAACATGGATGTTTCCCGGCCATTGAGGAGCACCCTGAAATTGGATTTCCCATTCACCTTTATATTATCTTCTCCATCTACTGTGATGAAAGGAGTCTTGCGCAGGATATCGATGGCAGT
>JAGIBF010000050.1 GCA_017744515.1 Niastella sp.
TTTTATGAACGATCGATTGTTTTAGCAAGTACTGGATACTAAGTAAATTGAAGGCGAAGGTGAGAATAAATGGAAAGGTCTGGTGTCTGAGTGTTACATACGAGAATACAATGCTAAAGAAGAAATTAACAGCCAGTAGGATAATCAAAAGTATGAGGCCCCGTTTGCTATAATGATTAATAAGATGGGTTTTAATTAATAATAATGCCAGTAAGCAGGAAATAAAGATTATGTTTAATAAGGTAGTAAATGGCGGAAAATAACGCGGAAGTTGCATCCAATTGTTGCGATACAAGTTTCTTAATTTATTTGATGTAAGACCGAACCAGGTTGCTGATTGTTTATCGATCGTATCTCGTACCATATTATATTTGATCATAGCTTCTGGGTCTGGGATATAAAATTTTACCAGGTTGTCTTGCAGATACTGTTGGGTAGAAGGCTCTTTTCTTTTCTTTGAAAGCAAAAGACCATATCCTTTATAAAGAGGAGCTATGTTGGCCCATTGTTGAAAGCCGAATGCATTTACAGAAGTATCTTTTTGCATTTTGGCATAAGTGGTTAAAGGTGAAATTTCATTCCAGATATAGTATGGTGGAGGCGCGCTTAGACGTCGTGGATTGCGTTTGACGGAGTCAAGATAATGATTTACTAATTTATGTAGTTCTTTATAACGAGCGATCATTCTTTCCTCCTCAATAAAACCACTATCCTTTGCATACCAATAGATCTCCTCAGCCGCCTTTTCCCAGTTTTGCATCGCACTATACTGTACGCGCCCTGTCAGTTTTTTATACTCATATTGTGTGCCTCCAACATATCCCAGCAACAATAAGGTCATAGTCCCAATCCCAACCACTTTGCCCCATAGCTTCCAATCCACAAAGATGATGACCAACACACTAATAAAAGGATAATACACCGCCTGGTGACTGGTAATGAAGGCCAGCAACAGCACAAGGGTATGCCAAACAAGGAGTTTTGCCGTAGGCTTACGAATAAACCACAGCAATTGGGTGATCCATACAAGGCTGATTGCGGTAAACCACGCATCGGCCGAAACCATATTAGCCAGGTGCAGCAATAAGGGATTGCCTACACACAGAACAATAAAAATCCTCGTCACCCACTTACCGGCCCCAAGTAAATACTTCACCGAAAAAGCCAGGTACAAAATGGCCGCCTGTAGGGAAAAATATTGTACGACAATCAACAACAGGTGAGAACTGTTAAAACTACTCACCAGGCGCAAAAATTTGGAATAGCCAATGGGCAAATACCCGATCCAAAGGTTTTTTTGCGCTATTTCAATATAGCGGGAGGACTCATCGATGAAATTAGGGTAAGGGTACAGGTATTTGAACCACGAAAGCTGGATGATCAGTACAATGAAGGATGCGATTAATAGGATCCTGTTTTCCTTTTCTTTCCAAAGCCATTGACGGAATGGCAGCGTATGTTGTTGTTCCTGGAATAACATGGCAGATAATTTTAGAATAAGGTACAAGCAACCGGGTAGAGGCGGTTGAGTACGTAAGTTATATTCCCTGCGTAATTCGATTGGTACGAAGGATGATGGGAACAGTATTTTTACGGTTGCTCCACGCTGGTAATTAAAGATGATTATAAAATTCTATGATCGTGAATGGTTGCCCCGGATCGGCAGTTCGTTCTAATATTGTAACCGTGAGGTCTGTCTTCGAAAAAAATGTTTAACGATTAGTACACTTATCCCGATAACATCGCAACACTGCTAAGACCATTACTCATTAAACCACTCCGGTTCCATTTGACCTGTCTGTGTACGCGTTTTCAAAATCCACGTAAAGAAACGAGACATCCATAAGCGATGTCTGAACGGAATGCTTGCCAAAAAACCACAAAAAGACCGGTTGTATATCCGGCCGGTATATTTTATTGTATAAACACCTGGTCCATGCTGCCTGCATAATGGTGGGCAGTAGACTATGTAGTAACCCCTAAACCGTGCAAACCATTCAAATGTGAATGGGTTAGCGTCAGCTGTATGGTGCTAACACAGGTCGCTATTTTATTAACCTACAAAAAGTACCTTTATGATGAGCTTATTATTGCCCATCGAAAAATTAACGCGTTGCAACAAAGTACGGTTGTCGCTGCTGCTCCTCGCTATTGTCTGCTTGATGAGTAATGCCGCACAGGCACGTCAGCAAAAATCAACTCCCAAACAGGATCCAGCGATCAAGGTAAGTGGGCTTGTCCTCAACAAAAAATGGGAACCCCTTGCAGGTGTCAGGATCACCGTGAAATCAACAGGAATAAGTACCACCACAGACGAAGGTGGAACATTTGAATTGACAAACGTTCCGCCAAACGATACTCTATTGCTGGAAGGTCTGAATATAAGATCGAAAGTGCCAGTCAAAGGGCGAAAGTACATAGGGATACACTTACAGGTCATGACAGGCAACCTCGACGAGGTGCACGTAGTAGGATATACAAAAACCAGCAGAAGAATGATGACAGGGGCTGTGGCGCAGGTAAAAGCAGAGCAAATAGAAAAGCAACCGGTCACCAATCCGCTATTGGCGTTGCAAGGGCGCGTGCCTGGCTTGTTTGTAGTGCAAAGCAGCGGCATGCCCGGCACGCCGGTAATATTGCGCATCCGGGGCTACAACAGCATCAGCAATGGCAAAGATCCCCTCATCGTCCTCGATGGCGTACCGATACCCATCGACCTCGGCACGGGCAACAGCAGCGTGGGGCTGGGCGGCATCGTTCAGTTTGGCAATTACCTCGCACTTATCATTAACCCTGGTGATATTGAAAGCATAGATGTCTTGAAGGATGCAGATGCAACAGCCATTTATGGAGCACGAGCGGCAAACGGCGTTATAGTAATTACTTCTAAAAAAGGAAAAGAGGGCCGTATGCAGATCGAGTTGGATGCACGCACCGGCATTTCCCGGGTGGCCAAGAAGATGGATTTGCTGAATACGCAGCAATACCTCGACATGCGCAGGCAGGCATTCAAAAACGATAAAGCCAACCCGGCCACCAGCTTCCTGGCCGATGACATCACCAAATGGGATACAGCCAGGTATACCGATTGGCAAAAAGAATTGATAGGTCGCAGTGCCAGCTTTTCCGAAGCAAGGGTAGCGGTAGGCTGGGGAAATGCCAATATGAAAGTGCGCATAGGCGGCGCCTACCAGCGCAGTACCCTCGTATTCCCGGTGGGCGATCATTTCAACAACAGGAAGATATCATTCAATACCAACATCAGTATAGGCAGGGAAAGTGGTCGCTTCCAGGTATTGGTAAGTTTCTCCGGCATGAGCGATCGCAGCGTACTGCCCCTGCAAGACCTTACAGGCATGGCAATAATGCTGCCGCCACACACTAAATTGAAAGATAGCGTGGGCAATATTTTCTGGCCGGCCAATTGGAATGCAAATGCTTATGCAGAATTGCTAAAAGAGCAGTATACCCAAACCTACAATGCAGTGGGCAATGCCGTACTGAGTTACAAATTGTTGGATAACCTGAAAATAAAATTGAGCCTCGGTACTTCCGTGCTCACGGCCAGGGACCTGCAGCGTACACCTTTAGTGGCCCTGCCGCCTGTAGAAAAGCCCAGAGGGGCACGCATGCGCCTCTACCACAATAATATGTATACCGTATTGGCAGAGCCGCAGTTGGAATATACGCTCGACAGGAATGGGCACAAAATAGAAGTGCTGTTGGGAGGCACCTACCAGAAATCCCGCAACGAGCGCGACATGACCCTGGGCAATGGCATCTTCAACGATGTGATGCTCAACAACATTGCCAATGCCACCGATACGAGAGCAGCACAGGATGATGGCGAGTACAAATATGTGTCTGCCTTCGGACGCCTCCAGTACACCCTCAGTAATAGGTACATTTTCTCATTGACGGGTCGTCGCGACGGCAGCAGCCGTTTTGGCGCCGATTCCCGCTTTGCAACCTTTGGCGCCATAGGCGGAGCCTGGCGCTTTGCAGACGAGCGTAAGGTGAAAGAAGCCCTCCCCTGGTTGAGCGATGGTAAACTAAGAGCCAGTTATGGCACCACCGGCAATGACCAGATCGGCAACTACACCTACCTCGCGCTGTACAATACGCCCATAGGTACACCGGCCTACCAGGGGTTGAATGGTCTCGCAGCCACCGGGCTCGATAATCCCGCTGTGAAATGGGAAGTGGTGCGAAAGATCAACCTGGGGTTTGACCTGGGCTTCTTCGAAGACCGTATTCAACTTTACGTCGATGCCTACCGCAACAGGACCAGCAACCAGTTATTGCAACAACCCGTGCCGTTGATAACAGGTTTCCCATACATCACGGCCAATAGGCCCGCGTTCGTGCAAAACGCAGGATGGGAATTCCTGTTGAACACCATCAATAGCAAGCACAGGGCTTGGCATTGGTCCACTTCATTCAACATTAGTTTTCAACGCAACAAACTGCTGAAATACCCCGGCCTCGAAGAAAGCCCGTATAAGGATCAACTGCAGGTAGGCAGGTCGATCAATACCATCTTCTTATACCAGCACGCCGGGGTAGATGCACTGCGCGGTATATATGTATTCAGCAACAGCGAAGGGCGCGATACGGCAACACCCGGGCCAAAAGATAAATTCCAGGGAGAGAACCTGGCGCCCGCTTTCTTCGGAGGGTTATCGAATACCGTGCAATGGGCCAACTTCACCCTCGATATCCTGGTATCGTTTGCGAAGCAGAAAGGGCCCAACTACCTCACGGCCTTCCCCGTGCCCGGCGCCATGCACAACCAGCCGGTGGAGGCGCTGTATGCCTGGAATATCGATAGCAAACAGGCAAACGTGCAGTATTATTCGCAACTGGTCAACAGCCCGGCTTACAAAAGTTATGGCTTCACCCAGTCGTCCGATGCAGCCTACACCGACGCGTCTTACATCAGGCTCAAGAACATTGCCCTTAGCTACCAGGTATTGCAGGGTGCATGGCTTACGAAAATGGGATTGAAAAGCATGAGCCTGTCGGCACAGGCACAAAACCTGTTCACCATTACCGGTTACAAAGGGCTCGATCCCGAAAACCAGTCTTTCCGCGCGTTGCCGCCATTGCAGGTGATCATGTTGGGAATAAAAGCCACTTTCTAAACCGCAAAAACAACAAACCATGAAACGCGTTTATATACTAATGATAGGCTGCCTCTTGATGGCTTCCTGCAAAAAACTCGTAGAGACCAATCCGCCCGGCTCACAATTAACCCAGGCAACCGTGTTTAAGAACGATGGCGCCGCGGCAGCTGCCATGAACTATCCGTACATAAAAATGGCCGCAACTTCCAATACAACATCCGGACAGTTTTCCCTCGATATAATGGCCGGGCTCTCTGCTGATGAGGACAGTACAGTTATACCTGCAGACATGGATTTCTATAGAAACGACCTGACGCCACGCCGCTCGTTGGCCATTTGGGGCGAATACTATCAGTTGATATTTCATGTCAATGCTGTAATAGAAGGCATACAGGACCCCGCTATTTCAGCGGCTGTCCGCAACCAGTTGATGGGAGAAGCATTGTTTCTCCGGGCCTTTTTGCACCACTACCTGGTAAACTTCTATGGCAAGGTGCCGCTCGTAACCACTACCTATGCCGCTACCAACAGCAAGGCGGTGCGCGCGCCACAGGATACCGTGTACAAACAGATCATAGCCGATTTGCGGCAGGCGAAGCAACTGCTGGGCAATGACTATTATACGCCTTTATGGACAGTGACCACCGAGCGCGTACGACCCAATAAATGGGCGGCCACTGCTATGCTCGCCCGGGTATACCTGTACACAAAGCAATATGCTTTGGCGGAAGCAGAGGCTACCGAACTCATCAACCATACAGCTGCATACAACCTCGTATCGCTGGACAGCGCATTCCTCAAAAACAACCGCGAAAGCATCTGGCAGCTGCAATCCATTGCAACGGGAGTCGATACCTGGGAAGGGGCGCAACGGATACTTACTGCCAAGCCCGATAATTTCAAGCCGGTATCCATGAGCCATAGGTTATACAACAGTTTTGAAGCAGGCGACCAGCGAAAGATAAAATGGACAGGCCGCATTACGGCCGACGGTCGCCAGTATCCGTTTCCCTATAAGTACAAAGTAATGTCCAACAACAGCACCAACAAGTCGGAGTACCTGGTGGTGCTACGCCTCGCAGAGCAATACCTCATTCGTGCAGAAGCGCGGGCCTGGCAGGGCAAAATCCCGGAAGCACGGGCAGACCTGAACGCCATACGCCGCCGCGCCGCACTGTTGGATGTACAGACTACTGACCGCGACCTATTGTTGCTGGCCATTGAGCAGGAGAGAAGAGTAGAGCTGTTTGCCGAGTGGGGCCACCGCTGGCTCGATCTCAAACGCACGGGCCGCATCGATGAAGTGATGAGTATAGTAACAGCCCAGAAAGGCGGCGTATGGAAAAGCCACCAGCAATGGTATCCCATACTCGAAACGGAAATAAGGGCCAACCCGAACCTGGAACAAACGCCTGGCTATTGATGCCAGTGGAAATGACCCGCTAAAGCATTGTACATAGCCTGTAAAACCCGGAGCGCCCCTGTTCTTGCAGGGGCGTTTTCGTGTATAGACATGCGATGCAATGATGCTTTAGGGAGGGCAGGGGTCGTTGCGTATATTAGGATATGATAGTACCAGTGTTATACAGGATAGTGTGTTGGGGGCTGGCAGCGCTCATGATGGGAAAAGGATGGGCACAGCAAAAGCAATTGGGTTACCAGGGCTTTGCAGGTGAAGAACGGTTGGCATCGGTAACGCAAAGCAGTATTGCCCCGAATGGAAAGTACATCGCCTATACGGCAGCGGCGGCGGGAAAAGGAATAAAGTTGATCATACTGCAGGTCGATGGAAATCAGCAATATGAATTTCCCGGTGTCACCCAGTGGGCATTTACCCGCAATAGCCGGCACCTGTTGATGGCGCTGCCGGGCGACACCCTTGGCATACTGGACTTGCCAAAAGCTACCATCCTTAAAAAAGCCGGCATACGTACCAGGCAACTCCCGCAGGAGGATAACCGCCACAGGCTGGCCTTGATAACAAATGATTCCCTGCTCATACTATACAACCTGGCTACCGCCGCAACGGATACTATCTACCACGGCCGCGATAGGATCAGTCAGTTGGTGGTGGATCCACCGGGAAGACAATTGGCTTTTATAGCCGGGGATGTTTTGTATTATTATGCCGCACCAATGACTGTAGCAAAGCCATGGATCACAAAAGATTCCCGCGGCATGCAACCGGGTCGGCAGCTTACCCCCGGTGAAGCAACTGGCTTTAGCAACGATGGCCGGCGATTTTTTGTGGGAGTAAATAACGTAGTCCCGGCACCCGTAAACAGAACGCCACAGAATGTCATCATCTGGCATTATAAGCGCGACCTGCCCTCGTTGGAAGCGTTCAACAACCAGTTCAGCACAGGAATAGGTACCACCAAAGTGGGGGATAGCACACTCGTGCTGTTGAACCACGGAGAAGATGCCCTGCTGCAAAGGCCTGCAGGCGGCGAGGGCGAGTATGCCCTGGCCGTACCACGCCATCAATACCGCGAGCAAAGCTGGCGTCCAGGCGAACGGCTTCAGCTATGGCTGGTGAATACGAACAATGGCCACCGCAAACAGATAGCCACCGGCTATCACCGCAATAATGAGTACAGCATCTCCCCGGCAGGGCGGTACGTAAGTTGGTACGACCCGGAGCAACAACAGTATTTTGTATACAGCATACACGATAGCATGGTCCGTTGCGTTACCCGTGGTATACCGGTACCATTAGCCAATGAAACCAGCGATCATCCGGGACCGCCACCGCCCTACGGCATGGCAGGTTGGTTGCCTCACGATGAAGGCCTGATTCTCTATGACCGTTTCGATGGTTGGCAGGTAGATCCGGCAGGGGCAAAACTACCCGTTTGTATCACTGGTGCCTTCGGACGTAAAAATGGTATCATACTGCGGCTGATGGACACGCCCAATGATCCTAATACGAGTACCCCGTTGCCTGCACGCCAACAGCCATGGTTGTTGACGGCTTTTTATACCGCCACCAAAGAGAATGGCTTTTATCAACTGTTGCCGGGAGAAAAACAACCTCGCCTCTTAAGCAAAGGGCCTTATATCGATTATGCCATAACCCTGAATGGCCGCATGGGCAAAAAGCCGGTAAAGGCCATGGATACCCAACGTTACTTGGTAACGCGCATGAGTGCACAACAATCCCCCAACGTATATGTAACGGATGATTTCAGCTCATTCAAACAGATGAGTGCTTACAATCCCGAAACACAATACGATTGGTTGCAGGCCAGGCTCATCAGGTATCCTTTATTTGGTGACAATCAGGGAGAGGCGATTATGTATTGTCCGCAGCACCTCGATACCACGAAGCAATACCCGGTCATTGTTTATTGCTATGAGCGCCAGGCCGACCAGCTACACGTCTTTCGCGAACCGGGCGTCAGCAATGGCGAACTCGACATACCAAACTATGTCAGCAATGGATATGTGGTGCTGGTGCCGGATATTCACTACCGCATGGGGCAGCCCGGTCAAAGTGCACTCGAATGTGTAGAGGCGGCTGTAAGCCATATAGGTCAGTATGCCTGGATCGATACGGGCCGCATGGCCTTGCAGGGACATAGCTTTGGTGGCTATGCCGTGAATTACATGATCACAAAGTCGAACCGTTTTAAAGCAGCCTGCTCTGCCGCCGGACTGGCCGATCTTGTCAGTGGTTACAATAGCTTGTGGCTGGGCGAAAGCGCACAATGGGTATACGAGACGGGACAGATGCGGATGGGCGCTACGCTCTGGCAGCAGCATGAAGCCTATGTCATGGCTTCGCCGGTAATGGCGGCCGATAGTGTGCACACGCCCTTACTCATCGTGCACAACAGGAATGATGTGCACGTACCCTTTAGCCAGGGCATAGAATGGTTCACCGCCTTACGTCGCCTTGGTAAGCCGGCATGGATGCTCGAATACAAAGGCGAGGGGCACCAGTTGCAGCAACCTGCCAACCAGCTCGATCTGGCGACCCGCCTCAAACAATTCTTCGACCATTACCTCAAAGGATTACCCGCCCCCGCCTGGATGCAATAAGATTGCTTGTATTGCTTCCAGGCTATCCCGCCTTTCCGCCTTCCCGGCTGGCATTAAAAAATCGCGAAATAAAGAAACGGATCCGGAGCAGGCACATAGCTGCCCGCCACATGAATGTATTGCCTGCTTTGATCGCAGGTACAGCGGATCATCATGATGTCCGAATCGTTACACAGGGGAACATACGTGGGGTTGGCAAGAGGTTCGTCCATGAAGGGACTGGTGGTGGTGTAGCAAAAATGCGTAGCGGCCGATTTGGTAGATTTATAAGCCAACGTACCGCCCGTTACTGCCATAATAGCGATGACAGTAAGCATGATCTTCACTTTTTTCATACTACTCAGGTTTAATGGTTAATAAAAGTAAATCTCTATATTTAGGTAAAGTTATACTTATAGAATGATGGATATAGTAAAATAACTTCTTTACTGCTGAACAAGTGCTAAAAAAGTGCTCAATTTTTCAATACGATAAATAAACAGTTTTGGATAAAGTGGCAAACAAAAATACTACTCCATTCTATCAAAGAAAGCTTTGCATAACCCTTAGTACTTTTGTCGCATCATTTCTTTTGATTGTAAACATTGCAGATAAATTTTGGTCTGCCTTTGATAAATTTCCGCATTCCAGAATCGCTTTTAAACTTGAGAATATAGAGTTTGGGCAGTATAAGGCCGACTTTATAACAATGCTTCGGGGTACCGTTTACAACATTGGTGCACAGACCATAAAAATTAGATCAATCGGTTTTGAGATAAAATATTTAAATGATTGGGTCAAAATTAATTCTATATATCCTGAAGATACACTTCGCTTGCTTTATTTTGAAGAGCCTGGCAAAGACAAGCATATCGCAAGAAAGGAGATGCAATTCTTAAATTACTTTGCTCAAATTGAACCTAATAAGTATATCAATGGGTGGCAGTATGGAACAATTGTTCCCGACACAAGTTTTATGGAATTTCTCCGTATAAACACTTCTCATGAAATGAGGATTACTTGTTTGACAACCGACGGAAAAACGTACACGTCGAATTTTGAAATGAATTTAAAACCCAAAGCATCAATACGCCCTTACTAATATAAAAGTATGAGTAAACCTTCTAAAAGTGGAAAAAAAAAGAAGCAGAAGCGTACAAAGAATAAAGCATTGCATAATGAAGCTAGGCCCAAACAGGAAGCTAAAGCAATAAATTCAAATGCTGAACCCTCTGGGAAACAAACCAGCAGTTTAAATACGAGTGAGCCTAAATCTCCTCCTCAGGCAAACAAGTCATTATTTGCTTTCCTATCTGCAATTCTGTTATTTATTGTTAGCGCTTTCAACTTTGGGGGAAGAATTTATGAATGGATGGTAGGGTCAAAATTTGAATTCGGGTTAAATAATTGTAAGTATGGTATCGCTGATAGTAATGGCCGGCCTTACTTTTTTATTAGGGGGGACATTTATAATAGCGGTTTTTCACCATTGCGTATACTTGACTTTAAATTAGAATTAAAATATAATGACAAGTGGGTACCATTTAGTATAAAATATCCCCCGGAAAATCTTTCAATTATAAATCTGGAAGACTCCACAATTGATGACATCAACAGAAACAAGTTGAATTTTTTACAAAGTATATCCCAGGTTGATCCCAAAAAAAGCGAAAATGGATGGATTTATGGTATACTACCCCCGAAGGAGGTTCCAGGTAACTATGTTTTATTCGGTGAAGAGTTTGAAATACGTATTACATGCATAACAATTGATAGAATAAAGTTTACACAGGTATTTCCGGTTTACAAACAACCACAAAATGAATTACGCCCGATTGATAGCTAAAAGAAATTCACATTTCTGAAAGTTATTTAAATTTACTTGTGGAAAGGTGTAAAGTTACTATCATCATCAATCGATACAGTCACATATAAAGTCATGCATCTGTATTTTGATTTATTAGATTGCTTTGTAAATATTTTTGAACTTCTGTATCAAACTTCTTTATTGCAGCAGGAAGCAAATCTAATCCAAGATAGAGCCACCATAGACAAATAAGGCCAACTATTGAGAGTAATAACACCAATAAATATAATAGCCAACCAAAATGAGTAATTGATGCAAAATAAATTGTTACAACCACAATTAGCTTAACGATGAGGTTGAAGTTGTGTTCAATAATCTGTTTTTGTTCGTCCAATACTTTTTGCAATGACTCCAGAGCATTTTCATTGACGGTACCCTTAATATAGTCATATATTTTCAACCACGCTTCTTGATCTATTTCTATGGGCATTACTGAATTATTTTGTATTGTTCGTTTGAAAGATTTTACATGACTTCTTTTCAATTGGTAGTTCAAAATATTTTTCAGGGATTTGCTTGATTTTCGGGTAGTAGTAAGATTAAATATAAAAGATGAAAATATAAACAATAAGTAATGGACTACTACAAACAAGCTAAATGGTATAAAGAAATCTCCTTTAATAAAAAAATTCAATATCGGCCTGTAGTTTAAATCAAGCCACTCGTACTTGAAATAGATTTTTTCAAATAGGAAGGAGGTGATACTGACCGAAAATAAGGAATTTAAAGAACGTCTTATAGGAGGATATACGGTCTTCCCATTAAGATAATCTGTAATAATAAAAAAGAACTTGTCCATAGTTTCTGACTAAAACGGTTATACTCATCATAACAACCAATGTTCCTGTAGGTCTATATTTTGAATATTAAATTCCTTCCAATCGCTTAATCGGCAAATCCAGGTCAGCCGGAAGTAAAAGCCCCGCATAGACATGCAGGGCTTTTGCTTTTTCCACAAAATCCTTTAAATCCAAAGAATCGTGGTTCAGACAGTCTCATCCTTTGGCGTCACCGCCTGGCTCACGGCGCTCGCCACTGCACCGGCCACGGCCATATAGCCAGCTATCTTCACCAGCAAGGGAGGCAACTCCACCGGGGTGGTAACGATAGCACCGCTCACGGCCACCAGGATCAATCCCCAGTTCCGCAACTTCGCGAAAAACGGAGGCGTAGGACTTTGCATTCTTTCTTGTATACTCATAATAGTTGAATTAAAAATGAAACAATAAGTGATAGAGGATTTCGTATCCGGAATACTAAATCCTGAATGCGGAATCTGCTTTCTCTTCACCCGCTGCCCGGCATCGTGCCGGAGGGCCTGAGGCTGGCGGCTGCAGGCGGTTGATAAATGCCGGATGAAAGAGTGGTACAGTTGTTGACATCGTCATGACCAACGTAACGGTACAAACGTACAACCATTCAATCCTGTTTTCCAAATACCACTGTCCTGCATTGGCTGCTTAGAGCTAAGATGACAACAAATGACTATAAACGGCCAGTACCTTTTTAACACCTGTAAAAACGACTCTTACCTCACACCACCTACCTCTTACTGCTTACCCCCGACTTCCGCATAGCCATTATAGGCAATGTTAGCCGCTTCCGGCCGCTTGTCGCCACCGGAATTTGGAAACTGCCTTTTTACGGTTGTACGTTTGTGTGGCAATACACACTGTTGTCACCCTGAGCTTGTCGAAGGGTTCCGGAAGCAAAGGCCACCGCAAGGGGAGTAGAAGGGTAGTGTAAGGGTACGCTGAGGGTAGTAATAGGGGGTAAATAGCATCATCGGTTCAAAACAGTCATTTTCCCGCAAAACGACAGGGTAGCTGGCGCACTGTCGCGAAAGGGAGGATCCTGCGATACAAGGCTGCACCGCGGGCAGCAGGTCATCGATTCATTCATCAATCTAAAATGTAAACAACATGCCTAAACAAATAAGCCCGGTCGTCAAGATAAAGGGCAAAATAGATGGGCTGAATTATTTTGAATCACAGGACGGCTACATGGTTCAAAAATCAGCAAGGTTCAGCAAAGACCGCTACCTCACGTCCGAGACCTACGACCTCACGCGTCGCAATGCCAGCGAGTTTGGCATTGCCGGTAAGGCGGGCCGGCTCTTTCACAAAGCCTTTAATGCAGAAATAGGTAAGGCAGCCGACAGCCGCGTCATGAGCCGCATCTGCAAGGCCATGCTAAGGGTCCTGCAGAGCGATACAACTGGTAGTTATGGACAGCGCAGGGTAGAAAGTGGCAACATGGCCTTCCTTGAAGGTTTCGATTTCAACCTCGCTGTGCCCTACGAGGCCGCGGTAAAGGTCGATGCCGTCGCAACAGTGGCAAGGCCCACTGGTCTGGTAGCGGTAAGTTTGCCTTCTTATATGCCCAAAGAGGGCATTGTTGCCGCTGATGGCGCCACGCACTACAGTTTCTTTGCAGCCGCTGCTGCAATAGACTTCGCCGGCGAAACAGTCACCGCGGTGCAGGCCGAAACCGAAGACCTGCCCTGGGTCAGGACGGCTACCGCAGCAGATAGCCTGGAGCTCAACCTGCCGGCAGCTTCTCCTTTGCCCATATTTGTCGTTATGGGCATCACCTTCAAGAAGATCGTCAACACCGAAGTATTCCGTTTCAGTAAAAAAGAAGCGGCCCTTCAGTTGATCGGTATCAGCCAGCCTGAGCCGCCACTGTAAGTGGGGTGCTATAGGCTTCATGGGAACCGGGTTCGGCCCGGTTCCTCTTTGTTCATGTTAAAAGTAATAGTATGACAGCCAAAAAAAGGATCATGCGCAAAGCAATTCCGGGATACACGCTCATTCCCGAAAATGGTTACTACAAGGCCCGTAAGATCGGCATCACCGGCAGCAGGGTCAAAAAACATCCCAATTATGCAATTACGAGAAAACATGCAGCTGAGTTCGCATATGCCGCAAAGATAGGTAAGCTCATTCGGGGAGCAGTCAGGGAAAAAAGACAGGCAGGTAAGGGCGCAGGCAGGCTCACCAGTGTGCTGCTGAAGGCAATAAAAACGGATAGCGAAAACGCTTTGGGCGAGCGGGGCCTCTTGTACGCTGACCTGTCTTCGCTGGTAGGCTTCGACTTCAATTCCCAACATCCATGGTTAACCTGTTGCCACTGCCAGGTCGCAGTTACGCGTTCTTCCGGCAGGCAGGTACAGGTGCAGATTCCGGCGTTCACGCCGGCTATAGAGTTGACGTGTACGGGCCAGGCAGGCTATTGTAGCATTAGCTGTAAATTGATGACAATAGAGGTAGCTACTGGGGCCATCGCCACTGCAACAGCTACTACAGGGCTACATCCTCACAATTTAACGCTGGTGAATAGCTGCTGCTTTTCCTTTGATACAAGCGGGGATAATGGTCATGTATATATATTATGCGGCTGCCTCGATTGGTTTCAGATAGTGAATGGACGTGCCTGGCCACTTAGCCAATACGCCACTGTCATACTCGATGCATGGAGCACGGGTTGCACTAAAAATTGTCCGTGAGCAATATTATATTTTTATATGTGGAAATTAATATACATTTATATAACTGTTATGGTAACCTGAAATGGGTACAACAGTTCCTGATAACGCTTGTTGAAACTCTCTCTTGAAAAGTGACTTCCTGCTCATTATCCAAGGCTCATGGTCAGTAGTGTTTATTAACACCCGCTACCGGGTGAAACTATTATTGTTAACGAAAATGTTTGATCATGAAAAAGAAAATCGACCTCAGCAAATTAGCCGAGATCAGGGAAATCAGGAACGAAAACATCCAAGCGCTTACCGGAAAAAAGCAGCGCACCTGTAGTCGCACCATTAAGGTCATCCGTGAAAAACTACAGAAGAAACCCGGAGAGAAATTGACCATTGCGGAATATGCACGCTATTGTGGGCTTGATCCCGTACAGGTGTGTACATTTCTCGGGATTGAGGAATGATCCTCTTTGCTTACCATTTTACCTTAATTACAAAAAACAAGTTAATGAACCACGAACAAGTCAGTCACTTCTGGACCTGGTTCCGGAAGCACAACAGCCTCTTACTGGTCCTGTCCCACATGAGTAATTCAGAAAGGGAATATTGGCTCCGGGAAATAGATACGCACTTAACGGCATGCACTAAAAAGTTGAGCTTTGCATTGTACTATAGTCATGAATGTACAGCCAGCCTTATTATTACAGCTGTAGGCAAGGAAAAATATTTCCGCATGGCCGAAAACATCGCTTCCAGGGCGCCACACATGCCCGGATGGAAAATAATTGCCCTGCAGCCTCCGGTCATGATCAGCGTACCGTCGGCGCCCATCCGTATTAAAGCAAATAATCAGGGTGCAGACTTTTTAAAACGATTGGACGAGTGGCAGGCTTGGAATGATAACTATGAATTAAGCGATTGGGTCGTCAACGAAAAAGGAGAGCTCCAAAAAAGAAAAGAATAAACTATCTTAGCGGCGGCCAAAACGGCCGTCGCTTCTTTTTAGTACAACCTCCTTCCTTTTTGCATTCCTGATAAACATTATTTTAAAGTGCGTGGTTGATGAAACACGCCGTACGTTTATTGTTATCCATCAATGAAATTGCTATGGCCAAAAACTGCCTGCTCTATTACCTGCTCGTATTGTCGACCGCTGCTATTGCACAAACACCAGTATACAAAGATCCCCGGCAACCTGTCAACAAGCGCGTAGCAGACCTGTTGTCCCGCATGACGGTCGAAGAGAAAGTGGCCCAGCTGCAAACCAACCATGCCAACGCACGCACACTTACCGAAGTGATATTGGCCAACCCCGCTAAGATGGATTCTATCTATGGCCGCGGGCTCGGCATGATCAACCCGGCATTCGATGCCAGCAAAGAACAGGTCATCAGCCGCCGCAACGGCCTCCGGCAATACCTCAAAACAAAAACAAGGCTTGGCATCCCCGTCATCTTTATCGATGAAGCCCACCACGGGCTGCTGGCCCGCGAAGCCACCGTATTTCCGCATGGCATTGGCCTGTCCTGCTCCTGGGATACGGTCTTGCTGCGCAATATTTATGATTTCATCGCCCGCCAGTCGGCCGTACGAGGCACCAACCTGGTACTTACACCCGTAGTCGATGTGGCCCGCGATCCCCGCTGGGGCCGCACAGGCGAAACCCTCGGCGAAGATCCCTTCCTTGCCGGGGCGCTTGGCAGCGCTATGGTGCAAGGTTTTCAGGGTAGCAACAATGGTACCATTGCTCCCGGCCATGTAGCCGCCACCCTCAAACATTTTGCCGGTTATGGACAAACGGAAGGTGGCGTCAACCAGGCCCCGGCCAACTATTCCCTGCGCACCTTCCGCGAGGCGCACCTCGAAAGCTTCCGCCTCTGTATACAACGCGCTAAGCCCGCCGCCATCATGGCTGCTTACAATGAGATAGACGGCATTCCTGCCCACGCCAATAAATGGTTGTTGAAAGATGTCTTGAGAGGAGAATGGGGCTTCAAAGGAGTGGTCGTGTCCGATTGGTATGGGATAGATCAGCTCTGGAACAAACACGGCGTGGCGCCCAACGAACCAGCCGCCGCCCTCAAAGCATTCAACGCAGGCGTTACCCTCGACCTGCCCAACGGCCGCAACTTCCGCCACCTGCCCCAGGCAGTAAAAGAGAAGCAATTGTCGATGGCTGCACTCGATAGCGCGGTAGCCACTGTGTTACGGTTGAAGTTCTCGATGGGCCTGTTTGAACAGGAACCCATAGACGCCGCCAAAGTACAGGAAAGCCTCACCAATCCCGAAGGCCGTCGCCTCGCCCTGCAAGTGGCCGAAGAGTCCATCGTATTGCTGAAGAATGCGGGCAACCTCTTGCCGCTGAAGAAAGACCAGTATAAAAAGATTGCCGTCGTTGGCCCTTGCGCCGCGGTCAACTACCTGGGCGATTATTCAGGCATACCCCTGCGCAACACAAGCCTGCTGCAAGGCATCCGCGAAAAGGTAGGCCCTTCCACAGAAGTGGTCTACGCCAAAGGCGTCAACCTCTCCCTCAATGGCGATACCATCAGCCAGAACAATTACCAGTACATCGATAAGATCGTTTTGCCTTCACCCGCCGACAACCAGCGCCTTATCAACGAAGCAGTACAGGTAGCGCAGCAGAGCGACATCATCATCGCGGCCGTTGGTGAGAACGAACAGTTCTCCCGCGAATCCTGGCTGGCCGATCACTTTGGCGATATGACCAGCCTCGACCTGCAAAGCCAGCAGGACGAGCTCATAAAAGCACTCGTGGCCACGGGCAAGCCAGTGGTCGTCTACCTCACGCATGGCCGCCCGCTCAGCATCAACTGGATCGATGCCAACGTGCCCGCCATTGTAGATGGCTGGTTCATGGGCGAGGAGGCAGCACATGCCGCGGCCAACATCCTCTTTGGGGATGCGAACCCTTCCGGCAAGCTCACCATCACGTATCCGCGCTCAGTAGGCCAGGTACCCATGTACTACAATCACAAGCCCGGCGCACAATTCTTTGAATACGTAACAGAAAAGAATACGCCCCTTTATCCCTTTGGACATGGCTTAAGTTATACCACCTTCCAATATGGCGCACCACGCCTGTCCGACACAGCCATGAGAAAGAAGGGTTCGGTAACCGTATCGGTGGAGGTCACCAATACGGGCAGCCGGAAAGGAGAGGAGATCGTGCAGCTATACATCCACCAGCCCGTAGCATCGGTAACCCGTCCCGTAAAAGAGTTGAAAGGATTTGCGCGCGTAGCATTACAACCCGGAGAAAAGAAAACGGTACAGTTCACCCTCGATGCCGCTAAGCTGGCCTTTTGGGATGCTGATATGAAATACACCGTTGAGCCCGGCATCATAGAAGTAATGACCGGCAAAAGCTCCGCCGGCGTACAGAAAACCAATCTCCGTATAATGGAATAGCGATACCGGGGCCCGATTTCCCGGCTATCCCGTCTTCGACAGCACGCCCTTCCGCCACTGGGTGGGCAGTTCTTTATAAACCTTCTTAAACGCCTTGCTGAAATTGGCTTCATTGGCATAGCCTACTTTGGGCACAATGTTTTTGATCTTTTCGCCTTCCAGCATCAGCACCTTGGCGCGTTCCATGCGTTGCAGCTGCAGGTAGCCATACAGGCCATGACCCATCAGTTGCTTGAAGGCATACTTCAGCCTTTTCTCGGGTAGCTGAACCGCCTTGGCAACTTCGATGATGGTGTGGTGATTCTCTAAAGAGCTGGAAATGAGGGCAGCGGCTTTTTTGACTTTCTCTACGTCTTTGGCAGTTAGATTCAGGGATTTCATGAATAAGGTTTTGGTCTAAACTACAAGATAGAGCGACTAAATGATGCGATCGGGAGTACCTGGCAGGTATACATTCAAACACTTACACATTCAGGTTCGGTTCCTTGCCGATGTTATGCCACACGGCATCCGCGTCGCGGCGGATTTTGCGCTCCGCAATAATACCGGTGATGCCCAGTGCAATAAATACGCAGTTGAATACAATATGTTGTCCCCACGACAGCTGTGCCAGCACACCCCCGCAACTGCAGGGCAGGTGATCGGCAATGCTCATGAGCGCTATTATATATATAGTGAAACCAGCCATCAGGGCGGTAGACGCATACAGCCCTTTCAGCCGCCAGCGCGGCACCACCAGCAGCACCACCAGCAAAAACTCCAGTATGGGTAGCCAGCGCGCTACAAACGAAGCGGCAAACCCCAGGATGGGCGATTCCCGCAGCTGCTCCTTGAATAAAGTATACTCCATGATCTTGCTGATGCCTGTATACAGGAACAGGATCACAAAAAGAAAAACAACGGTCTCGGTAATGGTTGTACGTTTCATACCTGGCAATTGATAGATAAAAACCCGGGGGCTGGAAAAGCTTCGCCTGGCAGTTCCTGGTGACTGCACTTCCTTCACATAAGCATGGCCGGGAAATACTACTATAAGGCACCCGGACCCTGAAGCCAGCCTCCCGGATCATTGGGAAAAAAAATAAGCTATATCGTTGGAGGTGAAAGGGTCAGCCCCTAAGTTAAACCCCTTAACTAATGCGCGCAGGAAAATGTGTGATGCGTACAGTATTATTTCGGTTACCCCCATTCCAACTGGGGCCTATAGTCGAACCAACTACCCAAACATAGAATTTAATCTATATTTTACCGGGACTTTTGCTACTTCGTTCGTTCTACTATTGCCGGTTTTTGCAGCCCGTCGAAAAAAAAGTGAAGTTTTGATGTGACCGGAATGCAACTTGATCGTACTAACTAATAATCGATAGGAAACCTACGAACGCTTATGATAGAAGAAAAAAGCCAGGGACTGCCGGTAGAGGAGGCAGTTCTTGAAAGCCTGTTCCTGGAAAAATACCCCTTGATGTACAACGTCGCTTTTCAGTTGCTCCGCAACCGGGATGATGCGGAAGATGCCGTCCAGGATGCCTTTATTAAATGGTGGAAAAACAGGATGTATTGGAAAAATGATATCCATGCAAAAGCCAATTGCATACTGGTAGTGAAGAATATATGCATCGATAAATTACGCATGAGCAGATTCACCAAAGATCTCCTGCCTGAGTTGGAAGAGCAGATTGGTGATGACAGCTATACCCCGCTGCGGAAGATATTGCGCGCAGAGCTGTACAACGATGTGCATAAGGCCCTCGAACAGCTGCCGCCGGCCAGAAAGGAGGTGATCTCGCTCACGATGTTGGAGGATTTGTCTTTGGAAAAAGTAGCTGCCCGCATGGGTAAGACCTACGACGCTACCAAAGCCCTGAAACACGAAGCCTGGAAGCAGCTGCGCGGGATATTGATCGATCAGTACCACCTCAGTCCCGAGCTCCTGCAACTGGTATGGCTGTACTGGTTTTTGCGCGAATAAGGGTTGTCAGACTAAGCCGTTGTCAGGCTGAGTTTTTGTCAGGCTGAGCTTGTCGAAGCCCCCCTCAATGCCTCGTTACCATTTTCTTAAAAAAAACTTTCATACTGATATGACCCCGCAGCCTTTTTATCGTACTAACTGTGTAACTATTAACCTTTATCTGTTATGAAAATGTCATCCATGAAAGAAAAACTCGTGCTGATCATCTGTAAGTTATCAGATGGGCAACCGCTTAGCCGGGGAGAAAGCAGGCTGTGGAATCGACACCGTGATCAGTTTAACCCGGTCTTTCGCGAAAAATTCGATAAAGACCTGTACCAGGAGGTAAGGGCAGCGCAGGACAGGGCCGGCGAGGCATGGTTGCGGTTCAAAGAGCAACGTCTTGATCAGCGCACGTCCTGGCCACAGGGAGCCGTCATAACCTTGCCGGGTAATAATGCCGGCAAACAAGTTAGCCATGAAAAACTCCTCATGCTCCTGAAGCCGGCCGCAGCAGTAGCCGCAATAATAGCTGCCTGCTGGTGGTATTGGCCGGCGCCCCAACAGCAGGCGCTGCCCATCGTGGAAAACAAGAAAGAGGCCGCCCCCATGGTACAACCCGAATGGATAAAAGCTTCGCTTACCTTGAACGATAAAAGCACCATCAACCTCGACTGCCGGCAAAACAGCATCGTAGCCCATGAAGGCGCCGCCACAGTCAAAGCCGGCAATACCGGCATCGCCTACCTGCCCGATGAAGACTCGACAAAACCGGTTTGCCAGCACGAATTGAAAATACCCCGCGCAGGCCAGTACCAGGTGCAGTTGTCGGATGGCAGTTCTGTGATACTGAATGCAGAATCCGTATTGCGTTATCCTACCCGCTTCACCGGCAGTGCGAGAGAAGTAGAGCTGTTGCACGGCGAAGCCTATTTCACGGTGGCAAAGAACAGCAAACCATTTATCATCAGGTCCAACAAAATAGCCATCCGCGTCACCGGCACCCAGTTCAATTGCAGCGCTTATGAAAACGACGACAACATCACCACCACGCTCGTCGAAGGGAAAGTGACCATCATCAAGAACGATTTTCCTTATGACCTGGCGCCGGGACAACAGGCCCGCTACGATAAAAAGCACCGCAACGTGGAGATAGAAAAGGTCAACCTCGAAGATGCTGTAGCCTGGAAGAATGGATACTTCAGTTTCAACAACACGGCCCTGCCCGGTATAGCCAAAACCATAGAACGCTGGTACAATGTAAAAGTGATAGTGCATGCCGGCGTCCAGGAAAAAACCTATACCAATAAACGCATACAAAAAAATACACGCCTCGAAAAGCTGCTGGACGCGATCACAGGATCGCTCAACATCAGCTACAAGAGCGAAAACGGTACAGTACACCTGTACGAATAAAAAAGTTAAGCACCATTGACCATTCCTTTGCACTATCATCATTGCCTTAGCCTTTCCTATAGTCCATTACCATTAGCCTTATCCACCGGAGCCCCATGCAGCGTAGTGACAGCTTATTTCCCCCTTGTTCTCATGTCCGCTACGCTGCAGGGTATCCGGACCGTATCAATTGGATCCCTCAACTCTCCAATCAGAAAAGCGATGATTGTAGCAAGACTAACGATGCTGTTGGCCATGCTGGTAACGGCCAGCCAACAACAGGCCAACGCACAGGACAGTACCACACTAATCTCCCTGCGCCTGCAGCGGGCGAAGCTGGACAAGGTATTCGATACCATTGGTATCATCAGCCCTTTTTCGGTAGGCTATCCGGGCGCCCATCCAAAGCTGCAACAGGAAGTGAGCATACCCGCCCACCAATGGACCATCAAACGGCTGTTCGATACCCTGGCAGCACGCTGCGGATTTACCTACCGCTTCAGCGAACAGATGATCATCGTCATTTTTCCCGACAGCTCCGGCAGCAATAAGAAAGCCGATACCGGCAGGCGCATCATCATAAGAGGCTACATTACCAGCCCCGAAAAAGAGCCCCTCGTCAGCGCCTCTGTACACCTCAAAGGCCTCCGGGAGATCTGCAAAACCGATGCGGAAGGCATGTTCACGATCACTGTGAACAAACTGAATTTCGAGCTGCGCATCACCAACATTGGTTATGAACCCAAAGACGTAAGGGTCAAAGACGCGCAACCACTCACCATTACCCTCGATCGGCATGTGTCACAACTGGATTCCATCTCTACCACTACGTACCTGTCTACCGTCCGCCGCAAAAGCACCAGCAACATTACCATCATCGACAACCACAATACATCCTCACAGGGGCAGTCACAGATCTTCAATACCATCGGCAATGGCGTGCCGGGATTGTTGATAACGCCCCTGAGTGGAGGAGCGGGCAGCATGGCCCAGATACAGGTGCGTGGCCGCAACAGCATCCAGCTACCGGGCCGCAGTGGGGCAGGCGCGCCTTTGTTTGTAGTCAATGGCATTCCCTGGGGCAGCGACAACAGCCCCCTCAACCTGCTGCCCATTGGTGGCAATAAAGCCTATGACCTCGGTTCTTTCAATTACCTGAATCCGGATGACATTGCCACTGTCGAAGTATTGAAAGATGCAGACGCCACCGCCATCTATGGTTCCCGCGGCGCCAACGGTGTCATCCTCATCACCACCAAAGAAGGGAAATCCGGCAAAGGAGGCGTAGAAGCCAATGTCCAATACGGCGTCACCCAGGCGCCGCAGACGATGAACCTGTTGTCAACAGAGCAATACCTTACCGTGCGCAAAGATGCATTCAGGCTCAATGGAGTCACATCCACCAATACCAATGCACCCGATATCAGGCTATGGGATCCCAATCGATACACCAACTGGGCAGAACACTACCGCACAGCAACAGGACAGCAACAAAAAGTGCAGCTGGCCCTCCACGGAGGATCGCCCCGCATGGCCTATTACCTCAGCGGAGGTTGGTACAAAGAACAGCTGCCGCTGCCAGGAAAGCCCGCCAACGAATACGGCACCGCTTATGCCAACATGACCTTTCACTCCAAAGACATGCGCTTTACCGGCACTTTCATGGCCAGTTATGTATCCGGCAAGTCCACGGGCATCGCCACGGATATGACACAACTTCGGTTGCTCACACCCAATATGCCTGCCCTCGATTCAACAGATGGAACTCCCATAGAAAATGGCAGTACCATCAATCCGTTATTTTACCTCAACAACAAGTACAGCGCCCGGGTTGAAAGCACCCTGGGCGGTGTAAAACTGCAATACCGGCTGACCGGTAGCCTCCTTTTCAAAACCACCATCGGCATCCATTACATGGATGTAAAGGAAGTGAGCCTCTTGCCGATTGCAGGATTTGGTCCGCTGTTCAACAGGGGGCGGATACTCACAGGCACTGCCTTTCACGGCTCCAACTACCTCAACAGCTGGATCGTGGAACCCCTGCTGCAGTACACCCGTAAATGGCCGGATATAAAACTCACCGTCATAGCAGGCACTACCTTTCAGCGAAAGGTCAACAACCAGAAAACCATCGAAGCATCCGGTTATACCACCGATGCCTTCATCAACCAGCTCAACATTGCACCCATCACCCGCAACAGCAACAACGATACGGAATACAAGTACCAGGCAGCCTTTGGCGTGCTGAACGTCGATTGGAAAAACCAGTTCCTGGTCAACCTAACGGGCAGGCGCGATGGCTCCTCCCGCTTTGGCCCGCGCAGGCGCTTTGGCAACTTCGGCGCCGTAGGCCTCGCATGGCTGTTCAGCGAACTAACGGGCATCAGGAACAGCCCCTGGCTGCAGCTGGCTAAATTGCGGGCCAGCTATGGCCTCACCGGCAATGACCAGATCAAAGACTACGGCAGCCTCTACCTGTGGAATGTAGTCTCGGCCGACAGGCCCTATGCAGGCCTCCCCGGCCTTGAACCTTCGGGCCTGGTCAACGATGACTACCAATGGGAGAGGAACAAGAAACTGGAAGTAGGCCTCGACCTCCGGCTGATCAGAAAAATATACCTCTCACTCGCCTGGTACGACAACCGCTCTACCAACCTCCTCACCGCGCGCGGCTTACCGGGTCAAAGTGGCTTTGGTGAAGTACTCTGGGAGAATACACCCGCCATCGTACAGAACAAGGGTGTGGAAATATTGCTTTCCCGCGAAGAAACAAAACAGAACAAATATGATTGGTCCACAACCTTGTCCATCACGCTGCCGCAAAACAAACTGCTGGCATTTCCCGGCCTCGGTAAAACCAACCTGAAAAACGTACTCGAAATAGGTCAGAGCCTCGGTGTCATAAAAGGATTTCGCTCGATAGGCGTAGATCCGCAAAATGGGCTGTTCCAGGTGCAGGATATCAACAAGGATACGAAGTACAACCAGGATGATTATGTGGTAACCGGCAATACAGACATTACAGCATACGGTTCAGTGGTGCTGGCAGGTAAGCTCAACAGGTTTCGCGTGGAGATAGAGTGGGAGGGAAGGAAACAACAAGGCATCGATCAACTCTATTATTATTCGCCGGCCCGTTGGAGTACCAATGGCTACACCAACATGCCGGTAGAATTGCTGGGAAGCTGGAAGCAGCCGGGAGATAAGGCCCGCTATCCGCGGTTGCCCGCACAGGCAGTAGGCGAAGCATATCAGTCCTGGCAGTATTACCGCACAAGTGACAGGATCATCGTCGATGCCTCCTACATACGCCTGAGAACAGCCACCATCGCGTGGAATTTTACTTGTGGCTGCGTAAAGAAAGGCCACTACCTGGAAGGGAAGGTCTATATAACCGGCATGAATATATGGACATCCACCAAATACCGGAATGCAGACCCGTTGACACAGAATTTCTATGGCCTGCCGCCACTGAGAAGCATCATGGCCGGCATGCAAATAAAAATATAACACTTGTCACGCTGAGCTTCGCTGTCACGCCGAGCTTCGCTGTCACGCTGAGCTTGTCGAAGCGCTGAGTAAGACTGTCACGCTGAGCTTGTCGAAGCGTTGAGTAAGACTGTCACGCTGAGCTTGTCGAAGCGTCAACCTTTAAAAATGACAAAACAACTTATATATTATTCCTTACTATTCCTCCTGGCAACAGGCTGTAAGAAATTTGTGACCACCGAACCTACAACAGCAGTAGACGCCGATGTCATCTTCTCGGGCGATGAGCCCGCCAACGTAGCCCTGATAGGACTGTACGCCAAAATGGTACAGGAATTTGGCCTGATGAATGGATACCCCTCCTTATATGGCGGCCAGTACGCCGATGAACTGCAGCCATTGTTGCCACAATCTTCCGACCTGCCCTTTTTTCACAATGAATTGAGTGCCGACGAAAGAGTGGTGAGAGGTGTATGGTCAACGGCCTACAACCAGATCAACCATGCCAACCAGACCATAGAAAAGATTGCCCAATCCGAAGGCATGACCGAAAAAGGAAGACGGCAGCTGACGGCAGAAGCAAAGTTCATACGCGGCATCTATTATTTCTACCTCATCAACCTGTTTGGCGAAGTACCGTTGATCCTTACGTCCCGCTACCAGGAAACACAACAGGTAAAAAGAGTGCCCATCACACAGGTGTACCAGCAGATAGAACAGGATTTACAGGAAGCAGTGGCAGGTTTACCGGAGGCCTGGCCCGTCTATCCCATTACAGGTGCCGTACCTATCCGCGCCACGAAATATGCAGCAATGACCCTGTTGGCCAGAGTGCATTTATACAGGGGCAACTGGCAACAGGCTATACAACAGTGCGATGCGGTCATCGATGCAAAGAAGTTTAAGTTGGCCACAGACCCCAATGAGGCTTTCCGCATGAGCAGCCCCGAGATCATTTTCGCGCTGCAGCCGACCAGCGAGGAATACAATACGGCGGAAGGCCACTTCTTTGTGTACCAGCCTGCCATCATGCCCGACGGTCCTGCCTATGTATTGACAGATAGCCTGGTGAAAGCCTTTGAGCCAGCCGACAAGCGGTTCATAGCCTGGGCGAAGCCGGCCATGGTAGAGAATAAAAGAGTATACGCCCCCGATAAATACGAGGTATATGATGGGGAACAGCTGATAGAAGTGAGCCTGGTAGTACGCCTGGCAGAAGTGTACCTCATACGCGCCGAAGCATATGCACAGGCAGACAATGCGCCGCTGGCATTAGCCGATCTGAACACCATCAGGCAAAGAGCGGCACTGCCTGCACTAAATACAGTAGAAGGTAAACCAGCCTTGCTGCGTGCGGTAGAACAGGAACGTAGGATAGAACTTTTCGGAGAGTGGGGACACCGGTGGCTGGACCTGTGCCGCTGGCCTTCACAGTTATACCCGTCCAACCCGGGTAGGTCACGTGCCGACGATATACTGGGAAACTTTCCGGGGAAGATATGGGCCCCTTGGAAGAAAAGGTGGCCCATACCGGCCGATGAGATAGCTAAACTACCTGCATTGGCGCAGAACGAAGGGTACGATTAAACAATCACCACAGGTTGCTGTAAATCGGCCGCAGTGGTTGATTGGGAAAGTAGCCATACTCGAATTCGATCAGTCCGCCGCCCCCGTTCTCACTGAAAGTGTACTCGGGGAAGATACGCCGCAGGCGCTCGATCTCCTGGGTGATGGTTAACGTCGAACCAGTGTAGCTGAGCAGGTCAGGGTCGTAATACCAGTTGTACCTCATAATAAAATAGGTAGAGGCGGGCGCCTGTTCGGCTGACTGGGAGTGATAGCTACGGCCGGAGAGCTGCAGTGCGGTGACGCATAAGAGCGCCACATAGAGGATCTTTTTCATCCTGTTCAGGTTTAATAGTTAATGATGAGGAACCATTTGCACGGTTAAAATAGGGTAGGATCACAGCCTGGCCAGACTGTCAGTAAGTTACAATGTTTTTTGACCCTAAAGAACTGACAACGGTCAGGAAATGATGCGAAAAGAGCGGTTTTGACCCAACGTTAGTAGCTCAAACGCGCTCGTAGCCCGCAGCTCACAGCTCAAAGCTGGCTTTCAAAAAACTGCTAATCGAATAACTTTTTGTGCTAATTCGACAACTCGTATAACATAAATTGCATACAGGTTCAGGATACTGATAGGTGGCAAAGTGCCACGCTACAACATTCTTCTCTTACGTGCAAAACTCACCTGTTGTCAACAAACAAGCGCTCGCGGTAGCTTTACCGGCGATACCCCTCTATATCGCCAGAAGTCGACTGTACGCTTTTCGGGAACGGCTAAGACGCATAATGAAGCAATTGTACCAGATCTTAATGGTTTAATGGTTAAATGGTAAAGCTGTGTGCATACGGCAACAGCTTCCCCTGGATAAGGGTCGCCATTGCTGTCCGTGGCACAGGCCGGCAATGGCGCTGCCAGGGTGAAAGACCATGATCAGTTAACCATCAAGGTAGGTACGTGTGTACCATAATCCCTTTCCCTGAGCACCTGATAATTCCCATTTTTTTCAATTAAACCTTTTGCTATGCAAGTTCAATTAACCGATGCCGATGTTCAACGATTGGCCCTTGTGAAAGAAACGATCCTTAAAAACCTGCGGTATCATTACACCATCCCCACACTGGCACAAACTGCAGGCATTAATGAATTCAAACTAAAAACAGGATTTAAAGCCCTCTACGGACAACCCGTTTTCGATTTCCTGACAGAGCAGCGAATGAAAATGGCCATGGAACTCATGGAAAGCAACAATTACTCCATTGGAGAAATTGCCCACCGCTGTGGCTATAACCACCCTACTAATTTCTGTGCGGCCTTCCGCCGCCGTTATCATATCCGGCCTTCCGACTACCGTAGAAATGTATCCGATTCTGTGCGAAGCGCTATTTAAACCATCCGGCACCATACAAACAGTCCAATTTGCCCTAACAAACAAAAAGGGGGCGAAAGCCCCCTTTGCTATAACAGAGTTTATAAGCCCTTGATATGAGTTTGAAAACATTGCTCTCTTTTGTCATTCGAATGGTATTCCCTCTTCTGTCATTTCGAACGGAGCGAAAGCGGAGTGAGAAATCTGCTATCGAAGCAAACGCGCTCGGAGCGCGTCGCTACTTTTGCAATACCATCACATCATTCATCATAAACGTACTGCCGCCATCTGCCACGATATTGTACACAGGCTGAAGTCCACCGGCTGATTCAGATTGGTGCCACACTTTGAAAGCGCGGTAAGTACCTGTCGCTTTATCGAGACAAAGGATCTCATCACCCGTCCTGATCTCGCCCATCTTCTTTTCACCACTTTGTGTCAGCACAGGGTGGTTGGGAGTAGCCTGCAACACTTTGCCGGAGAGCGCCACTTCCGTGCCTGCTGCAGTGATGGTTTCCTGTGCAGCCAGCAGCGTGAGGCGGGTGATCGCATAGTTCTTCGGCGCGTGACTGGTAAGTTCCTTCACCGTCACCACTTTGTTTTGTTGGGTGGCGGGATCTACTGTGATGATGCGGTCACCGGGACGGATGGACGCCAGCTCACGCGTACCGCCATCGGCCATGCTCACCTGCATAGTGCCGGGGAAGCAGATATCGGTACCGTAGGTGCCTGCCTCTTTGCTGATGTCTTTGCCGGCGTTGGCAGCTTTGTACAGCTGGAAGCCAAACTCCTTTGATAATACATACGACAACTTCAGTACGAAGTTGGCTTCCTGTTTATCGATGGCATGGATATCTTCGAAATACTTTTCCCATACTTTGGGACCGGCGGTGAAGTGAGGCATGCAGGCTTTGTAGAGCGTGCCCTTTTCGTTGGTGTAAAACACCATGATGCCGAGGTCTTGCATGCCTTCTTTGGCGATGAGTTTATAGATGTCGATACGTTTCTTTTTACCATCATCGCCCGTAATGAAGTAAGGCTTGCGGCTTTCGTATCGGTCGAGCACGTAGGTATTTTCAAATTTCACATACGTATCATTATCCAGGTCTTTAACGATGAAGCCCTTGGCTTTCTCATAATCTTCAACCGTCAAAGTCCTTTTCTCCTGTCCAAAAGATACCAATACAGACGATGCAAGTGCAATAGAAAGAATAAACTGTTTCATTAATGTTGATAAGTTAATATGTTGAAAAGTTGATAGGGTAGTGCTTATCCACTGCCACACCTGTATTCTCATAGCCCCTCAAGTACGTTATTACACCAGCGAGGCAAGAAGCCTCTAACAAGCAATGGCTGTTACTCCAAAGTGTCTGGTCGCTTATAACAAGTAAAGAATGTTACAACTAAAGCGTCTTGCTGCCAAAAACAAATAATCAAAGCAAACACCCGAAGTGGCTGGTTGCTTGTAATAAGTAAAGCATGTTACACTTTGGAGAGGCGTTGGCCAGTCAGGCCGCGCGGAGCGATCGGGCCTGACTTGATTTTTCTTTGGTTACTTTCTTTGCATCAAGGCAAAGAAAGTGACAAAAAGCCCAGCGTGCCACGCAAAAAAGTAAAGCAAAAAAGCTTAAGATATCTCTCTAAAAGCCTTCGCAAACTCCTGCATCTCCTCCATAGTCCCAAGACTGATCCTACACCAGTCTTTCCCCGCAAACCGCCAGGTACGGATGCTCACCCCTCTCTTCACCATCTCCATGCCAAACTTAGACGCCTCCATCTTAATAGGAAACATCACAAAGTTGGCAGACGAAGGGATCCAGGTGTAGCCTTCCTTCTCCAGCACTTCATAGAGGAATTTTTTAGAAGCCATGGTCTTGGCTTTGGCGTCGTTCAGGAATTCCATATCGTTATAGCTGGCATAGGCAGCCTGTAAAGAAGTAGCGGAAATACACATGCCAGCGTTGGTGTACCGGTTCATAGATTGAACGGTAGCAGCAGGCCCAACGGCATAACCTACACGCAGACCGGCAAAGCCGTAGAGTTTGGAGAAGGTGCGGGCGATGATCACGTTCTGGCCTTTGCGTACGGCCTCCATCATGGAAGCACCTTTGGGATCATCGAGGTAGTCGATATAAGCTTCATCAATGAAGATGGGCACTTTGGTGGATACGCGCTCACAGAAAGCTTTCAGTTCCGCAGTATCGAGCACCGTAGCCGTGGGGTTATTGGGATTACAGAGATAAACCAGTTTGGTGTCGGCGCCAATGGCTTTCTCCATCGCTTTTAAGTCGAGTTTGTAATCGGCAGTAAGGGGCACCCTTACGATGTTGGCTTTGAACTGCGCGGCCTTTTCAGGGAGGTCCTGGTAGGAAGGATCACCTGTGATGATGCTGCCACCTTCTTTACTGAAGTACAGCGCGGCGGCCAGCAGCAGGGGAGAGGAGCCCGCACCCATGATGATCTGGTTGGCTTGTACACCTTCAAATTCAGCGATCTTGGTTATCAGTTCGCGGCTGAACATAAAAGGATAGCGATAGCTGTCGGTGATGGCGTCCTGGATGGCCTTCTTGGCTTTGGGCGAAGGGCCGAAAGGATTTTCGTTGGCGGAAAGCCTTGCCTTGATATCCGGAGGTGCGGAGAGGATCACCGATTCATCGGTTTCCCAGGTGCGTAGTGCGTCGAACACTTCAGCAGGAGGAGAAGGTTGTGTTTTGTTGGCTAAGGCAGCTGGGATCAAACCCATGCCACCGGCGAGCAGAGCACCGGTTTTCAGCAGTTGGCGGCGGTTGATGAACGTACTCATAATTGTTAGTTTTGTTTACTTCTTAAATGGTTTACTATCTGATCTACTTTGTCACCCTGAGCTTGTCGAAGGGTTGTCGACGGAGCGTGAACCCACGTCTCACGTTTCACCTCTCACGTCTCACATCCCACAGGGCGCAGCAATCAGTGCTTTGATATGGCAAGAAGTATATATTGTTTGTTCAAAGTGCGAAGCGCGGCAGCAATCCTACATCCTACATCTTACATCCGAAATCCTATCTCGGGTAGGCAAGCCGTTGTTCCGAAAGCCGTCCATGAATGGCGGTAGCAACCTGCCGCGCAGATTCAAAAGCGCCGGCCATCCAGGAATTCAGGTAGGTGGTGTGTTCTCCGGCAAAATATACGTTTTTATCCGGAGTCAGCAAAGCTTTATAGCTGGTTTGTCGGTCCTCGCTGCTATAAAGTGCCCAACCACCCAGGTTGTACTGGGTTTTGTGCCAGCTCACGGAGAAGCTGCGCTCAAATTCCTGGTCGTATTGCGGATGGATGAGCTTTCCCTTTTGCAGCGCCAGCTGTTCGCGCTGGGCAAAAGAGAGGTCGCCCACTACCCTGGCTTTGTCATTGAAATTATAATAACCAATGAGCATCCCTTTTTTACCGAGATAATCATTGGAGGGATAGAAGATCTGCGTCAGCTCGTTATTGGTATGCGTAATGCCGCCGTAGATGTTTTCATCCTCTTCCCAGAAGCGGCGTTTGAACTGCAAACCGATCTTACCTGTCTTGATATAATTGGCATAGTCGATAGCGCGGCTCACGTTGGAAGAGAAGTTATGATCCACATTGCTCAACACCGGCAGCGGGATGGTGCAGATGCAGAGATCGCCGGTAATACTTTTCTCACCGGCAGCCGATTTATACTTCACTTCCACACCCTTGTCGGTATTGCGAACGGTAGTCACCACGGCATTGAATACGACAGGATTGAGGAGTTTCTTTTCAAACGCTTTGGCGATCATGTCCATGCCACCGACGGCCTGGAATAGCGGAGTTTGCAATTCATAAGTATACTCTGCTACATTATAGAAGTCGGGGTCCAGTAAGCCCGAGCTCACGATGGCAGATAAAGTATGGGGATCGGCCACGCGCCCGGCCTTCTCGCCCACACCGGGCGGCTCGATATAGCCACGGCGGGCGGAAGCTTTGTACAGTTTGTCGAGGTCCAGACCGCCCTCTGCGCGCAGGTATTCTACTACCTTTTGCGCATCTTCTTTGGTGAGGTGCGTATCCACTTTGTCGCTGTCTACGGCTTTGGCCAGCAGTTCACTGAGGTGGCCGCGCATATCATTGTGCACTTCCCGTACCCGCACTTTTTTATTACTGAGCGGGCCTTTGCCTTCACTGAAGTAATAAGCCGATTCGTTGACATTATTATAGACTTGCAAAGGCACGTTGAGCTCTTTGCAGTAGTGTAAGCTGATCTGGTGGTGATGGGGGATGCGGGAAGGGCCGGCATTGAAGTAAAGCCCTTCATCGAAGGCGGCCTTTTGTTCCGGTGCGCCCGTTTCAGTGTGCGTCGATCCTTTGCGGATGCTCCAGCACCGGCCACCGGCGCGGTTGCGGGCTTCGAGGATAGTGCAGCGGTAACCCTGTTTTTGCAATTCGTAGGCGGCGGTCAGTCCGGCCAGTCCGGCGCCTAATATAATAATATGTTCACCTTTGGCATTGCCCGGCAGGTTGAAAGCGTGGGCGGGGGCATCCTTCAAAAGACCCAGCGCCATCATGGCTGGGTACGCGCCACCAGCCAGCTTGCTGCTGTGTTGCAGAAATTTTCTCCGTGAGATCTGGTTCAAATGATAAAAAATATTAATCGTTGACGAAACTGCTTTCAATTTAGAATTTTTGCCTCAACCAACCGCAGGAATATAGATGAACGTTAAAATGATATGATTTTTGGATAAGATTTGTGCGGATTATAAAAACTCCACAACCTGCCTGGTAACCTTATTATCCCGATAAATCCCCCGGTGCCCCAACCCATGAGTAATGACAAACGAAAGGTTGCTATGCCCGTCATCACGCACTTTAAGCGCATCCGCCAGCGGCGTCAGTTCATCCTGCTCATCATGCACCCACAACACCTGCGCACGCACCTGCTGCATAGCGCGGCGGATAGAATAATGCGAAGGCCAATAACCCGACCGGTCGAAGATCAGCTGGTCAAAAGCCGTCCGCACTTCCGGACGCAGATCGAGAAACCGGAAGAAGGTATCTATCGCAGTAGTCGTTTCTGTCGCAGGAGCGATCAGCGCTACGCGCGTATCATCATCATGCGGAATACTTTCTATGAAGTGCATGAGCGCAAGGCCACCGAGTGAGTGCGCCATAAAGCTTTGGATGGGTCCATACTGCCGGTGTATCTCCTGGAGTGTGCGCACGTACAGCGGCAGGGTGATCAGTTTACCACCTGAGCTGCCGTGAGCGGGCGCATCGAAAGCCAGTACCTCATAACCTTTGCGGGTGAGGGGAGTAATATAGCGGTCGAAGTTTTTGGCGGTGGATTCGAAGCCGTGAACGATGAGCACTTTGTGTGGTTGAGGATGGTTCCAGCGGTGACCACGGATGGTGGCGCCGTCGAGGGAGAAGGAGAGCTGTTCACCACGTTCAAAGACGGGTGGTGTCTTTTTCTTTGGTTTGCGGAAGGGGGTACAGAAGATGTCAAATGCTTTGCCGGCAGCCCGTTTGGTCGAGAGCACGGAGAGCATATTGAGTTTGGCCCGGATATAATTGACAGCTACTTTTTGCGCAAAGGTCATGCAGCAAGTTAAAACACTTGGTGTATATAACACTGTCCCTTCGAACGCAGCTCTCTCTTTTCTGTCCTTTCGAATGAAGCTCACCCTTTTCTGTCATTTCAAACGGAGCTCACCCTTTTCTGTCATTTCGAACGAAGCGATAGCGGAGTGAGAAATCTGCTGTCGAAGCAAACGCCTCTTTTCCTTAGCTTGCATCATCAATTAAAAAATATGCGGGTTGTATTGATCGGCACAGGCAATGTTGCCACGGTATTGGGCAGGAAGATCAGCGGGGCTGGACATGAAGTGGTACAAGTATACGGACGGGACACTGCACATGCCAAAGCATTGGCAGAGCACCTGCAGGCTGCGTACACCACCAACATCGAACAACTCGATAGCGACGCCGGCATCTACATCATTGCGGTGGCAGATACAGCGATCCCCACGGTAGCGGCAGCCTTAAAAGTAAAAGATAAACTGGTAGTACATACAGCTGGATCAGTGTCCAAAGAAGTGCTGAAAGCCAGCAGTAGCCGTTATGGCATTTTCTACCCCCTGCAAAGCCTGCGGAAAGAAATGCAGCACCTGCCGGATATTCCCTTGCTCGTCGATGCAAACAACACGGATGATCTTTCACTGTTACAGGATTTTGCAGGAAGCGTAGTTGCACAGGTGCAAATCGCCAGCGATGAGCAGCGGTTGAAGTTGCATGTAGCGGCGGTGGTGGTGAGCAATTTCACCAATCACCTGTATGCATTGGCCGAGCAGTATTGTAAAAAGGAGCAGGCCGACTTCCGCTTATTACATCCCCTCATCCGGGAAGTGGCCGACCGCCTGCAATACATATCACCGCAGGAAGCGCAAACAGGCCCCGCCATACGGAATGATACCACTACCATTCAAAAACACCTGGAGTTACTGGAAAGCCACGGCAACATCAAAGACCTCTACGCCTGGTTCACGAAGAGCATTCAAATGCAAGTTCGGGCTGCGAGCGACGAGCTGTGAACCATCTCAAACCAACGTATGTCCGATAAAAAATACGTTGTTAAGTATGAAGTGTCTGACTGCCAACAACCAGTAATCAAAGCTACAGTTGAAGTGTCTGGGTGCTTATAATAAGTGAAGTATGTTACATCTGGAGAGGCGTGGCCCGTCAGGCCGCCCGGAGGGATCGGGCCTGACTTGATTTTTCTTTGGTTACTTTCTTTGCATCAAGGCAAAGAAAGTAACAACATCGTAGGGCGATGCAAAAGCCCAAAGCCTGTGATCAGGAGAATGAAATTAAAAGTAAAGAAAGCGACAAAAGCTGCTATTGAAACAAGCGAGAATATCGCTTACGGCTCGTAACTCTTCTTCGCTTTTTTCTTCCTGGCAGGATATTCCCCCAGATAACGCTCCTTAATAATATTCATGTGGTGCGCTACGTGACCGGCGCACACAAAGCCCAGTCCGGCAACACTCATGGGGTTGTTGTTGGCAGTACCACCTGCCATCAGTTGATCTTCATCGAGGGAAGCAAAAAACAGTTCAGTGGAGGTGCGCAGGGCTATGAACTCATCTACGAGGTCACTCCAGCTCCGTTTGGGCGCCTTGGCGGTGATGGCCCATACATTCTCATCGAAGCCGGGCAGGAGGGTGGGGTCCTTGCGGGAAAAGTGCAGGGCACGGAACACGAACACCCTTTCCGCATCTACAATGTGCTGCAGTAATTCCTTGATCGTCCACTTGCCTTCTGCATAAGCATAGTTGATCTTCTTTTTCGGGATGTTCTTCAGCAGCTTGCGAAAACGCCTGGTGTTTTTCCGCAGGGCTTCTTCCAGGTTGTTTTCAGTAATGGCGTTGATATAGCCTTTGAAGGAGGCTGGCACCAAAACGTTTTTCCGGCTCAACATATGAAAGTTGTTTAGCTAAAGCTATTGAAAAGAGTTGAGAAGTTGAAATGTTGACAGGTTGAAAAGGGGATAAATCGCTGTCACGCTGAGCTTGTCGAAGCGCTTAATAAAAAAGCGTTTACCAATTTACTGGTAAACGCTTTCAAATATTTGATTTCATTGATCAGGGTGCTAAACGAGCCTTCCCCTTTCAACTTATTAACCTATCAACTTTTCAACCTGACTCAACTTAACCTTTCTTATTTTCCAACTTCGGCTTAGGTGTCTTCTTCTGCGGCGCTGCTTTGGCAGGCTGCAGGGTAGCGGCGATCTTCGCAGCTTCGTATACATTGATCACACCACCGGTTTTGCTGATATCGGTCAGGCTTACTTCTTCGTCAGTACCGGGTTTGTTCACTTTAGTCGGAGGCACCTGCGCTGATTTCTCCAGGCAGTATTTCACCTGCTGAGGAGTGAGGTAAGGGAAGTATTCCAGCAGGAAGGCGGCAGCGCCGGCAACTACCGGTGAGGCCATACTGGTACCCTGCGCATTACCATACGTGGTAGTGCCGGGGATGGTGGAATAGATCTTTACACCGGGCGCAAATACGTCCACTTCCTTTTTTCCGTAGTTGGAGAAAGAAGCAGTGATACCACCAGCCTTGGGGTCGCCGCTGGCGCCTACTGTGATCCAATTGGTAGCTTTTGCTTTGTGGTCCAGGTATACGGGGTTGGGGAAGTTGTCGGCAGTATCTACGTTCTTGGCATCGTTACCGGCTGCATGTACCAGTAATACACCTTTGCTGTCGGCATATTGCACCGCTTCGTCTATCCATTTCTTTTGTGGAGAGAAATCTTTACCAAAGCTCATGTTGATCACTTTGGCGCCGTTGTCTACCGCATAGCGGATAGCCAGGGCAATATCTTTATCGTGCTCATCTCCGTCGGGAACGGCACGGATCATCATGATGCGTACGTTATCGGCCACGCCGTCCATGCCTTTGCCGTTGTTACGGATAGCGCCGATGATGCCAGCTACGTGCGTGCCGTGGAAAGGAGTGGAGGCCATCACATCAGGATTGCCGTAGTATTTATCGTTGATGTCATCTTCGTTGTCGCCTACAATGTCTTTGCGGTAGCTGGGCGGCACTTTATCTTTTGCTTCAGCTTTTCTTTCTTCGCCGCTTACAAACTCGTCGAAGTCGCCAATGAGCTCTTTATTGGTTTGGTCCATGCGTTGGTTGGCACGAAACAGGTACAGCAGGTTTTCACGGGCAGCTTTATCTACGGGAGTAGCCGCCACCATGGTATCGAGATCATTACCATTATAGATATCTTTCTTCAAAGCTACCTGCAAGATGCTGTCGCCACGCTTGGCGCCTTTCAACAGGCGTTTCAGCAGCAGCAGGTCGATCTGCGGTTCACCATCGCCGCCTTCGATCCGGCTCTTCGCTTTCAGCCACATCTGGTATTCAGCCAGTTCATCACCTTTCAGGGTGGCGGGGTCTACTTTCTTGCCATCATATTTCACTTTCAGCTTGTGGTATACACGGGCGCCTTCATAAGAATCCTGCTTAAGGTTGCGGCCATCTTTATTACCAATGAAGTTCCAGCCATATACGTCATCTACATAACCGTTACCATCATCATCGATGCCATTGCCGGGTATCTCTTTAGGGTTCTTCCACAATATATCTTTCAGGTCTTCGTGCAGGGTATCGACACCGGAGTCGATAACGGCCACTACTACCGTTTTACCTTTCAGGTTTTTGGATTTGATAAACTCATAGGCCTTGTCTACACTGATACCATAATAACCATCCTTGGCCTTATCCAGCAAATGCCATCCTTTAGGCAAATCTTCGGTTTGTGTATGTGTATCCTGTTGCGCTTGAGAAATGAATCCTGACAACACAAGGGCGGCAGCGAGCCCTGTAACTTTTACCGGTTTGATCATTTGTGATAGATTTATTACTTACTTCTCAGATGTTTTTTTGAATCGTTACGTTCGTTGCAAAGCGACAAATATCTTGTTTTTTACTATTTATTAACGTTAAAATATAAAAAGAAGGCCATTCATGCTGTAAGATTACATGAATGGCCTATGAATATTTCGTAGTAAGTTATTGCTCCATCAGTTTAAGCTCCACACGCCTGTTCTTATTACGGCCTGCTTCCGTGCTGTTGTCAGCCACCGGGTTGGCAGGTCCATGACCTGTAGCGGTCAGTCTGCTGGCCGCAATACCTTTATCCGACAGGTATTTCTTCACCGCATCGGCACGCTTTTGCGATAGTAACTTGTTGGCTGCAACGGCACCGCTATTGTCGGTGTAGCCGTTGATGTTCAGGCGGAGCGTTGCATTCTTCTGCAGGATATTAGCTACCTCATCCAATGCAGGGTAAGAAGTAGTAGCCAGCTTGTCGCTGCCTTTCGGGAAAAATATATTACGGGCGGCATAGTTCACTTTTTCAATAACCGCCTGTTCGATAACCGGCACAACAGGACAGCCATTGTTTGCGCGTGTACCCGGTTCAGTGGGACATTTGTCTTCTTTGTCGATCACGCCATCGCCATCGGTATCCGGTTCAGGCCTGGGCAGCGGACAACCATTGTTGGAAGCAGGACCCGCTTCAGTGGGACACTTGTCTTCCTCATCGTTCACTCCGTCCTTATCGGTATCGGGAATGGGGCAACCTTTGTAAGCCAGCTTGCCGGCCACGTCGGGACATTTATCTACATTATCGGCAATGCCATCCCCATCTTTATCGGGGCAGCCATTGGTAAGGGCAGAGCCGGGTTGCGTAGGACAACCGTCCTGTACATCGGGAATGCCATCATTGTCCTGGTCTTTGGGCTTTTTCGGCGCGGTGGGCGCAGCCTTGTTGAGCCAGAAACCTACAGAAGCGCCGAATACTTTATGCTTGAAGGTGTTGGCATCGTCATCTGTCTGGAAGAAGTTGCCCAATCCCTGGCTGATAAAGCCGGAGATGATCACGCCACCCAGTTCAAAGCCTGCACGGCCATTGATGCCATAATCGAAAGTCTTTGCTTTGCGGGATGCTTTGCCCACCTCGATATCGTCTTCTTCTTTATTGAATTTAAGGGCAGAGTCGCCGATAGCTACCAACGTTTCCTGGCTGTTCTTACCATTGTAGAAGAAACTGAGGTAAGGGCCTGCACTTACAAAGAACTTCGCTTTTTTGCCCAGCGGCATTTTGTAAGTGACGTTCAGGGGAATGTCGATATAGTTTGTATAAAAAGTATGCTTTACTGAAAGCGTATCCGTCTGGATCTGGGTAGTATCGTAAAAGCGCTGGAATTTCCGTCCTTTCGATAGATAGAAGATGCCTGGCTGGAAGTACAGTTTGCCGGAGTTGTTCAGTGGTATGTCTGCAAGGAAACCAATATTGAAACCGCTCCGGTTGCCATAAAAGGGCTTGACCTGGGTTTCCCAACCTGGAATACTGTTCTTTTCATCAACAGAGGCAGCGTGGGGGCCGGCAAGCAGGGCCACCCTAAGCTGGGCGAAACCCGTACCGAAAACCACCAGTAAACAAAGCAGCGTAAACAGTTTTTTCATAAAGACATTAGTTTCCAACGACTATTAACGAATTGGACGACAATATATTTTAAAGCAAGTCCGAAAGTCGGAAAGTCCGGAAGTCAGAAAGTAATTTTCCTGTATTTCTTCCGGACTTTCGGTCTTCCCGTCTTTCGGTCTTTATTACAAATCAAACTTAATGCCCTGTGCCAAAGGCAATTGTGTAGAGTAATTGATCGTATTCGTTTGCCGGCGCATATAAGCTTTCCAGGCATCGCTACCACTTTCACGGCCACCGCCGGTCTCTTTTTCTCCACCGAAGGCTCCGCCGATCTCGGCGCCCGAAGTACCAATGTTCACATTGGCAATACCGCAGTCGCTGCCGGCATGGGAAAGGAACTGCTCGGCTTCCCGCAGGTTGAGGGTCATGATGGCAGAAGAAAGACCTTGCGGAACACCATTCTGGATAGCGATGGCTTCGTCAATGGTTTTGTATTTCAGTAAGTACAGGATGGGGGCAAATGTTTCATGCTGCACGATCGCGTATTGCGGTTGGGCTTCAGCGATACAGGGCTTCACATAACAACCGCTTTCATAACCCTTGCCTTCGAGCACACCGCCTTCAACGATAAATTTACCGCCTTCTTTTTTGCAGGCTTCAATGGATTCGAGGTAGAGGCGAACGGCATCCGTATCGATGAGCGGGCCTACATGGTTCTTTTCATCGAGCGGGTCGCCAATGCGGAGTTGCTTGTAGGCACTTACGAGCTTATTCTTGATGGAATCATATACGTCTTCATGGATGATGAGGCGGCGCGTAGTCGTACAGCGTTGACCAGCAGTGCCCACAGCGCCAAAGATAGCGCCGAGTACAGCGATATCGAGGTCGGCATCTTTGGAGATGATGATGGCGTTATTGCCACCCAGTTCCAATAAAGCTTTACCAAGACGGGCGCCTACAGTAGCACCTACTGCCTTGCCCATGCGGGTAGAACCGGTAGCAGAGACCAGCGGCACGCGGGTGTCGGCAGACAGCCATTCACCGGAGTCGCGGTTGCCAACGATCAGTCCGCATACGCCTTCCGGTACGTTGTTCTTAGCGAATACTTCTTCTACGATATGTTGGCAGGCCACTGCACAAAGGGGTGTTTTTTCAGAAGGCTTCCACACGCATACGTTGCCGCATACCCAGGCCAGCATGGTATTCCAGCTCCATACTGCAACAGGGAAGTTGAAAGCAGAGATGATGCCCACAATACCCAGTGGGTGCCATTGTTCATACATACGGTGTGCGGGGCGCTCACTGTGCATGGTAAGGCCATGCAACTGGCGGGAGAGACCCACAGCAAAATCACAGATATCGATCATTTCCTGTACCTCACCATACCCTTCCTGCAGGCTTTTGCCCATCTCGTACGATACCAGTTTACCCAGCGGTTCTTTGTATCGACGGAGTGCTTCACCGATCTGGCGTACGATCTCTCCCCGCTTGGGAGCGGGCCATTGACGCCAGGCCAGGAAGGCTTCCTGAGCTTTGGCGATCACCGCATCGTAGCTGTTGCGGTCGGCAGCCTGTACGGAGCCGATGCGTTTGCCGTCTACGGGGGAAAAAGATTCAATGGCAGGGCCTGAAGTATTGATCCAGGTTTTGCCGGTAGATACCCCGGCATTGTTTGATTGAATTTTGAGTGAGGCAAGAAAATCCATACCGTTGTTTTTGTTAAGACGGCAAAAGTAAGCAATACAAAATTGTGGTAGATTTTACGTATATTACATAATGGCTATCAGCTACTTATTCCATGATTGGGAAGTGTATTGGTGGAGCATTTTGATAGCCCTGATGGATAAATTGATATCACCTTACTATCGCCTTGCTTTTGCTATGCTTCTGATAGGGAGGAACTATAGGAGAGCTATGGGTGGTATAGGGGGCAGATATGAAGAAGACACGAAAACGATATAGGGATGGTATGAGGCGGCCCCATCGGGGCCGCCCATATTATATCGAGAGGGTTAGAAGGTAAACCCGAGCCGGGCAAAGTAATGCCGCCCGCCAAAGTTCATCTGCACAGAATCCCACAAGCCGCCTGCTTCTGTATTCTCCTGATCCTGCTTGTCGGGGTACACGTTGAACAGGTTGTCGGCGCCTATGTACAGTGCGATATTCCTGGAGAAGCGGCAACCCAGTGTAAGGTCTGTTGTGACCTTGGGATCGTACACATTGGGACGATCATCATAGCCGAGCAGTGTTACTTCGCCAAAGCGCATGAAGCGGGCCGTGGCGCTGAACCTGGAAACCGTGTAGTCCAGCGTCAGGTTGATCTTGCTTTTGGGCGCGGAGGCAATGATGAATGATCTTTCCCGTGCGCTGAGGTAGTTGTCTTCTTTACCCACCAGTTTGGGACTGGTATGTACCGACTCGATCGTGAGCTTGTTGAAGTTGGCCGCCAGCGAAGTGCTCAGTCTGCCATTGCCCAGGTTGGCGCTGTGGGTGATGATCACATCGAGGCCGATATTGCGCGAGTCGATGGCATTCGTGAAGAAATTGGCGGCACCTACACCCAGATCGGCCAGGTCGCCACCAATATCGGGATCGCTCTGGTCGAAGGTGCCGGTAAGCACGATGCGGTCTTTTACATTGATGAGGTAGCCATCTACTGTAAGTGTAAGGCCTGTAAATGGCTTGGCCGTGAAGCCGGCGCTCAGGTTCACAGACTTCTCTTCTTTAAGTGGCGGAATACCCAGCGTGCGGGTCACTGTGCTGAGGTTATTGGCCAGTAGTATTTCAATGGGCACGCCTTGTTCGAAGTTGGTATAGATGGTATTGAAATAACGTTGTTGCAGGGATGGCGCGCGGAAACCTGTACTTACAGAAGCGCGCAGGTTAAAATCACGCGTCACTTTTACGCGGGTAGCCAGCTTGCCGTTGAGCGTACTGCCGAAGTCGCTGTATTTTTCATAGCGCACAGCGCCTGATAATAAAAATGCTTTGGTAACATCCAGCTCCAGGTCCACATAGCTTCCGAAGTTGGTACGGCTGGCATTTACTTCATTGCGTGGCTGGAAACCGGGAAAGCCCTGCGAGCCGGCTGGCCGTTGCAGCACATCGTACTTTACTACTTTGTTGTCGATCACCGTATCGATCACGCCATAGTTTTGCCAGGAACCTTCTTCACCGGCAAAAATGCCGTAACGGTCAGTACGGTACTCCGCACCGAATGCCACGTTGAGGCCTTCGGCCACATCGAAAGGTTTGGACAAGTTGATGCCGGTAGTGTTTTGCGAAAACCAGAACCCGCCTGCGTCGAAGTTGGTAGGCGATTTGGCCAGCAAGGTAGCGTTGAGGGTGCCATCTACGTAGTAGTGCATCTTGTTCTTGCCATACGTGTTGTTGAAATCGATATTCCAACCATTGTGTACCGTGCGCACGCCAACGGAAATGGAGTTGTCGTCGATGGCCGATTGAATGCGTGGATCAAAACCATTGGGATAGATCTCTTTCACATTGCGGTCGTCATCCGGATCGCGCGACCAGGCAAAGGCATCGGTAAAGCGATGGGTGTAACCACCAAAAGCATATACGGAAGTATTGGCGGCAACCGGTATTTCACTGTTGAAGAAGGTGCTGAAGTTCTCTGCAGAGGCATCGCCAAATTCACGGCGGTAGGTAACTGCGCCGGGTGGAGGAGTGCGGTTGGTCTTGGCGTTGGTGAGGTAGTCGGCCGTAAAGTTGATGAACCCTTTATCGCCAATGCGGGTACCATAGTTGCCATTGATCTGGAAGCTTTCGCCATCGTACTTCCGGTCGTAGCGGAACTTTTTAGCGTCATATACACCGGTATTGATATTGGCGGAAAATTCATTGACAGATGATTTGAGGATGATGTTCACAACGCCGGCAATAGCGTCGGAACCATATTGGGCAGAAGCGCCGTCGCGCAATACTTCTACGCGGTCGATGGCGGCAGCAGGGATGGCATTGAGGTCGGTGCCGGTATTACCGCGACCCCGGGTGCCAAAGAGGTTGATGAGCGAGCTCTGGTGCCTTCTCTTACCATTGATCAGTACAAGTGTTTGGTCCGGACCCAAACCGCGGATAGTGGCCGGGTCGATATGATCGGCGCCGTCGGAACCGGATTGTTTATTGGCGTTGAAGGAAGGGGTGGCAAATTGTAGCATGTTGTTTACATCGAAGCGGCCGGTTTGCCGGGCGATGCTTTTGATGTCAATGACGTCGATGGGGACAGGTGTTTCTGTTGCCGTTCGTCCCAGCTTGCGGCTGCCTACAATGGTTATTTCCTGGAGGTTGCCCGATTGCGGAGAGAGTTCAATGTCCAATGTTGCCTGGTTATCAACTGTTACTTCGGAAGCGGCATATCCGATGTACCGGATGACCAGTATATCGCCTTTTTGTGTGCCGATGGTGAAGGTACCGGTGCTGCCGGTGGTGGTGCCTTGATTGGTGCCTTTGATGGTGACGGAGGCGCCGGGGAGGGGTTCTTTACTTTTAGCGTCTTTGACGGTGCCTGATACGGTTTGTTGTGCGCATAGCAGATAAGAGCTGGCAATAAGCGCCAGCAGGAGCAATAGTTTTCTCATAAGAGTCCTGTTTGGTTAGACTCCTAATTTAACCTTTTTGCTTGAGAAGACAAAGAATCCAGCATCCAGTATTCAGAATCCAGAAGAGGTAGCTTAAGAGACAAAGGAATCTCAAGAGAAGAATACCGTGTTGTTTGGGCTTTATTTATTGGCTGAGCAAGGGATTCTGTATACTGAATTCTGAATACTGTATTCTTTCTTCAATACTGTTCCTGCTCGTTAGGAAAGTCTCGGTCCTTTACGTCCTTGATATAGTGCTTAACGGCAGTGGTCACCTGCTCATGCAGGTTGAGGTATTGACGCAGGAAGCGGGGCTTGAATTCTGTGTTGATACCCAGCAGATCGTGCATGACCAATACCTGGCCATCGCAATGTTTGCCGGCGCCGATGCCAATGGTGGGTATCGCCAGGCTTTCAGATACTTCTTTGGCCAGCAGGGCAGGTATCTTTTCCAGTACCAGGCCAAAGCAGCCAGATTCTTGCAGGATGCGTGCATCATTGCGGAGTTTGTTGGCCTCAGCTTCTTCTTTGGCGCGTACAGTGTAAGTGCCGAATTTATAAATAGACTGCGGCGTGAGGCCCAGGTGTCCCATCACAGGGATACCGGCAGCGAGGATGCGCTTGATGGATTCTACAATTTCTTCACCGCCTTCCAGCTTTACAGCGTGGGCGCCGGTTTCTTTCATGATGCGCACGGCAGAGGCCAATGCTTCTTTGGAATTACCCTGGTAAGAGCCAAAGGGAAGGTCTACCACCACAAGAGAACGTTCCACTCCCCTGATCACAGAAGAGGCATGATAGATCATCTGGTCGAGTGTGATAGGTAGCGTAGTTTCATGTCCTGCCATAACGTTGGAGGCAGAGTCGCCTACGAGGATCACGTCGATGCCGGCTGCATCGAATATTTTGGCAAAGGAGAAATCATACGCGGTGATCATGGAGATCTTTTCTCCGGTAGATTTCATTTTCTGCAACGTATTGGTCGTAATGCGTTTTACTTCTCTATTGACAGACATGAGACTATTTTTGGTTAAGCGGGCGGAAAGGTAGGGAAAGTTTCGGGTTTTGGATTTGGAGTTTCGGGTTCTCTTACCACGAAAGCGTAACGGATAGTGAGCAACCCGAAACACTAAACCCGGAACTCAAAACTAAAAAGCAGGAAGCTGTTTTTTCATCTTTAGCTCTTCATACAGGTGTTGTATAAGCCCATCAGCCAAACCGATCTTGGGAACGTATATTTCGGAGATGTTGGCCCAGCGCATCACGTTGATATAGATCTGCAGGGCGGGAACGATCACATCGGCCCGGTCTTCGCGCAGTCTATATAAGCGCATCCTGTCTTCAAGGGAAAAGCTGCTGAATTCTTTGTAGTAATCTTTCAACAGCTCCAGTTGCAGGGGCTTGCCTTCTTTGCGTTTGGAAATGGAAAACACTTTGTTGATGTTGCCGCCGGAGCCGATGGCTACAATATCGTCATAATGGCTGCGGGTTTCGCGTTTGATCATGTCTTTCATCTCTTCCCATTGCGCATCTTCTACCTGCTTCTTCAGCAGGCGGATGGTGCCAATGTTGAAAGAGCGTTTGAAGACCAGTTTACCGTCGGCAAAAAAAGTAAGTTCCGTACTGCCACCACCTACATCTATATACAGGTAGGAGTGGTCTTTGTCCATATTTTCGGCAACATGGTTTTCGTAGATGAGGGCAGCTTCCGCATCGCCGGTGATGATCTCGATGTCGATATTGGTTTCTGCTTTTATCTGTTGAAGGATGGCGGCTGAATTAGTGGCATCGCGCATGGCGGAGGTGGCGGCTGCTTTCAGGTGTTGTACTTCGTAGGCGTCCAGGAGGTAGCGATAGGCTTTGAGGGTATTCATGATCATGGCTTCCTTTTCGGGGGATATCTCCTGCTGTTCAAATACATCAAAGCCCAGGCGCAAGGGTACACGGATGAGGTTGATCTTCTGGAACAGGGGTTTGCCATTGTCCTGAATACTTACATCGGAGATCAGCAATCTTGCCGCATTACTTCCTATATCGATAGCCGCCAGTCTCATGGGTTAGTTTAGTATCATTTGCTGCACTGCATCAGGCGGTTGTTTCCGCAGGCTGTGCAGCGGGCGGTTGTATCAGGCCCAACACAGCGCTTGTTTTCTGATGCAGGTAATTATAGATCTCCACCTGCGACCGGATCTTCTTCTGTTTTCTGTCGCGCACATACCGGTTGCTGAGATCATTGTCCAAAATTCTGGCTTTTACATTATCACTCAATTGAATTTCCAGTATATTTTTCAACACTTTTTTAATATTCTCGTCGATGATGGGGCAGGTGGCTTCCACACGGTGATCGAGATTGCGCACCATCCAATCGGCTGATGAGATGTATACTTTCTCCTCTCCATTATTGTGGAAAATGAATACACGTGCGTGTTCCAGGTACTCGTCGATAATGCTGACTGCCTTCACGGGGTACTTGAATTTTTTGTTTTCCGAATACATGCAGAAGATGCCGCGGATGATGAGCTTGATCTCCACACCGGCCCTGCCGGCATCATACAAGCGGGTGATCAGTTCTTCATCCGACAAAGAGTTCATTTTAAGTGTAATGGCGGCAGGCAGGCCAGCGCGTGCATTACGTATTTCCCGGATGATGAGTTTATTCAATTCACGGCGCAAGCCAGTGGGGCAGGGGATAAGCGTTTTACAGGTTTTCAGGAATTTGATCCCTTCCTTGGGCTTTTCGAGGTAATTGAATATCCGGTTTACATCGGCCATGATGAAGCGGTCGGCAGTGAGCAGGCAATGGTCGCCGTAAAAGGCGGACGTCTTTTCATTCATATTGCCGGTGCTTACAAAGCCATAGTGAATGGTATGGTTGTTCTGCCGCTTTTTGATGAGGCAGAGCTTGGCGTGCACTTTCATGTTGGGAATACCGATCACTACTTTTACGCCTTCTTCTTCGAGGCGCTCTTTCCACTCCAGGTTGGCTTCTTCATCGAAGCGGGCCCTTAACTCAAGCATCACAGTTACATGTTTGCCATTGCGCACGGCATTGATGAGGGCGTTGATGAGTTTGGAGTTGGGGGCCAGCCGGTAAGCAGTGATCTTAATGGATGTTACATCCGGGTCGATAGCTGCTTCGCGCAGCAAGTCGATCACCGGGCCGAATGAATGATAAGGGAAATTGAGCATCACATCCGTCTGCAGGATCGTGTCGGTAACCCGCATGGTATTCTTCAGCAGCGGGTGCTGGAAAGGCTTTTTGCGTTGTCCCTTGCGCTGGAACACATCCGGGAAATCCATAAAATGGCGGAAGTTGTGGATGCGTCCGCCGGGTATTACGCTTTCTTTCCGGGAAATATTGAGTTTGCGGATGAGATAGGCCAGCAGCCCATCGTCCATTTCTTTGTCATATACAAAGCGCACGGGTTTGCCCTTACGCCGGTTCTTAAGCCCTTTCTCGATCTTTTGGATGAGGGAGGTGGAGAGGTCGGTATCCAGGTCGAGCTCGGCATCCTTTGTCACCTTGAACACCCACGATTGGTAGCGATCGTAACCAAAGTAGGAGAAAATGCTTTTCAGGTTGAAGCGGATCACATCTTCCAGTAATATAATATGATGTTCGCCGTCAGGGGAGGGTAGTTTAATAAAACGCCCTACTGCCTTGGAGGGCACTTCTATGATGGCGTATTTACGTCGCAGGGTGGCGTCTTTCCGGGAAAGCACCACACCGAGGTAGATGGATTTGTCGCGCAAATAGGGGAATTGTGGAATACTTTCCACCATTAGGGGAATAATGTTGGAACGTACTTCTTCCTCAAAGTAGGTATTGACAAACTTCTGTTGGTCTTTATTCAGTTGTTTTTCATTGACCAGGTGGATCTTTTCCCGGACCAGGTCTTTGCGGGTCGTTTCCCAGATCTGGTTAAATTCGGCCTGCTGCTCCAGTACGATCTGCTGGATCTGGTCGAGGATGCGGTCAGGCGCCTGCTCCAGGTGCATGTTCCGGAGTTTGGGCCCTACTTCCGTCATCCGCTTAAGGGTAGCTACCCGGACGCGGAAGAACTCGTCCATATTATTGGAGAAGATGCCGAGGAACTTGATGCGCTCCCGGAGGGGTACGCTGGGGTCGGCAGCTTCCTGCAATACACGGGCATTGAATGATAACCAACTAATATCTCTTGCTATGGTTTTCCTTTTCATTGATAACATTTAGCGGGGCTTTTGCCAAAGATGGAGCAGGCAAAAAGAACTTTAAATTAAGGAATTATTAATTCATAGGCTTGTTTTTCATGGACTTGTAATAATAGTCCGTATATTTATAACATATGTTGACCTTGCCGGAAGAACGGCTATTTCCCGAAATTCACACTGTGGACAATCTTTATTGTAAAAACCCTGATTTTCTTTTTCATAATTCGCTGCTAATCGCTACCTTTGCCGTCCTAAATTTTTGAAGTCATGGCAAGAGTATGTCAGGTAACAGGTAAAGTTCCAGTGTCTGGGCACCGCGTTTCCCACTCAAATATCAAATCAAAGCGCCGTTTTCTGCCTAACCTGCAGACCAAACGTTTCTTTTTGGCTGAAGAAGACAAGTGGATTACCCTGAAACTGTCTACTGAAGGTATCCGTACCATCAACAAGCGTGGTTTGAGCGTTGTGGTGAAGGAGCTGAGAGCTCAGGGCGAGAAAATCTAAATAACGTAAAAAGTCTATAACAATGGCAAAGAAAGGAAGCAGAGTACAGGTGATCCTGGAGTGCACTGAGCACAAAACCAGCGGTAAACCCGGTACCAGCCGCTACATCACAACCAAGAACAAGAAAAACAACCCGGAGCGTCTGGAGTTGAAGAAGTTCAACGCGATCCTGAAGAAGGTAACCGTTCACAAAGAAATCAAATAATTAGACAATTTGAAAATGTGCTAATTTGATAATTAGTACAGGCCGTTTGGCTCGTTAATTTTCAAATTATCCAATCTTCAAATTTTCAAATTAACTATATATGGCAAAAGCAGCTTCTAAAAACGCGAAAGTTAAGGATGCGAAGGCTTCAGCTGAAGCAAAGAACTGGACCAAAGTGATCCGTGCGGTTCGCAGTCCTAAAACAGGTGCCTACACTTTCAAGGAGCAGATCGTGCACAAAGAGAAAGTAAAGGAATTCCTGGCTCAAAAATAAGTGGGAAGTAAGTACAATATTAAAAGCTGTTCTGTAGCGGAACAGCTTTTTGTATTTGCATTAAACGAACCAACGTGTCAGTGTTTATCCCGCTTTGCGGGATTGAGCCTGTCGAAACCTCTTGATCACTTTCTAAATGACCCTTCGACAAGCTCAGGGTGACAATTGTTTGAAGTATATTACAGACATTATTAAACCTTTACAGCAGTATGGGCCTGTTCAATAAATTATTCGGCAAGAAGGAAAAAGAAACCCTCGACCAGGGGCTGGAGAAAACCAAGACCGGTTTTTTGTCCAAGCTTACCAAGGCTATTGCCGGCAAAAGCTCTGTAGATGATGAAGTGCTCGATAACCTCGAAGAAGCGCTCGTAAGTGCCGACGTAGGTATCGAAACTACCGTACAGATCATCGAGCGCATCGAGAAGCGGGTGGCAAAGGACAAGTACCTTAACACCAGCGAGCTGAATAATATCCTGCAACAGGAGATGGAGAACATCCTGGTAGATGCTCCTGCAGCAGATGCTTATACTTTTAGTTCCAACCTGCCGGCCAAACCTTTTGTGATCCTCGTAGTAGGGGTGAATGGAGTAGGTAAAACCACTACCATCGGTAAACTGGCTTATAACTTCAAGAAAGCCGGTAAATCTGTATTGCTGGGTGCTGCCGATACTTTCCGTGCAGCGGCTGTAGATCAATTGACGATCTGGAGCGAGCGGGTAGGGGTGCCTATTGTAAAACAAGGTATGGGCGCCGATCCGGCTTCTGTGGCCTTTGATACCGTACAAAGTGGTGTGTCGAAGGGATCAGATGTGGTGATCATCGATACGGCCGGTCGCCTGCATAACAAAGCTCACCTGATGGATGAGTTAAGTAAGATCAAACGTGTAATACAAAAGCATATTCCCGAAGCGCCGCATGAAGTGCTGCTGGTGCTGGACGGCTCCACCGGACAGAATGCATTGGAACAGGCCAAACAGTTTACGGCGGCTACCGATGTTTCTGCGCTGGCTATTACCAAACTGGATGGAACTGCCAAAGGTGGTGTGGTGCTGGCCATTGCCAATCAGTTTAAAATACCTGTCAAGTTTATTGGCATGGGAGAGAAGATGGAAGACTTGCTGGTGTTTGACAAGCATGAGTTTGTGGACAGCTTGTTTAGTCTGGAGAAAAGTTGAGTTAGCGTTGATAGGTTGAAAAGTTAATAAGTTGAAAGGGCTCCCGGGATAGATGATGTAAGAAGCTTCAGGGGCTCAAAATTATAAAACAAGGGCGTGTCATCGACACGCCCTATGATTTTTTGTAACTGATTTCAACCAAAAAGGGTGAGCCGCCTTTGGAAGGCGACCCACCCTTTTTTAATTGCTTTATAAGAAAAGGTTTACAACTGCTTAGAATGCGAACCGGAATGCAAATCCTCCCCAGAAGTGGAAGTCTGTATCAGGGGCTAATTGGAATGTGGGGTTCACATCGAATGATACATTGATAGGGGCTCCGGTAAACTTGTAGTCGAGACCAAGGGTGCCGCGTAATGCAAACCAGGTATCGAGGTAGTCTTTGGTTGGGAATAGCAACATACCGCCACCGCCAACATACCATTTCAAGCCTGTTGCGCCGGCAATATCGCCATGCCAGTCGTACAGACCTTCGATGCCTACATAGCCTCTGTCAAACAGCAAAGATCCTTCGAGCGCGCTATTGCTTTTCAGGAAATGCTTGATGTTGATACCGCCAAGGGTTCCGTTACCGAAGTAAACTTTGGCGCCAAGGGCTGTTCTGTAGGTGCTACCGGTTGATTGGGAAGAGGCTGTTTGCGAAAGGGTGAGCAAGCAGATCATAGCTGCTGCAATAATGATAACTTTCTTCATGCTTTTGTTCATTTATGCCAAGCTTGTTATAAATATTGTGCCAATTGTTCCCCAACTTGTCCGGAAGTCCGGGAAATACCTATTATATGGTGGCATAAAGTGCTGTAAATAAATAATTAATATATGTATCTGACGGCCGATGTTCATGTCCGGGAAGTAGCGGAAATGGCGTATTGCCGGGCCTTTCGCGTCAACTTAAATGCAAAAATCCGCTAACTCTCAGTACCTTTGCGGGCTTATATTATTATGAAAACGAGGTCGCTAAAAAAAGATAAGGTCAATATCATTACGCTGGGTTGCAGCAAGAACATGGTGGATAGTGAAGTGTTGAGTGGTCAGCTCAGGGCCAATGATATAGATGTAGTGCACGAGAATGCCCGCCTTGACCACAATATTGTGGTGGTAAATACCTGTGGCTTTATCGACAAAGCCAAAGAAGAGTCTATCAATACTATCCTCGACCAGGTAGATTTGAAGCGCAAGGGGAAGTTGGATAAGGTATATGTGACCGGCTGTCTTAGCGAACGTTATCGCAACAACCTGGAGCAGGAGATACCTGAAGTGGATGCTTATTTCGGCACCATGGAACTGCCGCTCATCCTGAAGCAATTTGAAGCAGATTATAAAGCAGAATTATTGGGTGAGCGTCTGCTGGCTACACCAAAGCATTATGCTTACCTCAAAATATCTGAAGGCTGCAATCGTACCTGTTCTTTTTGCGCCATTCCGCTCATGCGGGGGACGCACGTGAGCAGGCCCATCGAGCAGTTGGTACAGGAAGCCGAGAAGCTGGTAAAAATGGGTGTGAAAGAGATCATGCTCATTGCGCAGGAGCTTACGTACTATGGTCTCGATATTTACAAGAAGCGTATGCTGCCCGAGCTGCTGCATAAGCTGGCCGATGTAAAGGGGCTGCATTGGATACGGTTGCATTATGCTTATCCTTCTAAATTCCCATTGGAGATACTTGATGTGATGCGCGAACGCGATAACATCTGTAAATACCTCGATATGCCTTTGCAGCATGCCAGCGACCCGATGCTGAAGGCCATGCGTCGACAGATCACCAAAGCCGAGATGGACGAGCTCATCGTCACCATCCGTGAGAAAGTGCCTGGTATTTGTTTGCGTACTACGCTCATTACAGGCTTCCCCGGTGAAACACAACAGGATGTGGAAGACCTCAAAAATTTCCTTCGTCAACATCGTTTTGATCGTGTTGGCATCTTCACTTACTCACACGAAGAGAGCACCTCTGCTTACTCATTGGAAGATAATATTCCCCAGGAAGAAAAAGAAAGCCGCGCGCAGGAGATCATGGAAGTGCAGCAGGAGATCAGCTATGAAAGGAACCAGGAGAAGATCGGGCAGACTTTCAAAGTGCTCATTGATAAAAAAGAATCAGGACGTTATTTAGGTCGTACAGAGTTTGATAGTGTGGAAGTAGATAATGAAGTGATCATTAACAGCACCAAACGGTTAACCCCCGGCGAATTCGTCAATGTAAAGATCACGAAGGCCTACGACTACGACCTGGAAGGTGATGTGGTATAATTCATGGTTTTGGTATAAGATGGCTATTGTACAGATATTGATTGGTTCTTAATGTGTATTGCCCGGGATAGCACAGGATAGCAGGCATTATACCGGAAAACAACCGTTAGGAGAATATTGTACTAAAACTGATTAAATACCGCAAAATAAATCAATCTGTAGCGCCGTAGTTTTGTTATACCAAAATTTTATAAGCCCATGCATTTTGAATGGAAAGGAGTTTTTCCTGCACTAACAACACAGTTTACAGCGGATGATGAATTGGATATTCCTCTCTTTGAGAAGAACGTGGCTTTCCAGCTGGAAGCCGGCGTTGACGGTCTTATCCTCGGAGGCTCACTGGGCGAAGCCAGTGTTCTGACCACTGCTGAAAAAGAGATACTCGTTAAAACTGCTATACAAAAAGCGGCCGGGCAGGTGCCTGTGCTAATCAACATTGCCGAGGGGTCTACCCGCGAAGCGATACAGCAGGCTACCAACGCCGCCAGGTGGGGCGCCCATGGTCTGATGCTGTTGCCTCCTATGCGTTACAAGAGCGACCATCGCGAAACAGTGGAGTTCCTGAAAACCGTAGCCAATTCGACTGACCTGCCGATCATGTTATACAACAACCCGGTGGATTACAAGATCGAGATCACACTCGATATGTTTGAAGAGCTGGCTGAATGCCAGAATATCGGTGCGGTGAAGGAATCTACCCGCGACGTATCGAATGTAACCCGCATGTTCAACCGTTTCGGTAATCGTTACAAGATCCTGTGCGGTGTTGACCCACTGGCAATGGAAGAACTGGTGATGGGCGCTGATGGCTGGGTTGCTGGTCTGGTGGATGCCTTCCCCCGCGAAACCGTAGCGATCTACCGCCTGGTAAAAGCCGGTCAACTGGAAGAGGCTGCTGCCATCTACCGTTGGTTCATGCCGCTGCTCGACCTCGATATTCATCCCAAACTGGTACAATACATCAAGCTGGCTGCTACGCAAGCCGGTATCGGTTCTGAATATGTAAGGGCTCCCCGCCTGCGCCTCATTGGCGAAGAGCGTGAGAGAGTGCTGGAGATCATCAACGAAGGTATCCGCACAAGGCCTACGCTGCCCGACTACATGAACCTGGCCATGGCCAATACTTACCTGTAAAGTTTTTACATATTACTGAGAGGTGATGTCTTTGAAAAAAGGTATCACCTCTCAATGTATGGTAAAGTACCTTTGTACCTTACCGATTAAAGCCATTTATATATGTTTAAAGACGCTACTGTAGCCGAGATCAATACGATCATGGAAAAGGCCTGGAAGACTTTCCATGTATACCGCAAATTTTCACTGAAGCAACGGGCCGCTTTTATGCGTGCTATTGCTGCCGGGCTGGATAATCCGCCCGATGAACTGATCCCCACCGTGATGCGGGAGACCAACCTGCCCGAAGCACGTGTGCGCAATGAAAAAACACGTACGGTATTTCAGCTTACGAGCTATGCCGATGCCTGCGAAAGGGGCGAGTGGCTGGAAGCACGTATCGATACCGCCAACCCTGAGCGCACTCCGTTGCCCAAGCCCGACATCCGCAAGATGCTCGTGCCCCTGGGCCCCGTAGTGGTGTATGGTGCCAGCAACTTTCCGTTTGCCTATTCTACGGCCGGTGGCGACACTGCCTGTGCGCTGGCTGCCGGTTGTCCGGTGATCGTAAAGGCTCACCCCGCTCACCCGGAAACCTCCGATATTGTAGCTAAGATCATCCTGAAGGCTGCTGCAGAAACCGGCATGCCCGATGGCATCTTTGCCCACGTTCATGCTACTTCTTTTGAGATCGGGAAAGCACTCGTTATGCATCCTTATACCAAGGCGGTAGGCTTCACAGGTTCTTATACCGGTGGAAGGGCTTTGTTCGACTGGGCCAACCAGCGCAAAGAACCCATCCCCGTATTTTCTGAAATGGGCAGCATCAATCCTGTATTCCTGTTGCCTGGGAAATTGGAGCAAGCTGCTGCCGATATTGCTAAAATGTATGCCGGTTCTATCACGTTGGGTGTAGGTCAGTTCTGCACCAATCCCGGCCTTATTATAGGTATTGAAAGTGCGCCGCTGCAGGAGTTCATTACTGCTTTGGGAAATGAGATCAGGCAGATTGCACCGGGTACCATGTTGCACCCGGGCATTGCTAAAACGTATGGCGAGAAGAAGAGCACTGCTTTGGCGCAAGAGGACGTAACGACTGTAGCTGAATCTGCTACGGCGCCGGCTGCTAACCAGGGTGTGCCTGCCATCGCTTCCGCTTCCGGTAAGGCATTCCTCAACAACCCGGTATTGCACCAGGAGGTGTTTGGTCCTTACTCGCTCGTGATCCGTTGTGCAGATGAGGCGGAACTGCTGAAAGTAACGCAGCACCTTGAAGGACAGCTTACGGCCACGCTGATGGCCACCGAGCAGGATATGCTGGGGCATGATGAGTTGGTAGAAGCCGTAAAGAACATTTGTGGCAGGTTTATCCTCAACAGCGTACCTACCGGCGTGGAAGTTTGTCTTGCCATGCACCATGGTGGTCCGTTCCCCGCCAGTACCGATTCCCGTTTTACTTCGGTAGGCGCTGATGGTATCAAGCGTTTTGCACGGCCTGTTGCCTTCCAGGGCTGGCCCGATAGCCTGCTGCCGGAAGAATTGAAGAACGACAACCCGCTGGGTATCTGGAGAACGGTGAATAATGAAGTAACCAAGAAGAGTATATAAGCATACAAACTAAGGTGAGCCGCCCTGCTGCGCAGCAATAGCAGCCCGGCAGGGCGACCCGCCTTAAAGTTTAACCTAATAGGTTTTATGACTAATAATCCCATTACAAAAACGACATCAACCCTGGCTAAGCCGCTACACGGTTCCGTATATCACTGTGTGGATGCACATACCTGCGGCAATCCCGTACGGTTGGTAGCTGGTGGTGGCCCTGCTTTGACGGGGACCAACATGAGCGAGAAGCGCCAGCACTTTTTAAAGGAGTACGACTGGATCCGCAAGGGCCTGATGTTTGAGCCAAGGGGCCACGACATGATGAGTGGAAGCATCCTGTATCCGCCACATGATCCGCAGAATGACGTAGCTGTATTGTTCATTGAAACAAGTGGCTGTCTTCCTATGTGTGGTCATGGCACCATCGGTACTATTACCATTGCGGTGGAAGAGGGGCTGATCGTGCCTAAAACGCCCGGTATCATCCGGATGGAAGCGCCGGCGGGGTTGGTCATGATCGAATATAAACAGCAGGGAAATAAGGTAATAAGTGTTAAATTGACAAATGTTCCTGCGTATCTTGCAGCCACCGAATTAACGGTAGAGTGCCCGGACCTTGGTGAACTGGTGATCGATGTATCATATGGTGGCAACTTCTACGCCATCGTCGATGTGCAGAAGAATTTCAAGGGGCTGGAGCATTATGCCGCTGATAAGCTCATTGCCTGGGCCAGGGAACTGCGTAAGCGTATTAATGAGAAGTATACGTTTGTGCACCCGCAAGATCCAACCATCAATGGCTGTTCGCACATTCTGTGGACTGGTTCGGTACTGGACAAGACCTCTACGGCGCGTAATGCGGTGTTTTATGGTGATAAGGCTATCGATCGTTCGCCTTGTGGTACCGGTACTTCAGCCCGTATGGCCCAGTGGTACACAAAGGGAAAACTAAAAAAAGGCGACGAATTTATACATGAGAGCATTATAGGGTCTAAATTTATCGGCCGGATAGAGGAGGAGATATCGGATGCTTTCGGTACAGGTAAGCCCGCCATCAGGCCCAGCATCGAAGGATGGGCCCGGATCTATGGATATAATAGTATTTCCATCGATCCGGATGACGATCCATACGCGTATGGATTCCAGGTGTTGTAATATGCATGGCTGTTTGTTGGAAAGTGTCCGGTAATAAGGTAGGCAAAACGTTCAAACATAAACCAGCTATATGAAATCAATGAAATGGATCTCAGGTTCTTTTATTTGCATCGGCATGGCTACTGCTATGATCGGTTGCAATGATTCTGCCAGCACATCTACCGACACTAAAAACGATTCAACAACAACAGCTTCCAAAATGAGTATTACACAGGCGCCTTATGGAACTACAGATGGTAAAGAAGTTATCGAGTATACGCTTGCCAATGGAAATGGAGTAAGTGTAAAGATCCTGAATTATGGTGGTACGATCACCCACCTTACTACGCCCGACAAGAATGGTACTGGTGGTGACGTGGTACTGGGGTATGATTCTCTGAGTGGTTACCTGCAAAAGGGCAATCCTTACTTCGGTTCTTTGATCGGCCGTTATGGCAACCGTATTGCTAATGGCAAGTTCACTCTCGATGGTAAAACGTATACACTGGCCCAAAACAACAATGGCAATTCACTGCATGGTGGCTTGAAGGGTTTTGATAAAGTGGTATGGACTGGTGAAAAGCTCAACGACAGCAGCCTGAAGCTTACATACCACAGTGCTGATGGTGAAGAGGGTTATCCCGGCAACCTGCATACTGAAGTGGTATATACGTTGACTGGCAACAATGAACTGAAGATCGAGTACAAGGCTACTACTGATAAGGCTACTCCGCTCAACCTTACCAACCATGCTTATTGGAACCTGAGCGCCGGCGCTGACTCCACTGTGCTGGAGCATGAGCTGATGCTGAAGGCCGATAAGTATACTGCCGTGAACGCTAAACTGATCCCTACTGGTCAATTGCCTGATGTGAAAGGCACGCCGATGGACTTTACCACTTCTAAAAAGATAGGTAATGACCTGGCTAAAGTGGACGGTGGTTTCGATCACAACTGGGTGTTGAACAAAGGCGCAGGCCTGGAATTGATCGGTGCTTTGTATCATCCTGCCAGCGGCCGTTACATGGAAGTGTTCACCACCGAGCCCGGCATACAGTTCTATTCCGGTAACTTCCTCGATGGAACACTGACCAACACCAAAGGTGGTAAGAAGTATGTGAAGCATGCTGGTCTTTGCCTGGAAACACAACATTTCCCTGATTCTCCGAATCAGCCTTCTTTCCCGAACACTATTTTGAAACCGGGAGAGACGTATACACAGACAACGATCTATAAGTTCTCGACAAAATAAAAGCCGGAAGGCAGTAACATTCTTATTTTAAAAGAATAAAGCCGTCCGGATAAGCGCTAATATCATTATTAGGCGTCCGGACGGCTTTTCTATTTGTAGTTGTCACCCGCTTGAGTACGATCGCATCTTGGGTGATGAAAGGAGGCTTCGACAGGATCAGTCACGCGAAGCGGGATAAACTCTGACATACGTTGATTAAAAGATTCTAAATATTATGAGCAAGCAAGTAGTTATCGTAGGCGGTGGTGTTATCGGTCTGAGCAGTGCTTATTACCTGCAACGGGCCGGTTACCAGGTTACTGTTATCGAAAAAGGTGATATTACGGATGGTGCTTCTTTCGGCAACGCCGGTTATGTATCGCCGAGCCACTTTATTCCATTGGCCACGCCGGGTATCGTTGCCCAGGGCATGCGATGGATGCTTAGCTCTACCAGTCCCTTTTATATCAAGCCCCGTTTCAACTGGGACCTGCTGCGCTGGTTGCTGGCCTTCTATAAGAAAGCCAATGCCGCCAATGTGGAACATGGCGCGCCTCATTTGAACAACATTCTTCAAATGAGCCGTGAACTGACCGTGGACATGCGTGATCAACTGGGCAATAGCTTCCGTATGCAGGAAGTAGGTTGTCTGATGCTGTACAAGAATGCCAATACAGAGAAACATGAACTGGAGCTGGCCGAAGAAGCTGCCCACTTCAAGGTTGATACCAAAGTGCTTACTGCGCAGGAAATACAGGCTATGGAGCCTGATGTGGAGGTGAATGTACGGGGTGGTATATTGTACCCGAGTGATTGTCACTTGCACCCAGGTGATTTTATGGCTACACTTAAAAAGCATTTGGAGCAGGCTGGTGTGAAGTTGCAGTTAAATACGACCGTCACTGATTTTGAAAAGAACGGTCAAAAGATAACCGCCGTCATTACCGATAAAGGGAAATTCCCTTGTGAAGAACTGGTGCTGGCCAATGGTTCCTGGCTGCCATTGACTGCCAAACTGCTGGGCGTAGACCTGCTGTTGCAGGCAGGCAAAGGTTACAGCATGACTTATCAAAATGTAGCCCGCAACCTTCGTCATCCTTCTATCCTTGTAGATGACCGCGTTGCTATGACTCCCATGGGCAATGACCTGCGCATGGGTGGTACTATGGAGATCAGTGGTCTGGATAGCCCCACGCTCGTTAAGAGGGCACAGGCGATCTTTAAGGCCGTTAAAAATTATTATCCCGATCTGCCGGTAGAGGCTCCGACTGAAAAGAGAATATGGAGTGGTTTGCGCCCTTTAAGTCCTGATGGGTTGCCTTATATCGGCCGTCACAGCAAATATGCCAATCTCACCATGGCTGGTGGCCACGCTATGCTCGGCGTAGCCCTGGCTGCCGCAACGGGTAAATTGGTGGAGGAACTGGTAGGAGATAAAAAGCCTACCGTCGATGTATCGGCTTTTGATGTTGAGCGGTTTAGATAGTTTCGTGTTTCGAGTTAGAAGTTTCGGGTTGCGACCGGCACTCGAAACACTCCCAACCTTTTAGCTTAGACTTTGTTAAATATGACCGGCGGGCGGATTTGCCGCCCGCAAGTTGTACTTTTACGATCGTTTAAGCACTTATGAATTGTAACGCTACACAATTACCTTACATAGCTACTGGTTATTTCTCGAAGATCATCACCGATTACCTGCAGCAATCGCCTGCCCTGCGTCCGTTTTATCAGTATGAACCAACGGTACAAGGCATCGAACAGGCTATAAATACCAGGAAGCAATTACCGTTTCACCGTTCTTTATTGGCTGCTACCCTCAAAAAGCAATATGAGGGTGTTACTGCTACTGAAGCAGTGCAGCAGAACATCGAACGGCTTGCACAGGATAATACTTTCACGGTGACCACGGCGCACCAACCGGCTATTTTTACCGGCCACCTGTATTTCATTTATAAAATATTGCACACCATCAGGCTTACTGAGCAGTTGAAGAAAGACCTGCCTCAGTATCAGTTTGTGCCCGTATTCTGGATCGGCAGTGAAGATGCCGACCTGGATGAATTGGGTAACATATGGCTCAGTGGTGACAAGCTGGTGTGGGATACCAGGCAAACAGGCGCGGTAGGCCGCATGAGCACCAAAGGGCTTGAGGCGATCGTACAGCGTATCGAAGGTGAGTTATCCGTACAGCCGCATGGCAAGGAACTGGTTCAACTGTTAAAAGATTCATACCTCAACAGTCCCGATATCCAGACGGCTACCTTCAAATTGCTGAATACATTGTTTGGCGAATATGGTTTGATCGTGGTGCAGCCTGATCATGCAGATCTGAAGCGTATCATGCTACCCGTGTTTGAAGACGATCTTTTCAACCAGACTGCTTCGGGTATTGTAGAGAAGACCATTGAACAACTTTCGGCACATTATAAAGTACAAGCCAATCCCCGGGCTATTAACTTGTTTTATCTCGAAGGAAATATCCGTGAGCGCATTGAAAAGCAAGGCGACGAGTGGGTAGTGGTAGGCACCAATATCCGTTTCTCTGCTGATGCATTGAAGAAAGAGTTGGAGGAACATCCGGAGCGCTTTAGTCCCAACGTGATCCTGCGGGGCATATACCAGGAAACTTTGCTGCCCAATATCGCTTTTATTGGCGGTGGTGGTGAAACTGCCTACTGGCTGGAGTTGAAAGACCTGTTGCAGCATTATAAGGTTTCTTATCCTGTATTGGTGTTGCGCAACTCTTTCCTGATCGTGGAAGAGAAATGGGAGGATAAGATCGCTAAACTTGGCTTCGGGATTGGTGATTTCTTCCAAAGTGAACAGCAGCTTTTAACCGCACTGGTTTCCCGTCATTCCAACGGTCACCTGAAACTGGAAAATGAGCTACAGGCGGCAGAGCAGTTGTATAAACAATTACGGGAAAAAGCAGGGCAGATCGATGAAACGCTGCTGCCACATATCGAAGCGCTGGAAGTGAAGACCCTGAAGCCGATCCAGGAATTGGAAAAGAAGATGCTGCGTGCGGAAAAGAAGAAGTATGAGAATGAGCAGCAGCAGATCAATGCTATTAAAGCTGCTTTGTTCCCGGCAGGTGGTCTACAGGAGCGTATCGAGAACTTCATGCCTTATTATGCTCAGTGGGGCAAAGCTTTTATTGATTGCGTGTACAAGCGTTCGCTGGCGTTGGAACAGGAGTTTGTGATATTGCAACAAAAGTAGATCAATGTCACCCTGAGCTTGTCGAAGGGCTTCGACAAGTTCAGTCCCGCCATGGCGGGATGAACGCTGATAACTAAATAAAAAAGGTGGTACTTTCTTTTTGAAAGTACCACCTTAAATTTTATCTGCAAGCGGCATATTATTTCAATCGAACTTTAAAC
>JAGIBF010000051.1:0-4317 GCA_017744515.1 Niastella sp.
TGTTTATAAACACAGTTCATTTCGAACGGAGCGATAGCGGAGTGAGAAATCTGCTTCGAAGCAAACGGTAGGAGAGAAATTAGTAACCTCTCCCATTAAAAATTAATGGCAAACCTGTATCTTGAATACACAAAAAAATCCACATTATGCGATTCCTGCTTGCTGTAAGCCTGTTGGCCTCAGTTTTTAGTGCCTGTAATTCAAACGAACAAACAGCTACTACCGATCCTTCAAAAAAAGACACTGTGGCCGCAACACCAATCACACCACCTCAAGACAATAGCCTCACCGTTACCGAGCAGGCCGAAGGCTGGCAGCTGCTCTTCGACGGCACGTCCAAAAAGAACTGGCATGTATTCAAAACCCTGTCCGATGGTTCTGCCTGGAAAGTTGTGGAAGGCACCCTTCACCTCGATCCTGCACAGAAGAAAGACGACAAAACAGTAGGCGGAGGCGATCTCGTTACCGATGAAGAATACGATAACTTCCACCTGAAGATCGATTGGAAAGTCGATACCGCAGGCAACAGCGGAGTGATGTTCTATGTGAAAGAAGACCCTAAAATAGAAAAGACCTACCACTCAGGCCCCGAAATGCAGGTACTGGACAATAACGGCCATAAAGATGGTAAGATCATCAAGCACCGCGCCGGCGATCTCTACGATCTTATTACCAGTTCGCCGGAAACAGTTAAAGCAGTAGGGGAATGGAACCAGGCAGAGATCATTGCCAAAGACAGCACCCTCGAGTTTTTCCTTAATGGAGTGAAAGTACTATCTACCAAAATGTGGGATGATAACTGGCGCAAAATGATTGCCGGAAGCAAATTCAAAGAATGGAAAACCTTCGGCACCTTCACGTCAGGCCGTATTGCCCTCCAGGACCACGGCGACCCCGTTTGGTACCGCAACATAAAGATCAAAAGACTGAAATAACGCCCTTAAAGAAAATGGGTGGGTCACCTTCCAAAACTTGTCCCGCTTTGCGGGAGGTGGCCCACCCATTTTCTTTATTAAGATTGCCCTGTCACTAAACCTTCGGCAACTTATACCCATTATGATATTCCTTCATCAGGTATTCCTTGTTGATCTTATTATCCGTAAATGCCTCTTTACTCTTATCCCAGGTTAGCTTCTGGCCAGTACGGAAAGCAATATTACCCATCTGCGCCACCGTTGCTACGTGGGCGCCGGCTTGGATAGAGCAATGCAGATCATCCAGCTTACGCGACTTTACAACTTCAACAAAATTTTCCCAGTGCTTATTCAAGCCATTGTCAGAAGGCTTTACCATTGGTTTGGAAACCTTGTTCTTACTCTGCCTTTCCTCGAGCACTTCCCAGCCGCCACGACTTAACACCAGCGTACCGTTATTGCCGATGAAAGCAATACCGTGGTCCCGGCCATAAGAACCATTGTCGATACCCATGGCCGAATCCCATACGAGATTGAAGCCATCAAATTCATATAAAGTAGTCAGGGTATCAGGCGTTTCTTCATACAGGTCAGGGTAGGCAAATTTACCACCCAGCGCCGCAATAGTCTTAGGCGTAGGAGCCTTCATGCCGAGCAGCGCATAATCCAACAGGTGAACACCCCAGTCGGTCATCAGGCCACCGGCATAATCCCAGAACCAGCGGAAATGAAAATGAAAGCGGCTGGCGTTGAAAGGACGGGTAGCAGCAGGCCCAAGCCAGGCAGCATAATCTACACCAGCAGGCGGAGCACTGTCTGCACGTACAGGCTCAGGACGCATCCAGCCCTGGTAGCACCATACCTTCACCGTACGGATATTGCCGAGCTGACCACTATGTACAAAATCAACAGCATCGCGGAAATGCTGTTGACTCCGTTGCCATTGACCGGCTTGCACTACCTTATTATAACGCTGTTGAGCAGCTACCATGGTCCTGCATTCAGCAATGGAGTTGCCCACGGGCTTTTCAACATACACATCTTTACCAGCCTCACAGGCATGGATCATTTGCAACGCATGCCAGTGGTCGGGTGTGCCGATAATTACAGCATCGATATCCTTTTGCTCCAGCAACTTGCGGTAATCGGAATAGACCGACACCTTCGAAACATCAATATTCATTTTCACAAGATCAGCCTTGCGCTTATCTATTACATTCGAATCCACATCACAGATCGCTACAAGATTTACACCAGGCACCTTTAAGGCAGCATTCACGTTAGACCAACCCATACCATTGATGCCAATAGCGCCAATATTAAGCTGGTCGGCCGGAGAAATGCGGTTTCGGAATATGGTGAAAGGACGGGAGTCAAAAGACGACAATACAGTGGCGCCCGTAACAAGGGCTGCCGTTTGCTGCAGAAACTTTCTGCGATGGCTCATAATCGATGGTTTTATTAAAAAGGTAGGTTAATAAGTTCACTTTGTCATTTCGAACGCAGCGAAGCGGAGTGAGAAATCTGCTATCGAAGCAAACGCACTACCGATTGCCGGTCTCAAAGGATCTTCCCATTCAGGTAGTTAATACTCTTCGCAATACTATCGAAAGGTGAACCAGGACATTGATCCTGCTCCACAAAGAAGTATTTCATACCACTCAGCTTCGCGTTCTTGAAAATTCGCTTGAAGTCTATCACGCCACTTCCTACTTCAGTAAAGAACTTCTTGTCGGTATTGTCCATATCCTTCACATGCCACATGCAGAATCGGCCGGGATGAGCTTCAAACAACTTCACCGGGTCATGACCGGCCTTTACGGCCCAATACAGATCCAGCTCAAACTGAACCAGTTTGGCGTCGGTATTTTTAGAGAGAATATCAAAGCCGGATTGACCATCAAGAGCAGTAAACTCGAAATCGTGGTTGTGATAAGCCAGTTTCAGGCCACCATCTTTCGCCATAGCGCCCGCCTTGTTCAGGCCTTCAGCGATCTTCTTATAATTATCGGGGTCCTTGCGGTAGGCCTCTTCCAGCCAGGGAATGGTGATAAACTCCTGCCCAAGCGCCTTGGAGTCTTCCACACCCTTTTTCCACTCATCTTCCCAGCCACCCTTCAGGAAAAAACTGCCGGGATAAGTGTGACCGCTGGGCGATGTGAGACCATGTTGTTTTAAAACAGCTGATAGTTCAGTAGGAGAGAGATTGAACCACTTCCGGTTGCCATAACCAAAAGTTTCAACCTGTTTATAACCCAGTTGAGCCACCCTGGCAAGAGTACCTTTGGGGTCTTTGCCAATTTCATTACGGAGCGTATACAACTGAACACCTACAGGCTTCTTCTTGAAAAAGTCTTCTTTAGGAAGGAAAAAACCGGCGGCAAGCAGAGAAGATTGCTTTATAAAATCGCGACGGGTAGCAGGCATCGTAAAAATATTAAGATGCTCAAATTACTAAAAAATACCACCACAATTCGAAAGCAGGATTATTTTAACAGCCACCTGCTGAAATAGAGATAAAATGACAATGCGCGATTCACCAGCTGCTTACAGTCTATCCTTCATCCTCAATCTGGTTCAATAAGTTCTTCAACTTATTGATATGCCTGCCATACAACCTGTTCACATACCAGATATTCAGGAAATAACTGCCAATCGCCAGGGCAACACCAGATACAGTAAACAAAACGAAATAGTCGTGCCCGGTAATATGCGTAAACATAGGAGGCATTTTATCGTCAGAGCGGGGAGGAGTCTTGAATAAAACGATCAGGCCGGCTACAAAATAAGCAGAAGGAGTGAGCACCATACCCGATACAGAATAAAAGCGGGTATATTTTTCCAAAGTATGCAGCCGCTTCTTCAGGTTCAGCTTAACTTCACTATCCACCGCCTGCATTTCATTCAACAACTTATTCTTGCGGAAATAATATACCACGAAAGAAGCGCCGATAATACCCAGCAACACAGAGATCTCCCAATACTGCCCATGCCAGGCAATAAAATAATACCCCATAGACAGCGTATACAACACAAGGATCAAAGCCAGCTCCCAGCCAAGGTTGCGCTTGATCTTCGCAATCGGGTTCTGAGAACGTTTGCGCAGGATGGCAGCAATCTCCTCCTCATGATTGGCCACAACAGGCCTCATTCCCTCTCCCTTTCCAGGATGGAAATCCTTCTCGTCCAGGTCCTTCCAGATCTCTTTGAGGTTATCCAAATCCATTTGAGAATTCTTGATCAGGTTTTCCGCTTTGGTGTTGAGCATTATCGAATCGCCCATGGCAACCGAATAAGTTTTCGTGGTATCCATAAACGAACTATCCGTTTCATCGATTTGCCGCATTTCGTCTAAAAAAATCGAGGTTGTTTTTTCGTTATAAGCGTATTCATGGTTTGACGA
>JAGIBF010000051.1:4327-22600 GCA_017744515.1 Niastella sp.
ATTTTTCCTTGATCCGGTTCATCTTTACCCGTAGGTTATTCTGATTGATACCCAGGATCTCTTCCATCTCTTCATAACTCTTGTCTTCCAGGTACAACATCACGATACCCCTTTCAATTTCAGGGAGCTGGTGAATAGCCCGGTACATTTGCTGTAATTTTTCTTCCCTTTCCTTATTATACTGAATATCCTGGATCTCCGTTGGCAGCTGGTCTGGTTCTACACTCTGAATATGCTTCTTTTGTTTGCGCAGATCCGAGATAGCCGTGTTCAAGGCAATACGGTAAAGCCAGGTGCCAAACTTGGAGTCGCCCCTGAATCGTGGATAAGCCTTCCACAATTGGATCACGATCTCCTGGAAAAGATCCTGCTTATCGTACTCCGATGAACAATACAGGTTACATACTTTGTACAACATGCCCCTGTGTTGATTTACCAACACAATAAATTCATTTTGGTCAGGCTTGGACTGCAACTATGGGTGGTTTTAGCGAAAAGATACTAATTGGTCGGCGAATGTCGGAAAATATTACAGTTCCAACATCTGTTTTACCCCACCAATGCATACCACTTTTGAAACCAATCAGTTAACTTGCGACCCTGTTGAATCAAATTGTCAGGCTGAGCTTGTCGAAGCCTCGAAAGCAAAAGATTAAGTATGAAGAAAATGTATCATCTCGCCAACTGCACCACTTGTCAGGCCATCATCAAAGAAACTGGAGTAGACAAGGCAGGGATCGACATGCAGGACATTAAAACAGAAAAGATAACACCCGCCCAATTGGAGGAGATGAAAAAAATGGCTGGGAGCTACGAAGCCCTCTTTAGCCGCCGCGCCCTCAAATACAAGGAAATGGGATTGAAAGATAAAAAGTTGACAGAAAACGATTACCGCGACCTCATCCTCGAAGAATACACCTTCCTCAAACGACCCGTCACCATCTTGAAAGACAAAATATTTGTCGGCAACGATAAAAAGACCGTCCAGGCCCTCAAAACCGCCATCGAAAAGTAAACCTTGACATTAGCTGTGTCATTTTGAAAGAACCTCTCCGTTTTCATTTCGAACGGAGCCAGTCGCGACTGTAAAGGAGTATGTCGTGACGGCGCAGTGAGAAATCTGCTTGCGAAGCAAAGGGTCTTGAGGCAAAAGGAATTGCCCGGTCCCTTTAGGGCCGGGGACGCTATAACCAATCTTTTATTGGGGCTTTAGCCCAATTCCCATCGAAGCAAAAGGCTCGTAGCTCGCGGCTCAAAGCTCACAGCTATCTCTTTATAAGCCCCCTGATCAATCCCTCCATGTCAATCAACTTCACCTGAACTGGCCCCTTCCGCCCGGCATAATCCCCGGCAGAGCTGTACACATATTCCTCCGGAAGAAAAACGATCTTGTCACGAACAGGGTTCTCATGAATATAACTCAGGTGCTCCCGCACCTTGAAAGGCTGTTTAAAATCTACAAACTCAGGATTGCTGCAACTTTGCCATACCTGGTACTTTTCGATCTTCTTCAGATTTTGCGTAAAGTTTTCAAAACGCCATAACATCCATTCACGACGCAATTCAGGTTCCAGTTCGATTGCCTCCAAAATACGCGTGGCGGTGATCTTCTTAAAGTCCCGCTCGACCATAAATAAGCCAGTACCATCTTTGGCTTGCAACAGCAAATGCAGATGGTTCGACATGAGGCACCAGGCGTATACAGTAAGCCCCTTGTGAGTAATAAACTCATTCAGCGTTTGAGTAATGATCTGCTTGTAGATGGGTTTCACAAACACGTCTATCCAATCCACCGTATTGAAAGTAATATAGTGGCAGGCTTGCTGGTTGGTTGCACTGTTGATATCCTCCTTCATAATGGCTCGATTTTAACAATGATCCTGATAACCAGTTAGAGTTGCTTTTCATGTAATGCGCTAAAATTCGTGTTTCAAGCGAATATAAAATTACAAATACCGTTCCGTTCTACGGCCCGGTTAACTACCGGAAAACGAATCCTTAACCACATATAATTCATTTTTTGGCGCTAAGACAGCATTTTTCACATGTTTGTGCGATTGCAAACCCCTGACCGATCCGATACGTTTGCGGAGTAAAAAATAACCAACCCGGATTAAAAAATTAACCTGGTAACAACATTTTAGCCATGAAAACAGTAAGCGTATTGGTACTGGCCATAGCATTGATGGCCGCCACCGTAACAAACATTTTTGAAGACCTCAGCGTCTCAGAAGACGATGCCAAAGAAAACATCGTGTCCTCATTTGGAGGAGGATTAATTTCAACCTCTTACGAAGTATTGAAAAAAGCGAAGTCACTGCCGGTAGAAATGAGAGTAGCAGGCACACGACAGTTGATCAGGTTTGCAAAAGAGTATTCAAAGACTCCTGAATTTCAGAAGAAGTACACCAAGTGGAGAAATGAACGCCTTGGATACAGGCAGAAGAGAAAATTGGGAATACCCAACCCAATGAAGATGATCGACAATGCTGTTGACAAACAACTGAACAAAGCCGACGATGAAAAAAAATATCCTTCAGATAGCAAGGAGTTGATCAAACAACGACTAAAAGCATTTCTGGATATCTCAGCTACAGTAGATTTTGATGCCCAGCTCAACGGTAGCATGTTTGCCAACCCTGAGTACGAATCAAAAAGCGGCGAATGGAAAATGTGCTTCCGTGCCGGCAAAGCAGTAATACAAGCCGCTCGCGAAGAAGCCCAGGCCTGGCTCAAAGAACTTGAATAAAAAATCTGTCGCGCTGAGCCTGTCGAAGCGTCGGCGAACAACAAGTCAACTTGCGTAAAAAGAAACGGGTGGGTCGCCTTCCAAAGGCGACTCATCCGTTTTCTTTATAAGGCATTTTTCCTTTCAAAAGAGCCCCTCTTGTTTGTTTCGAATGCCCCCCCTCTCTGTCATTTCGAATGAAACTCCCCCTCTCTGTCATTTCGAACGGAGCGATAGCGCAGTGAGAAATCTGCTATCGAAGCAAAAGCATCGAAGTAAACGCATTGCCGACTGCCGATTGCCGTCCCTTCCCCCATCGACTAACGACATTCGTCGACGATTTTACACTTAGGAAACCATTTCCGTGCATCTGTCACACAACACACCCGGTTAATCCACTTTGTGTTTTCTCCGCACGTATAGCTGATAACTTTATGCCTGTTACAACATTCGTTACAAGAAAAAGTATAGACATGAAAAAAAGAGCCAATCAATTAATCGCGATCATCTGCCTGATGATGATGCACGCTACAGTATTTGCACAAGATGATCAACCCACAGGAGGCCCCACTGTACCACGCTATGTGTCAGAAAAAGGATATTGGGTAGCAGAATCCAATATAAACGTCCCCAAACAATACACGATCCATTTCTACAACAATGACCATGTAGAAGTGTACAAAGAAAAAGTGGAAGGAGTAGTATTAAAACTGCAAAGAAGAAAAGTAAAAATGAACCTTAAAAAAGTATTGGAGACCGCCGTGGTAGCCTGGGAAAAACAAAGGCAGACGAAAGAAAATGAGGGCTGGGTGGTCAACGCGATAAAGTAAAAAGAAAATGATGACAAAATCTCATATATGCATGTTATCATTACCCCTTCCAGTTCTCTGGGAGGGGTTCTTGTTTATTGACCCACCTCGAAGAACTTCAACTTGCGCTTCAACTTGGGCCCGGGAGCCAGCCGGTAAGCAGCATTGAGACGCACATTACCAGTGCGGATGGCGTACTCCCCTTGTTTTCCTTTAGTTTGAACACTGCTGTTTACCCATATCATGCTAAAATTCATGCGGTCGCTATTATAGCCAACCCCAAGACGGTAAAGCAGGTCCGGGCTTATAGATAGTCGGTGTTCAGATTCATCATTACGCCATTGCTTATGAAAACTGAAAGGAAAACTAACAGTAAGACCGCCGGTACCATAAAAATGCTCTTTCACAACAACAGTATAAGCATAACCCACGCCCGGGCCAATATCGAAATAACGCATCTTGGTCACCCCGGCTGCTTCAAACAGGTCTGCCAATGCACCAGGCACCAGCGCACTATCACCCCGGTTGGTGCCGTAGTAAAACTCTGCACCGATTAACAAGCTTCCCGCCGACCTTTTTTGCCATTCATTTTGCAACGTGGCAGCACGTAGCGAAAACCTTTTCCAATTATAGATATAATAAGCAGCCGCTCCAAAATGCCGCATCTTGACATCTGGTCTTGTATACCATCCATCTTCATTTTGCGGAACAAGCCTTTTGGGGAAAGCATAAAACCCTTTGTACAATTGACCAAACAGGTCGATGCTCATCTTGCGGGTATAAATATGAGATTGCAGGTCCAGGTAGCGCGTTTTCCCTTTCGACTCATCCCTACGGTTTAAAAAATCGAAGCCATAAGCCAGGTTTAGCGTAAACCAGCCATAAGTGGCGCCTACACCAAAGTTGAGTGTCGTATTAGGGCGGTATTGAAGATCCCTGATACGCTCCGAACCACGGATACGTAACGAAGTATATTTCTGGGAAAAATAGACCCGGGAAGTGATCAGGTCAGTGTACGACTCATAAAAAGCCCTGTCAAACTTTTTTGATGTATCAACCTGCGCCCAGCCCTTGAAGGAAGAGGAAATACATAAAAATGCAGTAAGAATAGCCCCTTGAATACCCGGGAGCAGCTTTGCTACTAAATCGTCTGCCTGTCGTTGCATAAACCTGCAATATCCATTTTTTAGATTGAAATATAACAAGTACATGCAATATTACTGCCCGGCTATTTTTACATTGTCATTTCGAACCCTGCCATACGCACCCGCCCCCACAACCAGTGTACAAGGTGAGAAATCTGCTAACGAAGAGAAAAGGCTGCAATTATACAGGCGATACCAGCGTAGGACAATACAACCTTACCTGTAATTCTGTGAGGTTGGCAGCCTGTATAGCAAGATAAGTGAGTTCCTCTTTGGATAAAGGAGTCAGGTTTGTACCCACATTACGGGCGATGGTAAGCTGAGGCGGTTTCAAATTACGTTGCAGGATAGTTTTATAATCCACTTCGTTTTCAAGATAGGTAGTGAGCTCTCTGCGATACCGGTTGGGATCGGCTACCCACTCAGGCTTGAATTGGTGCGCCTCGATAACCTCCTCTGTGATCTTCCCTCCAGCCAGGTTATTGATAAAACCGGGAATACATTGCTCCAGGTTCCATCCCAACGATAAATACGCGATCTGCCGCTGCTCGGTAGCAGCATTGCCATAAATATCTTCGATCATCTGGAATTTCTTGATCCTTTCCATAAATACATCCATGGTCCGGATCAATAAGATCACCAGGTTATTATAGGACCCTTCAAAAGGCAACTTATCGCCCGCATCACTGGTAATGATAATATCACAACCATACATGCTGCCCTTTTGTGTGATCTTCTGGATACCCTGGTTATCATAAACACCCCCATCTACCAATTGAGGATTTACACGCAGAATATCCTCGGGGTTTACATAAAACTGCTTGTCGATATGAACAGGGGTAAAAGCAAAAGGAACACAGGAAGAGGCCATCACAGCACGAGCTACGGGGAAATCATCGTTCTTGAACCGCACAGGAGATTCCATATAAGCATATGACGAGTCTTCCATTTTTAACCGGGAAAAAGTAAACGGACGTGAAGTCTGTAGATTGGTAGAGCCAATCGCCAGTAGCGGCTTGTTGGATAACTTCGATAAGGTAGCCTGCTGATAAAAAAATTTATCATAAGCCCGCTCCACTTCTTTGCTCACGGGAAAAATAGCAAATTGAAAACGCACGAATAAATACAACATCACACCGATCAGAATGAGCGATAACCATGCATAAGAAGTAAACAAAACATAGATCGCTGGCACCAGGAAAAGCAACAGGAACAACAATGTCCTGATAAAAGTAAAAGAAAGAAACACCTGCTTGATCACATTCTTGGAGCCCAGCGCCTCGAACATATATTTTTCGAAAGCATCAAAATCTTTATTATTCAAACAATAATAAGCACCGGTAATAGACCCCCCTGAAATAGTGCTCATCACATCGACCCGTTCCAAAATGCCCATCTCATGCAGCTTCCGCAAAGTGCCCAGGTGAAAAGCAGCAGCGCGGTATCCTCCACCCGATAAGGATAGACCCAATTTTTTTTCAACAGCCATAAACTTATTCAAATTATGTTACAATGACAGATATGCGGTGCAAGGAAACAAACAGTCCTGCTAAACTGACGCTTTTTTAAAACAACGGCAATAGTATAAGTACTTAATCTTTAAATACCTGCATGCCACAATTGAGTGAGTTATAGTGAATTAGTTTATAATGTTAGTATGAAGCGTATGTCAGGCTGAGCTTGTCGAAGCCCTCAATGGAAGATTAGTACTGAGTGCTAAAAAGCGAAAAGTGCACTCCGTAGGGAATACACTTTTCATGAACGCTTATTCCCTTTCGTTAATCGACTCCTTTTTCAAGTAGTTGACTTTTTTCCTGGGAAATCACCGTTCGTTGTACTATATACATTGTAAAATTCATGCCAAATAATTACAACAGGAAGCTGTACTGAAAATCAGGTAATTAAAATTTGTGACAGTATCTATTGAATAATAACGGGCGATTATTCCACACACTGTGAAATACAAACTGTAGAATAAATACCTGCATTAGGCAGTACACACGCTATAGCTGCTCATTACACCAACGAACATTTGTATTACAGTAATGAATACTACTTAGCACACATAAGCACAAGCTGTTAAAGTTTATTTAACACGCCACCAGGGCGAACCAATCAGCGCTGCAGAACGTCTTATGCAGAGACGAACGAAACCATTCATTCAAAAAAGCACATTTAAAATCCATGCAGCCGAAAGCAAAGCCATTTATTTTTTTATTAGCATTGATTGGATGCGTAACAGTAGTATGGGGAACTACCGCCTTCACAGGAACTTCCAAATCCGTTACAAAAGCAGTAACACCAGTAGCTGATCCCAAACCTGCAAGTAAAACAATATTATACGACAGCCTTCGACTGGACACACTGAAACTTTCACGTGAAGCATTTCTGTGCGCCATGCAAGGCTACAGCAGCTTGCAGCAATCAGGTGAGCTCAGAAATTCACGCTACCTGACCATTGCAGATTTTAGCCTGCCCTCCTCTCAAAAGCGCCTGTTCATTATTGATATGAAAACGGGTAAATTGATCTACAATACATATGTGTCACATGGCAGAAATTCTGGTACCGATATGGCTACCCATTTCTCCAACAGGCCCGAAAGCAATCAAAGCAGCCTGGGCTTTTATGTTACAGGAGACACTTACCGTGGATCGAATGGATATTCAATGAAGCTCACTGGAATGGAAGAAGGCATTAATGACAATGCCTTCATACGCAATATAGTGATGCATGGATCAGCCTATGTAAGCGAAAAAGTAATTGCTATGAAAGGCTACGTTGGTCGCAGCTTGGGCTGCCCGGCAATACCTGCTGTGCTCACCAAAGCCATCATCAATACCATTAAGAACGGCAGCTGTATGTTCATCTATGGAAATGACCAGCGTTACCTGGCCCAATCCAGAATATTGATGCAGATGCGTACACTGATGGCCACCGATTCCATTACCACCGACACCATCAGCTAATACCTGATATTTAATTCGTGTAATTCGCCAAAATTCGTGTTATCGGTTTGCCAGCGTCTCATCTACAGTACCGGGCATAAATAATTTACGGCCCAGCTTTTCATCATGTCCATAAATATCATCCCTGAACTGAAGCTGCTTGTTGCCATCAACCCAGGCCGTATAATAATAGATGAGCACCGGAACAGGATCTTTTACCCGTACATACTTTTCCTTGCCGCTGTTCATGGCACTGTCGATTTTCTCAGGCGTCCACTGCGGCTGGTTCACCAGCAGGTATTCGGCCAGCTTTCCCGGTTCGCGTAGCCGGATACAGCCATGGCTAAAAGCACGTTTATCCCGGTTAAATAGCTCCTTGTAAGGCGTATCGTGAAAGTAAATATTGAAACTATTGGGGAAAAGGAATTTGATCTTGCCCAGTTGATTCTTATCACCAGGCCGTTGGCGAACAACAGGCACCCCCTCTTCCTCACCAGTGATCTCCATATTATTTTCAGCCAGGTAATTGGAATTCTTTTCAATAGAAGGAAGGATTTCTTTCTTCACAATATTTTCCGGAACATTCCAATAGGGACTAAACACAACCTGGTTTAGATTACCGGAAAACATAACGGTACTATGCCCCTCTTTACCAACTACCACATCCATATTGAATAATTGATTCGTACCATCCTGCACATACAACTTGAAAGCAGGAATATTCACCCAGATCAGATTACCTGAAGGTTCCGCTGGCATCCACCGCATGCGCTCCAGGTTGACCAGCAACTGCTCGATCCGCTTCGATACAGGAACATTTAGCTCTTTGATCAGCATAGGAGAAACAACCCCATCGGCGGTAAAACCATAATTAGATTGAACAACCTTGATAACCTTTACCAATTCATCATTGAAGACCCTGCTGGTATCGGCTGTAGCAAATTGTCCGGAGGCTTGCAATCTCTTTTTAATAAGCACAACAGCTGTATCGATACTGCCTTGTTTTAATTTTTTCCTGGGAGCAGGAATACTCGACCAGCCACCCTTTTCTGCTATCGCCACATAATTACCCAGCTGCTGCTGTAAAGCCTTGTAATTATCATTCGGCACATCCTTGATGTCCAGTTCAGCCTTGGCCAGTTCCATCACAGATTGCTTTTTGGCTGGTAGCAAAGCTTCCAAAGCCGAAGCACGTGCCTTCTTACCATCATACCTGTCCCAAACATAATTCACATAACGCCAGGTAAGCAACAACTCCGTTTTACGGATACTTGCATCACCAGATGTGACATGCAAGCTGTCGTCGGCCATCAGGCTTTCCAGGCGCCGGTCAAGCGCTTTCCTCGTAGTACCACTATCCTTGGTGTAATCATACAAATTCCGGAAAGCAAGCGCTTGTTCCGTGATGCCGTCACTTGCAAACCATGCATATTGATAATTACGCGCATTATAAAAGTTGCGCATGCCAGTACTCAAGGTGTCATTGAGCTTTTGCTCGGCAATAAAAGCCTCCATAGCTGCACTATCCAGGAACAGATCGCTGTAAGAGTTGGCTTTAGAAATACTGAAGTTGCGTGGAGTGAGGTCCTTATCGACGCGGGCGGTACCGGCAGCCTGTCCCGGTTCATTGTTACAGGCAGCTAAAATGAGTACGGCGGCGGTTAATACAAAAAGTTGTTTATGCATACCCTTACTTGCATTCAAAATATATGCCTCCAGACCTTCTGCTATGATTTTCAATTATATAAGCATAATATAACTGTGGTGTGTCCGCTACATAAAACAGAACTTTCCTAATTTACGCTCTATTGTCACCCTGAGCCTGTCGAAGGGCTTCCATTAGTCGCCAGCCTCTGGCTGGTGGCGCCTATTTCAAAGCCAGAGGCTTTGAAATAGTATTATTTTGCAAGTATCTTCAACTAATCCACACGAAGCCTAATGCAGATTTCTAAGCACATCTTTATTGTACTAATCGTACTCCTCTCCGCCTGCTCCTCCAACAAATACAAGAATCCCCACGTTGAGATCGAAACCAGGATAGGCGACATCGAAATAGAACTCTATCCCGATCAGGCGCCTAAATCAGTAGCCGCCTTCCTATCCTATATCGAAGCAGGATATTATAAAGACGGCAGCTTTTACCGCGTGCTCAATGCCGATAACCAGCCATCCAATGCACCCAAGGCCGAGCTGATACAAGGAGGACTATACGGTAAAAAAAGGCCCGAACTTCCCGGAATACCCCATGAAACCACAGAGCAAACAAAGATTCTCCACAAAGACGGCGTCATTTCTCTCGCCCGCCTGGAGCCCGGCACGGCCAACACGGAATTCTTCATCTGCATAGGCGACCAACCAGGTTTCGACTTTGGAGGCGAAAACAACCCCGATAAACAAGGCTATGCCGCCTTCGGCAAAGTGGTAAAAGGCATGGATATAGTACGCCGGATTTACAATATGCCCGAGGACGAACAGCGCTTTGACCCCCCTGTTCCAATTTATAGCATAAAAAAATTATAGGACAAAAAATAAGTATTTTGAATAAATGCTAATAAATTTTAATGCAATTGAGATTAATCATGTCTGCCTGTTTTTAAGTTACAAAATATTAATAAACAATTACTTAAATAATATCACTTCTTAAACTCGCTCTGTAAAACCATCATATAGGAGCAGAATCCACTCTGGTTTCAACAAATAACAATTAATTATTATTTATAGGTTAAAAACCGTTGGACATGAGGGGTAAAAACGGCTGAAACCCTTTCTGGTAAAGGATTTTGTATTTTCTTTAAGACCTTAGAGATCATTAAAATGCCAAAAACTTGATTTACACCGCAACAAAAGACGCTGTACTTTTACATCAGAAACAGAGACGATAGGTAAGCAGAGAAGAAAAAGAAAAGAGGATAAGAAAAGCTTAAGAAACGGTAGCAAGAGGCTACCACTCAAATCAGATCATTACGTTTTTTCATATGGCAAGCAATCGTTAGAGGTCGTCTGTTTCTACAGGTGACCATTTTTTTTTTAACTAAGTCCTGCGGGATTCTACACAAACACATAAGCTGCCAAAACACACATAGCTGATACGCTTTACTCCGGTAATCGATTGCCCCTTACACATGGATTGTTTTGTCTTCCGCGATTGAGTGGCGCTAACCGCCAATAACTTGACCTGTTTAATCATGTACGAGCTGTCATGGGACAACCCTTGGCAAAGCACGCAACAATTATATACACATATAATAAAAAATATATAAAATGAAATCGATTATTAAGCAATTATTCTTTGACAAAGAACTGGTAGGTCGCATCAAGAATACAAAGACCAATAAAGCAGTTTTATACAGCGCCCTGTTAGATGGCCGTATTACCCTGGCCGAATACATCGCCGCCACAAAAGGCTAACCAGCGAAGCTATCTGGTGCCGGCGAAGCAGAATTGGTATAATTCGCTTTAATTCGTGTCTCTGCGCATATTGGAAATCGTGAACGAATGTCGTATATTGGAATGATCGTACACCCCTTAAATAAACCACTATATGTCATTCTTCACACGCTTGTCCAATGGCTGGCAGATTTCCATGAACAGCTTTAAAGTACTGAAGGAAAATAAACAACTTATCCTCTTTCCCATCCTCTCCGGAATATCCATGATACTCATCATGGGATCATTCTTCCTGGTCATGTTTGGCCTCGCCGGTTGGGATACCTATGGCCTTGAACAATTCGACGATTGGGTTTACCTCGTGTCCCTGCTTGGCTACTACCTTATCAACTATTTTATAGTAGTGTTCTTCAATGTAGCGCTTACACATTGTACACGACTCTACTTCCATGGCGAAGAAGTTACCATACGCAAAGGAATCGACTTTAGCATCAGCCGCATTGGGGCCATCTTCTCCTGGGCCTTATTTGCCGCTACGGTAGGCACCCTTTTAAGATATATTCAGGAAAATACAGGCTGGTTGGGAAGAATTATTATAGGTATCCTCGGAATAGCCTGGAGCGTAACAACCTTCTTTGTAGTACCAGTGATCGCATATGAAAACCTCGGCCCCCTCGGCGCATTCAAACGCTCGGCAGGAATTATGAAACAACAATGGGGTGAAAGCGCTGCTGCTACATTCAATTTTACCGTGATCCAGGTACTCGCCATCATATGTATATCGATCCCTTTATTTATACTTGGATTGGCTATCCATCCTGCAGTAGGCGTTGCCTTAGGACTGTTAAGCGCCTTTGTCGTGATGGCTGTTCTGAGCGCTGCACAAACCATCTTTATCAGCGCCATTTACCACAAGATCAATGGCGATCCGGTACAGCATTTCAACGACCAGTTTGTAGAAAACCTGTTTGTATACAAATCATAATTACCACATACAAAAATACATGCAGGAAGCCGGTCACAAGACCGGCTTTTGTGTGTACAAAAATTATCATACCCAACCGGTCATTTCCTTAAATTTGCCCAAAATCACTTATGGATATCAGCGGAAAGATCTTACAGATGTTGCCACTGCAAACAGGACAGGGCAAAAACGGAACGTGGAAAAAACAAGATTTCATCCTGGAAACAGCCGATACATACCCTAAAAAAGTTTGTATAGCAGTATGGGGTGATAAAATCGACATGAGCGGATTAGTACCTGGCGCACAGGTTACCGTGTCATTCGATGTCGAAAGCCGTGAGTTCAACGGCCGCTGGTACACAGACGTAAAAGCCTGGAAAATAGTAGCAGGCAACAAAGCCGGCGGCGCACCAGCCTCCGAGCCAGCCCCCACCTTCCACAACGCTCCCGGTGGAGCAGATGATGACCTGCCATTCTAAGATCACACAAGCACACAATAAAAATACCGGCTATGACACACACATGTTATAGCCGGTATTTTATTTAGATTCGCTCAATCATGAAAGCAGCTACAGTACACGAACTGAAAGATGAACTACAGCAACTGCCAGTCAAACAATTGGTAGAACTGTGTTTGCGCCTCTCCAAATTCAAGAAAGAGAACAAAGAGCTGCTCACTTATCTCTTATTTGAGGCACATGACCTGCCTGCGTACATTACCATGGTAAAACAGCAGATGGATGAAGCCTTCGAAGCCCTCAATACATCCCAGATCTTCCTGGCCAAAAAGACGATCCGCAAAACCCTCCGCATTGCCAACAAGCACATCCGCTTTACCGGTAGCAAATTGGCCGAAGTAGAATTGCTCATACACTTCTGTACCCTGCTGCAGGAAGCGGGTATCAACTTCCGCAAAAGCACCGCCATGGACAACCTGTACCACAGCCAGCTCAAAAAAGTGAACGCTGCCCTCAAAACCATGCACGAAGACGAACAATACGATTACAAAAGAGAAGTGGAAAAACTGTCACGCTGAGCTTGTCGAAGCCTCTACCGGATGTCACGCTGAGCCTGTCGAAGCGTTTGAAGGGTGGGTCGCCCTACCCGTCCGTTGACGGGACGGCTCAGCCTGATCTAAGGTGAGTTAAAACTAAGAAGGGGCAACGTTGCATTTGCACGTCGCCCCCTATATCGCCGCTTTCCTATAGCCTTGGCTTTATTAATCCAAAGATAAGGGTTACAATGATATAGGAGTGTTTAATCGGTGCCCATTGAGTAAGCGGGGATCTTACGCCACATCTTTCGCAAAAAAATGACTGAACAATAGCCGGGAGACAGTAAGTAAGATCCATCCTCCCATCAAGCCGCCGGCAAACCCAATAGGAATGCCCCAGGACAACATTGTTTTCAAAGAATAACTGGCATTACCAAACCCCTCCGCTAATAGGCACACGAAAGTGGTGCCCGCCATACCGGCAAAACAGAAAGAAAGGTATATAAACCATTTGACCCCGGAATAAATAGATCGCCGGTACCAGGCCATAAAAATCGAGAACGATACAATCCCAACTGCGGTCAACAAAAAAATAAAAATTCCCAAAACAGCCGCTAATGCCAGGCAGGCAATAACGGCAACCAGGAAACCTATTAAGAAAATCATCATAACCATAAATAAGCCGGGGTCAGAGTCAGCAACATCCGCAACACCAGCCTTACCCCCGGAAGGATTATAAACAGAGCTGTCCGCTTGCGCCAGCAGTGTAGCTATAGGTAGCAGAGCCAACAATAAAAGAATGATCCTTTTCATCACACAAAGTAAAAATAGAAGAAAAACGACTAAACCAAAAGTCGTGTCATGTTGGCAGGAAATAGCCGTCTGCCGGCTTGGGAGCAAGAAAGATATAAGCGTGGATAAATTGGTTAGCCCAAAGTTTTGGCAAGGTTAACTCCATGGATAAGCCTACGATACTCGATAGATACGCCTGAGTTCCGCATGGCTACAAGTAAGGCGCAAGTAAACCGCAAGTAAACTGAAAGTAAACCGCAAGTAAGCGGACACTTTTTTATAACACTCAAAAGGCTACCGGAAGTGTTCAGGAGAAAGCGGAGGTGATATGTCCGGGCGTCAGTGCTCAATGCTTGAAAGAGTTTAAGATAACTATCCAAATATACTGAAAAAATGGCAGTTTGGATGCAATGAACCAAACAAATTCTTAATGCATGTGCTAAGAAACCCTGGAATATATCTAAGGATTAATAAAGGGAGGTATCAATACAAATGTGACTTAAAAGCAAATGTCGAGAAATTGTAATTATATAAATTGTGGGTCTAAAATACAATATAGTATACAACAGCACTCCTCATTTTACAAATGATTTATTGGTCAATATGGAGAAAGGGAATAAACTTTGGACAAGAGAAGAGTTTATATTGGCTCTGAATCTTTACCTAAAATTACCTTTCGGTAAGATGCATTCTCGTACTCCCGAAATCATTCATTTAGCTAATTTGATAGGGCGTACTCCAGATTCAGTTGCGATACGATTGACAAACTTTGCAAGTGTAGATTCTTTTCATCAAGCCCGAGGTGTGAAAGGAATGGAGGGAGGAAAAAAACAGGTTCAGCCAATTTGGGACGAGTTTATCAATGACAGAGAAGAACTTCTATTTGAAAGTGAAAAAATATTAGCCGAAAAAGAACATACGAAAATAGAAGAAAGATATGCTAATATTTTGGAAGGTATAGGCGACATGAAAGGGGAAGATAAAATAAGAGCGGTAAAAACAAGGGTTAATCAAGACCTGTTTCGTAAAATAGTTATCACCAACTACGGGGGGCAATGCGCTATCACTGGTATTGATATTCCAGACTTGCTATTGGCCAGTCATATTATACCTTGGTCCAAGAATGAGCAGCAAAGATTGAATCCTGAAAATGGAATATGCTTTTCTCCTTTGTATGATCGGGCTTATGATAAAGGATATATAGGTATCAATGAAAATTTCGAAGTCATAGTATCTTCATCGATAAAAGAAAAGCATTCGTTAGAGTACCACGCAAAACATTTTGCTTCACTGACAGGTTCAAAAATAACGTTGCCTCAAAAATATTATCCTAAGAGAGAATTTTTACAATTCCACATGGATACCATATTCCGAGGGTAAAACAGATAAAACGATTGCTTATGTATATACCCACCGCGAAAGGCTATTTGTCCAATTGGCTTCTATACGGCCTCTGAGACTACTTAATAAAAAGAATGCATAAAAGCCTATCGGTTGTGGAGGTATGGAGATTGGAATTATACAAGCGGGAGTAAAAGTTATACAGTCGCTTGATCTTGATATCGAGGCGACGAATTGCATGAAGATCAATCCTCATTACTTTTTCCCATTCAGTACTAACTACATATGTCAAGGATAAAACTGTTTTAGAGCAACCTCCAACCGATATTATTGTTGGAACTTACCATGCACTAAGTATTCAACCATTGCCGATATTCATGGGCACCCGCACAGGCGACGACCTATTCCTGCACTTCTTTCGCCATATTGCTATTGAAAAACCAGAAATGTATGTGGTCGAGAATGTACCTGGGATGAAAAAGTTCAAGTGGTAATGGAAACTATGACTAAACTGCCTGATTATTATGTACAAGTATTTTGTCCAGTAGATGCTGCGAATTGGTTACCACAACGGAGAAAAAGGCAAATACTATTCGGTACAAGAAAACCTTTCAATATTTTAGCTCCCGTTACAGTCAAAAATAAACCACGTTTGAAGGATATATTGGAAAAAGACCCAATAGTAGAAATGCCCGATTATGTGTTAAGTCGAATAAATGGAAAGTATAGAGACAAACCTATAATTGTTGACCCTGAACAATCTTCTGCCTTAGCCCCAACCTGTGTAGCTCACTATGCTAAAGACTTAGGTACACGATTGGTGAAAGATCAAAAGTCCAATATGGATTACGTCCGTTCTCCATTCGCGAATATGCACGGCTACAAGGGTTTCCAGATGACTTTCATTTCGAAAATAAACGATCTGCATATAAACTTATTGGCAATGCTGTTCCTGTGCAAATGGGAAAATGGGTGGGAGATTCTGCAATGAAGTATTTTAATTGAAGCTAAAATGAACCCTTAAACGTAACTGGCTGTAGCTTACAGAAATCTTCATACTTACCTTGCTTTACAAAGAATTGAGGAGATGTACTAAAGTTGTAGACCCTGTAAAAGAAAAAATTATTGAAATGCTCCGCGGCAAAGCTTAACTCGCCTCGTGTTACATAGAAAGGGCTTTCTTTAGTAAGCTTGGTGGTTTTTACTTCAACATATCTGTCTGATCCATCTTCATTTTTGGAAAGAATATCATAGCCCATTCCATCACCCAAGTCTTTAGATACCCATTTGATCTCGTCAGCCAAAATTTTCTTGCCTGCTTTTATAAGACGCCAACGCTCATACTCGAATACAAACTTTTCTCCCTTTTCGCCAAGGGAGCGATTATTTTGCTCTTTTTCTAAATAATTAATGTTTATGGGACGGTAAGTAGATGTAGGTTCTTTTAATTCTAATGGTATAGGTTCTTCGCCCATTGCTTTTTCAAAATCTATAGACTGATATGGTTTTGAGATTGTGGACTCTTCTGCGAATTCTTGGAATTGCTTTTCCAGTGTAAATATATGCCCCCTGAGATAACGGGCAATTTCTTCCTCCAATATCCCTTGAAGATTTGCTCTTGGTTTATAGCCCCTAATATAGGGCAACCCCATCTTTGCTAAGGCAGCACTAATATTTTGGTGCTTAAATTCTATTGAGCCATCCGATCTGCTTTCCAACAGAGGACGTAAAGCCTTGCGGTGCGCTGTTTTATTATACTTAACATGCGAAAGCTCCTTTTGCAGCATGCTGAAATAATCAGCTGCAATGAGCTGTACTTCTCTTATAGGCCAGTCCATATCGGTTCCTGTTAAGGAAAAATTGGTTGCGATATGAAAGCAAAGTAGCAAAAAACTTGCATTTTGGCCATACGCTCCAAGGTCAACCCTCTTTTATTAAAAGGTCTTTATTATGCCTATAAGCGCCAAAATCATCTCATTTTACCCAGCAAAACCCTGTATTGTCCCCACTTATAAATAAATATTTCTCCTGCTCCATTGATTTTCATCGTATTTATACGCAACTTTGCAGTGACTGCACTTTATCTTATTGGAAATTTCTAAGCACCGAACCGCACCAAAACGAAGCCTGCCAGGCATACGAAACAAGTAAAAACAACGAATAGATGTACACACAAGTATGGGCTAAGTACCTGCCGATCATTAAGATACTGCTGAAAAAGTCCATCACGGACAATCAGGACCTAACACTCAATCGCATCGACTTTGAGAAGCTGGGCATTGCCCGTAAAGCTGGTTATAAATTTACCATCCTGTTCGAAGAAGGTAAAGCAGCCAACACTATTGGCAGTTCCCAGCTGGCGCGCGACCTCGCTACGGTATTGCTCGAAAACAACGATACCAAATACCTTTTCAAACACAACACCTACGAGGTTACCCTCACCCCTAAGTTTGTGTTGCAGATAGTTAACAAGACCAAGAACCCGGTACCGCTGCCTTCTGCCGAGCCCGAAACCGAGCAAACAGAAGAAGAATAATACAAAAGGCGCCGAAAGAACACTCAGTACTTTATTACATCCGCCTGTTCTTTCGGCGCCCATATATAGTATATAGTCCTGCTATCGTCCCCGGTCTTCATACTTCTTACCTCCGGCTTCTACCTCAATTTCCCAACTCATTCCTGATTTTTACCACCCCATACACTGCGTGCAACGAACACCCACTCCACGGTTGTTAATTGCATAAAATATAGCCATGAAGCAAGTGTATGTTATGGCGCTGGCCCTCGCATCGTTGGCCGCGTGCAAGAAGGATAATGCCCTCAAATCACCTGAACAACCCGGTAACCAACAACCGGAAATGATCTATACCGATCTGCAAAACCAGGAGCTGAAGTTCCAGCAAGGAAAAGTAATAGACCTCGACAAAGACGGCACAGCCGACATTGGCTTTGCCACCTGGTATATTGGTGACCCTATCGAGAAAGAAGACGAAGTCCTGTTCTTTGCAGGCTCCTACGTCCACAGCAACCTGCTGGTGAATGATGCCAACACCTCACATGCCTTTAACCTGGGCGAAACCATTCCGGTAGGTACTTATCCCGGCCATGAGTGGTACCAGGTATCACAGGTAGAAATGGCGCTGAAGAACACGCCCGAAACCGGTAAC
>JAGIBF010000051.1:22610-60111 GCA_017744515.1 Niastella sp.
CCGGTAACCCCTATTGGGAAGGCGCCTGGAAACAGGTACACCACCAATACCTCGCTATTCAGATCGTAAAAGACAACAAACGGTACAATGGCTGGGTAGAAGTCTCCTTCGACACGGCAGGAGAAAAGCTGGTACTACACAAAGCAGCCATCAGCAAAGAAGCAGAGAAAGCAGTAATAGCAGGAAAATAAATTATTAAGCAATCCTGGACTGCCGGCTTCCTGAATAATTACAGGAGCCGGCAGTTCCTGTTTTGGTAGGGTAATTCGAAAATCTGTATGTTCGCAAACACCAAAGCTTACCAAAACCTTTAACTATGGCCGCATCACCCAAAATAGATTTTAATAACCTCTATGATATAGACAACATATCACCAGACCTGCGCGTCAGCACATTCAAAACAAAGCTCGATAGCGGCCGTTCCCTGCCCTTGCTCGTTAAGATCAGCAACCAATCACACGCACTGCTGCCCAACGTATACAACCTGTCCTTTGGTCCCCAAAACGCTAAAGGAAAGATCGATGACAAGGCCGAGCTGACACATACAGACTATTCAAAAGTCTTTTCCACCATCTTGTTCTCCGCCCTGGCCTACCTGAAGACCAACCCCGACCATTACCTGGGCATCGATGGCTCAGATAACGCCCGCGCATACTTCTACTACAGGGCCCTCCAAAGAAATTTTAGCTACCTCAATCAGCATTTCCGCATGTTTGGCGTTAAATACTTTGTACGGATCACCCGCTTCGGAAAGACCCAGTACGACAACCCATTTGATTTTGAAGACATTATGCCCTATCCCTTTAGAATAGAAAAAGGAGCGCAGATATCCCAGGATGAGATGTACAACTACTTCATTTTCAATCTGAAGCAGTAACATTAGGAGGCATTCAAAAAATCAAAAAAAGAACGTAAATTTGATGATCATGGAAAAGACAATCGAACGTAAAGTGGCGGCGCTTACCAAAAAAGCGAAAACAAGCGGTAAAAAAGCCGAAGCCAGAGTAGCGGTAAGTTCCTCCCTGCACCAGGTAATAAAAACCAAACAGCAGGCAGCCCTTTTCATGAAATTATTGAAAGAAGCATAGCCAAAGATATATTCCACACAATAAACCCGCCCAAAGCGGGTTTTTTTATGGGGTAACTAACCCCAAGACCGATACGATATGAAAAAGATCATACCCACCCTATTTTGCCTTTTCATCATTGGCGCACAAAGTACCGCCCAGAATTATCAGAAGATACTGGACAGCGCAACCAGGTACATCAATGAAAAGAATTACGGCAAAGCCATCAATATGTATACAACCGTATTGAAAGCCGATACCTCCAACGCTGAGGCATACCAGTTGCGGGGATTAGCCTACCAGGAGATAAAAGATTACGAAAGCGCCATCCGCGATTATACAAGCTGTATAAAACATAATCCCAGGTATTGGCTAGGATACTTGCGTCGCGCCGATCTTTTCTCGCGACTGGATTATTACGATTACGCGCTAAAAGATTATAACCTGGCCCTTCGTTGCACAGATTCCGCCGACCACAAAGAAGCGATCCTGGTCAACAGGGGACAAACAAAGCATCAAATGAAAAATGCTGCCGGAGCAGTAGAAGACTTTGAAGCCGTATTGAAATTGAACCCTGCCAGCATAGCCGCATTGGTAAACCTCGGCGCCCTGTTACCAGATGTAGGCAAGCCCAAAGAAGCCATTTCTCACCTTGAGAAAGTAATAAAACTGGACTCCACCTTTGAAGGAGGATACGGTAACCTTGCCTTTCTGTATTCCGAATTGGGCGACTACAAAAATGCGCTGGCGATCAGTAATAAACTACTATCCTTCAAACCCAATGAAGCATACGCCCTGAATAACCGTGGGTACATAAAACTTAAGCTCAACGATTTTGATGGCGCACTGGAAGATATTAACAACTCCATCCAGCAATTGCCTGGTAATTCCTATGCCTTTAAAAACAGGGGAGAAGTATACCTCGCCCTTAAAAAGAACAAAGAAGCCTGCTCAGATTTTCAAAAAGCATTGAAACTGGGCTTCACCGAGCAATATGGCGACGCAGTCGAAGAACTGGTGAAGAAGCATTGTACCGCTCCAGTTAATGCATCCAGAGTACAATAATCCTATGCAACGACAGCTCCTGAATTATTAGACCTTAATAACACAGGTATTAGCCACAGCAAGCAGTGGGGCGTGAGCGATTCGAACGCTCTGTGTTTCTAATGTAGCAGATTTACAGTCTGCCGTAACGCCTCCATCGTTACCGACACCCCATTATTAAAACATGTATCAAGTTCGCGTATGAACATTTATACAAATCACATAAGCGGAGAACGAAGGAATCGAACCTTCACCACACCATTCGGCATGGAACATCTTAGCAGGATGCCGCAGCAAACCAATATCTGCCTGCTCTCCATTAAACAATAAGCGGAAGGTGCAGGATTCGAACCTGCAAACGCTGTTACACGTACGGCAGTTTTCAAGACTGCTGCATTACCAGTTATGCTAACCTTCCGAGAGAGCAAGACGGGAATCAAACCCGTGTTAAATTGGTTTTGCAGACCAATCCCGCTGACAACATTGGGTACTTGCTCATAATACTAAACATAACACATCCGCTTAGGCGCTTAAGCGTCAAAGTAATCCTAAAGCAAAAAGCCCTTCAGGTGTTGATCCTGAAGGGCTTTGATGCGTTTATGTAATGTGCTTACTTACTTGATCGAAGATGCGCATACATACAACTGCCCTTCAGGCTGCTACTATAGCAACTGAGCGAGAGAGACAGTGAATATGAATTATTGCGAATCATGCTACAAAAGTAATAAAAGAAATCAACTAACAAAGAGGAAGTCTAAATAATTACGGAAAAATTATCAAAGATCATATACACGACGCAGTTAGCATATCACTTCAATAATTGATCAATCCGCCTTACATACTCCGCAGCATTCACTTTCATGCCTTCGAGATGACCACCACCACAATACCAAAACGACTTTACACCGGTAGCTGCATTATAAACAACCTCCGCCTGATCGATAGGCGCCTCTTTATCCTCTTTACTGTGCACCATCAACAAAGGAATTTGACCAATTTGGGCAACATCAGCTTTGGCACTATAAGGACTCACCATAAACTGTTTGATCATGGCATGCTGTTCCTTGGGAGCATAGTGTACGGCAATATCTGTAAAAGAAGCCATCGCACCTTCCAATACCAGCCCATCCACTTTACCCACATTATCACGTGCGATCTTCGCCGCAATCTGCGTACCGATCGAAGCGCCGAACACGATCACCCTGGTACCTGCCACTTCTTTCCGCTTCAGCAAATAATCGAAGAACAGCTGCCCGTCTTTGCCAATATTCACGTGAGTAGGAGTGCCGGTACTTTTTCCATAACCCCGGAAGTCGGTCATCAAAATCTGGTAACCAGCCTCCACCAATGGACGTATCATATATAAATAAGAAGAGATGTTGCCACCCGCACCATGGAAGAACAAAACAGTAGCCTTGGGCTTACCGGCAGGCGTAAGGAACACCCCTGTCAGGGAAACAGTATCGGTGCGCAGTGTAATGTGTTCTGCATGGAGCGAACTGTCGATCGGCCTTACGTTCTTGGACGGGAAATAAAACTTGTCATCAAACTGGGCAACAGACACCAGGCAGATCATCAAAAACAGCGGCAGGAAGAATAAAGACTTTTTCATATTTAATTTGATAGTTTGTAAAAAGGGAAGGCATAATCGCCGGTATAAAACTACAACCCGCAACAACCCCTTACCAAATGCATGGGGCCACTTGCATGACCTTTGGGGTGAATGGAACGATTCACTATCAAATGATTACGATTTAATGGAGAATTGGGTCAATCGCAACCCGGGTAAGACGATCAGGGAACGATGGACTGTAGCTTTTCCCGCAGCTCGGTATTCAAGCTCCTCGATACGGGGATGGTTTCATCCATGGATGCCACATGAAGCCGGTACCCCTGGGCAGTCCCGCTTACTTCCGAGATAGCCGCCAGGTTCACGATGGCCGTCCGGTGGCAGCGCCAAAACTGTGCATGACCATCTAATAAACCCTCCAGTCGTTTTAGACTGCTGCGCAGGATCACAGCCTTCAATTGACCCGAAGACATAATATATAACCTACAATAATTATCGGCAGAAGTAATCGCCAGCAACTGACCCGGGAGCACGGTCACGGGCTCCTTTCCATTCTCCGCCGTCAGCGTAATCGATGCCGGCTCGGCAACAGCAGGAGCGGAGTCAACAACAGAGGCGGCCACAGTCGCCTCCTGGTGCAGCACCTGCGTAAGCGTATTCGCCGACTTCCGGTAGCGCCGCAACAGCCGGGCCTGGTTGATGATAATACTCACCGCGGCTGGCGCCATGCCCACCACGGCCGTATCTAAAGTCACCAGCAATACATTCCGCCAGCTAAACGAAAAAGAACCCCATATAGCGATCACCCCCATATTAGCGAGAGCAATAGTGATGATGATAAACAAAGTCCACAATAGCTCCCGCCCAACGGTCCACCCCTCCTCCCGGAAGAAACAGGGAAACAGTGGAAACAAAACAAAGAAGTGGAACAAGATCACGACAAAGACGGTCACGCCACCCACCAGGCCAGTGGTCAAAGCCTGCACCGTATGCTCATGCTGGTTAAAAGGCTTAAATAGGAATAAGAACAAAAACACCACCACGCTGAGTAGGGTAGCCACCTTCAGCTGGCTGCCCCGGCTCTCGGGCAACGGGTACGGCTTGTTAAACAAAGAAAGTAGATAACTCATCACTGCAATTTTAACTACTCGCACCAACTACCACAAAAAAATTATCCCGCTAAAAAACGTAATATCGTACCGCTTAACAGATGCCGCCATGACAATAACCTATATACTCCTCGCAATAGCAATCCTGCTGCTGATCATTATAACCATTCTCCTGGTAAAAATATCGGGAGCAAAAGAAAGCAGCCAGCTAACAGATATCCGGTACAAAGTAGATGGAGTGGCCAGCGAGGTCAACCGCATAGAAGCAACCGTGAAGTCGGAGATTAGCATCAACAGGGCAGAAGCCAATACCGTTAACAGGGATACCCGCGCAGAGCTCTCGAGAGCGTTACAGACCTTTGGTGAACAGCTGTCAGGCATCACCAAAGAAAGCGCCGCCCGCCAGAAAGAACAGCTCGAAGCCTTTTCAAAATCCCTTACTGATTTCAACACCACCCAAAAAGAGAACTTCTTTGCACTCCTGAATAAACAGGCCGATCAGAATACTGCCACCTCCCAACGGCTGGACCAGCTGAGAGAAACATTGGAAAAGAAAATAACAGACCTCCAATCCGGCAACGAAAAGAAACTGGACGAAATGCGCGCCACAGTAGATGAGAAACTGCAAAAAACATTGGAAAGCCGCCTGGGCGAATCCTTCAAACTGGTGAGTGAAAGACTGGAAGCTGTCCACAAAGGGCTGGGCGATATGCAACAGCTGGCTACGGGTGTAGGCGACCTTAAGCGAGTATTGAGCAATGTAAAAACCCGCGGCGTTCTGGGCGAATACCAGTTGGAAAGCATCCTCGATCACATCCTTACCCCCGATCAGTATGCTAAGAACGTAAAGACAAAAGAAGGCTCCAATGCACTGGTGGAGTTTGCCGTTAAACTGCCGTCCAAAGGCGATAACCAGAAAGCACTGTGGCTACCGATTGACTCCAAATTCCCCAAGGAAGATTTTGAATTATTGATGGATGCTTACGACAAAACAATACTCGAAGACATCGAAACACATCGCAGCAACTTTATCAAAGGATTGAAGAAATGTGCCTTCGATATTTCCTCTAAGTATATAGATCCACCGAATACCACTGACTTCGCCATACTCTTCCTGCCATTTGAAAGCCTGTATGCAGAAGTTTTGCGCACGCCCGGACTGTTCGAGTCTTTACAAAGAGAATACAAGATCATCATAACCGGCCCCACTACTTTATCAGCCATATTAAACAGCTTCCAGATGGGCTTCCGTACGTTGGCCATTGAGAAGCGCTCCAGTGAAGTATGGCAACTGTTGGGCGCAGTCAAAACAGAGTTTGGCAACTTTGGCGGTATATTGGAAAAGACACAGAAGAAACTACAGGAAGCCAGCAATGTCATCGATCAGGCCAGCACCCGCTCCCGCGCCATCGAGAGGAAGCTCCGCAACGTCCAGGAACTTCCCGCCGATCAATCCACCAGCCTCCTCGGCGGCGTAATTGATTCCGCCGCCGAAACTGAAGGACAAGTAGAAGAATGACCACGGTTTATAAAACATTATCTCTTCGAATTTTTTCGTTTCGAATGGAGCTCCCCTTTCTTCCGTCATTTCGGACGGAGCCATTCGCAACCGTAAAGTAGTATGTCGTGGCGGGGCAGTGAGAAATCTGCTTGCGAAGCAGAGGATTTCGAAGCAGTAGCCTTCAACTATTTTGTCATTTCGAACGGAGCCATTCGCGACTGTAAAGTAGTATGTCGTGGCGGCGCAGTGAGAAATCTGCTTGCGATGATGAAGATTTCGAAGCAGTAGCCTTCAACTATTTTGTCATTTCGAACGGAGCCATTCGCGACTGCAAAGTAGTATGTCGTGGCGGCGTAGTGAGAAATCTGCTTGCGAAGAAGAGGGCTTCGAAGCAAAAGGAATTGTCCGGACCCTTTAGGGCCGGGATACAATGATCGAATACCTACTGGGCTTTAGCCCAATTATACACGGATAAGAAATTTGCTATAGGAGGAAAGATTATAGCTCGTTTTCCAGTCGCAAAAGGCGCTCCTGTAAGAATGCCTGATTGAGTTTTTCCTGCTCAATCCTTCCTTGGTGAGCCGATAAAAAAACATAGGCACTCTTCTCTGTTGTGGTCAGTGCCGGCAGCTCACGCTCGCGGTAATGTTTCGGTTGGCTGTCCATTTCGTCCTGGTGAAAGGCTATCACCTCATCTTCCATCAACAGACTTTTAACGTGCGGATAATACAACCGCATATCATGCAGCAATACAAACCCCTTTTCATCGAGGTCACCCCAATAATACAGTAACGAGTTGCTGAATAACGGTATTTCCTTCAGAAGGTGCAGGGCGCCTCCTCCACAGGCAAGCCCAAATGTTCCCGGCAACGCAGGCAGCAGGAATAAATTGGTTTCATTTTCTACGAGTATGATCCTTCGAACCGGCCAGCTTACACTTTTCAGATAATCAATAGTTATTCCAAAGACACCCATGCCTGCACTGTACTTTTTGCAACAATCATCATCCAGCCAACGCAACATGAACAGATGCGGCTTTTTTAATAAGCCAAGAGTTTCCTCCAAACCAAACGCTGCTTTGTCGAAACGTGCTGGCTGTAGATATTTCAATAAGGAATAGATCACAGCAGAATAGCGCTGAATGAATTTCGTGTGCACAGGCACCGGTATGGTCCGTAAATAATGACCAGCCACATCATGACTCAATAAATAATCGACTACCACACAAATGCCATTCCAGCCATCCTTGTGCTGGAATAATATATCTGGAGATTGTTGCAAGAGCCAGTCTTTGATAACAGGCCTCCATTGCAATAATTGTTCAAGCGTCAGTTTGAAATCCTCTGTCTGTGCAACCTTATCAAGGAACCTGACATAATCCGCTTCCTGCTCAAAAAACACAGCCGTCACTTCATCCTGCTCACCATGCTTGCGGGTTATCACCTTTTTATATTCCAGGCTATAGCCATACCCCGTTCTTTCCTTTGAGGCGCCAATTAGCCCCTCCAGTTCCTTATGGCGGGCAGCGAAATCAGCAGATCCTTTTTTGTCAGCAGGAATATATAAAGGAAATAGGCTGATACCTTGTATGACACTTCGCAGGTAATCCGTGTACTTGCGCAACGCCTTACCTGCTATTTCCCGTGGCGTGATCATGCCTCGGCAACCTTCTTCTTGCTCATAAACTTTTCCCGGTCCTTCTGAAACTGCATAATACTCATATCATACACCACACTATCCCGGTGATTCCTGCGGTAAACAAAATGCACCTTGGAAATATATGGCTCCACGATCTTCACTTCATCAGCCTTGGCAGGCGATACCACCATCAGCTGCAGGTGCAGCTGCCGGCACAAGTCCATCAGGTAGCGCGCCTTCTCCTCATCCTGACGGCTAAACGCCTCATCCACACAAATAAACCGGAAGGAGCGCGTTTCATAACCCTCACTATGAATGCCGAACTGGTAAGCAATGGCCGAGCCAAGGATGGTATAAGTAAGCTGCGCCTGCTCACCACCACTTAGCTTTTCGGTGCCGGTATAGCTGCGGTGCACCGTTTGCTTGTCCTCAGCCTTGATCTCTTTAGCCGTAAACTTCAGCCAATTCCTTACATCCAACACTTCCCGGCGCCAGTTCTCTTGCTTTGTGAGGTCATCCAGCAGTTGCTGGATTTTGATAAAGCTATTTTCAAGGATACTGTCATCCTGCGTCCGTTGATATTCGGCCAGGTTGGGCTTCCAGTTATTAAGTTGGTATTTGAAGTCCTTGATCTGTTGGTTCAGCTCTTCCTTACAGTCGAGCTGAATAAACGTTTGAGGATTCTGCCGGTAAGTAATACTCTTCAGCGCCTGGTTTAGCTTGCCGATATTGTCTTTGATCTTGGCTGCTTCTGCGTCCAGGTTTTCTTTGAAACTACTCATCCGGTTGATCATCTCCTCGTTCAGGTACTTCTTGAAGCGTTGCCGTTGGTCTTTTAGCTCCTCCTGTTGCAACCTGTTGAGCAACACAACATACTCCATCACAAACTCGGCCCCTTCACTCAGAGAGAAAGTGTCATTCTTCCAATCGGGAAACCGCTGATGCAGGGCCGCATCATCCGGGTTCTTGAACTTCCGCATGGCTTGCTCGAGATGGCGAACCGTAGTATTTACATCCCCACTGTAAACGTCCACCTTTTTGCGGATAGAAGATCGGATCTGGTTCTGCACCTTTTCCAGCACATTCAGCTCGATGGTGTAGTCGATCTCTTCCTTTACGTAATGCTCTATCAGGGGAAGGTGTGCTTCTACATCAGCGCCGGCATAGCGTTGTTGAATATCCCTCGCACGCTGAACAGAAAGATTCCAGCCTTCTACTTTCGTTTTTAAACCACCCATCTTCAACGTTATACTCTCATTCTCCTGGCGCAGTTGCCGTAATTCTTCCCGGAGCACTTGCTGTTGCTTGCGTAGCGCATCGAGCGCCTTATTGCCCTTCTGCAAGTCCTGCAGTTGCCTGGTCACTTGCTGTATAGTAGTGGTGGTAGCCTTCCAGTCGATCGCCTCAAAGTCTTTGACGCCGAGTATTTGCCCGATCGTCTTTTGTTTTTGCTCTACCTCTTTGATGGACGCTTCCAGCTTCTTTACCTGCCGCTTACTTTCGTCGATTTGCTTTTCGATCTCCGCCAGGTCTTTCACCAGCGATTTGATCTTGGGCGTATTGTCCCAACCCAGTACATACTGTTGACGACGCCTTGCTTCCGGACTATCATTCTTCTCGTGCCGGTGTTTATTCTTCGTAAGACCCTGAACGGTAATGGCCCGGTCGTACTGTTGCAGCAACTTCACATTCTGAACAGCCGCATAATTGTACGACTGCAGCAACTGCTCATACACCCAGTTGCCATAAGGAGAATCCTCTTTGATCTCCAGCTTGTGCAGGATGCTTTCCTTATCAGCCTTCATCATGCGGCCAAGGCCCTCATCCTTATGATAGTGGTGATATACGATACGGCCACGCAAATCATTCTCATTGATGAAGCTGGTAGCCTGTTGATAATACTTGGTAGGAATAATGAGACGTAACGCAAAACCATGCAGCAGGTTTTCCAGTGCAGGCTCCCATTTGCTTTCCTCCGGCAACACCTGGATCAGCTCTCCGATAAAAGGGATCTCATCAGCCGAAGCACCACAATGCTCCAGAATTTCTGCCCTGATCTGCGCTACCCTGCCCGTAATATTATTCTTCTGTTGACGCAACACATCGATCTCCTTTTCAAGCAGATCATATTCCTGTTGCTGCGCCAGCAGCACGTTTTCCGATTTAAACAGGTTGCGCCGCGCAATAGCGATTTCATTGTCCAGGGAAGACAACTGTTGCGTCGCTTTCTCATGGTAACGCTCCAGCTCCAGCTTGGAAGGCTGAATGCCATAACCGGCAGCACGCAACCATTCATTCAGCTTATCACTTTGCTCCTGTTGTTGCGCCTTCTTTACATCAAGTTGACGAAGCTGATTTTCAAGATCGGCAATCTGCCGCCCGATATCACTGTTGCGGATATCACTATCGATCTTCCGTTCACGCTCGTCCGTATTGGCAATATCCTGCTCCAGTTCCTGTTTCTTCTTCCTGGCAGCGCCGAGTTGCAGGTTGGTCTCTTCGATCACTTCGGTCAACAGCTTACTCTCCAGAGCCGCAAAGTAATACGGCTGTATCTGTTGCAGGTTCTCGTAATACCTGGACTGCTTGCTCAGCTCCTGTTCTTTCAGGAATAGATCCTGAACAGGCAACAACAGTTCTATCTGTTTCACGGTTTTCTCGATAGCCGTATGCGTATCACTCAGCGTTTTGAATTGCTCCTTCAGGTTGATGAACTCCAGCTCCATGTCATTCTCTTCCAGCATCTGGTTGCGGATAAAGTCATCGAGGCTGCCGAGGATCTTCAAACTGATCGTTTGGTTGAACAACATTTGCGCCTTCTCACTCCGCATCCCGAAGTAATGCCGCACCTTCTGGCTGTATTCCTTCGGGCCATCGAAGAACTCGATTAGCTCCTTGCTGCCCCGCTTGGGAAAGCGTTGCCGCAGCACCTTCTTCCAATTACCCTGTGCATCGAAGTGACGGAAGTCTTCCTCTATGGTCAGCTCGGCATGAGCGATCATAAAGCTCTTCTTCAGCTCACCACCATTAAACCAGCGACATTGCACGAGCGTCACAAACCGGTCCTCGTTTTTGAACGTACCGAGAACGATAGAATAAGTCTTCGATTTATCATTACGCAGCCGCTGGGCTGTCTGAATACCCGTATCACTGTCGGTCTCCTCGCCATACTCTCCCAGCACATAGCTTTCCTCACTACGCTCATTCTTGGTCTTTCCTTCAGCACTTTGGTTGAAAGACCGCATCCGGCGCTCCGCCGCCAGCAACGTCAGCATCGAGTGCACAAGCGTGGTCTTACCACTACCATTGGCGCCAGTCAACAAACTGTTCTCACTCTCCGGGCTGATGGTGTACACCACCCCGTCGAAAGTGCCCCAGTTGTACAACTGCATCTTGTGCAATCGAAAACCAGCCTTGCTGCTATCAGTACTAAACAGACTTAGCATCTTCTTTCAGTTGATTTAAAAAATCCAGGCACACATCATTACTAAAACGAGCCTTGATGATCGTGCGCACTTCAAACGTGTCCTCGTCCCGGTATTGGGCATCACTCTCCGTTATCTTGATATAGCCCAGGTCCAGCACCTGGTTGATATAACTGTCCAGGTCTTTGAGCAACTTCACCTTATTACTCTTTTCCTTGAAAAACGTTTCCAGCTCGGCACGCAGCTGCTTGCGCTTCAGGTAAAAACGTTTATTCTCCGTATTGCTGATCTCGAAGTCATCCAGCAACTTGCGCAGCAGCACACAAAGCAGGCTCACTTCATACGTCAGCGGGCGGCGGCTGATGAGGCCAATCGTAGAACCCCTGTCATCCAGCTCCACCTGGCGAATGAAAGCATAACCATCCTCTTTCTGGATCACGGTGTCAAGCCCCAGCCCATTGAAATGCTGCGTAATTTCTATCTGGTACTTCAGCAAATTGTTCCAGTACTCCTGGTCATCACTGTACACCGGACCCCTCAGCAACTGCACGATCGCTTTCGCGTATGGTAGCAAAGTCACACTCATTTATTAAAAATAATTTGAGGTAAGCGTAAATGTTTCCGCTGTGTCTGGTCAAACAAGATATCTTCGGTTGCAGCCTCGTTCACAGCGTGTTTATCATATTGTTGGATCAAAGTAATATAAGCAAGTAGCTCCGCAAGCCCCTTCTTGAGTGGATAGGCTTCCACTACTTCCTTCAGGCTCACCTGCGATTGCTTCTTCAGTAAGTGCTGAATGTTCTTCAACAGCATTCCCTTATCGATCTGCTCATCATTATACAAACCAGAAAGAGCGGTAGCTGCATCCAATTGCATGGAAGCTGCTTTCGGCACTGCGTCAAATTTGCTTTCCACAGGCTTCTCGCCCGGTTTTCTTTCCAGTGGCATTTTGATATCAGCCCGGTCATCAACAGTAATATAAAACTCTCTTTCAGTTCCGGGCTTCTCGATGCGTTGAATGGCCGTCTGGAACACCTGTTGCAAAGTTTCTTTCAAAGCCCGCCGGTCAGCCTGTTCTTTTTCAGCAACAATGCGGCTTAACTTATAACCGAGCAGCTCATTGGTGTCCAATACCTTCTTGGCCGCATAATGCAGGCGTGTCTTCAACTTGCGCAGGCTCTGATGTTCCGTAGTTACCTGGTGTGTTTCCAACACCCGGTACACGGCATCAGTCAGCAAGTTTAGCTCCTCCTGCTTTTCATCATTCATCAGGAACATCCAGAAAGCATAAAAACTCTTGCCCTGATCATTATTGCGCAATTCATCGAGCGCATCGAAGGTGAGCTTCAGCAATTGCCCCTTGGTCAGCTTCGCATCAGCATGCTCCAGGCTGATCTGTCGATATATATTCTTGAAATTGTCCTCTACCTCTTTGAAATCGCCGGTGAGCTCATTGCTGAGGCGCACGATCTCTTCCCAGCGACTCTTTACCTGATAACCCTCAAAAGTAGAAGCAGTATTGCTGCGTTTAATTTCATTGATCTGTTGCTGCAACTCTTTCTTCTCCTTTTCCAGTTGCAGAATGCGTTCGTCGGGATTGCTGTTGCTGTTCGTTACCAGCGCCTGCAGTTTCTGGAACAAGTCTTCAAACTTGCTTTCTGTACCCACAAATTCCCGTTCCTGCAAAAGATCATACACCTGGAAAGCCTTGGCAGTATGGCGGCTCAGCTGGTACATCACCTGCTTGCTGCTATCGTCGATAAAGTTGTGCAGGTAGGCCTCATCCGTCCAGCGGTTGATATAATTCCGGGCCTTGTCTTCATAAGAATAACCAAGCTCCCGGACGGCCGTTTCCTGGTCGGCATCCGTATAATCGATCTCCTGCAGGTAATTGGCCAGGTGCTGGTTCAGGTCGGTACTACTGATGTAGATTTTATCGGCGTCCCTGAAGGCCGTATGTAAGAAGCTGAGGATCAATGCCGCATTGTCCGTCCGCAACAATTTCAGCGCCACAGTATCCTTGATAAACTTCTGGTAAGTAAAAAACGGATGCGTCATTCCACAAAATGGTGTAAAGACAAATCTAAGCATGTATTCGGCTCAGCAATCACTTCCGGCCAAATGTGGATTATATGCTTATACCAGTGGGGAAAAAGAAATATGATTGCGTAAAAGTCCGGTTGCCTTAAAGCATACCTCCCAAGTCGCCAGCCTCCGGCTGGTGACGCCTATTTTCAAGCCTCCGGCTTGAATCCACGATCAAAGCATTCCCTTCAATACCTGCCAAACGTTATCGGCCACAATCCGGGCGCCTTTAGTATTAGGGTGAATGCCATCAGCCTGGTTCAGTTCGGGGTTACCACCCACACCCTCCAGCAGGAAAGGAATTAAAGCAGCATTATTCTTATCAGCCAGCGATTTAAATACGGCCCTGAACTCGCCTGCATACTTGCTACCCATGTTCGGCGGCACCTGCATGCCGGCCAATATGATCTTTGCCTGCGGGTATTTTGCTTTCACGCGGTCGATGATCTCTTGCAGATTCTTCCCGGTCTCACTCACAGGTATGCCACGCAGTCCGTCATTACCACCCAGTTCCAGCACAAAAATATCCACCGGTTGTTGCAGCAACCAGTCGATACGACCTTTACCACCTGCAGTAGTTTCTCCACTCAGGCCGGCATTCACCACTTTATAAGGAAGATTCAGCGAGTCGATCTTTTCCTGTATCACAGCCGGGAATGCTTCGGTAGGGTCGATGCCATAACCGGCAGAAAGACTATTGCCAAAAAACACAATATGTTTAGCCGGGTCAGTACCCGCGGTCGAAGGATCAGCCACCGCCTTTTTATCGGTAGTAGTAGCACCATTGTCTTTGGAGGAGGCATTGTCTTTGCAGCCCGTTAAAGCCAGCACGCTCACGATACCGCTTATCAGCAATAATTTCAGCATATAAATATTTGATGCACGATTTATCGTTCCGTTAAACATGTAGCGCCTTTTTATGTTCGTTTAATGGTGTATTTTCAACAAGCATGTCAGGCTGAGCCTGTCGAAGCCTGTAGTGCCATGGTTCGTGAGGACACGAACCACAATGAGCCTTCAACAACAATGCCTATAACAAACTTATGGAGACTATTCTGAATATACGGAATTTAAGCAAAACTTATCAGGGAGGCGGACACACCCTGCATGTGCTCAATGACATCAACTTTTCAGTAGAAGCAGGCTCCACCCTGTCGATCGTTGGTCCTTCCGGCAGTGGAAAGACAACCCTGCTGGGCCTTTGCGCCGGGCTCGATCGTGCCAGCAGCGGCGCTGTGGAGCTCAACAATATCCGGCTCAACGAATTGAGCGAGGATGAACGGGCGCAGATCCGTAACCGCTATGTAGGATTCATCTTCCAGAACTTTCAATTGCTGCCCACCCTTACGGCATTGGAAAACGTGATGGTGCCATTGGAGCTGCGGGGCGAAAAGAACATACGTCCACGCGCTATGGAGCTGCTGGACAAAGTAGGCCTGGCCGACCGGGTACACCATTACCCAATGCAACTCTCAGGCGGCGAACAACAGCGCGTATCACTGGCCCGCGCTTTTTCCAACGCACCCCGCATACTCTTTGCCGATGAGCCCACCGGCAACCTCGATGCTGAGACCAGCGATAAAGTCATCAAGCTCCTGTTCGATCTGAACCAGGAAGCCGGTACCACCCTCATCATCGTTACCCACAACCTCGAATTGGCCGCCCAAACAAAGCGCATCATCAGGATCAAAGGCGGGCACCTTGTAGGAGACGAACGGAACAATTAACGCTTGCGTGATGAAGCCAGGTCAGGCGTCCCACACTTTAATTGGCATAGGGTGGGTCGCCTTCCAAAGGCGGCTCACCCTATGCGAAGAACACGAAAATCAGCATTGACAGAATCTTGAAACATAGCTAATGGATAGGGACAGATTTATCTATAAGAAGAAACTCAATTTCCGGTGGCTCCTCCTGATGGCATGGCGCGATAGCCGCCGCAACCGCTCCCGCCTCTTCCTTTTTGTATCCTCGATTATATTGGGTATAGCTGCCCTGGTAGCTACCTTTTCATTGGGCGATAACGTGCGCAAGGATATCGACAAGCAGGCCCAGACCCTCGTAGGCGCCGACCTTGTTGTGGAAAGCAACAAGCCGGTCAATCCAAAGATGCGTCCCATGTTGGATTCATTGGGAGACCAGCGCTCGGAAGAACGCACGTTTGCGTCTATGATCTACTTCTCCAAAAGTGGCGGCACCCGCCTGGTACAAGTGCGCGCACTGCAAGGCGACTTCCCTTACTATGGTGCATTGGAAACGACGCCGGTAGCAGCAGGCAAAGGATTCCGGCTGGCGCAGCAGGCATTGGTAGATAAAACATTGATGCTGCAATTCAATGCGCAGGTAGGCGATTCTATCCAGATCGGCGAAGTAACCTTTGCCATTGCTGGCGTGCTCAACAAAGCACCCGGCCGCACGGGTCTCTCCACCACCGTAGCGCCACCGGTATATATCCCACTCAAATACCTCGACCAAACCGGACTGGTACAAAAAGGTAGTCGCATAGGCGTCAACTTCTATTATAAATTCAACGAGTCATCACAAGTTGCTGAAGTTATAAAAGACATCGAGCCAAGATTGGAAAAAGCAGGGCTCGACTTCGACACCGTAGAAGACAGAAAAAGAAATACGGGCCGCTCATTCGAAGATGTGAACGAGTTCCTTACCCTCATCAGTTTTATAGCCCTCTTATTGGGTTGCATTGGTGTAGCGAGCGCCATTCATATTTACATCAGAGAGAAGATCAGCTCCATTGCCATTCTGCGTTGTCTGGGCGTTAATTCCGTGCAGGCATTCCTGATCTACCTGATCCAGATTGTAGGCATCGGTACCATCGGCGCCATCTTCGGCGCTATACTGGGCACATTGATACAACAGGTACTGCCTTCCGTATTGAAAGATTTTCTGCCTATTGAAATAACAGCCGGCATATCCTGGCCCTCTATTGGCAAAGGCATTGCGCTTGGAGCCATCATTGCCGCACTCTTTGGCTTGCTGCCGTTGCTTTCTGTACGCAAGGTGTCGCCACTCTACACATTACGCTTATCATTAGAACCCGCCCGCTCTTTCCGCGATCCGTTCAGGTGGTTGGTATACCTGCTGATCCTTACATTCGTGGTAGTATTTACGTGGTGGCAGGTACACAGCTGGATACAGGCCATCATCTTTACAGTGAGCATACTCCTTGCTTTCCTGGTACTGGCAGGCATTGCACGCTTGCTGATGTTCCTGGTTCGTCGATTCTTTCCCTCTTCATGGAGTTATCTATGGCGGCAGGGGTTTGCCAACCTGTATCGTCCCAACAACCAAACACTTACCCTGATCACGACGATTGGCCTGGGTGCCCTGTTCATCAGCACCTTGTATTTTATCCAAACGATACTCATCAACCGGGTTAGCTTAACCGGAAGCGGCAGTCAGCCCAACATGGTATTGTTCGATATCCAAAGCAGCCAGAAAGATTCCGTAGCCCTGCTGGCAAAGAATTTCCAGTTACCCATCCTGCAGCAAGTACCCATTGTGACGATGCGCATCGAAGCCATCAATGGGAAAACAGCAGCCGATGTAAAAAAAGACACCAATTCCAAAATATCCGAACGTGCATTCGAATGGGAGTTTCGGGTTACTTATCGGGACTCACTCACCGATTCTGAAAAGCTCACTGCCGGTAAATTATCCCCCCGCGTTAAATACCCCGGCGACATAGTTCCCATTTCAATGGAAGAACAATACGCCCAACGCATCAATGTGAAAATGGGCGACAGCATACTCTTCAATGTACAAGGAGCATTGGTGCCGACAGTAGTCGGAAGCATGCGAAAGGTTGATTGGCAACGCGTGCAAACCAACTTCCGGGTAGTATTCCCGCCGGGCGTATTGGAACCTGCACCACAGTTCCATGTGCTCATCACACGTGTGCCTTCACCGGAAGTGTCTGCCCGGTTCCAGCAAACTGTAGTGCGCAACTATCCCAATATCTCCATCATCGATCTGCATCTTATCCTGAAAGTGTTGGATGATGTGCTCAGTCAAATAGGGTTTGTAATACGCTTCATGGCAGGCTTCAGCATCATTACTGGATTAATTGTACTCATCGCATCAGTGCTCATCAGCAAATACCAGCGCATGCAGGAAAGCGTATTACTGCGCACACTGGGCGGCAGTCGCCGGCAAATCCTCATCATCACAGCACTGGAATATTTTTTCCTGGGCGCCCTGGCAGCAGCCACCGGCATCCTGTTGTCTCTTGTAGGTAGCTGGGCACTGGCACGCTATAGTTTCAAAACAAGCTTTTCGCCCGACTGGTGGCCCGTAGCCATCCTGTTCATCGCCATCTCCCTGCTCACTATTCTCATCGGCATTTTCAACAGCCGCAGCGTGGTCAACAGGCCGCCGCTGGAAGTGTTGCGAAGAGAAGTATAATATTGAATGTCAGGCTGAGCCTGTCGAAGCCTTTTAAGGGTGGGTCGCCCTCAAAGGGCGGCTCACCCTTCGAAAGATTTCGCTCTGCGGTGGCTTGCAGTCCCGCAGTCTTATTTATTTGCTTGTAGCAAAGGCGTTGTAAGGCAACTGTCTAACAATCAGCAACTTATTAAGCCATTTTTGAATTGCAACGAACAAAAAGTATACTCATTCGTTAATAATAGAAAGGCCGCCAACATGATCAGCCGCAATGAAGAGATCTTTCAAAATTTCCTGACCCTCATCGATGAACACTTGAAAGACATCGTAGAGGGAAGAACAGAGATTATGTACGAGTTGAGAGACTTTGCAAAGCGCCTGTATATTCATCCCGGCCACTTTAGCAACGTCATTAAAGAACATACCGGCAAGCATCCATGTTATTACTTTGAGAAAAAGATACTGGTAATTGCCAAAGGCCTGCTGCAGGATACGCAGTATACAGTGGCAGACGTAGCGCAGCTACTTACCTATGACCCTTCGAACTTTACCAAATGGTTCAAAGCATTTGAAGGAATGACCCCTTCGCAATACCGGGCACAGCTGATCAGACAACATCAGCAAATAGCAAGCCCCATGATGCAGGAATAACGAGTTTATCGTCGGCTTATAGTTTAAAAACAAACAAGTGGAGTCTCCCGGGACTCCATTTGTTATTTCAAACCTCCCCCTTTGTAGCCGGTTCCCCGTAGTATATCACCTCAGACTAACCCGAATGAACTTGTTATTGTTATAACACTGAACTTTGCACCATTCAAAACAAGCAATATGGAATTAGGTATTTGCACATTCGTAGACCACATGCCCGATCCGGTGACAGGAAAAGTGATCAGTGCTCACCAACGAATGCAGGATCTCATGGAGGAAATTGAACTGACTGAGCAGGTAGGGCTTGATGTATTTGCAGTAGGCGAGCACCACCGGGTGGAATATCTCGTTTCATCACCCGCCGTTGTGCTGGCAGCCGCAGCAGCAAGAACAAAGAGAATAAAGCTCACCAGTGCTGTTACCGTATTAAGCTCCGACGATCCGGTGCGGGTATTCCAGGACTTCGCCACTGTTGACTTGTTATCAGGCGGTCGTGCCGAGATCATGGCAGGCCGCGGCTCTTTCATAGAATCATTTCCCCTCTTTGGATACGACCTGAAAGATTACGATGAATTATATTCCGAAAAGCTCGATCTGCTACTGAAGCTGAATGAAAGCGAAAAGATCACCTGGAAAGGGAAACATCGTCCGTCCATCAATAACCTCGGAGTCTACCCACGTCCCCATCAGCAAAAATTGCCCATCTGGATTGCTGTAGGAGGTACGCCTGAATCGATTGTAAGAGCTGGTAAGCTGGGTGTGCCACTGGCATTGGCCATCATTGGTGGCGAACCACATCGGTTTGCACCGCTTATCCAGTTATACCGCAATACGGCGAAACAAGCCGGTCACAACCCGGATACATTACAGGTAGGCATCAACTCCCATGTATTTATTGCAGATGATAGCCAGCAGGCTGCTGACCAATTCTTCCCTTCCTATGCAGCAATCATGACACGTATTGGGCGTGAGCGCGGTTGGCCTCCTTTATCGCGCGAACAATTTGAAGCCATGCGCAGCCCGCGCGGCTCACTTCTGGTAGGAAGTCCCCAACAGATCATCGATAAGATACTTTACCAGTATGAGTTGTTTCAAAATACCCGCTTCCTGGCGCAGATGAGCGTAGGCCCCGTGCCGCATAAACAGGTGATGCGCGCCATAGAGCTATTCGGTACACAAGTGGCTCCCGTGGTAAGAAAGGAACTGGCGCAAAAACTGGTTAAATAGCAACGGCGCGGTTGTACTTGTCCCGGTATTCACCCGGCGACATGCCCACTACCTTTTTAAATACATCGCGGAAAGCCTTGATATCGGTGTAGCCGGTTTCATACATCACCTCATTCACCGTTTTCCGGCCGCTTTCCAGTTGCTTCTTGGCAACCTCTACCTTTACGCGCTGCATATACTCAAAAACAGAGTTGGAAGTAGCCGTCTTGAAGCGTCGTTCAAAATTCCTTCTGCCCAGCGCCACATGCGTGGCGATCTCATCAACCGAGATCTTTTCCTGGTATTTGCTTTCGATAAACTCCTGCGCCTTCAGGATACTCTCATCATTGTGGTGCTTATAACCCTGAAAAATGATGAATTGCGATTGGCTCGTACGGCCCATGTCCAGCGCAAATATCTTCGCGATCAAAATGGCGATATCACGCGTGGTATGCTTCTCGATATAATACAAGATCAGGTTGAGGTAAGAGTAAGCAGCGCCACTGGTATAAATGCCACTCTCATCGGTCATGATCTTATCATCAACCATGTTCACATCCGGGAAGCGTTCCCTGAAATCATTGGCATGTATCCAGTGCGTAGCACAGCTATGACCCGATAACAAGCCGGTAGAAGCCAGCAGGAAAGCTCCGGTGCACAAGCTCATGATCTCAGCCCCCTTCGAATATTGACCTACGATCCAGGGTACAAGTCCCTTGTTGATCTCCATACTTTTGAAAATATCACCATGCAACGCCGGAATGATCAGCAGATCGGTCTTGAAATCTTCCGTGATCAGGAATTTGGTATGAACACTGAAGAAATCCTCCTTCATCAGATTACTCCGTTGCTTGCCCACCAGCTGAAAAGAGAAAGCAGGCGCCTTCCCGGCCCGTACATAAGCTTTGTTCACCTCAGCGAAAATGTGGTGTATACCCTCCACATTACTCAGGCTGATATCCCCCTCAGGAATCAAAACAGAAATGTATTTCATGCTCTAAAATTAAGAATTCACATTGCTGCTTGTATGCTTCCCGCAACAAAGTCGCTTTCACCCCCTTCTCTCGTTCATCTATGTGCCAGGCATGCTCCAACCATGCTTCAAATGGGGGTGTTTACCAATGGGAGAAGCATGTTTGAAGCATACCTGAAGCATGGATTGAGCAGATTTAGGAAAAGGTTCACATTTCCTGAAATTTATTTCCAGGTGAAGAAGGTTCTTGAAAATCCGCGTATTACGCGAACATGAGGCCGTTCTTGACCATCGAAAAGATCAGGCAGTTTACCGAAAAGCATCCGGCTAATGATTATATTTAGGAAGCTATTTTTCCCTTTACAAATCAGTATATGCCCTCACGAAAAAAGAAAGCCGCGCCGAAGAAAAAAGCAATTGCTAAAAAGAAACCAGTTGCTAAGAAGAAGCCTGCCGCAGGTAAAAAAGTATCTGCTCCCCCCCAAGGCACTCCTTTTAAGAAAACAACAGCCCCCGGGCGAACGAAACTTCCGCCGCTGGATAAAGCTTCAAATAAGGAGATAACTGTGCAGGTGATTGAAATAGTAACAGGTGCAGGACGGGAGAAAAGCCTGGATATGATGTTGATCCGCACAGAAAGGTTCCGGACCAATGACCATGTATTCGACATCCATACCCACCAGGATGAAAAGAAGCCCCGGCTGATCATTGACGCCTATAAAGTGACTCCGGAAGGCAAACAACAGCCCAATATATTACGTAAGATCATCAAAGCCGATCCTTCGGCCAAAACACTAAGAAGCCATGCCGGATACGCTGAAGCCATAGCAGCGTTAAAGAAAGAATTGGAAAATATCCCTGTAAGTTGATCTGTTTAATGCAGGATACGGCAGGATAGCCAGCTTGTACAGGCTCTGTATATTCGAAACCAATGCTTTGCTAAGAATTGGTAACTTAAGAACATTACAAGCTATATGAAGAAATTCATTGCCGTTATGACTGCATTTGCAGCTGGTATCTCATTGTCTATGGCGCAAGTACAGGTACAAAACCTCGCCACCGAAAACCTAAACAACCCCATTGGCCTCGACATCACAAAGCCCCACTTTAGCTGGCAACTGGTCTCCACTAAGCGGAACGTGTTGCAAACAGCCTATGAGTTAAGAGTAGGCAGCGATCCCAAAGAACTTGCCCGTGGCAAGAGCGCCTGGACTACAGGTAAAGTCACTTCCGATCAATCGATTCTGGTGCCTTACGATGGCGAAACGTTAAGCTCCGGAAAACGCTACTATTGGCAGGTACGGGTATGGGACAATACCGGGCAGACTTCTGCCTGGAGTACACCTGCCTTCTGGCAAATGGCTTTGCTGAAACCATCTGATTGGACTGCCCAATGGATAGTGCCAGGTTTTGAAGAGGACAGTCTCAGAGCCTCACCCTTGTTCCGTAAAGAGTTTAGCAGTAAGAAAAAGATCAAATCAGCAACGGCCTACGTCACAGCACATGGCCTGTACGAAGCACAGATCAATGGAAAGAAAGTAGGAGACGCGTACCTCACGCCCGGCTGGACGAGTTATAATAAACGATTACAATACCAGGTATATGACGTGACCGATCTGGTTAAAACCGGTAACAATGCCATCGGCGTAACCCTTGCCAATGGCTGGTACCGTGGCAACCTTGTTTGGGAGGGACGCAAAGACCTGTATGGAAAAGATATCGCCCTGCTGTTTCAATTGAATATTACTTACACAGATGGTACTACTGAAAACATCATAACCGATGAAAGCTGGAAGTCTTCCACCGGCGCTATCCGCTATGCAGAAATCTATCATGGAGAAACCATCGACGCCCGGCTGGAAAAGAAAGGATGGGCTGTCGCCGGCTACGACGATAAAACATGGAGTGGCGTAAAGAAAGCGGATTTTTCTAAAGACGTGTTGATAGCCACCTACAACGAGCTGGTGAAGAAACACGAAACCTTTAAACCCGTGCGTATTTTCAAAACACCAGCGGGCGAGCAGGTGATCGACTTCGGTCAGAACCTGGTGGGATGGGTAGTGCTCAAAGCAAATGGAAAAGCTGGAGATAAGATCACGCTTTCCCATGCCGAAGTATTGGACAAAGCCGGAAATTTTTACATCACCAACCTCCGTAAAGCAAAAGCCGAAGACAACTACATTTTAAAAGGCGGCGGCGAAGAAACTTTTGAACCAAACTTTACCTGGCATGGCTTCCGCTTTCTGAAAGTAGAAGGCTATCCCGGCGAACTGAAACCTGAAAACTTTACAGCCGTTGCCCTTTACTCTGATATTAAACCGATAGGCAGTTTTACTTCATCCAATAAGATGATCAACCAGCTGCAACACAATATCGAGTGGGGATTGAAAGGCAACTTCCTCGATGTGCCCACCGATTGCCCGCAACGAGATGAACGCCTTGGCTGGACAGGAGATGCACAAGTGTTTTTCCGCACGGCTTCCTTCCTGCGTGACGTAGATAATTTCTTCAGCAAGTGGATGAAAGATGTGGCAGCAGATCAGTTTGCCAGCGGTGCAGTACCACATGTTGTGCCGAATGTATTAGGTGGTAAGGATGGTGGCAGTGCTGGTTGGGCAGATGTATCTACCATCATACCCTGGAACATGTACCTGGCTTATGGTGATAAAAGGATACTGGAAAACCAATACCCCTCTATGAAAGCCTGGGTTGGCTATATGACGAGCCAAAGCACCAACAACCTGTGGAATAAAGGCTCTCACTTTGGCGATTGGTTGTTTTACAGCCTTGGCGATGACCCGGATGGCCGCTCAGCCATTACCAACAAATACCTGATCGCCCAATGCTTTTATGCTTACTCCACACAACTGTTGATCAAGGCGGCTACCGTGTTGGGTAAAACAGAAGACGTTGCCACTTACACGGCCCTGCTGGCAAAGGTCAAAGATGCTTTCGTAAAAGAATATACTACACCGAATGGCACTACAGTGAGCAACACGCAAACCTCCTACGTGCTGGCCCTGCAATTCGATATGCTGCCGGAAGCCTTGCGGCAACAGGCGGCAGACAGGCTGGTGAACAATATCAAACAATACGGCAATCACCTGACTACCGGCTTCCTGGGCACACCTTATCTCTGTCATGTGCTCAGCCGATTCGGTCACTCGGATATGGCCTATACCCTGCTGCTCCAGGAAACCTATCCTTCCTGGCTGTATCCGGTGAAGATGGGTGCCACCACCATCTGGGAGCGTTGGGATGGTCAGAAGACAGACGGTTCCTTTCAAACACCTGGCATGAACTCCTTCAACCACTATGCATACGGAGCCATCGGCGATTGGATGTACCGCGTAATGGTTGGCCTCGATACCGAAGAAGGCGCCGTAGGGTATAAAAAGATCACCATCAAGCCCCATATCGGTAAAGCATTTACACAGGCGGCAGCCAGCTACATAACCCGCTACGGAAAATTATCTTCAGGCTGGAAGACCGAAAACGGCCAGCTGACATTGGAAGTAGAAGTACCTGTCAACACAACGGCAACGATCTACATGCCTGCAGCGGCGGCCAGTGAAATAACAGAAAGTGGCAATGCATTAACAGCATCCAAAGACATCCAGGTGGCTGGCCAGGAAAAAGAATACGTAGTGCTGAAGGTGGGTTCCGGCAGTTATCGTTTCAGTGCCCCATGGAAAGCGCAATAAAGGAGATAAACTACATTTGCCTGAAAAGTGCAAGGCGCATCAAATGGAGAACAATAAAAACATCCTCCTCATTAATGGCTCTATAAGAGGAGAGTTGGGCAACGCTGGTGCAATAGTTCAACAGGCAGCATCGTATTTGAAGCAAAAACACAATGTCTCATCATCTATACTTACTTTATCACAGCTGAAAAGTAGTATTGCCGGGGTGTATGATTTACTGAATAGCTCCAGTGGCTTTTTTGTGACCACAGGTACTTATTGGAATAGCTGGGGTTCGCCGCTCCAACGTTTTTTAGAAGTCATGACTGCCTTCGAAAATGCACCTGCTCTTTTCGGAAAACCTGTAAGCTGTGCGATAACTATGGATTCCGTAGGTGGCACTGACGTAGCGGCGCGCCTTCATTTCGCCTTTGCAGGCTTGGGGTGCTGGAGCCCGCCCTGTTCAACAATAGTGTTATCCCGCACTGGTCAGGAGGCAATCGCAGCCTCTGTAGGAAAAGAAGACGATCCCAATGAAGATGTGTGGCGCCTGAGCGATTTGGAAGTAGTGTTGGATAACCTGGTTACCGCTACGCAGATTAAACCTGATTGGAAGTGCTGGCCACATGGCAAATTGAGTATGCCCGAAGGAAAGTGGCCGGACACTGGCGACCTCGATATGGACTCACCTAAGTTTTTATAATACGAGACCCATTAGGAAGTGAGCGCATGTTCCTGCTTTGGTTGATACCGGTGAATACTATCGAAAGAAGCAGCGTCATAATGATTGGTAAACCGCCGGGTTAGCTTTATCCACTTCATGTATTGTCGCAGGGCGTCCATGTCACAAACCAGCTCCTGCCGGCTTAACGTCTTTAATTCCTCAATCGTTGAAACATCGGCCGTAACCCTTTTCAACTGCTCCAGTGACATCCACCCCATCGCATTCAACGCATGAATCGTGATCGCATAGTTTTGCCGGGCCTTTACGGGATAATTCAATTGCGATAATTGGCGGTTGATAGAAGCGATCTCTGAAAGGAATAATTGCTGTAGCTGTTCAAAATTCCGGTACAGGTTGGGCAGCGTATACAAGCCATTATGTACATCCTTCCATACGTCGAAAGCATCATTGGTAAGCTGCATCAGGCCAGCCGCCGGATAAAGCAGTTGGTGTATCTCCTGTGATGGATAATGATCCAATATAGCGTAAAACAACAGCAGGCTGTAATAACTCTTGTTATAAGTGATCTGGTAAAGGTCCGGCTCTGTTATGTTTTCATTCAGCTGCTTCAACGACTCATTCTCCCAGTTACAACCCGCTTGCAGGTATTCTATAAACAATTGCCGCCTTGGCGTAAGGCGCAACAACCCCAGGTACAACGACTTCACCACATGATCTGCGGTATTTACCGGGTTGTACGCCTCCGGTGCTGTAATCAGTGAGATAATTTGTTCGTGGTTCAGCAGTTGGTCATCATACAGGTCATCGACCAGCGGCATGAAAACACTTAACAGGATGATCCTTTTATGTTCTTCTTCTTTTAATTGATTTCCGGTGAGCTGGTACAGGTTGTCGCATAGCACGTTCAGCGAAAGCTGGTAGTACTTGGCAATCCGCTGCATTTCTTTCGGGGAAAAACTATACTGCGTATCGCGCATCACCTCGGCCAGCAGTACAGGAATTTGATCTTTGCAATACTGCTCCTGCTGCTTTAACCGCCTGTGCAAAACAAACAACCGGCGAAGAACGTGGTACATACTGACAACAGGAGATCGGGCTTCGGGTAAGCCGGTATTGTCAGCCATGCCTGCTCCTGTTACTGCCATGAATGCCACTTTGTTAGAAGTCTAAGGTAAGAAAGAAAGCCATAAACGCAGAGGCCCTTTCGCCGGCTATAATTAGCCTTTATTGTTTGGATCAAACTCCACGATCCATTCAATACCGTATTTGTCTCTAAAACAGCCAAAATAGGAACCCCAGGGACTATCGCCAATAGGCCCTTCTATTTGTCCTCCCACAGAAAGCCCGTTAAATATTTTGTCTGCTTCTCCTTTACTTTCAGCACTTACTACAATTTTACTTCTGTTTTCATTTTCGTTCGTTCTTCCCATAATTTCCGGAACATCATTAGCCATCAACATGCTGCCTTTACCGATCGGCAAAGTAATATGCATAATTTTATTTTCTTCTTTTGCTGCTACCGGGAATTCAGGACCTGCAAGGTCTTTGAAACGGATGATCTTTGAAAACTCTCCGCCAAATACGGATTTGTAAAAGGTAAATGCTTCTTCGGCATTTCCGTTGAAATTAACATGAGGATTGATCTGTGCCATAATGTTTATTTTTTAAGTTGTTAAACGGGAATCATTTTTGCGATAAAGTCTTCAACACGTTTTCCAGATTAGTCATTGACATCTTAAATCCTTCTGTGAAGCCCATTTCAATCATCTTCTCCATCCGCGCAAGCGATTCATTATAAATAGTAATACGCACTATTGTCTTTCCGTTCTCTTCGCTAAAAGTGTAATCCCATTCAGAACCCGGCAATTCGGGGTTTTCATCTTTGTCCGCGAAAGCGTTAAACATTTTAAAATTGGTCTTGGGGCTGATGGAAGTGTATTTCTGAATTGCCCAACGCTCTTGTCCATCGGGACTTACCATCGCATAAAATCTTCGTCCACCCACCCTGAAGTCCATAACTTTTGTTTTTGACATATAGGGTTTAGGAGCTACCCATTGGTCAAGGATCTCTGCTGTGGTAAATGCATCCCATACCAGCGACAGGTCAGCATCGAATTCTCTCGTTATGTATACGGTTTGCGCTGCTTTGTCAACGGTGAAGTCAAATAGCAAGTTCATTTGTTCTTATTTTTTAAGTTATTCAATACCTGATCCAGTTGTAGGAACTGCTCTTCCATGATCTTCCGGAACTGGTCGAGCCAGACATCGATCTCTTTCAGTTTATCGATTTTTAGTTCATAGAAGATCTCCCGGCCATCCTGCTTTGGGGCCACCAGGTCGCATTCGGACAGGATGCGCAGGTGCTTCGAAATAGACTGGCGGGTGATGTCGAAATGCTCCGCAATGGCGTTCGGGGTCATGGACTGCACCGCGATCAGAACGAGGATCGCTCGTCGGGTGGGGTCTGCTATAGCTTGAAAAATGTCTCGTCTCATAAATAATAAATAAGAAGCCGTTCGGTTGCAAATATACATGCAGCCGATCGGTTGCGCAAATTTATTTTAGAAAGGCAGCTGTTTGGGGATAGCGTTGCTCTTCTGGCAGAAAGCTAAAAAGGGCCCCTCACATAGCCTGCTAAATGATTAATTATCTGAGGTGACATACTAACGATCAGGGGCACAGTCTTTGATGGCATACCAACATGGGCAGACAAATTTTCAACAGAACGATTAAAGTTGACGGTATCGATATTTTCTATCGGGAAGCTGGCGATAAGATAAATCCATCCGTGTTATTGTTACCAGGCTTTCCAACCTCGTCCATAATGTTTAAAAACCTGATGACGGCTTTGGCAGACAGGTTTCACCTGATTGCGCCGGATTTCCCGGGATTTGGATTCAGCGCTTTTCCAGATAAAGATCAATTCGAATACACATTCAGCAACATATCGGCTTATATCAACAAGTTTACAGATGCGATAAAGCTGCAATCATTCACCATCTATTTGCACGACTACGGGGCGCCTGTCGGTCTTCGCCTGTGCGTGAGCCATCCCGAAAAGATCAGGAGCATAATTGTCCAAAACGGCAACGCATACGAAGAAGGCGTTAAAAAGATATGGGATGAAATGAGAGCATATTGGGAAAACCCTACCCCTGAAAAAAAGAAAAAACTATATGCATTCCTAAGCGAGGAAGGCGTGAAATGGCAATATACTGCAGGAGTGTCTAAAGAATTGCTATCAACAATAAGCCCTGAATTGTGGATGCTTGATTGGGATTCTATGAAAAGGCCGGGAAATATCGATATGCAATATGAGCTGAATTGCGATTATAGGAATCACATGAAAATGTTCCCCGTCTTTCAGGAGTATTTCCGTGTTCATCAACCACCAGCCCTTGTTATCTGGGGAAAACATGATCCGTTTTTCAATGTGGGAGAGGCTGTATGTTACAAGCGGGATTTACCTAACGCTCAGGTTCATATTGTCGATGGCAGCCACTGGGTGCTGGAAACAAACTTTGATGAAGTGTTGAAGCTGATCGATGATTTTTTAAGTAGCATTTATAAGTAGGCCCCGATCGGTCCAAAACGACAAAGGGTTCAGATAACCTGAACCCTTCGACATTATGCGCTCTTGCTATAGCCGATTTTATTCTTTTATCGCATTAGCTGGACTTTTTGAGAAAACGGTTAACCTCCAGCCAGTAAATGAAAGCATCAAACCAGCGGTTACTGGTTCTGTCGGGATTTCCCAGGCCAAAACCATGACCACCATTTTGGTAAAGGTGAAATTCAACTGGCCTGCCCGCTTTGAACCAGGATTGTATCAAACCCGTTTGGCCACCAAAAAGAAAGTCATCAGAGGCAATAACATTGAACATGGGAGGAGCATTCTTAGGCACCTCTACCGGACCCATTCCGCCATAAATAGGTCCGATGAAAGCCAGCTTCATCGTTTTTGAATGAAGTGTTGAATGCATCGTAAGGCCGGCTCCGGCTGAAAAACCAATCATGCCAATTCTGCTGGTATCTACACCCCACTCTTTAGAACGTTTCAGGATCATGGCATAGGCAGCCTCAGCGTCTGCTAACTGGTTGGACAGGTCCATTTGTGGCGGACTTGGTGGTGTCGCTTTTTTTGATGTATCGGAAGAGGCCGGGGGAGCCGTGCGGGGGCGATTCATCCAGGCTTTGAAATCATCGAGCGCAGGTGGAGTCGGGAAAAGCCGGTATTTCAACACAAAGGCGGCAATGCCCTTATCTGCAAGTGCCTGCGCCACTTCCCAGCCTTCATTGCCCATCGATAGCCACCGGTAGCCGCCGCCAGGTGCAACGATCACCGCCGCGCCATTTCCCTTTCCTGGTTTAGGTAAGAAAGGAGTAAGCGTCGCTACAGTAATGTTGCGTGCCATAGGATCGCCCCACTGACGAAACCAGGATTCAGTGGCTGGCTGATTCTCGACACCGCCAGTGCCGAGCAATATGGCATTTGGCTCTTGAGGAGCTGCTAAAGGATAAATGGTGCCGTCTTGTGCCATGGCGGCTGCAGACAAAATCAGTAGCGTAAATGCTAAAATGAATGACTTAACGCAAGCTGTTAGATAACGAATCATAAAGATTGATTTATAAATTGAAAGGGTATTAATAAAATGAATAACCCGAAGTGCTAACGATTGTGCTGAGGCCATCTAATGTACCATGTTTCCGACAACACTCCACAATTGGTCGTTGTGCGTTTTGTCTCAAGTTTTGTTAGGTATTTTTCGTCTAATCTGGAATTCTTACATATCTACCGCGTGGCATCAACGGCTACTAACTACCAGTTTTACATATCACACAATGAAACATGGCAACTGCTGGGTGAAGGAGAATTTTTCTATCTTCAAGAACATCCCGTTGTGGCAATGAAAACTTTTGATGAAGTAAAAGCGCGGTATATCGGGCTGCGGGCAACGAAGAAGACACAGAATAACAATGCAGTAGGGTATGCGGAGTTGGATATAATTACAAAATAGAATGAAAAAAGCCGCGCTTAGCGCGGCTTTTTTCATTCTATTTTCAGCTCCCCCTTCAGGACTTGAACCTGAGACCCTCTGATTAACAGTCAGATGCTCTAACCAACTGAGCTAAGGAGGAATATGTTTGCCAAAATGACCTTTTCAGGCTCCTGGCGGCCCCTTTTCTGGGTCTGATTGTCAGGTCGTTAACCGGCCTTTCCACATCATATCCCCTAAGGGGTTGCAAAAATAGGGATTTTTGGATTTCATTGATACGCTACAGCAAATTTTCTATAAGAAATATTTATGCCTTATAACCGCCAGGTTACATAGATATTTTCAACCCCTTGCAATACAAATTATAGTAACTTACTATTTGAACCCCCGCCGGTAAAAACCTTACATAACTCTGATACGCAATGTCCATGAAGACATACATGCCTATATTATTTGTACTGTTCATCGTACTGGCTGGGGTATCCTTCTTTATCTGGTCGTCCTGGAAAGATCGCTTCCGTGCCCAGGAATCTCAACTATGGCTCACCCACTCCAACGATGTCATCAAAGCCCTCGACCAGGTGCAAGCCCTCGTTACCGAAGAAGAATCAGCGGTTCGGGGATATGCCGCTACAGGTAATGAAACCTTTATTGCCGGCTTCCCTGGGCACAACACAACCCTGCTGACCAGTCTCGATCGTCTTACCCGGCTTGTAGTTGATAACCCGGCACAATATACCCGCCTGCAGCACCTCAAAAAACAGGTTGCTGCAAAGATGGCTTTCCAGCAGGAAGTTATTCAGGCAAGCAGGCAAGCTCCTGCCCAGGGAGTACAGCTCATCGCCAGCCTTCGGGGGAAAAGACTAATGGATAGTTTCTCCATTGCCCTGGCCAATATGAAAGCCAGTGAAAACGACCTGCTCTCTGCCAGAACGTTTAAAAGCCAGGAAGTAAGTCGCAAGTCCTTACAAACAGCTATCATCGGCGCACTCGCTGTCCTCGTCTTTATCGCCTTCCTGTTGTATCGCCTCAACAATGATATTATGAAGCGCCACAAGGTAGAGGACGAGCTGCAAAAGAGTGAGGTCAAATACCGGCAATTCATAGAAAATGCCGGCGTCATCACTTATACCGCTGATATCAATGGCAACTTCACCTTCATCAGCAAACAGGTAGAAGCATTGACAGGATATACTCCCGAGGAAATGTTGGGCAAGCATTTTTCAGCACTCATACCTGAGGAATGGATACCAAAGGTCGCAGCCGTATACCAGCAGCAATTCCTCGATCGTACCCGCGAAACCACCATGGTATTTCCCATCCGGTTTAAGAACAATGGTATCCGTTGGGTAGAACAAGATGTTATCCTGCTCGAAAAAGACGGTTGGGTACAGGGCTTTCAATGTGTGGTAAAAGATATAACCGAACAGGAGCTGGTGCGGCAAAAGCTGCAAAAGATCGAAGACGAACAAAAGGAATACCAATACCGCATCCAGGCCATTCTGGACAATGCGCCGCTGATCATTTACGTAAAAGACCTCGAAGGCCGCTACCTTCTTACCAACAAGCAATGCAGAGAAGTATTTGGCCTCTCCGACGATATGATCATTGGGAAAACGGTGCACGATGTGCAGGCCAACAAGCACGCCGCCGAGCGGTACAACGTTGCCGATAAACAGGTAATTGAAACCCGCAAGCCGGTAGAGTTGGAAGATGTATTATACCTGCCCGGAGGCCCCCGCCACCTGCTCACTATTAAATTCCCGTTGTTTGATAAGGACAATCAACTTCTCGGAGTAAGTGGCTTTATGAAAGACATTACCGACATGGTAAAATCGCGGCAGGAACTGATAGCTGCCCGCCAGAAAGCGGAGACTGCCGAAACCCTGCAGGAACAATTCCTGGCCAATATGAGCCATGAGATACGCACACCCATGAATGGCATCATTGGCATGACGGGACTCCTTGCGCAAACCCCGCTCCAGCCCCATCAGCAGGAATATGTACAAATGATCAAGCAGTCGAGCGATAACCTGCTGGTGCTGATCAATGATATCCTTGATCTGTCGAAGATCAAAGCAGGAAAGATCAGTATCGAGAAAATACCATTCAGCCTTGGAGATATTATCAAGTCATTGAGCGCGGTTTTCAGGCTAAAAGCCGAACAAAAAGACCTGAGCTTTTCTACACTCCTGCATCCTTCAGTACCCTTGCACCTTGTGGGCGATCCCCACCGCCTGGGTCAGATACTGACCAACCTGTTGAGCAATGCCCTCAAGTTTACCGAGAAAGGATATGTGACCCTCGAAATAAATGTGCAGGAGCAGGAAGATAAACAAGTGATCCTTTGCCTGCAGGTAAGTGATTCAGGCATTGGTATCGATGAAAAACAAGTAAACCTCATCTTCGAAAGCTTCTCACAGGCATCTTCTGATACAACACGCCGGTTTGGAGGCACAGGCCTCGGTTTGGCCATTACCAGGCGATTGGTGGAATTACAGCGAGGCAGTGTGCATGTTGCCAGTAAATCCGGCGCCGGCACCACCTTCACGGTGTTGCTTCCATACGGCCTTAGCACAGAGGAAGACGTCGTGCGTGGTAATGTAAAAACAATCGTACAGCTCGAAGACCTCGAAGATTATTCCGGCAGGCACGTGCTCATTGTAGAAGACAATGATGTGAACCAGCGGGTATTGCAATATAATCTGGAGCGGTATAAGCTTTCCGTTACGGTAACGGAAAATGGCAAAGAAGCCGTGCGCTGGCTGGAGAAGAACAAGACAGATCTTATTATGATGGACCTCCACATGCCGTTGATGGATGGCTTCCAGGCTACCGATTATATCCGCCGGCAGTTGAGACTCACTGTCCCCATCGTCGTATTAACGGCCAGTGTGTTGCGCAACGAAAGACAGCGTTGCCTGCAAATTGGGGCCAATGATTATGTGGCCAAACCCTTTGCTCCGGAAGAGTTGCGCCGCTGCCTCGAAAAGTATCTCCTGAACCGCAAAGAAGAAGAACTGAGCTTGCAGCCGGTGGCAACAATTGTCGACCATCCGGCCTTTGACATCTCTATATTGCTACAATTGAACGACAACAACGTTATCAGGGAAATTTATAAAGTATTCGAGACCACCGTTCCATCGGGGCTCGAAGAGTTGAAACAATTGGCCATCAAAGAAGATTGGGATGCGGTATTTGAATTGGCCCACAAGCTGAAAAGCAGCCTCGGCATTATACAAGTGAAAGACCTGCATGGAAAAATGACCACCATTGAAATGAATGCACGCACACAGAAACAATTGTCAGAGATACTTCCCATGATCAATGAGTCCATTGCAGCTTATTATCATGTTGCACCCATGATCAAACTGGAAATAGAAAAAGAAGTGATCGCCGATCATTAATCGTTTTTTAATGCAGTATCATGTAGTAACAGCGTCTCAAATGATAATAATCTCATAATCTTGCCTGTCAATCTCACGGTAAGTGGGTACACTAACTTCGCCGTTTTTATTAATGTGGGCAGCATAGGCTGCCTGATTTATAGGCTGTTGCTATGAAGGTAGATACAATGCGCATGATCGACACAAAAGTCGGAGTACTCTTGTGTTTTTTGATCAGTCCTTTTGTTTATATAGTTGATGTACTGCGTGGGGGACGGAGAGCAAAGCCTGATACCCGCCGTGTATTATTTATTGAACTATCGGAAATGGGCAGTGCTGTAATTGCCGATCCGGCTATGCGCAAATTGAAGCAGGAAGGCCCTTCAGACATCTACTTTGTTATTTTCAAGAGCAACGTAAAAAGCCTTAAGATCCTCAACACAGTTCCTGCTGAGAATATTTTTGTGATGGATGCCGCCAACCTGTTCACCCTTTTCAAAGATGTGCTCCGTTTCATGTCGTGGTGCTGGTCGAAAAAGATAACCACGGTGATCGATTTGGAACTGTTTTCCCGCTTTACAGCTATGCTGGGCTTTTTCAGTGGTGCACGCCACCGGATTGGCTTTGCCAGTTTCCATGATGAAGGACTGCACAGGTTCAATGTCATTAACCAGCCTGTACGTTACAACTCCCACGTACACATAGCAGTTAATTTTATTTCCCTCATCAATAAAGCCTTGGGACATTTTACAAATCCTTACGCTACGCAAGTCGTAACCAGGGAAGACATAAAGCTTGTGCAGGCTGAAGTGCCTGCTCATACACTTACACCTGTACAGGAAAAAATAAAAGGCTTATACCCTGATTGGAAAGGAGAAGCGATCTTATTGTTTAATGCCAATGCGTCCGACCTGTTGCCCCAGCGCAGGTGGCAGCAGGAAAACTTTGCAGCAGTGGCACGGGCTCTGCTCACTACTTTTGATAATGTGTTGATTGTAGCCACCGGTGCTCCTTCCGAAAAAGAATATGTGCAGAAAGTCGTGGATATGGTAGGCCATAAGAGATGCGTCAACTCGGCAGGAACTTTTCTGTTTGAAGAGCTGGTGCCGTTATACACACTTAGCACCTTTATGCTTACCAATGATTCGGGACCTGCACACTTTGCATCGGTAACACCCCTGAAAGTATTTGTTTTGTTTGGACCTGAAACGCCTGCGCTGTATGGCTCCCTGGGCAACTCAGAACCATTTTATCTTGGATTGCCCTGTTCGCCCTGCGTGAGCGCTGCCAATCATCGCAAAACAACTTGCGTCACGCGGCCTTGCATCACAGGCATCTCTCCTGTCTGGGTAGAAACGCGCCTGCGTCAATACCTCACAGAACAAGGAATTCAATAAGGAATTACCCGGATGATATATCTTTTCTTCATCGCTTTGGCGCGTGTACTCTTATTGACGAAAGGCAAGGTGAGACGTGTTACAGGATAATAATCCCATTCCTTCACCACTTCATAATGGTAGTTATAATTCTTCATCAGCTCCAGTTCCTCCTGCGACACATACCACAAACCATGTTGCGAACGGGGATTGGAAGCCTTTACAATATTTGTATCCTTTTTAATATAAGGATTGTTTACATAAAACTCCAATGCATTAGTATGAGGATCAAGATTGGTGATGCTGCTGTCGGGAATATTTTTATTCAGGTAAAAGGCTGCCTCACTACCTGTTTGATAATGCAACAGATCGGGATAAAACACCCAGTTAAGATAGAGGTTGACAATAAAAATAGCCAGTCCACAACGATAAAGCAACAGGCTAAACCTGGTGGTTTGTAACCATCGGGGCAGGAAAAGCATTAAAATAAACAATGCCACGATAATAACGATCAACACCCAGGAGGGAGTGGCCGGTTGATAAAATACTTGTAGGAGAATCACGAGCAATACAGCTACTACCAGGATAATGTATTGCGTAACAGTAAAGAATTTTATTAACCTTTTGGATAATAAAGAGAGATACTGAGCCGTGATGATGGCCAGCAAGGGGAAGATGATATTGGCGTAGTGTGGCAACTGGAATTTGGAAACAGAGAACACCAGTAATATCAGCAGGCTGCCTCCCAAAGTGTAAAACTCCAGGGGTGTGGCAACATCTCTCTTCCAGATACTCCTGATTTTCCTGAATAAAGCATAATACATCAGTAACGACCAGGGAAGGAAAGCCCACAACAACGTGTGCACAAAGAAGAAAAGATCACCGTTGCCTTTAATAGGGCCGGTGTTCATAAAACGGCCAAACTGGCTGTCCCAGAAAAAGAAACGAATACCTGAAACACCTGTCTGCCCAAATACAACTTTTTCCGGATGCGCATCAAACTGGTACCAAAGACTATACAGTTCAGGGAACAGGAATATAAGCGTCAGGATAATGGCCAAAGCCCATTTCAGGTTAAATAGCTGCTTCCATTGCCTGCATAGCGCCAGGTGCACTACCACCGCGCCACCAATAGGAATGAGCGTGAAAATCCCTTTTGTCATGGCTGCGCAGGCGGCAAACAGGCTACCCGCTACAAGGTGGCCAAACCACCGCGCCTCGGTCGCTTTAAAAAAATGATAAATACCAGCGATGATCAGGCCTGAAAGAAAAGGTTCTGCACGTACGTCATTACTGGATAAGATGATATGCTCTGCTGTAAGAAAAATGAACACCGACCACAACGCCACCGTTTCATTAAACTTTTCCCGGGCAAAGCGATATGTATACCAGGCGCCCATCAGCACAAACAAGATACCAGGCAGTTTATATGACCAGGTATGAACACCAAATAACTTGAAGAAGAAAGCCGTTACCCAGAAAGGAAAGTGAGGTTTGTCGAGCCAGTCGCCACCTTCGAGATAAAGCTCAAAATAATCATTGCGCAGCAGCATATTCTTCGAGATAGCCGCATATACTGCAGCATCAGGAGCCATAAGTGTTACAAATAAACCGCTGAAATTCACGAAAACAGCCAGCCCAATAAAAAACTGCAGCCATTTTTTTTCAGGCGCGGGGAGCACCGGTAATACAGTCATAATACGTATTCGATTGGAAATGGAAGTTATAAAAGCTACACAACAATCATAGTTTTAAAGTTCATCACAGAAGAAAATAACAGAAAACTATCCCTTGGCCAGCTTGGAAAATCCGGATTCAGAGCCGGATTTTGAAGGAAAGCACCACAGCTGGAATATTCGCGCCAATAAATACCCAATTGCGATACCCATAATGGCGCCTCCGATAATATCCAGGGGGAAATGCTTGCCAACGTAGATCTGGGCATACCCGATTATAAAAGCCCACAACCACAACCAATGCCACCGTTTGCCATTGATGAGCTGAATAGAGTAGAACCAGAACATGGCCAGCCCAAAGTGATTGGCGGCATGCGAAGAAGGAAAACCATACTGACCACCACAGCCTACGAGACTGCGTACAATACCTTGCAGTTCGGGATCAAAACAAGGCCTTAAGCGTTCAAACCAAGGCTTCAGCATCTTGGCGCTGATAAAATCATTGAGAGCAAAAGTAGCGACGGTCAGCAAGATAAACTGCCAGGCATATTTCCTGCCCGATTTTATGATCCAGTAAAACATGAAAGCATAAAGAGGTATCCACACAGTCGCATTGCGAAGAAACTTCATGAATCCATCGAGCCATGGCGCTGATGCGTCAACGTTTACGAATGTGAAAACATCTTTATCAATTGCCTCAAGGAGCTCCCAGAAATTCATTGACCCGATTTTAGTAAAATACCATCAAAAATCGGGCGCCAGTGTTATCGGAACATCATCGGCGGATTAAGCCTTGATTAAAGACTACAAAACAAGCTTTTTCATCTACAACATGGTCTGATGTTGCGACGAATGCGGGGAAGTATGTCTGCAAAAGAAAAATTGCCAATAAGTGCTACCAAAAGTGGAAGAGGCCGCTATCCGGTAGACCAACAAAAAAGCCATCAGGCCGTTGCTCTACAGGATAAGTTTTAAGATAATAGCCCTCGCCGCTGGTGTTGCGGCCATTTTTGATGCTTATATATAGGTATACT
>JAGIBF010000052.1 GCA_017744515.1 Niastella sp.
GCTATCGTTAGTGTGTGAAAATGAGTGGCCAAAAGGTATTGTTTTATGATGCAAGCGGTAGTTCGGCTTATTTTTTCAATCCTTCAACGAGGATCATCACCATGTTGTCTTCCAGCACATGGCCTTCGATCTTTTTGGTGCTACGGTGCCAGGATTCAATACCGCTCACGGCATGTAGCATAATGAGAACGGCAGTGGGTGCGTCAATGTCTTTGACTTCTCCTTTCCGGATACCGTCTGTAATGATCTGGGCAATGCGCTGACGGTAAGCACGCCGCTGGCTTTGCATGTTTTGCATATAGGGCTCGGTGAGGTGCTTCCATTCGCGGTCGCTGACATACACTTCTTCATAGTGCTCTACCATCTGCCGGATGTGGAAGCGCAGGATGGCTTCGATCTTGGCAATCGCGGTCATCTGGCTATTGTCTACTTCGTCGATGTGGGACATGAACTGGTTGGCCACTTTGAAGCAGATCTCCTGTAGTATTTCTGCTTTGGAACTAATGTGGTTATACAAGCTGGCGGCTTCCACGCCTACATGTTCTGCCAGATCGCGCATGGAGGTTGCGCTGAATCCTTTTTCGCGAAACAATTTGGCAGCTTCGGCAATGATTACCTCTTTGCGGGTGCTGTTCCTGTTGCTTTTGATTTTTGCCATAATACGGTAAATAGCCAAAGATAATAAAAAAGAACTAACGTGTGTTAGGGCAAATATTTGAATTGTCTCATAAATAATTTAGGTTTGAGGCTAACGGGGCATCGGCAAGGGGATTGGGGAGTTTTTATGGCCAGTTGCCAGGGAGGGTCTTACTGCGGGCCTGATCTCATAATTAAATAACGTGTTATCTTCTCTTGCTCCGGATTTTCGTGTAGGTTTGCGCGCTGTTAATTTACAAACATTCTAAATTTCAAATTACATTATGTCTTTGATCTCTGTAGGTACGATGGCCTTTGATGCTATTGAAACACCTTTTGGTAAAACCGACCAGATTATTGGAGGTTCAGCTACTTATGTAGCTTATGCGGCCAGCAATTTTGTACAGCCCATCAATCAGGTGTCTATCGTAGGCTACGATTTTCCGAAGGAAGAAATGGACGCATTGAAGAAAAGGGGTGTAGATCTGGACGGCGTTGAAGTAGTGCCTGACAAAAAATCTTTCTTCTGGAGTGGCCGTTATCATATGGATATGAATTCCCGCGACACGCTGGTGACTGACCTGAACGTGTTGCTCGACTTCAATCCTGAACTTCCTGAATCGTACCAGGGATCAGAGTTCCTGATGCTGGGTAACCTCGACCCGGTGATCCAGAAAAAAGTGATCACGCAGTTGAAGAAGCGCCCCAAGCTCATCGTAATGGACACGATGAACTTCTGGATGGAGATCGCTATGCCGCAACTGGAAGAAACACTGAAGCTTGTAGATGTTCTCATGGTAAATGACAGCGAAGCCCGCCAGTTGAGCGGTCAGTTTTCCCTGGTGAAGGCTGCCAAAACCATCATGGGCATGGGTCCTAAATACCTCATCATTAAGAAAGGTGAGCATGGTGCATTGTTGTTTCATGGCGATCAGGTGTTCTTTGCTCCTGCATTGCCGCTGGAAGAAGTATTCGATCCCACAGGTGCTGGTGACACTTTCGCCGGAGGTTTTATCGGTCATATCGCCCGCACCAAAGACATCTCTTTCGAGAATATGAAAACTGCCATCATCGTTGGCTCGGCTATGGCTTCTTTCTGTGTAGAGAAGTTTGGTCCGCAAAGATTGAAAGAGATCACACAGGCTGACATCGAAGCGCGTATCCAACAATTCGTGAATCTGGTGAACTTCGATATCGAGCTGACGCACTAATAACACGAATTCGATTCGAATTACACGAATTAATAGATAAAAGCGAAGGGCTGCCATTTTGAATGACAGCCCTTCGCTTTTTGATTATGTTATACCTGGTTATTCGAGGGTTACTGCTACGCTAACGCGGGTACCATCGTGGAACAGGTTAAGTGTTTTGGGCTTAGCATCTGCAGGTATCTTATAAGTGATGCCTGTCAGTTCTTTTGTTGACTCTGCGTCTACGCCACTTGAATTACCGTTGTGCTCGGTAATGCTGTTGCCATTGTCCAGTTGCAGCCTGAAGTTGTCTGTTCTGAAGAACAGGTTATTACCGCCTACTGCATTTTTGTTGGTTACATCGAGGTCAAATGTCAATTCTGTGCCTTCTGATTTACCATCGGGGTTTTGTAAGGCTACTGCTTTTGCATTCTTAATTTTTACAAATGCTTCTTTGTTTTTGCCGAGGTAAACCGTGTCGGGAGCAAATGTTACTTTATAGGTTTTGGGTTCATTGGTTGCAGGTGTAGTTTCTGCATTCGACGTGGTTTGCTCTGCAGCGGGCTTTGTCTCTCCGTCAGCTTGTTTTGTTTTGTCTTTGCAGGAGAATAAGGTGATGGTGGATACAGTTGCAATGGTAATGAACGTCTTTTTCATGTAAAAGGTGATTTTAGTTTTTATGTTAGTTAGAATCTTCGTGCCAATGTTACACTATTCCTGAACTTTTTTATTTTGCCTTGCAAATTAAACAGTTCTGTAAATATTACATAGATGCCTATGGGCAGCCTGCGCCGGTTATTGTCCAACCCATCCCAACGAAATGTGCCTTGTAATCCAAGTGTAGCACTTCTGGTAAGATGACGGACAGGTATTCCTGCCGCATCAAAGATGGTGATGTTGGCAACATAGCCTGGCTCTGTCATCTGGTATTGGATATTTACGAGGTCGTCTACCGCGTCATTGTCCGGCGAAAACAAAGATGGTGTAACAGTCACCATTCCTTTGGGTTGCAGGTCGGCCCTGAACTGTGAGTTGCGATAGCCCGGTGTTCCAAAGTTTGCTGTAGCTGCCGCCGACATCCAGTTGTGGCTATCCTGTGTTGGCTTACTGTAATCTATTCTTTCCAGGGCAACGCCGTCTTCATTGCTGATCAGTGCAAAGTGCCACTTGTGATCGTAGCGGACCTCATCTACTACCGTTCCCTGTGCATTTGTAATGACTACTGTTCCTTTATCATCTGGCATAGAAGGCAGGGATGATACTTGTTGTGTTACAACAGCCGGCTCTTTGATGAGGTATTGCTGCTGCAACCAGCGGGTGTCTTCGGTCAGGGCCATGTATTCGCCGGGAAAGAATAACCGGGATGTGGCTGAGACTTGTTGAATACCCGCTAATGCACCCGCAGCAGAACGATTGGCGATGTACAATTGTTTTAAGTCGATCGTTTTGTTGCTGCGATTGTACAACTCTGCATAATCTGTGCCACCTGTTGGCGGATTAAATAACAATTCATTAATAATGATATCATGGGTGTCTGCAGGTACCGGTAGCCCCACCTTTGTGCTGTTCATCATGCCAATGGTATTGCCGGAGCAATCGGTTACATCCTTTACAATAAGCTGGTACACTTGATTTTTGTTGATAGCCGTGGGCAATTTAAGCACCACCTCCTTAAACAAAGGGGCTTGTGGTGTTGCCGAAAAAGGGTTCCCAATCGCATGGCTGAATGAATAATGATTGGCTATAGCCCCGCTTACACTGTCCAGTGATTCATCAAAAACGGCTACGATCGTAAGGCTATCAATTGTAAAAGTGCCCGCTAATGCAGGTGGCATTTCATCCGGGTTACTTGCGCTGATGGAGTTTTGCCTGCCGGGTGTTCCGCCACGATCATCTGTTGCAGCTTTCCAGTTGCCAGCTCCTGTGCAAGGGTTGCGGGTGTCTATCATTTCCAATGTCCATCCTCCTCCTGCTTTAACTGCGTTCTCATACCATTGATCTGTATAAGCAACTGTGTGTATGGCATTGCCTTCGGGTGCATACAGGGTTATGATATCGGCGTCGTTGTTAAGAGCAGGAAAATTAGTAACGCCTATTGTAGTTCCCCAGGAGGTATACAAAGGAACAGCTGCATTGGCACAGATGATCACGAAGCTATCGGGCTGAAGTGTGATGTTGGTATTGATCGTAGCTGTGGCTGTTCCATCGCTCAGTTTCCAGCCGCGCAGGTTGATGGCATGGGCCGTTGTATTTTTTAATTCTATGAACTCATTGTTGGGTAAGCCTACGGGTGGCGCCGGATCGGGCAGCAGTTCTGTTATTATTATATCGAATCGTTGTGGGGGCTGGGCATGCAGCCTCGTGAGCGACATGCATAGGAGTAATGCAAGCAGTTTTGCAGTCATTGGTTATGGTTTTTCAAAGGCCATTACGGTTGTACGATACCGTATATGGAACAATGAAAATAAGGAGCAAATATTATATAATAAAATAATTTATCTGGAGGCAACCAGGCATTGAGGCAGTAAGGCATCGAGGGCCTGAAGTACTGTTTTCCTTCTTTTTAAATAAAAATTTGCGGATTCTGTGTTTGCCAATTACTTTTGCTGCTCGTTATGCAAAAAATGATGAAACATACAAAGCGCACGAAGAAGCAACCCAGCAATGGGGAAGGTTGAGTACTGCTTTGTATAACAGGATATTCAAAAAGGCCTTCCCCCAACGGGAAGGCCTTTTTGTTTGGAACATGCATCATTTCTATACGAGGGTGAGCCGCCGGGAAAGGGCGACCGACCCTCAGGATGACATAAAACATTATTGTTAAACCATAAACAAGCATCAACAAATCATGAAAGTTGCAGTAGTAGGCGCCACTGGCCTTGTAGGCACTAAAATGTTGCAGGTATTAGCCGAACGTAATTTCCCCGTAACTGAACTCCTTCCTGTTGCCTCTGAAAAATCTGTAGGTAAGGAAGTTGTATTCAAGGGTAAGGGATACAAGATCATCAGCATGACGGACGCCATTGCCGCCAAGCCTGCTGTAGCTATCTTTTCTGCTGGTGGCAGCACTTCGCTGGAGTGGGCGCCCAAGTTTGCAGAGGCTGGTATCACTGTGATCGATAACTCTTCGGCCTGGCGTATGGACCCTTCCAAGAAGCTGATCGTTCCCGAGGTTAATGCAGACGCTTTGACCAAAGAGGATAAGATCATTGCCAACCCCAACTGTTCTACTATCCAAATGGTAGTAGCGCTGAACCCGCTGCACAAGAAATATAATATCAAACGTGTGGTTGTATCAACATACCAAAGTGTAACTGGTACTGGTAAGAAGGCAGTAGACCAACTCATGGGCGAACGCGCCAAAGCTGAGAAAGGCAGCAATGGTGAGTTTCCGATGGCTTATAAATATACTATCGACCTGAATGTGATCCCTCAGATCGATGTGTTCCTCGATAATGGTTATACCAAGGAAGAGATGAAGATGGTGAATGAGACCAAGAAGATCATGCGTGATGATTCCATCCGTGTTACTGCTACTACTGTTCGCATCCCGGTAATGGGTGGTCATAGTGAAAGTGTGAACGTGGAGTTTGACAGTGATTACAACCTGGATGAAGTTCGTAGCTTATTGAGCAGTGCTCCTGGCGTAGTGCTGGTGGATGATCCAGCTACTCAACAATATCCCATGCCGATGGATGCGCACGACAAGGATGAGGTATTTGTGGGCCGTTTGCGCCGCGACGAGACGCAAGCCAATACGCTCAATCTTTGGGTGGTGAGTGATAACCTGCGCAAGGGTGCTGCAACCAATGCGGTACAGATCGCTGAATACTTAGTATCGAAGAAACTGTTGTAAGTTCTTAAGGGGAAAGTATAGCCACATTCCCGGTCCCGCTCAATGAGCGGGACTTTTTTGTACTAATAAAAAAATGAGCTGCTTATCGGGCTTCGACAGGCTCAGCCTGACAAAGCGGGATAAACCCTGACAGTGTTTATTCTTCGAGTGCGCGGTTCAGGAACATCAGTAAGGGCTGGAGGGCTTCAAAAGCGGCTACCGTTTTCTTTACCAGGGTATCTGAAGTAAGGTCGCTGTCCTTCAGCTGCTGCATGGCCAGCCAGCTTTTTAGCTTCACGTATTCAGCAGCGGGGTTATCTTTTTCGAATCCCTGCGGTACACGTGCAAGGGAAACGTCATCCCCCCGGTATAAATTCCCATATATGGCCTTAAATTTCTTGCTGCCAACGATCTTTTCAAATTCATCAAAGCAGTAATCTATCTCTTGTCTTACTTTCTTTGTTTCGGGTGGCATGGGTATCCAGAGCCCACCGCCTACAAAGCTCTCGCCTGGCTGGCAATGGAAGTAATAGCCGGCATAGATGGATTTCTTGCCGCCGCGGTTAATGCTGGCGCCGAAGTTGTTTTTATAAGGTGCTTTATCTTTTGAGAAGCGGACATCGCGGTTGATACGGAACATGCAGCTTTTGGCTGTCAGTTCTTTGATGGTGGGGTCTTGCTTACCGTGTTTATCGATGACTGCCTGTATGAATTGTTCAAAGTTCTTTTTGGCAGCTTCGTATTGTGGGCGGTGTGCGTCGAACCAGGATTTATCGTTGTTCTTTTTGAGGTCTTTCAGGAACTTGACGGTAGCAGGCAACAGCATATACTTTTTTATTTTAAAGGTATGGATGGCTGTTGATGCTCCCAAAAAAGATAAGTGGCGCATAGATGTTCGCTCACATCGTATACGCCACTTATACTGTTTTTACCGGTGGTTGGGTTTAGATCCTACCCCAGTTCTCACCACTCTTAATGCGGTACATGGTCATTTCGCTAACGCCATATTTTTCCGCGAGTTTTTTAATGGTGATCTTCCGGTTCTTGTCTGTAAGGACTTTCTTGATGCTCTTCACCTGATTTGCATTCAGCTTAAGACCTTCAGTCCGGTTCGCCTGAACTTTCTTGTAAGCGATCTTTGCTGGGCTGTTTTGTTGGTGACTGATCATTTCTTCCAGTGAAGCCCACTTAAGGTTTTTCACTGTGTTGTCGAGTTTGTTGTGATTCAGGTGAATCACATACTTGTTTTTCGCTGCGGGTTTACCGAGGAATAACCTGGCAATCTCGCGGTGAATGTAGAGGGTGCCATTGTTTCCGGGTCTGTGCAGGTTCAACGTCCGGTAGCCGGTAGTCAATGAACCTTGCAACAGTTTACCATCTTCAACAACATCTTCTGTGTAGCTGGCTATGCGGCCATGAGATGACAGCGCATACTTTTTTCTAAGGTGCTTCCAGCCTGGAAACTGTAAGGGTTTCCACACCTCGTTGGGGAGTTTTTTTATCATCGCCTTTTCCTTTTGGCTAAAGTTACAAAAAAAGATATGCGAAAATCAAATCATTTGTAAGAAAGATATGTTAGCGGTTAACCAAGGTCAGGAATTCGGCTTCACTAATGATCTTAACCGATGTTATCTTTTTGGCTTTCTCCAACTTCGACCCGGCCTCATCACCAGTGACCAGGTAATTGAGCTTACTGCTTACGCTGCCTAATAGCTTACCTCCGTTGGATTCGACCAAAGCCTCTGCCTCACTGCGTTTCAGCGTTGGCAGGGTACCGGTAAACAAAAACGTTTGTCCGGAGAGGTTGCCGGATACGGCCATATCTTTTTTATCATTTTTTAGCTTCAACCCCAATGTTTCAAGGTGTTTAAGCATCTCTATGTTATCGGGATTACGGAAAAACTGATGTATACTTCCTGCTACTTTTGGTCCTACATCTTCCAAGTTTTGTAGCTCTTCAAGCGAAAGTTGAGCAAAGTCAAGTAAATGTTTTACTGCGTGGGCAAGGGTTTTAGCGGTCGTTTCGCCTACATATCTTATACCGAGTGCAAAGATGAGCCTGTGTAGTGGCTGTTCTTTAGAGGTAGTGATAGCTGCCTGCAGGTTAGTGATGCTTTTTTCGCCAAAGCCTTCAAGGGTCCTGATCTTATCGAATGGCAGGGTGTAGATTCCTGGAATATCTTTCAGGAAGCCGAGGTCATAAAACTTTTGTACGATGGCTTCGCCAAGGCCCCTGATATCCATGGCATCCTTACTCGTAAAATGAAAAATACGTTGAAGGACCTGGGCTTCGCAATTAATGTTGACACATCGCCACACTGCTTCATCGGGTGTCTTTACCAGTTTATCATGGCAAACGGGACATTTTGTTGGGAAGATGATGGGTTGTTCATTACCTGTTCTTACTTCGGGTAGTGATTTTACTATATACGGGATCACATCGCCTGCGCGTTCTACCAAGACCGTGTCGCCAATCATGAGGTCTTTTTCACGGATCACTTCTTCATTGAATAAAGAAATAGAGCCTACTGTTACTCCTCCGATGGGTACGGGTTCAATTTTAGCCACAGGTGTAATGGAACCGGTTCGGCCTACCTGAAATTCTATGGCTCTGAGTTTACTGGTTGCCTGACGGGCTTTGAACTTATACGCAATGGCCCAGCGGGGGTGATGGGTAGTCATGCCCAGCTGGTCCTGCAATTCGAGGCTATTGACTTTAACTACCATGCCGTCTATTTCATAGGGCAGGTCATCGCGCTTCTGCTCGTATTCATGGCAATATTTCACTACTTCTTCTATGCCTTTAAACACCCTGACTTCTTTTTGCGGGCTGCGGAATCCCAGTTCCCATAACAACTCCAGTGAGCCACTGTGTGTTTGCAGTAGTTTATGTACGGATGCGCCCGGCAGTGTTACATAATCGCTGATGTGGTACAGGAATGCTTCAAGGTTGCGCCGGCTTACTTCTTTTGGATCTTTGATGCGCAATGATCCTGCTGCCGCATTGCGTGGATTGGCCAGCGGCGCCAGGTTCTGCTCTATGAGTTTATCGTTGTATTTTTTAAAGTTGTCTTTGGTCAGTAATACTTCGCCGCGTATTTCTATCTGCTGCAGGCCATAGTCTGAAATTTTAGCTGACAGTGGTACGGAACGAATTTGTTTGATGTTGGTGGTTATATCATCGCCCTGTACGCCATCTCCCCGGGTGGCGCCCCGTGCCAGAAGGTCATTCTCATAGATGAGGGATATACTGGCGCCATCAAATTTGGGCTCTACGCAATATTCTATCTGGTTTAGTTTGGCCAGCTCCCTGGCTTTGCGGTCCCAGTCGATGAGGTCTTCTCCATTGTAGGAGTTTTCCAATGAAAGCATGGGTACCAGGTGTGGGGCCGGGGGGAAATCTTTGGTAAGTCCTTTGGCTACGCGCTGGGTGGGGGAATCTGTTGTTATGAGTTCGGGATGTGCTGTCTCGATCGTTTCAAGGGTTTTGAACAGCTGGTCGTATTCATAATCGGCTATTAGGGGATCATTGATTATATAATATCTGTATTCATGAAAGCGTAATACTTCCCGCAACTCATCTATATCTTTTTTAGCATCTATCTTTTCTTTCTTCACCTTGTCTAATAAGGTTGTAGTCAGCTGTTGTAATGATTTGGTTTTGCCGGCAGAATACATAATTGGTTGGTTATGTGTTTATGTGTAAAATTAAGGCATTGAGGGGCTATCCGTTATCTTTGCGGCATGAGAAAAAAGAACGTGGTACTGGAAAAGTTGACTGTACAGGATTATGCGGCAGAAGGGAAGGCGCTGGGCAAGGTAGAGGGAAAGGTTGTATTTATTGAAGGGGCTGTACCTGGTGACGTGGTGGATGTACGCTTATCCAAGAACAAAAAGGAATGGGCGGAGGGGAAAGCTGTTCACTTTCATGCGTTTTCCCCGGACCGGGTATCGCCTTTCTGCGAACATTTTGGTGTTTGCGGGGGTTGTAAATGGCAGATGCTGCCTTACGAGAAGCAGCTGATGTATAAGCAACACGAAGTGGAGCAGCACCTGCGTCGGATCGGCAAGGTGGCTTTACCGGACATTGCCCCGATTGCGGGGTGCGAAAGCACGGTTCGCTATCGGAACAAGCTGGAGTTTACTTTCAGCAACCGCCGTTACCTGCTGCCGCATGAAATAGCCGGGGCTGCTACCATCGAACAGGAAAGTGCGCTGGGCTTCCATGTTCCGCGGCTGTTTGACAAGGTCATCGATATCAATACTTGTCATCTGATGGCGGAACCGACCAACAGGATCAAGAATACCATCCGGCAGTTTGCCATGGAGCGGGGTTATCCTTTTTATGATATCCGCGAGCACCGGGGCTGGCTGCGTACCCTGATCATCCGGGTATGTACTACGGGTGAAATAATGGTGAATGTATGTTTGGGTTATGATGATCAGGAGGCGCTGAAGGAGTTATTTGATCATTTGCTGGCACAGGTGCCGGAAATTACCACGTTGTTGTATACTATTAACCCAAAGAAGAACGATTCTATTTATGATCTGCAGCCGCGGGCATATTATGGAAAAGGATATATTACTGAAAAGCTGGAAGACCTTGCTTTTAAGATCGGGCCGAAGTCATTTTTCCAGACAAATACGCGGCAAGGTGAGCGTTTATACCAGATCACCCGTGATTTTGCCGAGTTGACGGGGAATGAAACGGTATATGATCTTTATTGTGGCACTGGCAGCATCGGGTTGTTTGTGAGCAAGCTGGCCAAAAAGATCATCGGTGTAGAGGTGATCGCTGAGGCTATAGAGGATGCCGGGGAAAATGCCGCACTGAATAATATTCATCATGCGGAGTTTTTCGCCGGGGATGTTATAGATATTTGTGACGATGCTTTTTTTGCGCGCCATGGTAAGCCGGATGTAATTATTACCGACCCTCCAAGGGCCGGCATGCATGAGAAGCTGGTCCAGAAGATACTGGATATGGAAGCGCCATTGGTGGTGTATGTAAGCTGCAACCCTGCCACGCAGGCCAGGGACCTGCACAAGCTGGATGAAAAATATGCGGTAACGCGCATCCAACCGGTTGATATGTTCCCGCATACGCATCATATTGAGAATGTGGTGCAACTAAAGCTAAAAAAGTAGGACCTTAGATTGTATAACCTAAAACAGCATCATAGTGTATTCGAACAGAATGTTTATGCCATTAACGCCGATCGTTAAGAATCTTATGATCGTTAATGGCCTTGTTTTCCTGGCGCAGCTTACTTTTCAAGGTAAATATCCTATCGACGAATTGTTTGCCCAGCATCACTTCTTATCTAAAGACTTCCGTCCGCATCAGCTGCTGACTTATATGTTCATGCACGATACGAGGGGCTTTAGCCATATTCTTTTCAATATGCTTGCTTTGTATATGTTTGGCTCCAAACTGGAAATGGTGTGGGGCGCCAAGCGATTCCTGACCTTTTACCTGGTCTGTGGTGTTGGCGCCGGGCTCATCAGTGGTGTAGCCACGCTGATAGAGACCTACCCGGTGATCAGTGACATCAATTTTTTACAGGAGCATACTTCTGTAAAAAATTATAATGCGCTTTTGAGTAAATATGACTGGATACACAACGGAATGACCAGGGCATATCCCAATTTTACCGAGATCGTGAACAGTAATCCGAATGACCCAGAAGTGATCAAAAGCATTTTCAGGGTTTCCGGTGAATTAAAAGAAGCCGCTACCGGGGGTAGCGTAGTGGGTGCTTCAGGAGCTGTTTATGGTTTACTGGCGGGCATCGCTTATTTATTCCCGAATGACATGGTGATGATCTACTTTCTTTTCCCACTCAAAATGAAATGGCTGGCTCTTATTTATGGTGCGGTAGAGGTTTGGGCAGCTATCCAAAACGACCCCAATGACCAGGTTGCTCACGTAGCTCACCTTGGTGGTGGCCTGGTAGGCTTTTTGATGGTTTATATCAGTTACCGAAGGGGGAACCGGCGTAAATTATTCTGACGACAACTTTAGGTGCTGTACGACTGTTAATTATTACCAATATCGTAATGCCGTATAAGGGCGTTGTGGGTTGGGTTTTGTAAATTCACCAAAAATAAATTCGTGTTGCGGGAAGATCGATACAGGAAACGCATTTTGCTGGGCCAGGATGGTAATGCGTTGGTTTTGTTGCTGGCTATTCTGGCTATCATGTTCTGCCTTTTTAAGTTTCTGTGGCTTGTATATACCATGTCGGATGTTCCCACAGCCGTTTTTAACGCCGAGATATTCAACTGGTTTACGCTTCCCGCCAATCCGAGTGTTCTGCTCAACCGCCCCTGGACGATCCTGACTTATATGTTTATGCATTTCGATGCGATGCGCCTGATCGGTAATGTACTGTGGCTGTGGGCTTTTGGTTATATTTTGCAAGATCTTGCCGGTCCGCGGAAGCTGATCCCGTTGTTTATTTATGGTAGTCTGGCAGGCGCTGTGTTCTATGTTTTAAGTTATTCTTTCGTTCCTGCTCTTTTCAAAACGGCCAGCGATTATAACCTGGAGGGGGCTTCCATGGGTGTAATGGCGATTGCGATTGCTACAACAGCATTGGCGCCCAGTTACCGCATTTTCCCCATGATCAATGGTGGTATTCCGCTTTGGGTGCTTACTTTGATCTTTGTGGCGCTGGATCTTGCGATGGTGCCGACGGTCAGTAATATTGGTCCCCACCTTGCCGGTGCGGGCATCGGTTTCCTTTTTGTGCATCAGCTGCGCAGGGGCCGTGACTGGACAGCCTGGATGAACAGGTTCTTTGATTGGGTAAGTAACCTGTTTAACCCCGATAAGCGAAGCTGGAAGAAAACTGCCAAAGACGAACTGCATTATAAATCAACAGGCACTCAGCCTTTTAAGAGAATCCCCAATATCACACAAAAACGTATTGATGAGATATTGGATAAGATCAATCAACAGGGGTACCGTTTCCTGACCGAAGAGGAAAAAGATATTTTGAAACGGGCTTCTGAGGATGAAGAACTGTAATTTTAATCATGGCCATACGAACCATCGCCAAGCGTGTTTTTATCACTTTTCACATTGGTATAGTAGCACTTTTCCTGCTTTCCTGTGCCAATGCGTTCCTGCATCCTGAAAAGTGGTGGTTCTTTGCTTTATTGGGCCTGGCTTTTCCGTATCTGTTAATCCTCGTTATTGTATTTCTTCTCTTCTGGACTTTGTTTCGTTCCAAATGGGCATTTCTTTCGCTGGCAGCGCTGTTGCTGGGTTTTACCAATATACGGGCGCTGATCGCTTTTCATACGGGTGAATATTCTACAACCAGGAAGGAGCATAATATCCGGGTGCTGACGTGGAATGTGCGCTGGTTTGACGAACAGAAGCGTATCACCAAAGGTGCTTACCCAAGCCGTAAACAGATGCTTGCTTTCATCAGGGAGCAGAATCCCGACATTTTATGTTTTCAGGAATATTTTGAAACCAACAAGGTCAATTACAGCAATTTTAAGGATATCAGCAAGATGAATTATCCTTATTGTTATAAGGTGATAGACTATGGCCGTAAGGATGGTCCACTGGAGGTTGGGGTGGCTATTTTTTCGCGGTTCCCGATCGTTGACAGTATGCGGATACGGTATCCTGGTCCTGTGCAGTTGCGGGCCGCCGAGAGTCTGATCTCCTGTGATATCAAAGTAGGCGAGCAAACTATCCGGGTTTTCAATACGCACCTGCAGTCGGTATTGTTTCAAAAGCAGGATTATGAAAAGCTGCGCATGATCAAGACTGCCGATGATAGTATGCTGGATGCCTCCAAGTCGATCGTCAAGAAGCTGAAACAGGGGTATACTTCCCGGGGGGCACAGGTTGATATTGTACGGGAGGAACTGGATAAAAGCCCTCACCCGGTTGTTATTTGCGGCGACTTCAATGATGTGCCCAATTCTTATACTTATTTCCATATACGGGGTAACCGCCAGGATGCTTTTATTGCGGCGAGTAATGGGATCGGTCGTACTTACCGGGAAATTGCTCCCACGTTGCGGATCGATTATATCATGGCGGATGAACGGTTTGACGTGACGCAATGTAAACGGTTTGCCTTACCTTATTCGGACCACTACCCTGTGGTGGCCGATTTGCAGCTTAAAGTCACTGAATAAAATCCCTATATTTGTCTCATGGCGATCCTGTTCTTTCCCTCCTGTTGTTGTACGTGTCCTGTTATGGCAGGATAAATCTATTTTTGTGTTATCCATACGGTATTTCCCCATTTTTATTTATTTCGCAGTCTGATATCAACGATTTTTTATGAGTGAGCTGAAAGTCCTGAATTCTTATACAAGACAGAAAGAAGTGTTTACACCTATTACCCCTGGACATGTGGGGATGTATGTGTGTGGCCCTACGGTAAGTGGTGAGAGTCATCTTGGTCATGCGAGGCCTTATATCACTTTCGATGTGGTATACCGGTACCTGACGCATCTTGGTTATAAGGTGAGGTATGTACGGAATATTACCGATGCCGGCCACTTTGAAGAGGAAGGTCGCGAAGCGGAGGACAAGATCGCCAAGAAGGCTGTGCTGGAAAAGCTGGAGCCTATGGAACTGGTGCAGAAATATACCAACTTGTTTCACTGGGCCATGCTGCAATTCAATAACGTGGAGCCAAGCATCGAGCCTACTGCTACGGGCCATATCGTGGAGCAGATCGAGATGATCAAGAAGATCATCGAGGATGGTTATGCTTATGAAGTGAATGGCTCTGTTTATTTCGATGTAAAGAAGTATGCCGAGCATTACCCTTATGGAAAGTTGAGTGGCCGGGTGATGGACGAGCAACTGGAAACTACCCGCGAGCTGGAAGGGCAGGATGAGAAAAGGAATAAGCAGGATTTTGCTTTGTGGAAGGCTGCGCCTCCTCAGCATATCATGCGCTGGGTAAGTCCCTGGGGCGAAGGTTTCCCCGGCTGGCATATCGAATGCTCGGCCATGAGTACCAAATATCTTGGAACTGAGTTCGACATTCATGGTGGCGGTATGGATCTTCAATTCCCGCATCATGAAAGTGAGATCGCTCAGAGTACCATCTGCAATAAGCATGTGCCCGCCCGCTACTGGATGCATAATAATATGATCACTGTGAACGGGAAGAAGATGGGCAAGAGTTATAATAATCAGATCAAGCTCACGGAGATGTTTGCCGGCACGCATCCGCTGCTGGAGCAGGCTTACAGTCCTATGACCATCCGCTTCTCTATTCTGCAAACGCATTACCGGAGTACGCTCGATTTCAGCAATGAGGCGTTGAAGGCTGCGGAAAAGGGATTGAAAAGGTTATGGGAAGGGTATGAGCATTTGAAGAAGTTAGAATACAGAACACAGAATACAGGAGACAGCATAGAGGAGACGACTGGATCAGATAAAGAGCTGGACGAGAAGGTTAACAGATTACTGTCCGAGATGGATGATTTCATGAATGATGATCTCAACACTGCCAAGGTGCTGGCCAACTTGTATGAGGTGCTGCCTGTTATCAATTCCATGCGGGATAAACTGATCGCTATTACTGCTATTTCAGGGACTACTTTTGCCCGCCTGCAACAATATTTTAAAGCTTATATCGAAGATATCCTTGGTCTGAAGGGTGAGACTGCCAATGAAGACGGCAAACTGAATGGTGTGCTTGAACTGCTCATCGACATCCGACGGGATGCACGCGGCCGTAAGGACTTTGCTACTTCCGACAAGATCCGCAACCAGCTTCAGCAGCTGGGCATTTTGCTGAAGGATGAGAAGGATGGCAGGGTTAGCTACTCGTTTGATTAGGAAAGCAGCTTTAAGCGGCGAGCTACGAGTTGCGAGCGGAAAACCAAGTAGCCTTCGACAGGCTCAGGCTGACAAAGACAGGCTCAGGCTGACAGAGACAGACTCAGGGTGGCAGAGATAAGCTCAAGGTGGCAATTACTTCTTTGTGGCTCTTACCATTTCGCGTTTACCGGGCGGGCCGGGTATCTTCTCTATGAGAAATCCGGCTGCCTGCATCGCCCGGCGGACATCTCCTTTGGAACAATAGGTTACTAATATGCCTCCTGCTGTCAACATGTTGAATAGGCGGGTAAAGGTTTCTGCTGTCCATAACTCCGGTTGGGCTGCGGGAGCGAAGGCGTCATAGTAGATTAAGTTGACAGGTTGAGTTGTTGACAGGTTGAAAAGGCTGGTGTGGTTCTTTTGGATGGTGAACCAAGGATTAAGGTGGATGGCTTCATTCCAGGGGGAAGTGTGGAGTTCGTCGAAGAGGGGTTTGAGTTCCGGTTGTTGTAATTGTTCGCAATAGTTCAGCTGTTCTACGATCTCTTTTTCGAGGGGGAAGGCTTCTACTGTGTGGTAGTTTATTTTCTGCAGGTGTTTTGTTGCTTCGACAAAGGTAAGCAGGGCGTTCAATCCTGTGCCGAAACCCATCTCAAATATGGCGATGGCTTCCTGCCGGTGAAGTAATGGTCTTAACCCCGCTTCTATAAATACGTGCATGGACTCCTGTATGGCGCCGTGTTTCGAGTGGTAGGTAACGTTCAGCTCCGGAATGGCAATGGTTACTGAGCCATCGGCTGTTGTCATGACTTCCCTTTCCTTCATGCTGCAAAGCTATGTTGCGGTGATAGTGTACCCAAAAGATTATATCTTAGGGTATGGTATATAAAGAACATTTAAGTAAAGATAAACGCTTTGCCAAGTTGCTGGAGAAGCATGAAGGGTTTACGCTGAAGAAGCGGAAGAATATCTGTATTTATCTGTGTGCTTCCATCATGAGTCAGCAGCTGTCGACCAAGGTGGCGGATGTTATTTATCAGCGTTTCCTGAATTTGTATGATGGCTTGGAACCTACAGCCGAGCAAATACTGGATACGCCATTGCCAACGCTGCGTAGTATTGGGTTATCAAACGCCAAGACGACTTATGTTCATAATGTAGCTCGCTTTTCTATCGAGCAGGGTATGGATGTGAAGATGCTGAACAAGATGAATAATGAGGAGGTGATTGCCTACTTCACACAGATCAAAGGTGTGGGCCGATGGACCGTGGAGATGTTGCTCATGTTTGCATTGGGGCGGGAGGATGTGTTTTCGATCGATGATCTCGGTATTCAAAATGCCATGATCGGCATCTACAAGCTGAAGCGTGATGACAAGAAGAAGTTCAAAGCCGATCTGCTGCGCATTTCTGACAAATGGAGTCCTTACCGTACGTATGCCTGTATCCATTTATGGCATTGGAAGGATAATAGTCCGGCTAAATAGTATTATTTTCTTTCTCTGATAACGCGGGTCTTTGTCCATTGATCGTGGAATGGGCTTCCTACGCATCCTGTAACGTATTCGAGGGGGATCATGCGCATGCAACCTCTTCTGAGGGCATCACGCCAGCTAAAGGAGTCTCTGCGCTCGTGCACTACCCGTGTGCCTGTGATGAGCTTACCCAGGGTTTTGCCTTTGAATGCTCCTTCTATTATGAGCATGTAGCATCCATAAAATATGTGGAGTATTACAAAATCCGTCAGGCCATCCATTTTGTCTATCGCCTGAAATATCATACTTCCCCAGGTGGTGAGTGTCATTAATACTATCAATGTAATAATAATCGCGTAGAAGCTGATCAAGTCAATTATATAATTGACGAAGCGCAGTTGTGGCGGCGCTTCCTGGCGTGACATCATTTCGTATTCAATGTCCTGTAACAGGTTGACATTGCTGGGGTGGGGCATAACCGGGGTGTAGGTTTTCGTTTGCTTACTAATCTATGACCAAGTAACACAAAGTTTTGAATATATTCAATAGTGGAATAACGAAGTTTAGGTTATCTAAGTATAAATGTTTACCTAAATAATAAAGAAACCCTGCAGTCGTAGCCATTGGCGCTGGCTTTTGCTGCAGGGTTTGCTATGAAAGTTGGACTATTGGGTAATTACTTCACCAACTTAAGTTCCTTAATAATGTTGGATGCGCCACCGAGTTTATCAATGCACCAAAGTACATAGCGTACGTCTACGCAAATGGTACGGTTGTAAACAGGATCGAAAGCTATTTTGTGGCTGAGGGCTTCGTAGTTGCCATCGAAGGCCAATCCAATCAGGTTGCCATTAGCATCAATAACGGGTGAACCAGAGTTGCCGCCTGTAATATCGTTGGTAGTAATGAATCCTACCACCAGGTCTTTACGTCCGGCATCGGCATACTGGCCATAGTCTTTCTTTTTTGCCAGTTCTATCTCTTTTGCGGGCAAGTCGAATTCATAATCACCGGGTTTGTATTTTTCCAACACGCCGCTCATCGTGGTTACGTAATCATATTTTACGGCATCTCTTGGTGCATAGCTTTTTACGTTGCCATAGCTTACACGCATGGTAAAGGTGGCGTCGGGGTACATCTTTTTGGCTTTTACCGTATCCATCTGCAAGATGCCTTTAAGGTAGATGCGTCCAAACTCATTGTTCTTTGCATTGAACTGTTGTGACTGGGGAAGGTATTTACCTACCCAGTTCTTTACAAATGCGGAGGCAGTAGCGTAAGCAGGATCAGCCTGTAATACTGTAGCGTCTGGATTGGTGGTGAATGTATTCCATTTGTTCTCGTCCAGGATCATGGTATTGGTAAACAGGTTGTTGGCAAACTTCTTATAGGAGTTTTCATCTTTGAGATCGCCATAGCTGCCGCGCAGACCTTCATAGAAGCCTATGGGGTGCTGGCTTTTGTCTACATCATTATAGAACATCATGAGTATCGTGGCCACGATCTGCTGGTCGGAGACTTTGTTCTCGCTTTTCAGGAAGTTGGCTCTTGCTTCTTTGGCTGCGTCTACTGCTTTTTTGATATCTGCAGAGCTTCCTTTTTTAGCAATGGCGTTTTCTATCTGCTGCAAACTGGATGCAAAAGCAAGGAGCGGTGACCCAAAGATGCCTTCATTCAGGTATACAAAATGTTTGCTATAGGGTCTCCAGGCGTCGTAGGCTGCTGACCAATCGTTGAACAGGTTCTGGAATTCCGGTTTGCCGTTTGCCCATTGCTGGAATTTTGCTTCTGCCGCTTTTTTCTGATCGTAGATATCGTACTTGATCAGCTGTTTGGTTTCGCCATCGTAGAACTTCCAATAGTTGGCAATGGATGCGTAGCTGGATGCCAGCTGCAGTTTGATTGCCGGGTCGTTCTTCATCTGGTCGAACATATATTTGAGCCTGATGTCGCGTAGCTTAACCAGTGTAGGGTTGCTGATGTCTATTTTTTGTTTTACGCCGAAGGATGTTTCGTAACGGTTGGTGCTGCCGGGGTATCCGTAGGTCATGGCATAGTCGCCGTCTTTTACACCTTTAATAGAAACGGGCAGGAAGTATTTAGGTTTGAGGGGTACATTCTCTGTGCCATAGGCAGCAGGTTGTCCATCTTTTGCTGCGTATACACGGAATACAGAGAAGTCTCCTGTGTGGCGGGGCCATTCCCAGTTGTCGGTATCACCACCAAACTTGCCGATGGATTCGGAGGGAGCGCCTACCAAACGAATATCTGTGTAACGCTGGTAAACGAACACCAGGAACTGGTTGCTCTTGAATAATGGGCTTACGCGGGCAATGATGCCTTTCGACTCATCGGAAAGGCGTTGGTTGATGGCTGCTATCGCTGTGTTTACTTTGGTAGTGCGATCGGCACCGGTAGCATCTTTCGCTGCTTCTTCCACTTCTTTTGTGACATCTTCTATCTTCAGCAGGAACTCCACATACAATCCCTGTGAAGGAATTTCTTCGCCTTTGCTTTTTGCATAGAAGCCATCTTTCAGGTAGTTGTTGGTAACTGAGCTGGCTTTGGCAATGGCATCGTATCCGCAGTGGTGGTTGGTGAAGATGAGGCCTTCGTTGCTCACGATCTCACCGGTACAACCGCCGTTGAAGATGATGATCGCATCTTTGATGGATGCTTTGTTAATATGGTAAAGCTGGTCTTTGGTGAGTTTGAGTCCACGTTTTACCATGTCGTTATACACTTGCTGACCCAATAGCAGTGGCAACCACATGCCTTCATCTGCCAGGGTTCTGTACGTTGAGATCAGTAATGCAATCGCTATGAAAAGCTTCTTCATAATGAGCGTAGTTTTTAGGAGACAAACGTACTTGAAAATTTTGTAACGTGGTGAATTTTTGCGGATTCCTGCATGGGCTGAAAGCCAACAGGGGCAACTATTGGCACGGTATCCGTACTAACCCGCAGGGAAAAATTATTGATGCTGAAGTTGTTGTTTCGTGTAAAGTGAATCGTTTATATTTAGTATCCAACCAAATCAATAGCTGTGTGTGTATTATCAACACACAGCAACACTAATCAAAACGCTATGCGCCACCGTCAACTGCTTTTTTTGTATGCTGCTTTGTTATTGTTAGCTGCCTGTAGTAAGAAGGATTCTGCTCCTCCTACGCCCAATCCTCCGCCTGTGGTGATCACGGCTCCTCCTGACTTCGGTTTCAAGGTAGTGGGTTATTTCCCTTCTTACCGCGATCCCAATGCAGTGCCGGACGTCAAGTTCCGTATGACGAACGTAGTGAATTATGCTTTCTTTACTTTGAATGCCGCGGGCGCTCTCGTGATCAATAGTCCGTCTACTTTCACGACCGTGGTAAACAAAGCAAAGGCGAATAATGCCAAGGTGATGATCAGTATCAATGGGGCGTCTTCCGACTTCCGCACGATGGCGGCTACTGCCACCGGCCGTAATAACTTCATCAAGCAGGTCATGAACAGTATTCGCGTGTACCAGGTGCATGGGGTCGATGTGGACTGGGAATTCCCCAATACGGGTGATGGTTCCGACATCACTTTCACGGCGCTCATGAAGGAGCTGAGTGACAGCTGCCACCGGGATGGCAAATATTATCTAACGGCAGCGATCACTGCCGGCAAATATACAGGGGGCAACCGCGATGCAATCAAGGCTGAGCTGTTCAATTATGTGGACTGGTTCAACGTAATGGTTTACGATGACTTTAGTACTTCTGTTGCTTATAAGCATCATTCGGATATGGCGCTGGTGCAAACGTGTATGAACTACTGGCTTACCACACGCAACATGCCCAAGGCCAAGTTTGTGCTGGGCCTGCCTGCTTATGGAAGGCCTTCCGGTATTACGCAATCCAATACCACGCTGTCGTATAGCAGCATAATAAGCCAGGGCGGTAGTCCTTTGTCGGACTCAGCCATCGTTACTACGTCGGGCTGGCCTACGCCGTATACCATCTATTATAATGGTATGCCTACCATTAAAAAGAAGGCCATGCTGGCCAAGCAACAGGCCAACGGTATTATGTTATGGGAGAAGGGGCAGGACGCACATGATGGCAATTCGCTGCTGAAGGCTGCCTGTGATACGCTTGGCAGGACGTACTAATGGCTGCCGGCAGTCGGCAGTTAGTGTCGGCAATCGGCAGTCGGCAATACCTTTTTGCTAACTCACTCTTTTTACTGCTACTTCTTCGATGGTGCGGGTGTTGGTGTTGACTTCGAAGGTTTGGATGTGATTGGTCCTGAGGCCTTTGATGACGAACTTGATCTTATTGGCCTCGCCTTGTGGCAGCTGGAATTTCTTATCAAACTTTTTATCGGCGTATACGTCCTGGTAAAGGGTGGCGCCATCTTCGTCTTTAATGGTGAGGGAAAACCTGTCGCCGGTTACGTTGTCGTATTGCACCTGGAATACGACGCTACCCTGGGGGTTGCCAATGTGTTTTACTGTAGCTGTGCCTATAAGTGGTTCTCTAACTGCTACTGCTCTTGTTTGTGCCGTGGAGGCATTTGCAAAAATGAGCATGGCTACCGTGATGCCTGTCAGCTTGTTACGGATGATTGCTTTTGTGACTTTCATGGATTGCTTTTTCATACAAAAAGGGATTTAATTGAATGTTACAATGGTTGTATGAGCAAGTAATCGCTACGGTAAGCAATCATGGAGGCATGTCAATCAGGGGAGGAAAACAATCATTGAGAGGTGAGTGAGAAATGTATAGGATAAAGATACGGTCTTTTATTGTATAACACGAATTTTATTCGAATTACACGAATTGATTTGAACACGAATTTGAGCGAATTGCACGAATTATTTACAATACCAGCTCAACGAATTAAGGGAATGTTATTTTTTTGTCATCCTATTGATAAGTAGTTGTAGTTTGGGTTGTTTCAATAAGCGGCTGTCCATACGCTTGAGGGTTGTGTCTGAGATAAACCAGTTCATGGCGTAGGGTGTTTCTTTGAGTGTGTCTTTCCTTTTCTCGTCTGCGTCTTTATACAAGTGAATGGGGTAATACTCCGCACTTCTGCAAATTGAATCTCTATTGATATCGTTCAGGAAGTTGATCAATCGTTTATCGTTTACTGTCGTCTGCATGTCGTACGCGCCGAGGATGGTGAGTATGGGTGAGGAAAGGTCATTTTTCAATGGGCCTACACTGGTGAGGGGCGCCACGCCTACCGGGCTGTTGGTGATGTGTACTACCATTAAATGGAGTTTGGCTACTCTTCTCTTGAATACAAGGTCTTTGGTCGTATCTGCCTGGATCAGCAGGGAGCGCATCATTTCCTGAACTACGCCTGCGCCGGAGTTGTCGAAGTATCCGCCGTCGACGAAGTAGTGTATCAACATGCTGTCGCTTTTCTGGTTCCTCATTCGCTCGGGCAGCCACTGGTCTATACGACCTGCGGGGCTGATGTAGGGGAAGCGGGCGCCCAATATGGAAACGGTGCTGAGGCGCATATCCAATGTATCGTTGAGCACATCCATTACATCCACGCGGTTGTTGAAGATCTCTTTGCTCATGCGGATGTTGGTCACTACGCCCGGATTGCCATCCTGCATGCGGGTGGTATTGATGCAAAGGATAGGCAGGTTAATAGGCTTATTCTTCAATGCCAGCATGTTTGAGAATGGCTCGTCCATAGCCGGTCGAAAGCTTCTGTCATTACGGCTTCTTTCTTCGAATGTTTCTTCGAGTGCGCCAGCTCTGTCGGAGAGGTTGTCGTTGGTAATGTGAAAGATGTATTTAAAGTAATCGGGACCCAGCATGTGGGCAAGGGTATAGGTAAGGAAGTCTTGTTTCAAGAATGAACGTGCTGATCTCAGGAATGACACTTCTACATTTTTTGGAATTTTATTTCGCTCGTAAAGGAGTGAGAAGAAGGTAGCAACTCCTACTCCACCGCCTGATGTGCCGGACAGGCAAAATACATGACGGGAGAATGGATCGGTGGTGGAAGTGGTGGCATCTTCAAGCTGGCCTAATACTGAAGCGGTCCAATAGCCTGAGCGGGAAGCGCCTCCATTGGCCAGCACATAGTATACCGGGTATCCATTTTTTGCACTGTCTATTTCTGAGCCTCTGTCGGCAACCCAGTTCCTGCTATAGGTTTGTATATCCTGCCGCTGGTTGTAAATGCCATGCTGCGCAGCTATATCGAATCGTTTGGTACGTACGTAATGTGTTTCTTTCGATCCGAGCAGAAAGGCTATGATAAAGATGATGAAGTGGAGGTTGATGTTGATCTTCACGGAAAGGGCGGTGAGGATATTGCCAAACCCCAGTAATACGGCAAAGGCCAGCAGTACAAAGGGGAATGGTCCCAACAGCCAGGATATATCGATGGAGTTGATCGTGAGCAGGTATACTATTAACCCTCCGAGGGATACTATGTTGAACCAGCGGAAGTAACCGGTCTCTATTCTTGGGATGCACAGAAAGTCCATAAGGGCGTAAATCCACCTGAGAAGGATAAATGGTTTCGTGTTTGTGGTGGCGGAGATTGCCTTCTTGCGCAGGTTGATGTATAGCAGAAATACTGCATGTAGCAACAGCAATACCCATAGTAATGACATGATCGAACCTTTGGGGTTACTGATCACCAGGGTGGCGGTTATCAGGAATATGGCAAGTACAACGTAGAAGATGATGCGCGACAGCTTCATGTCTTTCCCTGCGAAGTTGCGTACAACGTCATCGAGCCCCCAGGAGATCACCATGCCTAAAAAGAAGTACGTAAACGCTTTTCCTGCAGTGATGGCATCGGCGCCGAGCACCGGCGATTGCAATACTGCCAGCTCAATGACCAATAAGCAGGCGTACCCAAGTATATGCGGGAAGATGTTCAACCAGTTGGGTGGCAGGTCGAAGTATTGTGTGTTGCTTAGTTTCTGCGCGGCCTCATCGGGTGTGCAGGCGCCCATGATCTTTTTGATGCGGTCCTGCTGCCTGCTTTTTTTAATGTAGGCTACTATGCGGGCTGAATACCAGGTTACGTATATCCAGAAGGCGATGGCGATAAAGAAGAAGGCTTTGGCTTTGTGGTTTTCTGTGAAGGCGACGATGATGTCTTTGCCCTGGTTCAATGTCCAGAAGCACCACATGGCGAGTACCAGGAACAGGATGCCCGGAAAGAACAACCATATTGATTTCAGGAGACGGGAAACGAATAGTAATATCAACGAACACAGGTAATAGATCGTGCGTACGATCTTTGAGTCAAGGATTGACATAAGACAGGCATTGGTTAGTAAGTTACCAAAGCTAAGGAAAGTCCGGAAGACGGAAGACCGAAAGTCCGGAAGATGGGCAGCGGCGTGATTCTTTCGGACTTTCCAGACTTTCTGACTTACGGACTTCTTTATATCTTGTTATTCTCTTCGTTGAGGACTTTCCAGAGCAGGTCTTTTAGTTCTTTTATTCCTTGTTGTGCTACTGATGCAATGAAGATGTGTGGAATGCCTTGGGGCAGCTCTTTCTTAATGGCATCTTTCAGCTCATCATCCAGCATATCGCTTTTGCTGATGGCAATGATGAATTGTTTGTGCAACAGTTCAGGATTGTATTGCTCCAGCTCGTTGACGAGGATCTCAAATTCTTTTTTATGGTCTGCGCTGTCTGCCGGAATGAGGAACAGCAGCACCGGGTTGCGTTCGATATGCCTGAGGAAGCGATGGCCAAGGCCTCTTCCTTCTGCGGCGCCTTCAATGATCCCGGGCAGGTCGGCCATACAGAAGCTTCTTCCTTCCCGGTATTCTACCATGCCCAGCTGGGGCGTGATGGTGGTGAAGGCATAATCGGCAATTTTAGGCTTGGCGGCTGTCATTACCGACAGCAGGGTCGACTTGCCTGCATTGGGGAAGCCTACCAGTCCCACATCGGCCAGTACCTTCAGTTCCAACACTTTCCAGCCTTCTTCGCCGGGCTCGCCGGGCTGTGCGTGTTCGGGCGCCTGGTTGGTAGCGGTGGCAAATTCGGCATTGCCCAATCCGCCCCGGCCGCCTTTGATCCAGACGATCTCTTGTCCGTCTTCGAGTATTTCGGCTTCTGTTTCTTCTGTTTCTTCATCCCGGGCTACCGTGCCGAGGGGTACTTCTATGATCACGTCTTTTCCGAAGCGGCCGGTACAGTTGTTGCCACTGCCGCCTTCGCCGTTTTCGGCGAGTACGTTCTTATAGTATCGAAGGTGTAATAGTGTCCAAAGGTTCTTATTTCCACGCAGGATAATGTGGCCGCCTCGGCCGCCGTTACCGCCGTCGGGCCCGGCCTGGGCGTTGTACTTGGTGCGCATAAAGTGCTTACTGCCAGCACCTCCGTGTCCGCTGCGGCAAAATATCCTGATCTGGTCTACAAAATTTGATCTTTCCATTGAGGATGCAAAGATATGGCAATTTGTTCCGGGTTCCGGGTTTGGTGTTTCGCGTTGCTGCCGAGATCAACACAGTTTAAAGAATTCAACTGCGCGCTTTGCTCAGGCTTATTTGTTTTCGCTTTTAATGTGGTTCCAGGTTTTGTACAGGGCTTCTTGGGCGGGGCGGTTGGCGGGGATCTCGCGGAGGGGTTCGCAGGGCTGCCAGTGTTCGTGCATTTCGGCGGGGAGGGCCTGGTAGAGGCGGGTGCCGGCTGTTTTCCAGGACACCATTTCGTCGCTTACCTGTTTTACTACCCGGGCCGGGTTGCCCATGAGCAGGCTGCGGGGGGCAATCTTTTCGTTGGCTTTGATGAAGGTCAGGGCTCCTACCACGCATTCATCGCCCAGCTCTACGTTGTCCATGATGACGCTGTTCATGCCGATGAGGCAATTCTTCCCGATCACTGCGCCGTGTATTATGGCACCGTGCCCAATGTGTGCTCCTGCTTTGAGGATCACCGTAACACCGGGGAACATGTGGATGGTGCAGTTTTCCTGGATGTTGCAGCCATCTTCGACGATGATGCCTCCCCAGTCGCCACGGATGGCGGCGCCGGGACCAACATATACATTTTTTCCAATGATCACGTTGCCTGTCACTGCTGCCTGTGGGTGTACAAAGGAGGTTTCGTGGACTACAGGGATAAAGTCTTTGAATGCGTAGGTCATTTGGATTATTGATTATTTATTATTGATTATTGCCGGTTATTGAATACCGGTTACAGGTTGCCCGGGTAGGGTTTGGCAGGCTTATCAGAGAAGTGGTTTGCCTGTTCTGAAGCAGGTGCCTTTGAAGGTGGCTACGGGTTGGTTGTTCTGATTGGTGACCTCTATGAGGTATAGTCCTGTGCTGCGGCCATTGTGTATTTCGCGTGCTTCGGCAGTGAACACATCTCCTACGTTGCCTGTTTTGGTGAAGGTGATCGACACGTCCAATGCCACGGAAAGGTTGTTGCGGTTATTGCAAGCAAAGGCAAGGGCGCTATCGGCCAGTGAAAAGGTGACGCCACCGTGTATGACGCCAAAGCCGTTGAGCATTTCATCTCGCAAGGTCATCTGGAGCTTGCTGTATCCTTCGCGTATTTCCATTATCTGTATGCCCAGCCACTGGCTGAAGGCATCGTGTTGCATCATTTTGTCAACCACCTGTTGTGCCAATTGATCTGCCTGCATATTTCTTCGTGCTTGTATGTTTGGTTTTATTTACCTGTGAATTGCGGTGCTCTTTTTTCGAGAAAGGCGCTGACTCCTTCTTTGTAATCGTCTGTCAGGGCGGCCTGTTGCTGCAACTGGTCTTCGAGGGCCAACTGTTGCTGGTAGTTGTTGGTAAAGGATTGATTCAGGGCTTGTTTGGTAAGGGCCAATCCCTGTGTAGGCATCTGGGCTACCTGCTTTGCCAGTTGTAATGTAGCTGAAGCAAATCCATCGCCTGCAATTACTTTATAGATCATGCCCATTCGCTCGGCTTCTTCAGCGGAGATCTTATCTCCAAGCATCGCAAGGGCCGAGGCTTTTTGCCAACCTATGAGGCGCGGCAGGAAGTAGGTGCCGCCGCTATCGGGTATCAGTCCCAGTTTAGAGAATGCCTGAATAAAGGATGCAGCTTGTGCAGCTATCACAATATCACAACTCAGGGCAATGTTGGCACCAGCACCGGCCGCCACGCCATTGACTGCAGCAATCACCGGCTTGGGCAATTTGCGGATGCGTTCTATGATCGGGTTGTAGTGTTCGCTCAATATCTGTGTCATCGTGGGTGCATCGGCAGCTACGATCTCAGCAAGGTCCTGTCCGGCACTGAAGCCTTTTCCTGCTCCCGTGATGTACACGCAACGGACTTCCTGCAGGTTGGCGCATTCATCCAATTGCTGTTGTAAGAGTAATGCCATCTCCCGGTTGAAGGCGTTGAGTTTATCGGGGCGGTTGAGTGTGATTATTGCGACGTTGCTGTCAATTTGAAAAAGTACTGTTGACATGGATATAGTTTGTAGAATAATGTAGGTATGTTTTAATGGCATTTAAAATAATCGAATGGCTCGTGGCAGTCGTTGCACTGGTATAGTGCTTTGCAGGCTGTGGAACCAAATTCGCTGATGCGTCGGGTATGGATAGAACCGCATAGGGGGCAGGCTACTGCTTCGTCTTCTGCAAACAACTGTGTGTTGCAAACCTGCTGTACCGGATTGGGTGGTGCGATGCCGTAGGCTGACAGTTTTTGTTTGCCTGCTTCGCTCATCCAGTCGGTAGTCCATGCAGGCGATAGTGTTTGCCGGATGGATATTTTCTTGTAGCCATTTTCCAACAGGAGCATTCGGATATTCATGCTGATAACGTCCATTGCCGGACAGCCGGTATAGGTGGGTGTGATCACTACTTCTACTTCGTCGTTATCGGCTTTTATATCGCGTACGATGCCCAGGTCGATGATCGACAGGACAGGTACTTCCGGGTCGGAGACCTGTTCGAGGAGGGACCAGAGTGGTGATATGTTTTTTGTAGTGGTCAATGTTAATTGGGCTAAAGCCCCGTTTGCGATTTTTTCTTTTTCCCGGCCCTAAAGGACCGGGCAATTGCGTTTGCTTCGTATCCCTTTGCTTTGACATCTTTTTGCTCCGATAGCAGATTTCTCACTACGCCGGAACAACTTACTTCTTTATAGTCTCTAATGGCTTCGTTCGAAATGACAGCGTGGGTGGCCTGTGTTCAAAAATGCAAAGCAGGTATAACCTATGTTTGAATGACAACATAGACCATCACCACTCTACACCAGGATAGCTTCTTTGCAAGTGTTGCATTTCGGCCAGGATGTAGCCCAGGTTTTCGGTGTGAATGCCTGTCTTGCCGCCCGTGTGCATGTATGTTTTTGCTTCGGGCATGGGCAGGGTGGCTTCCTGTAATACGTCCTGTATTTTATTGAGCCAGGGTTGTTGTAATGCTGCTATCTCTACTCCTGTTCCTTCATTGGCTGTTGCTGTTTCGTAATCGGCCGGTATAAAGAATTCGCCTGTATAGCTCCACAATTCTTTCAATGCTTTTGCAATGCGTTGATGACTTTCTTCTGTACCATCGCCTAAACGAATCACCCATTCGCTGCTCCAACGTACGTGGTAGGTAACTTCTTTCAATGACTTTTCTGCAATGGCTGCGAGGGTTTCATCTTTTGAATTCAATAGCTTTTCATACAGCAGATGCTGGTAGGTGCTGAAGAAGAATTGCCGCAGGATCGTTTGTCCCCAATCGCCGTTGGGGAGTTCTGTGAGCAGGCAGTTTTTGAAGGCTCGTTCATCGCGCAGGTAGGCGAGGGTGTCTTCGGTAACATTTCCGCCCTGTAGTGTTGCTGCGTATTGATAGAGGCTGCGTGCCTGGCCGATGAGATCGAGTGATATGTTGGTGATGGCGATGTCCTGTTCCAGCACAGGGCCGTGGCCGCACCACTCACTGTTGCGCTGAGAGAGGATGAGGGTGTTGTCGGCTAAATGTAATACGTAGTTAATTAATGTCTGGTTCAAAGCTGATGATTAAATGTTCAATGAACAACCCTTCGACAGGCTCAGGGTGACTGTTTATTACATGTGTTTTAGTTCATCGGGCAGGTCATAGAATGTAGGGTGGCGATACACTTTGTCATTGGCGGGCTCGTAGAAGGCGCCGGCATCGTCGGGATTGGAAGCATGGATGTACTTGCTTTCTACTACCCAAATGCTGATGCCTTCCGAGCGGCGGGTGTATACGTCTCTTGCATTTTCAATGGCCATCTTTGCATCGGCAGCCTGCAGGCTGCCGACGTGCTTGTGGTCGAGACCTTGTTTGCTGCGGATGAATACTTCCCAGAGTGGCCAGTCAGCAGCAGTGTCTGCTGATGCACCTGCTCCGCCTCCTTTTTCTTCAGGAATGTCTCCGTAATAATATCTTGTTATCCTTATATTCATTATTGATTATTCATTATTCATTATTGGGTTGCCGATGCTTTGGCTGTCTTTAAGTATTTTATGTACCCGTTTAAATCTCTAAGACAGGCCTTATATTCATTATTAATTTCTTTTAAAACTTCTTCACTAATAAACCCATCATCAAATGCAACAATCATGTGATCCATGGTTTCTGTCAAAGAGCCTCTTGCCTGTCTACAAAACTGAATGTTTTCCTGATGATGAAACCTACCAAATCCCTCTGCTAGATTAGCTGTAACTGATCTGCTTGCATTTAACACTTGCCCCTTTAATCTGTACTCTTCATTGCCCGGAAATTTTTGCCTGACAATATCTGATATTCTTTTTCTAAATGTTCTGCAAATCTTATAGACTGGCAGGTCATAAAAGTGATCATACGTGGCCATCCAAGTAATTAATAATTATTAATTAATAATCAGGCGGCTTTGTCTTGCTGTCTTGCTTTGCGTTTTTCGGCATGGGCGGCGGCGGCATCGCGAACCCAGGCGCCTTCGGTCCAGGCTTTGCGGCGGGCTTCGAGGCGCTGTTTATTGCAGGGGCCATTGCCTTTGACCACGTTCCAGAATTCTACCCAGTCTATTTCCCCGAAATCATAATGGCCTCTTTCGGCATTCCATTTCAGTGCAGGATCAGGGAGGGTGACGTTGAGTATTTTGGCCTGCTCTACAATCATATCTACAAACTGCTGCCGCAGCTCATCGTTGCTTTTTCGTTTGATCTTCCAGGTCATGCTTTGGTCGCTGTGGGTGGACTCTCCGTCTTTGGGTCCAAACATCATGAGGGATGGCCACCACCAACGGTTGATGGCATCCTGACACATGGCGCGTTGTTCGGGTGATCCTTTGGAAAGGACCAGTAATATTTCAAATCCCTGGCGCTGGTGAAAGCTTTCTTCTTTACAAATGCGTACCATCGCCCGGGCATATGGGCCGTAAGAGGCACGGCACAGCATTACCTGGTTGAGGATGGCTGCTCCATCTACCAGCCAGCCAATGGCGCCAATATCGGCCCAGGTGAGGGTGGGGTAATTAAAGATGGAGGAATATTTGGCTTTTCCGCTGTGCAGGTCTTCGATGGTCTGGTTTCGGGTAGTGCCCAGCGTTTCCACTGCTGAATATAAATAAAGACCATGGCCGGCTTCATCCTGTACTTTGGCCAGCAGGATGGCTTTGCGTTTGAGGCTTGGAGCACGGGAGATCCAATTGCCCTCGGGCAGCATACCCACTATTTCGCTGTGTGCGTGCTGGCTGATCTGGCGGACCAGTGTTTTTCGATAGGCGTCGGGCATCCAGTCTTTTGGCTCTATCTTAATTTCCTGGTCTACTTTGTGTTGAAATATCTTTTCGAGTTCCTGCACAGACATGGCGCGCTTTTTAAGTTTGTCCCAAAGATAATTATTATTTGCGGTTGCGCTAACGGTTGTTAGCTTATAGTTTTGTTGTATTTTCATACCATGATTATGCGGATTTTGCAGGGATTATATGTGATCGGATAGCACTAATTGAAGGGATAGCAATGCAGGGATCGTGTGAATTGCCCGAATTGGGTTAAATTGGTAAATTGTACTGTTAAAGTTGTAAGGATTAGTTTTAGGTCAACGATTGAACTGTTCTGTTTGTTAACGATTGCCGACCATGGAGCATCTACAGGATCATGATTTTGCGTATAGAGCGCCTTTGCTACAACAAGTGGCATTGGGTGACCAGCTTGCGTTCCGCGAGCTGTATCATTTATTCCATAAAAGACTCCATTATTTTGCTTTTGCGCTGGTAAAGTCGAAGGAGGCCGCTGAAGAAATTGTAGAGGATGTTTTTATCCGTCTCTGGAACCAACGTTCTTCCATCACTGAGATCAACAATCTAAAGATCTACCTGTACACTGCCACCAAGAATACTGCGTTGAATTATTTATCGAAGAAGGCGCGTGAGAGTATCGTAGAGCCTTTCGACAATATAGATATTGCTTTACAGGAAACGGGCGTATCGCCCGAGCAGATCATGATCACTGCCGAGACTTACCAAAAAATAAAGCAGGCTGTCGAGGCGCTTCCTCCCCGCTGCAAGATGATCTTCAAGCTCATTAGGGAAGATGGTCTTCGTTATAAAGAGGTCTCTGAAATCCTGAACATCTCCATCAATACGATCGATGCGCAAATGGCTATCGCGGTGCAGCGGATAGCTGACGCTGTGCGCAAGGATTTTGAAAAATTCCCCCGGCAGAAGTCTACTCCTTCTAAAAAAGCTTAAGCCAGTTTATTGTCATTTTGGCATTTTTTCAGTAACTTACTGGTAAATCCGGGCCAAGGCCCATCATGGATCAACAACTGATCATATTATCCAATAGCTGCATTAGCCAGACGCGTCTACATGCTCCTTCTATACCTTTAAAATGCCGTTCCGCTTACTTGCGGTTTACTTTCAGTTTACTTGCGGTTTACTTGCAGTTTGCTTAAAACCATGCTTACCTACTCTTCATCTATGGAGTATCCCAGGCTTATCTGCGGGTACGGGATTGCCATTTCCAAAGCGATTTTATGATAAGACCACCCCATTGCCCGTTTGAAGGCATGACAAAAGTGCAGCTATCTTCTCCCGCCAATAATCTTAAAAAAAGTTAACGGGGTCTTAGTAGATGGTTTAAAAATGCTTGTCTTATTTATACAAAGCTTGCCATTTAATGCCGCACCAGCGTATTTATGAACTGATTGCCCGTAAGTTATCCGGTGAAGCCTCCGAGGCTGAACTGGAGGAGCTTCAGGCCTATCTGCAGGAAAACGGCGGCGAGCAATATGTGTATGAAATTCTTTCTTCTTACTGGCAACAGCATCCTGATCAATTCCAGGAGGGGATCAATGACGAAGAGGAAAGTTTCCAGCGCATCCTTCATGCGACCTCTCCTTCCGACTCAATTTCTCCTTTACCGACTGACATTGAACCGCCCCGCAAAGTAGTGTCTTTGCGCCGCTGGCTTTCTATTGCCGCTATCACTATCGGGGTGGCTGGCAGTGCTTTGATCATTTACCAGTTTGCCGGGGGCAAGGCCAACGATCATCCTGATATGATCGCTGACGGCAAGCCATTGAGTGAGGTGGTTGCCAGGGCTGGCAGCCGGTCGAAGCTGATGTTGCCTGACAGTTCAGTGGTGTGGCTGAATGCGGACAGCCGTATTTCGTACCATGACAACTTCAATACTAATAAGCGTGAAGTGAATCTTGAAGGGGAAGCTTTTTTCGATGTGCGACACGATGCGCAGCGGCCTTTCATCGTACATACTTCGGGTATCGATATAAAAGTGCTGGGCACGGCTTTTAATGTAAAGTCTTATGCTTCTGATGAGACTATTGAAGCTACTTTGTTAAGGGGGTCTATTGAAGTGGTGCGCAAAAATGACCCCAATGCCCCTAAGGTTATTCTCCGTCCCCATGAGAAGCTGGTCTTTAATAAGAGCGAGTTGTCCAGCAGTGATATTGCTCCCAGCCAGCCCACCGGTTCGACAAGTTTACAGGAGCCAACCATTTCAGTGACCATGCTCCCCAAAAACAAGCCAGACAGTATTATCAAGGAAACCTCGTGGCTTTATAACAAACTGAATTTTTATGGCGACAGTTTTGAAGAGCTCGCCGCCAAGATGGAGCGCTGGTATGATGTAAAGATCACTATCAATAATGAGCGGCTGAAGCGTTATCGCCTCAAAGGGAGTTTCGAAACTGAAACGCTTCGCGAAGTACTGGAGGCGTTGCGCATCATTACACCTTTTGAGTATACGATTGAGGGGAGGGAGATTGTGATTAAGTAAGTTCAGAGTCGGGAGTAAAGAGTTCAGAGTAGCGTTTGCTTCGGCAATGCTTTTGCTTCGATAGCAGATTTCTCACCCTGCGAATTTTACTGACTGTATAGCAGCGTAAGGCAGGGTTCGAAATGACAACACAATAATGTTTGGATTGACAAGAGGGAGATTGGTTGTTTGAAATGACAAAGTAAGTGACGATTGTATAGCTAATGCTCAGAGGCCCTGTTGGAGCGGGGTTGTTTGGGATGGCTTTATAAGATATAAAAATGGGATCCCGTTGGAGCGGAATCCCGTTAAGGCAGTAACAGAATTCCGGAATAGATCTGGTAAATCGGCCGGGGTTCTGATTTGATCACCTTAAAGCGTAAATATATGAAAAAAAGTACGCCTCCCAGGAGGAGGTATGCACTCGCCCCATCGCTCTTTAAATTGCTACTGATTATGAAGTTAACCTTCTTCCTGGTTGTGCTAAGTGTTTGCCAGGTACACGCGAACGTGTACGGTCAAGGCAACATCACACTGAATCTGCAACAGACTTCTATCGACAGGGTTTTGAACAAGATTGAGAAGACAGGCGGATTCCGGTTTCTGTATAATTATGACCTGAAAGCGCTGAAGCAGAAGGTGAATGTGGATGTAAAGAATTCGGGTATCAAGGAAACGCTGGACAAGATCCTTTCCAACACCGACCTTACTTACAGGATGTTGGGTAACAACCTGATAGCTATTATTTCTGAAACGCAGGAGAAGCAGGCCATCCGCGTTACCGGTAAGGTGACGGGGCCTAATAATGAACCGCTTTTCGGCGTGTCGGTAACGGTGAAGGGGACTTCTACCGGTACCTCCACCAATAACTCTGGTGAGTTCAGTATTACGGCTGAAGAAAACGCCACGCTGAAGTTCTCTTATATCGGCTACCTCGATAAGGAGGTGCCGGTAAACGGTCAGAACGTAGTAAACGTGGAGCTGGCTCCTTCCGACAAACAGCTGGACCAGGTGGTGGTGGTGGGTTATGGCAGTCAGCGCAAAAAGGATATTACCGGTGCTGTATCTGTTGTAAAGGCCAGTGATTTTGAAAGCAGGCCTATCGTGAGTGCCGCTGCCGGCTTACAGGGGCAAGCTGCCGGTGTGAATGTATTTGCTTCTTCGGGTAAACCCGGTTGGGGGCTGACTGTAAGTGTGCGGGGTAATACTTCGCTCACGGCTACCAATGATCCGCTTTATGTGGTAGATGGTGTGATCGTTGGCAGCATCGACTTTTTGAACCCGCAGGATATTGAAACGTTCTCGGTTTTGAAGGACGCATCTTCTGCCGCAATCTATGGCGCCAGCGGCGCCAATGGTGTGGTACTGATCACTACCAAGAAGGGTACTTCGGGCAAAGCCAAGATCACCGTGAATGCTTATACTGGTTTCTCCAATTTTGCCAAGAAGGTGGATGTACTGGACAGGGACCAATATCTTGACCTGATCAAATCCATGGGTTATACTGATCCCAATAATAACAATACTGATTGGCAGGATGTAGCTTTCGGCACTGGTAAGGAGCAAAATGTGCAGGTGGCTGTTTCCGGTGGCACTGCCGGCAACCGTTATTATGTATCGGCTGGTTATCAAAAGCAACAGGGTGTTGTAGCTCCTGCTGACTATGATCGTTATTCTGTTCGCGCCAATCTCGAAAATAAGGTGAAAGACTGGTTGACTGTTACTACCAATCTTTCTTATCTGCGTTCTACGTTTGTTGATATTACTGATAATGCCGGTGGCGCCCGTGGTGGTACTATCCTGTCCACGCTTAGCTCTCCTCCAACTTTGGGTATTTACAAGCCTGATGGCACTTATACTTCCAACGTAAACCAGGGCAGCTGGGAAAACCCCATTGCCATGGCTTTTGGTGCTGATCAGAAGAGTATCGACAACCGGGTACTCGGTAATATCGCCGCTGATATCAGGCTCATGCCAGGTTTGAACTTCCGTTCCAACTTCGGTATCGAGTCGCAAGGCAGCCGCTGGGACAAGTTCCAGGACCCTTATATGACCGACTATGGCCGTAGTGTAAAGGGTGTGGCTTATACTTCTTCTACGCAACGTTTTGTATGGTTGTTTGAAAATACGCTGAACTATACCAAACAGTTTGGTGATCATAACTTCAGTGCTTTGGTGGGTCATACCATGCAGGAGTCTGATTACAAATACAGCTATGCCGAGGGCCGTAACTTCCCCGATGCATCGGTCCGTACTTTGAATGCTGCTCAGTTGAGGATCAGCATGCCGACTACTGAATCGCAGTGGAGCAAGCGTTCTTATCTCGCCCGGGTAAACTACTCTTATAAGGATAAGTACTTGTTGACTACCAACGTGCGTTATGATGGTTCTTCCCGCTTCCCAAGTTCTGAACGCTGGGGTGTGTTCCCTTCTGTGGCTGTGGCCTGGCGTATCAGTAATGAGGAGTTCATGGAAAACAATAATCTTTTCTCTGACCTGAAGCTGCGTGTTGGCTGGGGTAAAACCGGTAATGATGCGATTGCCGATTATGCTTCGCGTGCGTTGTTTGTTCCTGATGGCGCCGGTGGTTATACTTTCGACAACCTGCCAAAGGATAAGCTGACCTGGGAAAAGACTACGCAAACAAACGTAGGTGTTGACGCGAGCTTCCTGAATAACAGATTGAACGTAACCATCGACGCTTACCTCAAGAAGACCAATGACCTGCTCGTGGCTGTTCAACCTCCTCCTTCTTCTGGTTTCGGTAGCCAAACTTACAACGTAGGTTCTATCGAGAACAAGGGTCTGGAGTTTACCTTGAATGCTGTGGCTGTCAACAGCCGGGCAGTGAAGTGGAATATCAATGGTAATATTTCTTTCAACCGTAATAAAGTAACCAGCCTTGGTGATTTTACACAGAGTATTCCTTATGGTGGTGTGTATGAGCGTGGCAATGCTATCCGTGTTGAAGCCGGTAAACCGCTGGGTTCTTTTTACGGTTATGTATCTGAAGGTGTAGATCCTGCGAATGGTATGATCAGGTATGCCGACCTCGATAAGAGTGGTGGCCTTTCTGACAGCGACCGTACTTTTATTGGTTATGCTCAGCCTGATTTCATTTATGGTCTTACGAATACTGTGAGCTACAAGAACTTTGAACTGAATGTATTCATTCAGGGTATTCAGGGTAATGATATCTTCAACGCTTCCCGCATCGAGACCGAGGGTATGTATGATTCCAAAAATCAAAGTACCAGGGTGTTGAATCGTTGGAAAGCTGCCGGCCAGGTTACTGATATTCCCCGTGCTACGGGTGGTACTGCAGGGGCTCCTGCCGGTTACTCTAATGACTATAACACGTTTGTTTCTTCGCGCTTTGTGGAGGATGGTTCTTACATGCGGTTGAAGGCAGTAACGCTCAGTTACAAATTTGGCGCTAACCTGTTGCAGAAGTTCGGCATCAGCCGTATGAGTGTGTATGCTACTGCGCAAAACCTGTTTACCATCACCAATTACAAGGGCTTTGACCCTGAGGTTAGCCAGAACAGTCCCAACGGACCGGCCATGGGCATCGATTACGGTACTTATCCGCAATCGCGCTCTTTCATTTTTGGTGTAACTGCTGATTTTTAATTAACCTATTAATGTAAGTGTTATGAAACGCTTTTCAATTTATATAGCTGCGGGGTTGCTCGGTGTAGCTTCTTTGCAATCGTGTACTAAAGATTTCCTCGAGAAGGAACCTATTTCGAATGCTTTGCCGTCTGAGATCACTGCAGAGCCTTTGCTATCGGGTGCTTATGCCGGTATTTATGATGAGTATTTTACGCTCGACTTCCTCGTTAACGGGGATGTGATGGCGGACAATGCTTATGCCGGTGGTGACAATGCTGCCAATTTCAGTATTGACCGGTATACGGTAAACTCTAATAATGGTAACGTAAAGCGTGACTGGAATTACCTGTTCACCAATATCAAGAATTGTAATATCGTACTGGCTTACGTGCCTGAGATGCAGGACCGTACTTTAACGGAGACAAGACGCCAGGAGATATTGGGCGAAGCTGCTTTTTTAAGGGCCTGGTATTATTTCAATGCGATACGGAGCTGGAAGGAACTGCCCATCATTCTCGATGTGCCGGGCACTGTGGATGAGATGTTCCCTTCTAAAAAGTCGACTCAGGAGGTATATGACCAGATCATAAAGGACCTGGAGTACGCGCTGCCCAAAGTAAGACAAACTGTTCCCAACAAAACGTTGATCGGCAAGGGTGCTGTTAATGCGCTGCTGGCTAAAGTGTATGCTCAGAAACCAAGTCCCGACTGGGCCAAGGTGAATCAATATTGTGATGCGGTAACTGCGCTGGGTTATAACCTGCTTCCGAATTATGCAGACTTGTTCCTTACTGCTACTATCAATAGTGTGGAATCTATCTGGGAAACTCAATATGATGGCAGTGTTCGCCAGAACTGGCTGACCGGTATGAATACGCCTTTCATGTGGGGTGACTGGAAGAAGTTCAATATTCCTTCTCACGCTGTCGTGAAGGCCTGGGATGCAGAGGGTGACCTCGTGAGAAAGAATGCCAGCATTACTTATGTAACGCCTTCCTGGAATGATGACTACTGGCCAAAGCCTACTCCCGTGATCTACAAGTATCGTGACCCAGATGCGAAGAGTCATACTTTCCGTCTGCGTTATGCCGATATCGTGTTGCTGAAGGCTGAGGCGCTGACTGAATTGAATCAACTTGATAATGCTACCGGTGCGCAGTTTTTTGTGAATAAGATACGGGGGCGTGTAGGTTTGGGCAATACTCCTGCTACTACACAGGCGGCTTTGAGATTGGCGATCGAGAAGGAGCGTCAACTGGAGCTGGCTTTCGAAGGGCACCGTATGTATGACCTCATCCGTACCGGCCGTGCTGTAGCGGTGATGAATGCGCAGGTTGATGGCAATGGTACTCCGCTGAATTATAATGTAACGGAGGCCAAGTTGTATTTCCCGATCTCACAGGATGAGGTGGACAGGAATCCGAATATCAACAAGTAAGTTGAAAGGTTGATGGGTTGAGAAGTTGATAGGGGCGCTTGCTTCGAATAATTTTTGTATTTGATAATGGGAGGTGGGTTGTGGAAAAGCCCACCTTTCTTTTTAAATCTTGTATGTATGCAATTGCGTGTGTTTTCTTTTTTGGCTTTTATGTGGCTGACGGGTTGTTCGGGCAAGGATGATGATTCCGGTGGTGGTACCCCTCCTCCTAATCCTCCTCCCGTGGGCAATCCCGATGTTGCTGTGTGGATGACTACCGGTGATCAATCGTCTTTGCTGCAAAAGCAAACTGTGGTGCTATCGTTCGGCACTACTGCCAACGCTTTTCAGAGCATCGACGTTGACAGTACGCAACAGTTCCAAAGTATGGATGGATTTGGCTATACGCTTACCGGCGGCAGTGCTTATGTCATCAACCGGATGAACGCTACCGATAAGGCCAACCTGCTGAAGGAGTTGTTCAGCAATCAAGAGAATGCCATCGGCGTCAATTATCTGCGCCTGAGCATTGGGGCTTCTGATCTTAGTGCTTCTGTGTTCACTTATGATGATATGCCTGCCGGGCAGACTGATGTGAACCTCGATCAATTCAGTCTCAATCCTGACAGGGCTGATCTCATTCCTTTGCTGAAGGAAATTGTTGCGATCAACCCCACTATTAAATTTCTTGCTACTCCCTGGAGCCCGCCCGTGTGGATGAAAGATAATGGCAGCTCTATCGGTGGCAGCCTGAAGCCCGAGTATTATAGTGTGTATGCCAAATACTTTGTGAAGTATATCCAGCAAATGAAAGCGGAGGGTATTACCATCGATGCTATCACTCCGCAGAATGAGCCGCTGCATCCGGGTAATAATCCCAGTTTGTCCATGACTGCAGCGCAGCAGGCCGACTTCATCAAGAACCACCTCGGACCTGCTTTCCAGGCTGCCAGTATCGCTACCAAGATCATTGTGTATGATCATAATTGCGACCGGCCGGACTATCCGCTGGCCATCCTCGATGATGCCGCAGCCAAGCCGTTCGTTAATGGTTCAGCTTTTCACCTGTATGCTGGTAATATCACTGCTTTGACTCAGGTGCATAATGCGCATCCCGATAAGCATGTTTATTTCACCGAGCAGTATACTGCTTCGAACGGCAGTTTTGATGGTGATCTGAAATGGCACCTGAAGAATGTAATTATCGGCGCTACGCGCAACTGGAGTAAGAATGCGCTGGAATGGAACCTGGCTAATGATGCTTCTTTTGGTCCGCATACGCAAGGTGGCTGCACCACTTGCAAGGGGGCACTGACGATCAGTGGGTCTGTGACGCGTAATGTGGCTTATTATATCATTGCTCACGCTTCCAGGTTTGTTCCTGCCGGTTCTGTACGTATTGCGAGCGGCATTGCCGGCAATTTGCAAAATGTTGCTTTCCTTACGCCTGCCGGCAAGAAGGTGCTGATTGTTTTGAATGATGGTAATAATGCTGAAACTTTTAATATCCGGTTTAAAGGGAAGTGGGTGTCGCATGGGTTGAATGGGGGTGCGGTGGCTACTTATGTGTGGTGAGGTTGAAAAGTTAATAAGTTGAAAGGGCGTAATGGCCTGCGGAAACCGGCATGATCCGATTACTGCAGGCCATTATGTTTTAGTGGCGCATGCTTACGCTATAACATCATTGTCAGAGATGAATCAGTGAGTTAGCTGCTTTTACGGGCCAGCATTACTGCTCCACCGATCACGGCTATTACTCCGGCGCCCATCATAATGTATGCTGAAGTTGTATTGCCTTCGTCTTTGGCGCTCAGTTCCAGGTCTCCGATTTTTACTTCTGCTTTGTTTTTATCTAATTTTTGGTAGCCAAAGTAACCAAGGAGGATGCCTCCTATTAATAGTATAACACCGATTATACGCATGTGATTGTTTTTCTCATGCTATGCAAAAGGCATACCCTGGGGAAAGGCATCGAGGAAAGCCGGCCATTATTGACTAAGGGGCAGCAGGTTCTGACTTTGCCGACAGGCGCTTGTAGTTGATCAGCAGGATGGCGCACAGGATGCAGCCAACTCCTACCCACTGCAGGGGGCTTACTTTTTCGGGCAGGAAGGTTACTGCCATCAGTATGGATACCGGTATTTCAATGGAAATCAAGACTGAGCCCATGCCTAATCCTGTAACCGGCAATCCTTTGTTGAGGAAAAGGGGCGGTATGATCGTACCAAATACACCCAGCAACAACCCCCAGGTCCAGAAGATGGAAAAGTTGAATGTTGTATCAAAGGCCCGGACGTTGACCAATGCCAAAGCTGTTGTGGCGCCTATGAGCATGCAAAGGCTTTTTCCCGTGTCATCAATGCCCGGCGCTGTTACTTCGGATGTGTACAGGGCAATCGTGTACACTACGGCTGAGGCCAAACCCCACAACAGACCTCGTATGTCCAGCTGATCTAATTGCGTGATGGCATTGGTGGCCAACACCGTGCCTGCAATAGCAACTATCACAGCTGCTCCGTGAAGCGGGGAAGGCATCTTTCTCTGACGAATGGACTCTGCTATGACGCCCATCCACACTGTTTGCATCAACAGCACCACTGCAATGGATGCCGGAATATATTGAAGCGCCAGGTAATAAAAGTAACCCGTGAGGCCGAAAGTAGTGCCTCCTGCCATCAACCACAGCGCCGGCCTGCCCAGTGAAACGGGGTTTCTTTTGTATTTTATATTGCTGATGAGCGCGGCTACTATGAAGTACAATAACCCAATTGCGTATTGGGCCATTGTGACTTCCACTAATTTATATCCTCCATCGTAGGCCAGCTTAACAAAGGTGGCCAACACGCCGTAGCTTATTGCACCACCCAATACGTATATAACTGCCCTGGTTAATGTATTTTTCATAAATGAATGTGTCTTTCATGTTTTTTACTATATATAGATCAGGCAGCCTGAAAAAACGTGACAACTTTTACAGGAAATTTCGAAAAAGGCAGCAAGGCAACGAGCACATGTTCTTTAATATGTATTACGATACTGGTGGTCGATCCTGCCGGGTGGTTGTTTGAGCGGGATTTGTAATCCGTTGGTTTGCTCCAGCCACTGGAACAATTCTTTTTTGAGTTGTTGTCCTGTTTTGCGCAGGCTCGTATCGCGGATCAGGTTGTTCATTTCGTAAGGGTCTTTTTGCAGGTCGTACAGCTCGTTGATGTCCCATACGCCATGGTTGTATATGTATTTATACTGATTGGTTCGGATGGCAAAGATGGTTGGTGTTTGCGGGAAGGAGGCTTCGTAGTAATATTCGTAGAAGACTCTATCGCGCCAGGGCATGTTCCTGCCGCGCAGCAGGTCGCCAAACGAATTGCCCTGCATATTGGCCGGTTTTGCAATGCCCGCCATTTCAAGGAAGGTGGGTGCTATGTCGATGTTCATGATGATCTGTTGGAGGGTAGTGCCTGCTTTTACCAGTCCCGGCGCCCAACATAGTAGAGGCACGCGCATCGATTCTTCATATGCATGGCGTTTGTCTATCAATCCATGTTCTCCAAAGGAAAAGCCATTGTCGCCCATGTATACGACCATCGTATTCTGTTCTAAGCCTTGTTCTTTTACCCAGTTCAATACGCGTTGTATGCTTTCATCTACGGCCAGTAGTGTTTCGAGGTAGTTACGGTAGAAGTCATTGAATTTAATATCGCCGTGGTACATGTAGTCGACGCCATGCCAGCTATAGCGTTGTCTGCGTACCCATTGGGGTATGTCCTTATAATTGACCGTGGTGGTTGGTGCTGTTACTTGTCCATATACTTTGCTGCTGTCGGTAGCAGTGAGGTACATGGATGGTGGACATACAATCGGCAGGTTAGCATATTTACCTTCATGCCGTTTCGCCGGTTTGAACTCTGCATGTACTCCTTTGTGGGAGAGGTATACAAAAAATGGTTTTTGTTTGTTGCGTTTGTTCAGCCAGTCGATGGCGTTGTCGGTAAGCAGGTCGGTGGTGTAACTGCCGGCGGGTTGTTTTATGCGTTGTCCATTGATGTTGAAGATAGGATCGTAGTAAACGCCTTGTCCCTGGAAGCTTACCCAATGATCGAATCCTGGTTGTGGCCGGTCGTCGGTGTTGCCCATATGCCATTTGCCGAGGAAGGCCGTTTGGTAGCCGCTTTTTTGCAGGTGTTGCGGAAAGAAAGTAAGGTTGGCCGGCAGGGGCGCCTCATTGTCAACGACCGTATGTGTATGTGCGTATTGGCCTGTTAATATGGATGCGCGGCTCGGAGAACAAAGGGCGGTCGATACAAATGCATTGGCCAGGTGAGCTCCTTCTTTCGCCATGCGGTCCATGCCGGGTGTCTGGAGTCCTTTTATTTTATTCATGAAGCCCATGGCATCATAGCGGTGATCATCGGCAAGGATGAAGATGATGTTCATGGGTTTTGAGCGGGCTGTTTGGGCGTGGATGACTTGTAAGCTCAAAAGCAAAACAAGAAGTGTGGGCAGCCATTTACATTTCATAGTGCATTGGTTTGAGTGATTGGGCTAAAGCCCGGATAAGATTATGATCTTTTAACCCCGGCCCTAAAGGGACCGGGCAATTCCTTTTGCTTAGAAGACCACTGTTTCGAAACTTTTTACTTCGCAAGCAGATTTCTCACTGCGCTATCGCTCCGTTCGAAATGACAAGAAAGGGTGAACTCTATTCGAAATGCAAAAGTGAGCTCTGTTCTAATATCAATGTAAAAGTAAGAGAGTACTTTATTCTATGGCGACCTTATTAAAAAAAGAGGAGACCCCTTTTGAAAAGTGTCTCCCCGGGGTAAACAATACCCTGCCCTTTATTTCAGGGTAAATGTTGCTTGTTTTACTTCCTGTGAGCTGGTGCCAACAAACACGCGGAAGTCGCCGGGCTCTGACACCCATTTAAGGTCTTTATTAAAGAATTTCAAGTCTTCTACTGTAAGGGTAAAGCTCACTTCGCGGCTCTCGCCTTTCTTGAGTGTCACTTTCTCAAAGCGACGGAGTTGTTTTACCGGACGTGTGATGCTGCCCACCATGTCGCGGATGTACAGTTGTACGGTCTCTTCTCCATCGTAGTTTCCTGTATTCGAAATGTTAACAGTGACCTGTAGTTTATCAGTAGCAGCAATGGCTGTTTTGCTCAGTTTAATATCGCCATAGCTGAAGGTGGTATAGCTTAAGCCATGTCCGAATGGATAGAGTGGCGTATTGGGTACGTCGAGATATTTGGAGGTGTATTTCTGGTTTTCATCAAAAGGACGACCTGTGTTTTTGGCATTGTAGTAAATGGGTACTTGTCCAACGTTGCGGGGGAAGGTCATCGTAATCTTACCAGATGGGTTGGCTTCTCCAAACAATACTTCTGCGATGGCGTTGCCGGCTTGTGTTCCTCCAAACCAGGTTTCGAGTATCGCATCCATGTTCTGATCTTCCCAGGAAAGGGTAAGGGGACGTCCATTCATCAATACCAGTACGATGGGCTTTCCGGTTTTCTTCAATGCTTTCAGCAATTCTACCTGATTATCGAGCAAACCGATCATGCTGCGGCTGGCTGCCTCGCCGGTCATACCGAATGCTTCGCCCAATACGGCTACTACTACATCTGATTGCTGTGCTGTTTGTACAGCTTCTGCAATTAGTTGTTCAGGTGTTTTTTCATCGGGCGTGATCTGTCCATCGTGGTCGTTCAGTCTTTTGCGCAGGGTGGGATCGTCGATGAGGTTGCATCCTTTGGCATATAAGAATTTTCCGGCGCCGAATTTTTGTTCCAATGCAGCCCAGATGCTCACTGCTTTTTTCCAATCGCCTGCTCCGCTCCAGTTGCCGATAAGGTTGCGCTGGTCTTTTACGAGGGGGCCGATGAAGGCAATCTTCTTAGCAGTATTGAGGGGAAGAGCCTGGTTGGCATTTTTCAGCAGCACCATGCTTTTGATAGCGGCTTGCTTGCTGAGTAATATTTTTTCATCGTTCATAATCGCTGTCTTGTTACGTGCTTCGTTTACGTAACGGTAGGGATCGTCGAACAAGCCAAGTTTATATTTTGCTTCCAACACACGGCGGCAGGCGGCATCAACTTGTGCAACTGTTACTTTTCCGGTTTTTACCAGTTCAACGCCGTGTTTCAGGAATATCTCTCCCACCATATCCATGTCTACGCCTGCATTCAATGAGAGTTCTCCTACTTTTTTTGCATCGCCCATACCATGTGCCATCATCTCGTTGATAGCCGTGTAGTCAGTAACGATCATACCTTTAAAGCCCCACTGTTTGCGGAGCAGGTCGGTGAGCAGCCATTTGTTGGCCGTGGCTGGTATGCCGTCTATTTCATTGAAGGAGGTCATTACCGTGGCTGCGCCCGCATCTATTGCTGCTTTATAGGGAGGCAGGTATTCGTTGAACATCCTGATGCGGCTCATGTCGACTGTGTTGTAATCTCTTCCTGCTTCTGACGCTCCGTAGAGGGCAAAGTGTTTTACGCAGGCGAGCACTGTATTGTCGCTCCCCATATCGGTTTGCTGGTATCCTTTCACCATTGCTTTCGCCATCTGTGAACCTAACCAAGGGTCTTCACCGGCTCCTTCACTTACGCGACCCCAGCGTGGATCGCGGGCAATATCGACCATTGGAGAGAACACCCAGTTGAGGCCGTCGGCTGTAGCTTCGTCGGCCGCAGCACGGGCGGTGCGCTGTACCAGTGCTGTATCCCAGGTAGCTGCAAGACCTAATGGGATCGGGAATATCGTGCGGTGACCGTGTATTACATCGTATCCGAAGAGCAGGGGTATTTTCAGGCGTGTTTCGTTTACCGCTATGTCCTGGAGCTTACGTACAGCCACCGGAGTATAAGTATTGAATACTCCTCCTACCAATCCTTTCTTAATTTTTTCTTCCACTCCCTGGCTTAGTATAGGGCCTGTAACATCAAAGCCAACGGATGGCAGGTTGAGTTGTCCTATCTTTTCTTCGAGTGTCATTTTTTGCATGAGGATCGTGATGTACTGGTTCATCTTCACCTCTTTGGCCAACTGCGCGTTGGTGTGCAAGCTTGCTACCAGCGCTGCAATGGTTAACATTTTCCTGATCATATAGCGTTTTTTATTTCTTTAGGTATGGCTGTATTGCTTTTTGCCAGATGGCGTATCCTTTGGCATTCATATGTAACCGGTCGTTTCCGTAGAGGCTTTCATCAGATATTCCGTTCTGCATCATCAATGGGTATATATCTATATACGCTGCTTTCGATTGTTTGGCGAGGTAGTCTTTAATGAGCTGATTGGCCTGTACCAATTTTTCACGGTATTTCTCCCGGCTCGGGCTTGGTTTCATGGCCACAAATGCCACTGGCACTTTGGGCATCTTTTTACGGATGAGGGTAAACAATTGTTCAAACCGTTCGAAGACAATCTGTGCGGTAGTGGCGTCGGAAGCGATGTCATTTTCGCCGCAATAGATCACGATCTGTTTTGGGTTGTAGGGAAAGATGATGTCATCGGCATATTTTGTAACGTCGGGTAGTGTAGAGCCTCCGAATCCGCGGTTGAGGATCGTATAACCCGGGAAGTCGGCTTGTACATTGGGCCAGAGCCGAAAGGAGGAGCTACCGACAAACAAGATAGGGTTCTTTGGCGGCGCCTGCACGCTATCTTTCTTTTTGAATGCTTTTATTTCGCCTGCGAGGCCATCCTGGGCTTGTAGCCGGAAGGCAATTACCAGGCATACCAAAAGGGTAAGGAATCGTTTTACTGTTTGCATTTTTGTTATTCGACTTTTGTGATGTGTGTTTTTTCTGAAACGCCATTTTCGTTGACGGTTTCTATGCAAAAATAATAGGGCCGGGTTTTATCCATGCCTTTAAAATAATATTCATTGGCATTGTGTACCATTATGCTGTTGTACCATTTGCCGGGTTCGGTGCCGAAGTAAATGTTGTAGGCGTAGGCATTGTCTACCGGCGACCATTTTATCCAGGCGCTTCTTTTGTCTTTTTCGGTGCGCAACACGAAGAAGTTTTTCACCGTATCCGGCATATTGCCATTACCGTTGCCAAATACTCTCAATCCGCTGATCGCAAATTTACCGGCCGGCACGTGTATATTTTCCAGTTTAATATATCTCGTTTGTACTGCTTGGGGCAGCTCAATATAATCGTGGGGCACGTCTTTCTTATTGTTGCTTTTATCGACCAGTACCTGCCATTTTTTTCCGTCTACTGAATGGTATATCCTGTACTGATGGTACAAGCCGATCGTTTTGCCCAAGAACACAGTATCTATTGAAGCAGGGAATGTAACGTCCTGATCGGCATAATTAATTTGTATGGCTCTTACCGTACTTACATTGCCCAAATCTGTTTGTATCCATTCGCCTTTGTTGGCGGTAGCTGCGCTCCAGTATGTTTTGATGTTTTCGTCTACCGCATAGTTGGCGTAATAGCTGCCCAACGTGGATGATACCGTGACTGGCTTGTTGTAGTTGAGTAGCATCCAGCCAGTGAACATGCCCGCCTGCCGGTTCTGGTGGTAAGGTAATGCAAAAACGCGTCCATCGGGAAGGAACTGTGGATAATCGCCGAAGGCTGTATTGCACCACATCACGCCATCCTGGTCGAAGCCTGCCGGCCATATACCAATTCTTCTTTCAAAGTTGTTCTTGACTGATATGGCAATGGTTGATACATGCCACCAATTCCTATACCCATCCTGGAAAGTGCTGCCATGGCCTGCGCCCCGGGCAAAGCCTCCGGGCTTGTAGCTAAATGGATCGGGCTGTGGGGTGAACGGTCCCAACGGATGATCGCCGACTACTACTCCATCGGCATAGCCGCTAAACTCCGTGCCCGGCGCTCCGTATTGGAGGTAATATTTTCCGTTGTATTTAGTCATCCAGGCTCCTTCGATGAAGGGATCGAGGAAGGTATTGTCGAGGTATTCTCCAAAGCGTTGCCAACCGTAGCGCCAGTCTTCGAGCAAGTACATTTCTTTGCGTGTGCCGATGGGTTGGAGGGTTTTCCTGTTGAGCTCAATGCCGTATAATGGATACTTGTTGCTGCTACCATTGTACATGTATAGTTTTCCATCGTCGTCGAGGAAGATATCAGGGTCCCAGCCTCCGATCTCAAAGGAGTCTACCGCTTCTTTCCATTGGTTGGATTTGGGGTCGGTGCTCATCCAGATGGGAAAGTTGCTGGAATAGGTGGAGCCGAATACCAGCATCGTATCGCCCATGACGCATACTGCCGGGGCGCAGAGGTCGTCATATACTTTATGCCATGGCTTGAGGAATTTGCGGGATACAAAATTCCAGTTGCTGAGGTCGCTGCTCCACCAGTAGCCCCACTGGTTGGTGGAGAAAAGATAATAGTCTCCTTTATAGGTTACGATCACGGGGTCGGCTGTAGCGCGGTGCCTGCCCCACTCGCTGAAGTTGGGTATGGGCGCGTAGCCGTAGTCGATGTTGATCGGGTTGCAGTAGGTGCGTTGAGTTTGTGCGTGGGATACAACGTAATGTATCATTATTATACTTAGAAGCAAATATCTTTTCATCATTAGTATGCTGTTATTCATTCGAGGGTGAGCCGCCCTTTGAGGGCGACCCACCCTCCAGTGGGTTCCCTTCAACAACCCTTCGACAAGCTCAGGGTGATATTGACTCAGGGTGACAATTTATTTCAATGCTTCGTCTTTTTCTTTTTCGAGGAAGTTGGAGGTTTCCTGCAAGCCTTCTGTCGTTGCTTCGAGTAATGCTTCATCGGGTACCATTGTCAATGGAACGGTACTGGATTGTGATGGTTCGTTATAGGGTATGTTCGAGCTTCTGTTGTAACAGGAGATCAATGACCAACGGGGTTTGTCAGACAGGTTGGCTTCGGAACGGTGCAGCAGGTTGCTGTGGAAGAAAAGGGCATCACCGGGTTGTATTTCCACGTACACCAGCTCCATTGTTTTCAGGGCCAGGTCTACATAGTGTTGTGAAGCGCCTACCTGTTCGCCTGCAAAGCCATGTTCGATGCGCCCCATATAGTGTGAGCCTTTGATAACCTGTAAGCATCCATTTTGTTTGTTGGCTTCTGTGATGGCAATCATTACCGACATCATCTGACCTGGGTACAGGAATTCATTCTTGTACCAATAGCCGTAGTCCTGGTGCCATTCCCAGGCGCCGCCTACTTTCGGCTCTTTTTGCATGAGCTTGGAGTGAAAATGGCAAACGGCCGCGTCGCCTTCCATCAGCTTATCTACCGATTCCACCATCCGTCTGCTTTTGGTCAACAATCCATACGCATCATTGCCGGGTGTGTACCACAGGGTGAGTTTTGTTTTTTTACCCGTCTGATCGTTCAGGTCGAATGCATGTTTTTTAACGGCTTCATCTCCTGTTGCAATTCTGTAGAGTTTATCTACTTCTGCTGTTGTTAAAAAGTTTTTTACGATGACATACCCGTCTCTGTTGTAGGCGGCTACTTGTGTGGGTGTTAATTCAAAGTGTGCCATAGCAATCGTTTTTTTATTACTGCAGGTGCGGGCTCTGGAAGCCTAATTTTTTCAGGCCGGCTTTTATTTCGGGGCAGCTCATGAACAGGTTCCAAAGCATGCCGGTGCGGTGGTTCTCCATCATCACTACAATCGGGCCCTGGTCGATGGCCAGGTAATGGGGCAGGAACCAGTTGTCGGTTTCACTGAACGCATCGTAAAAGCCATAGGGTCCCCACAGTTTATCTTGTAAATCGTTGTACCAATGTTTCATGGCTGCCATCGACTGATCGGGTGTATAGGGGAAGGATGACAATGCTGCTGTGGGTGATATTACTCCGAGATCATTTTTATCGTCCGGGGCATGTGCCGCATATCCTTTTACCGAGTAGCTGGCAGTAAGTCCCCAATTGTCGGTCCCATAGCCTTTGTATTTTTTAGGATTGGCAACGCACCACTCGTAGTTGATGAGTGCCTGGTTTTTTGTTTCTTCCCAGTAATCGGCATACTTGTCTTTGAGTCCACGTGGATCGAGGCCGAGGTAGGAATAGTGGGCCCAGAACAGCGGGCCTCCATTGGGCGGATTGCCCTGGTGACGCAAGCCCAGTGTGTACTTGAACTTAACGCTGTCCGTTCCTGTCGTGATGGGTGGGTTGGCTTTTATCTTTCCGTTCTCCGCCCATCCCTGGTGGTATACTTCGGCTGGCACACCATGCGTTGGAGAAGATGCTGCCAGCACGTACATAATGAGGCATTCATTGTAGCCGTGTACTGCAAAGTTCATTTCCCAGGCATAGGTGGGACTCCAGTGCCAGTATAATACGTTCTTGCCGTTGCGGTACCAATTGAAATCAACTTCTTTCCACAGCTTATCGATCTTTGCGGCCAATTGTTTTTCTGCTTCGTTGCCGTTGGCAAAATACTGGCGAACGCAGAGTAGGCCCTGCAACATAAAGGAGCTTTCCACCAGATCGCCGCCGTTGTCTTTCGTGCCAAAGGGTTTTACCTTTCCTGTTTCTCCGTTTATCCAGTGCGACCACGCGCCGTGGAACCGGTCGGCTGTTTCGAGGAAGCGTACGATCTTTTCCAGTCTTTCTCTTCCCTGATCGCGGGTGATGAATCCTCTTTCAATACCTACCAAGATCGCCATCACACCAAAGCCACTGCCGCCGCTGGTTACTATGTGCTTATCGTTATCGGGGTATACATTGTCTGCGTGAAATCTTTCTCTTCCCATGCCGCTGGTTGGTTCGGCGCCTTCCCAGAAATACTGGAAGGTGCGTTCCTGTACGAGCCGGAACAGGGCTGTATCATTCAGGTTGGAGTCACTTTTCGCCATTGTGGACGTGTCTGTACCGGATGTACCTTTGTCTGCCCCGTTTTCTGCAGAGCCACAGGCTACCCACATGGCGGCGGGTATGATCATCAATGCAATCAATTGCTTCATACGAATCATTGTATTATAAATATGGTGCTGTAAATCCAAGGTTCTTCATGCCTGTTTTTACTTCGGGACAGCTGGTGAACAGGTCCCACAGTAGTCCGCTGCGATGGTTCTCGATCATCACGATGATGGGTCCCTGATCGATGGCCAGGAATGTTTCTGCAAACCAGGTATCTTTCAATGAGAAGGCATCGACAAAGCCATATTCTTTCCAGAGTTTATCGCCTAATACATAGTAGTAGAATTTCAATGCTTTCATTGACTCTACAGGTGTATATGGAAAGGATGATAAGGCTGCTGTGGGGGCAATGACACCTACATCATTGGTTGGCGAGCTGGCCGTGTAACCTCCTGGAATATCGCTTGCGGTAAGTCCCCAACAAGAGTCGCTGTACCCAAAATGCCCTTGCGGGTTGGTAACGCAATAGTTATAGTTGATGAGTGTATGGTTCTTGTTTTGTGTTGTGTAATTGGCCCAGGCATCGGTGAGGTTGTTGGGATTGATGCCGAGGAATGAATAATGGGCAAAGAACAACGGGCCACCATAGGCCGGGCCTAATGGCAGTTGCAGATTGTAGTAAGTATTGTTGTTTCTGAATGCGCCGTTGTTTGTCCAGCCATTATCGTACACGATCTTAGGTATGGAAAAGCTGGTGGATGAGGCTGCCAGTACATAGGTGATGAGGCATTCGTTCCAGCCGCGTATTGGCATGTTCATGTCCCAGTTGTAGTTGGGGCTCCAATGCCAATATAATACGTTTTCATTGTTTTTGCGGAACCAGCTCCATTCTACTTTATTGCAGATCGTATTGATGTCGTTGCGCAGGGTGGTTTCTGCAGCATCGGCCGTGTTGAAATACTGGCGGGCACAAAGCAGGCCTTGTACCAGATAGGAGGTTTCTACCAGATCGGCACCATCGTCTTTTGTGCTGAAGGGAACGGCTGCTCCGGTAGCGCCGTTGAGCCAGTGGGGGAAGGCTCCGTGAAAGGTGGCTGCATTGTTTTTAAGGAAGGCCGTTATTTTTTGCAGGCGGGTCAATCCTTCGGCACGTGTAATGAAGTTGCGGTGAATAGCTGTGATGATGGCCATGATACCAAAGCCAGAACCTCCGGATGTAACGACGTCGCCGGATGTATTTCTTTCTCTCGCAAGACCTGAAACCGGATGACCAAAGTCCCAGAAGTATTTAAAGGTTTGTTGCTGTACTTTATCGAGCAACTGAGCATCGGTGATAGCAGGGAACTTGCGGGATGAATCTATTTTAGTGAGGAGGTTTACATCGATACCTGATTGCAGGCTTGTATTTTCTTTGGACTTCAAAAGGGTAGTGAGTGTTACCGTGTATTGGGTGATCGATGTCAATGCTGTAGAAGGCTGTATCACCAATGTGCTATCGTTGTTTTCCAGGGCAACTGTATAAGCAACTGTAGTACCTGATTTGGCCCTGATGGTCAGGGCGTTGTTCACAGTAGCCTGATTGACCTTTGTATTGAAGGTGTATTTCAACACGGGCTGGTAGTTTACGTTTGTATAGGTAAATCCATTAAACCGGCCATCTACTCTCAATGCGGAAAAACTGAAAGAGGTTGGCGGTGCAGGTGGTGGCGCGGGGTTATCGCCTCCGCTTTTGCCACAACCGGCGCTTATTAATATGGCGCATAGCAAAGTAAAGTGAATGCATTTCATCGTTCGAATCGTTTCCATGTAGTAACAGGTTACCTGGTAAATAAAAAAGGGCATGAGAGCATGCAGGGCATACCGCTGCATATTTCATGCCCTATCGTTGTATTATTTACCTCTTCCTTCCAACAGTACAAGGGCACTGATGTCTGCATCAGTGAGCGCCTTATTATAAATCCTTACTTCATCTAACCTTCCCGTGAGGAAGCTGGCCCAGCTCTCTGCGCCATGGCTGCTTGTAAGGCTTGGGGTGGTCATGAACTGGGATGCGCCAAATACTATTTTTCCACTGTTCAGGAAATTCAAGGCGCCTAATCCGGCCACAGTCTTTGTAGTGGACACAGAACCGTTCACATAGAATTTGAACGTGGATGTTGCCTGATCGTATGACAGTATCAGGTGGCTCCATTTGGTATAGAAGCTTGGTATGCCGTCTTTATCGATACCAATTTCAGTGGTGCCGTTGTTGATCACCTTGGCCCTGAATTTCATGGCATCGAGTGTGCCGCCGTTTTCGAGGAACAACTCAATGTTGCCCCAAAACTGGTTGTTATTGGAGAGGGCAACAAGGCCGGCTATGCCTGCCGGGTGTAAGGGGCTGTTGACCCAAAAAGCCAGGGTAAAGCTATGCATACCTGTTACTCCCGTTCCAGGCGTAGCCAGTACATAGCTATTCAGTGCGCCCTGCATGGCCTGCCCTTTATAGCCGGGGGCAAAGCTGGTGCCTACGTTGGTGCCTGCCTGTCCGGAAACACTGTCGACCAGGTTGCCATCGAAAGACCAATAGGCTACGAGGTTGGAAGGTGCTATTTCTTTGGAACTGGTATATCCACCAATCGAAAGGGCCGGGGCATAGCTATCGGTATCGAATTTTTTATAGCAGGAGGTAAATAGTAAACCTGCTGCCGCAATGGCGAGCATGGGTTTAAAATTTTTGCTGTTCATATTAATGTGTTTAAATGCTGAATTAATATCCGGGGTTTTGTGTCAATACACCGGCGCTGATGTCGATCTCTGCCTGTGGTATGGGCCACACTTCGTTTTTGTTGGCTTTCCATCCTTTGGCAGCAAACAGGGTAGCGGCACGTCCCTGACGGATGACATCGAAATACCTGTCATTCTCCATGGCCAGCTCCGCTCTTCTTTCTCTCCAGATAACTGTACGTAGTGCGGCCTGGTCGGTAGTGGTAACCGGAGGCAACACGGTAAGCGGAAGGGCGCCTCTCGCTCTTGTTCTTACTCTGTTGAGTGAGGTGAGGGCCTGGGTGGTATTGGCGCCGCCAAGTTCATTGGCAGCTTCAGCATTCATTAACAGGACTTCTGCAAAGCGTATGACCCGGAAGTTTTGTTGGCTTCCTTCGGTAAACCCAGCCACCATGAGGCTTTGGGGCACATATGATTTTTGGTTGTACCGGGGGTTATCGCCTGCTACAGGAATGGCATCGCCCTGTGGTGTAATCTCTCCTCTGAAAACGATGGTGGCATCTCTGCGCGGATCATCGGTTTCGTAAGAGTTGGCGAGATCGGCTGTAGGAACGTTGAAGCCCCAGCCCATACTGGGCGACATGCCCCGGATACCTTGTACCTGGGAGTATTGCGAGTTGGAAGCTTCTTTGTTATCGGGTATCAATGCAGCCTGTACTTCGAAGATGGATTCGATGTTGTTCTCATTCTGTATGCGGAACTGTTTTTCGTAATCGGGGAACAGGTCATAGCCGAGTGTCATTACCTGGTTGGTGAGGGCCAACACCTGGTCCCACTTCTTCTGGTACATGGAAACTTTTGCATGCAGGGCTAATGCAGCTCCTTTGGTAGCGTGGCCTACATCGGCTGGTCCGTAGTTCTGCGGCAGTGTTGCTGCAGCTTCTGTAAGGTCTTTTTCAATGGCGGCATATACATCGGCCTTCGGCGTTCTTGGTATGTTGAACTCAGAAGCATCTTTCGGAATAGTGAGCCTTAAGGGCACATCGCCAAATGCTCTTACCAGCCGGAAGTAGCTATATGCCCGCAGGAACTTAGCTTCTGCGAGGTAGCGGTTCTTCAGGTTAGCATCCATTTCTATTTTAGGCACATTGTCCAGCACCTGGTTGCAATAGTTGATCTCCAGGTATTGTCCTTTCCAGAAGTCATATACCTGCCCGGAAGAGTTGGCTGAAGATGGTCCTACTGTAAAATTGTCGAAGTCGTCGAGGTAGGAGGCATCACCGGCAGAGCTTCCTTTTTCTGCATCATCGGAACCGAGGTTTTCTACTGCTATGGCAGCGAATGCTACCTGTGGCCATGCGCGTAAATAGGCATACATGGCGTTAACGGCTTTAGTGGCATCGTCTGCATTGCGCCAGAATTGCTCAGAGGGCTGGGCGCCTTCCAATGGCACATCTATAAAGCTTTTGCTGCATCCATTTGCAGCGATCACGAGCACAGCTGCCAGCAAAGGTGTTTTTATATTATTAATGCGTTTCATTGTAATTCGATTTTGAATTAGAAGCTAAGGTTTACGCCAAAGTTGTAGATGGCTGACAATGGATATACATTGGCATCTATACCGGATCCTGTGGGCCCACCTCCAATGATCTCGGGGGAGAAACCATTGTACCTGAAGAATGTAAATGGATTCTGGGCATTCACGAATACGCGCAGTCTTGAAACTGACCATTTATTCATCAGTGTTGCGGGGAGTGTGTATCCCAGCTGAATATTCCTGATCCGGAAGTAATCGCCATCTTCTACAAAAAAGGAACTGGGCTTGGCATTGTAGGTGCTTCCGATCTTAGCGGAAGGATAGGTGTTGGAAGTTCCTTGTCCATGCCAGCGATTATCGAAGAATTCTTTGGAGAAGTTTTCGTTACCATAGCGCCAGCCAATGTTGGCATTGTAAACCTGTACATCTGCTACGCCCTGGAAGTCGAGCGCAAGGTCGAATTGTTTATAGGTTACGGAGGTGTTGATGCCGTAGCTGTAGCGCGGGTTGGGATTGCCGAGCACTGCTCTATCGTATTTACCATCGATCACACCATCGGGTTTTCCTTCGGGTCCGCTGATGTCCTCAAATTTGAAGTCCCCTGCTTTTGCGCCCCAGGGTGCTGCTTCTGCATCGGTTTGGAACACTCCTACTACTCTGTATCCATAGAAGTGGCCGATCGGCTGTCCCAACACCGTGCGGGTAGCCAATGATCCGTTGGCAAGTCCCTGACCACCACCATAGATGGGGTTACCACCAGTAACGGTAGACAATACCTTATTGTCGTTGATACCAAGGTTGGCGCTGATGCTGTATGTCCAGTCTTTGGCAACATTGTCTTTCCAGGACACGAGGAATTCCCATCCTCTGTTTTGATAGGTGGCCTGGTTACCAACGATGCTGCTGCCTGATACACCCAGTGAACCGAGGATATCGATGGCGAAGATGGCATCTTCGGTTTTGCGATTGTACCAACCGATCTCTGCACTCAACTTATTGTTCAACAAGGATGCTTCGATGGCGATATCTGTACCTACGCTTTTTTCCCAGAATGTAGTGGGCGGAACGATCTTATCGATGCTGGCACCGGTAAATATCTGGTTGCCAAATACTGCGATGAGGGCGTTGGTTTGTGTTACTGATTGTACTGACAGGTTAGCTGGTACGGAGGCGTTACCTACTTTACCCCAGCTTGCCCGCAGTTTCAGGTTGTTGAATATATCCTGATTCTCCATGAAGCTTTCGTTGCTGATAACCCAGCCTATGCCTACCGCAGGGAAATATCCCCACTTGTCGGAGCCGGAGAATTTGGAAGAACCATCAGCGCGGAAAGACGCGGTCAGCAAATATCTATTCTGGAATGAATAGTTCAACCGGCCGAAATAGGATGAGATCGTGCTATATAATGGATAGTTGGGATAATCTGCATCTTGTATGTTGCGGTTGTTGCCGAGGCTCAGGTATTCAAAGTTGCGTCCGTTGGGTACGTTTTGCGCTGAACCTATCTGCTTGGTGAACCTGTATGATTGTGCGCCCTGACCTGCCAATACTTTTACAGAGTGATCACCAAACTTCCTGTCGTACGTGATCGTGTTTTCCAATATCCAGTTGCGGGTATGTTCATCTGTCAGTGTAAGGCTGCTGATGTCATTGCGCAGGCTGGGTCCGAGGTTGTATACGGGACGATAGTTGCGCACGTGCTGATCGGTGTACTCCCCTCCTATGCTGGAGCGAAGGGTGAAATACCTTGCTACTTTCAACTCTGCAAACACGTTGCCGGTACCGCGGTATTGTCTTGTGTCCTGATCGAAGTAATCAATAGTTACCTGCGGATTGTATTTGGCACCATCTCCGAGGGGAAAATCGCCTGGATCGCCATAGCTGCCATCCTGGTAGAATACAGGCAGTACAGGATAGGCTGAGTATAGTTGTCTGAAGATTCCTCCATCTATATCGGCTGATTTACTGTAGGCTCCGGTAAGGGTATATCCAACCTTAAGCGGTTTTGCTACGGTGAACTCCTGTTGCAGGCGTAGTGTATAGCGCTGGTAATTGTTGGTTTCCACGATACCATCCTGATTGAGGTATCCAAATGACAGGTTGTAGTTCGATCTCTCAGCTCCTCCGGATACAGATATCTGGTGGTTGGTGATGAGGGCATTCCGGAGTACCTGGTGGTACCAGTCGGTGCCTGCTCCAAATTGGGAAGGATCGAGTACCTGCATGCCTTCTTTTTCATTGATAAGGGTGGCATATTGGTTGGCATTGGCCATTTCGATCTGGTTGGTCACTTTCTGGTATCCTACATAGCCATTGTAATTAACCTGTGGCTTTCCTGATTTTCCTTTTTTGGTAGTGATGAGCACAACGCCGTTGGCTGCCCTGATGCCGTAGATCGATTCGCTGGAAGCGTCTTTCAGGATGCTTACGCTTTCAATATCGGCCGGGTTGAGGAAGCTGATGTTATCAAACCAAACTCCATCTACTACATATAGTGGGCTGGTGCTTCCGAATACTGTACCAACGCCCCTGATCCTGATCTCAGGTGAAGCACCGGGTGCTCCAGAGTTGGTGATCTGTACGCCGGCTACTTTACCTTGTAAAGCACTGATGGGATTGACTGATGCCTGTTTGGAAATTTCTTCTCCTCTGATATTTGTCACGGCCCCTGTAACATCTATTTTACGCTGTGTGCCATATCCCACTACCACCACCTGTTCCAGGGGGGTATCGGCTGACTGCAGTGTAATATTTATGGTAGTTTGCCCTGATACCGCTACCTCCTGTGTGGTGTAACCTACTGAAGAGAAGATCAGCGTGGCATTGTCGGGTACTGTAATGGTAAATGAACCATTGGCATCTGTGGAAGTTCCTGCATTGCTGCCTTTGACCCTGACTGAAACACCTGAAATGGGGGCGCCGGTGGAGTCGGTAACCCGCCCGGTGACCTGCGCCGGCTGTATGGTGGTATTCATCCGCTTCAACACTACAAGGTTGCTGTTGAGCACTTCATAGGTTAAAGAGGTGTTTTCCAATATCCTGTTTATCACAGACAATACTTCTTCATTGTTGGCAGTGATATTCACTTTCTGGTCTGCAGGGATCAGACTTTGATTGTATAAAAAACGATAGTTAGTCTTTTTCTCTATGGCCGAGAGTACTTTTTTAAAGTCGGCCGATTGCATGTTCAGGGATATCCGGGATTGGGAGTAGACTCCGGCTGACACATGCAGGCAACTAACCAGAAGAATGACAACCGTTAATTTCATGATAAATGCAAGCTTTAAAAGGTTAGGCTTCCCGAAGAAATCGGGAAAAGTCCTTATTTTTTTCATACTTTAAGCATTGAAAAAGGTTATAAAATGGTACCTGCAACTTTCCGAGGGTTGTGAGCATACCGAGACTTTTTTCGATCACAAACGGGATCCCGCGGCAACGGGGTCCTGTTTGCTTTTTAGCAGTTTTCTTTTATGTACTATTGATCTGGAGCATTGGCAACATGAGTTTTCGTTAGTAATTGTTATCGGGAAATAATAATCGTTTTGCCCTGGAATTTATAGTTAAAGGAGCCGGTTATCTTTAGTGCCCGCATCGCATCTTCGATGGTCTCTTCTTCGAATACCCCGGTAAAGCGCAAAGCACCAATACGCTCATCTGAAAAATGTATGACCACACCATACCAGCGTTCCATCTTCAACGCTAAATCTTTGAAGGACTCATCTTCAAATACCAGCTTGTTCTCTACCCAGGAGGTTTCGATGATGGTGCTGTCTTCTTTCTGATAGGTGAGGTGACGGATTGCTACGAGTGGCTCCAGGTTTTCTTTGTGTGCTTTCGGCGTATTGTTCACGGCCGTAAAGGTGTCTCTATTGGCGACCACTATTTTCTCATTGGGTTTGAGGATTATTTTCTGGGACGGACGGTCTTTCAACGACACTTCAATGCTGCCGTGAATGAGGGCCGCTTCTGTAGCCTGGTCATTGGGATATGACTTTACGTTGAATTGTGTACCTAATACTTTTACATCCATTTTTTCGGTGTGAATGATAAAAGGTTTTTTCTCATTTCTTACTACATCAAAGTATCCTTCGCCGGTTAGTGTTACTTCGCGCAGGGCGTTGTTGAACTCTTTATCATAGGTAAGCTTGCTGCCGGCATTGAGCCACACTTTTGTTCCATCCGGCAATTGTACCCTGGTCCTGGAACCCTGCCGGGTGGTGATCTCACTGGCTGGGCTTTTGTCGGTCAGGGAAGCTGTTTGGGGGGGATGTTGTGACCCCCAATAAAAAAAACAGGCCACCATGATCATTGCCGCTGCTGCAACCCACCATATATGCCGACGCCTGGAAGGTCTGCGCGATCCTTCCAGTAACAGGGTGTTATCTTCCTGGCCCTGACCGATCGTTATGCCCATTTCCTGCATACGGGTTACGTGTTGCTGATAACTGGTATGCAGGGTATCGTCTTCCGGGGGCTGCGGCTCGTGGTGCCACAGGTCGGTAACGGCCTGGACCGGGAAGTGGAGCTCCGGATGGGTACGTAATAGTTGCTCCAGTTCTCCCAATTCATCATCAGAAGCCTCGTCTGCGAGTTTCCGCGCCATCAGTTCCCAAATGCGTTCAGTAGACATAAGGCGGTTGGTTGCTTGTCGATTGTTTGGTTGTTATCTTATTAAGGAGCCGGGTTTCAGGGCAATCCCCTAAAGGGGGAGAAAATATTTTTGGGGGGACACGAATTGCGGGGGGGATGATAGGTTGACAAGTTGAAGGGTTGAAAAGGGGAATACAGGGCAGCGATTGGCAGGCGATGATCGAAACGTTGATGAATTCATCGATTAGCAGAGAAGCAGGATCAGAAGCGTATGACCTTTTTGAGGTTGACGTTGATGGCTTTGCCAATTTTGCCGAGGGCTATGGCTAATTGGTTGTCAATGGTTTTGACGGATATGCCGAGGATCTCGGCTACTTCTTTGTAGCGGAGTCCGTCTTCCTTGATCAGTTTGTATACCAGCTTGCAGCGAGGCGGGAGGTGCATGATGGCCTGGTCTACCCGGGCCAGCATTTCGGCCGTCATCATCAGTTGCTCGGGGTTGTTATACTGGCTTTCGAGCTCCACCTGCAGGTCGTCGAGCGTAATAGCTACTCTTTTCTGCTGTCTGAGCAGGTACTTGAGGGCTGCATTTTTGGTGCTTATATATAGGTATACTTTGAGGTTATGTATCTCTTCGAGGGTGGCGCGGCGTTGCCATATACTGATAAAAACATCGGAAACGATCTCTTCGGACATTTCGTGGGAGTGGCAAAGAGTGTGGGCAAACCGAAGCAGGGGTTTATAGAACAGGCAGAAGAGCTCTTTATAAGCAGCTTCATCGTCGTACAAGGCAATACGACGCTGGATTTCCTTCATGTAAGCAAGCTTTGACATAGCAACCGGCTATTTAAAGACCATACTTCTTGCAGCAGTGCTGCCTGCACAAGTTAAATCAAAAAATAAAGCAGATTTCTTCCCCATAGTTACTGAATTTGTCTAATTTTGCTCCTCGCCGGAAATTCCGGCTTAATCTTCTAACTTATAGTTCTCTTGAATTTACAGTTGGAAGGATTACTTGGTTCGATAGTTCTTTTATTTGAAATATTTTCTCCTGCGGGAGAGGGGCCCTTAGCTCAGTCGGTTAGAGCATCCCGACCAATAGGTCGGGAGGGTCGAAGGTTCGATAGTTCTTTTACTTGAAATATTTTCTCCTGCGGGAGAGGGGCCCTTAGCTCAGTCGGTTAGAGCATC
>JAGIBF010000053.1 GCA_017744515.1 Niastella sp.
ACACAAGCACCTGCCCCATCGGAAAAGATCATGCTGTCACGGTCATAATCGTCGATCACCCGCGATAAGGTTTCAGTACCAATGACCAGGCACCTTTTGGCAGCACCGGCCCGGCAAAACAGGTCGGCCTGGATCAGCCCCTGCAGCCAACCGGGACAACCGAATAAGATATCGTATGGAATACACGAAGGGTTTTTAATACCCAATCCCTGCTTCACGCGGGAAGCAAGAGAAGGCACCCCGTCAGTTTGTGTAGTATTTACAAGAACGTCGCCATAATTATGGGCCACAATGATCTGGTCCAGCGTTTCAGGATCGATACCACTGTCCTGGATGGCCAGCCGGGCGGCTTGTATGGCCATATCAGAAGCCGCCATGTTTTCTGGCGCATAACGCCTTTCCTCAATACCGGTGATTATTTTAAACTTATCGACAATCTCCTGCTGCGGCCGGTCTATCAGCTTCTTGTCTTCTGTATAAAAACGGTTGGCAATAAAATCATCATTTTTCTTAATTACGGACGGAATAAAACTACCAGTACCTGTGATAATTGTTCTTTGCATCAGACTCTAACTAATTAGCGGTCAAGGTAACAATAAGTTTGCATCGAATTAATATTAATATTAGGCTGATATGAAAAAATTAACTAACTTCAATATCCCATCCCTTTGAACTCCCTCCCGTCGAAACGATTGACAACTTTCAAAAGCCATTCTTATGAACATTTTCGTGGGTAACCTCAACAAAAAGACAACCGCACACGATCTTTTTCACCTCTTCCTTCAATTTGGTAAAGTAGTATCCGCCCGGATCATCATGGATCGTGAAACAGGCCATTCTTTAGGTTGCGCTTACATCGAAATGGACAATAAAGCTGGCGCCATGGCCATCCAAAGTCTGCACGACCGGTGCTTCATGAACTGTTACATGGAAGTAAATGAAATAACCCCCGCCTTCTGATAATTGCTTCTTCTCTTCCATCCTCCCGGTAAGCCTTTTTACGCTGGCACGATTTTTTAGTAGCCCGCAGCGTCATTCCGTGTAGACAAGAATCTACATGGGTTTTTTATTGCAATTGTTCTTATTTCGGCAAATTGCTATTACTTAGCTGTTTATGATTCTAATCGTAGACGACAGGCCCGAAAACCTTTTTTCTTTACAAAAACTCCTTGAACTCAATCAATTCAGGGTAGATACTGCCTCGTCGGGAGAAGAAGCCTTGCGCAAAGTGTTGAAGAACTCCTATTTTCTTATCATCCTCGATGTACAGATGCCTGGCATGGATGGTTTCGAAGTAGCAGAAGCCATTACCGGTTACAGCAAATCGAAAGACATACCCATCATTTTCCTCTCTGCCGTCAATACAGAAAAAAGATTCATCACCCGAGGATATACCTCCGGCGCAATCGATTATGTGACCAAGCCTTTTGACCCCGACATCTTGCTATTGAAGGTAAAAACCTTCTACCGGTTGCAGCAACAAACACGCGAGCTAAATGAAACCCAGAAAATACTCCGCGAAGAGATCGAAGTAAGAAAACAGGCACAGGCCGCGCTGCACCAAAGCGTGGAAGAACTGCGCTCGGCCCTCGAATCGATTCCCCAGATAGCCTTTACCTCCGACCCTGCCGGCGTCATCGAGTTTGTGAACCGTTATTGGTACCAATACTCCTTTGGCAAAGACATGTTTCCGCAAACCCCACCAGAAGGAATCTCCATTGCCCAATGCATTGAACGGGCGGTCAGCACCGGCTTCCAGCAGGAAACGGAAGTGCGTATCAGGCCACTCAAAACAGAAGACTACCGCATCCACCTGCTTACGCTGACGCCCGTCAGGAAAGAGTCGAGCATCCTTAAATGGGTCGGCATTTTTACCGACATCCATGAACAGAAGATGGCGAACCAGGTACTGGAACAACGGGTAAACGAACGGACACAGGAATTGCTGCAGGCCAACAAAGACCTTGAGATCAGCAACCACGAGCTGCAACAATTTGCCTACGTAGCTTCACATGACCTGAAAGAGCCGCTTCGGAAGATACAGGTGTTCAGCCACCTCATCAGAGACAAGTTCCTCGCCGAAAAGCCAGAGGCCATCGATTATATCAACCGGCTTATCCACTCATCCGAGCGGATGAACAACCTGATCACCGATGTGCTCAACTACTCCCGGCTTTCCATATCAGGCGAATTTGAACGCACCAATATCAACCAGGTCATCCAGGAAATATTGGTAGACATGGAATTGCTGATCCAGGAAAAGCACGCAGTCATCCATACCGGCAACATACCTTCCCTCGAAGTGATCCCCGCGCAGATCAGGCAGGTGTTCCAGAACATCCTGAGCAATGCCCTTAAGTTTTCCAGCAAACAGGAGAAACCGGTGATCTACATAAAAGGAGAATTGGTAGCAGGCAGAGACGAGAACAGCCCCACCTCCCCCATCGGACATTACTGCCGTATTACCGTCAACGATAATGGTATTGGCTTTAATGAAATGTACCTTAACAAAATATTCTCCATTTTCCAGCGCCTTCATTCCAAAGAAGAATATGAAGGTACCGGTATCGGACTGGCCATTGTAAAGAAGATCATGGACACCCACAATGGCATCATAACAGCCCGCAGTGAGGAAGGAAAAGGTAGCACCTTCATCATGGTATTACCCGTGAAACAAGGCAATCATAACTGAACAATAAAACCCTATTAAACATAGGTTCAAATAAACGCTCAATGAAATCGACCTTCAAACGGAATCTGTTAATCAGCTTTGGCATTTCATTATTGCTATTGATCGTAAGTTCTGTCGCATCTTTCCTCAGCATCAGCAACCTGCTGAAGAGTGCCGACGAAGTGGAACATACCAATCAGGTAAAGCTATTGGTGGAACGGATCATCTCCACCCTGAAAGATGCCGAGACCGGTCAGCGGGGTTACCTGCTCACCGGCGACGACCGTTTCCTGCAACCTTATACCGGCGCTATCGACAGCGCCAAATCATATGTAGCCCAACTGAAACGGTTAACAACAGATAACCCCGAACAGCAGATGCGCGCCAACCGCCTGCAGGAAATTGTGGTGCTGAGACTGTCGAGTCTCGAACGACGCATCATACAAAAACGCAACGGAGAATCGGTGACCACCGAACAATTATTGGAAGGCAAGAAGTACATGGACGAAGCAAGATCTGTAGTGAATACAATGACCGAAGAAGAAGATCATTTGCTGGCCCAGCGTACAGCACAGATGAACAGATTTGCTACCTACACGCCCATTCTTATTGTAATTGCCGCTTTACTGTCACTCGTCATTACTGTGATCTCTTTCGTACGGGTGAATAGTGATTTTGAGAAAACGGCCAAACTGCAACAACAACTACAGGCAAAAGATGAAGACATCACCCGTCGTATCAACATCATTCAGGACGTAGCCAATAAAGTATCCACCGGAGACTACAGTATCCGTGTGCAGGATGGAGGCGCCGACGGCCTGGGCAGCTTGTCCGTGTCGTTGAATAAAATGGCTGAATCACTTCAATATTCGTTCAACCTCCTGGGCGATAAAGAATGGCTGCAAACAGGTATTGCTACGCTCAACGAAAAGATGCTGGGCGAAAACGAACTGCCACAACTATCAAAGAATGTGCTGGAGTTTATCGCTCAATACACCGATAGCCACGCAGGCGCGTTCTATCATACCATCGATGGCGAAAGCCTGCACTTTGTAAAAGGGGTTGCCTTTGATGAAAAACATATTAAGGCGCGCATAGCATTTGGCGAAGGACTGCCCGGACAAAGTGCCGCCAACGCCTCCCTTATACACCTGCAGGAAGTACCGGACGATCTCATGGTGATCAACCATGCCACCGGCGGCATCAGGCCCCGCAACATTATCGCCATGCCGCTATTTTTTGAAAGAAAAGTAGTAGGTGTAATAGAATTGGCATCCATCAAGCCTTACACTCCTAATGTCGTTTCCTTCCTAGAAACTGCTGCACATAGCATCGGCACGGCTATCAACAGTATAGAAAACCGCCGCCGCCTGCAGGAATTGCTGGAAGAAACCCAGTCGCAAGCCGAAGAACTGCAGGCCCAGCACGGCGAGCTGGAAAACATCAACAGTGAGCTGGAAGCGCAAACCGAAAAGCTACAGGCATCAGAGGAAGAACTGAAGGTGCAGCAGGAAGAGCTGGTTGAAGCCAACAGCGAACTGGAAGAAAGAGCCCGCTTGTTGGAAGAAAAGAACCAGCAGGTGTTTGAAAGGAACCTGGAGATACAGAAGAAAGCAGAGGAGTTGGAACAAAGCACCCGTTACAAATCGGAATTCCTGGCCAATATGTCGCACGAACTGCGCACACCGCTGAACTCGATCCTGTTATTGTCAAGGCTGCTGTCTGAAAACAACAGCAACAACCTGAGCAGTGATCAGATGGAATATGCCCGGGTGATCCAGAACTCCGGCCATGGTTTGCTATCGCTGATCGATGAAATACTCGATCTGTCGAAGATAGAGGCTGGCAGAATGGACCTGCATTATACCGACGTGTCGGTAAATGATATGGTAGATGATATGACGGCCTTGTTCGATCCTATTGCCAAAGAGAAAGGCATCTCCTTCAAAACAACCGTCGAACCAAACGTTCAGGGCATTATTGAAACCGACAGGCTACGCCTCGAACAGGTGATCAAGAACCTCGTAGCGAACGCACTCAAGTTTACTGCCAAAGGATATGTAGAGCTGAAAATATCCATGCCCGACACAGAAGGACATACCATCGCATTCACAGTGAAAGATACCGGCATTGGGATTCCGCCGGAAAAACAGGCTATCATATTTGAAGCATTCCAGCAGGCGGATGGATCTACCCGCCGCAAGTATGGCGGCACCGGCCTGGGCCTGTCTATCAGTCGCCAGTTGACCCGTTTATTGGGTGGCGAAATACACCTGCACAGCGAACCCGGACAAGGCAGTGAGTTTACCGTACACATCCCCGTATCCAAAGCCGTAGCTTCTTTAACAGCCGGCGCTCCTGCAGAAGCAGCTCCAATTCAGCCAGCACGTACCGGCTTCATTACACCGCAACAACCTGCAGCACCAGCGCGGGAATTGCGTCAACGCTATATTACCGAAACAATACCGGATCCTGTTCCCGACGACCGAGACAGGATCAATATACTTATCGACAAGGTGATCCTTATTGTGGAAGACGATACCAATTTCGCCAAATCACTATTGGATTTCACCCGCAGTAAAGGTTACAAGGGCGTAGTAACTGTACGCGGTGATGAAGCACTGCCGCTGGCGCAGCAATTTATGCCGGCAGGTATCCTGCTCGACATTCAGCTGCCTGTGAAAGATGGCTGGGAAGTGATGGAAGAACTGAAGAACAATGCGCATACCCGGCATATCCCCGTGCACATGATGAGCTCCTACGATGGTAAGTACAAGAGCCTTTCCAAAGGAGCGGTAGACTTCATCAACAAGCCCATAGCCTACGAGCAGATGGAGGATATTTTTTCCCGCATCGAGTTCATGCTTACCAACAACCCGCGCAAAGTGCTCATCGTGGAAGAGAACATGAAACACGCCAAAGCACTGGCTTATTATCTCGAGAATTTCAAGGTAAACACTGAGATCAAGACTACGGTGATCGGCAGCGTACAAGCCCTGCTGCAAAAAGAAGTGAACTGTGTGATCCTCGATATGGGCATTCCCAACCAGCGATCTTACGACACGCTGGATGAAGTAAAGAAAACGCCCGGTCTGGAAAACATTCCCATCATCATCTTTACCGGTAAGAACCTGTCAAGGCCCGAGGAAGCGAAGATCAAGCAATATGCCGATTCGATCGTGATCAAAACAGCCCACTCCTACCAGCGTATCCTTGATGAAGTATCCCTGTTCCTGCACCTCGTGGAGGAAAAAAGCACTGGCGCAGCTACCAGGCCGTCCAACAACATGGGCGTATTGCAGGAGGTATTAAAAGGTAAAACGGTGTTGATCGCAGACGATGATATCCGCAATATCTACTCGCTTACCAAAGCACTGGAAACTTACAACATGAAAGTGGTATCGGCGGTAGACGGAAAGGATGCACTCAAACAATTGCAGGAACATCCGGAAGTAGACATTGTGCTCATGGATATGATGATGCCGGAAATGGATGGATATGAATCCACCAAACGCATCAAAGCTAACCCGGCATTCAGTAAATTGCCGGTAATAGCTGTAACCGCTAAAGCCATGACCGGCGACCGCGAGAAATGTATCGAGGCAGGCGCCTCCGATTACATCAGCAAGCCGGTCGATATCGACCAGCTGTTATCGTTGCTGCGGGTATGGCTGTATGATGCCCGGTAATTGATCGATTGAAGACCTTAAAACAACTGACGTGGAGTTTGAAGTACAGGACCATGAAATAGATATACTGCTGCAGGACCTGATGGAATCGTATGGCTATGACTTTACCGACTATTCAAGGGCTTCCCTGAAACGCAGGATCAACAGGCTGTACTCACTGGACAAGTTCTCGTCCTTTGTGTTGTTCAGACAGCGTATAAAAACAGACAGCACTTACTTCCGGCGCTTTGTGGAAGAGATCACGGTGAATGTAACGGAGATGTTCCGCGATCCTTTATTCTACAAAACCATCCGGGAAGAAGTGCTGCCTGTACTGGCTACACATCCCTTCATACGCATCTGGCATGCCGGCTGTTCCACCGGCGAAGAAGTGTATTCCATGGCTATACTGCTGCACGAAGCAGGACTATTGAAAAAATCACTGCTGTATGCAACAGACATTAATCCCGATGTATTGGACCGGTTGCGCAAAGGCATCTTCCCTTTGCGGTTCATCAAACAATACTCCGAGAATTATATTCAATCAGGCGGCAAGCAGGATTTCTCCTCGTATTATACCGCGAAGTATGATTGGGCCAAGTTCGATGAAAAGCTGGCCGCCAAAATGGTGGTAGCTACCCACAACCTCGTATCCGACAGATCGTTCAATGAATTCCAGCTTATCCTGTGCCGAAACGTGTTGATCTATTTCGACCGTAACCTGCAAGACAAAGCCCTGCAATTGTTCGATGAAAGCCTGGATACATTGGGCTTCCTGGCATTGGGCGCTAAAGAGAACATCAAGTACTCGCCCATTTATCGCAAATACAAACAACTGGACAATAAAGAAAGGATATGGCGGAAAATAGCATAACACAAGCCATCCAACTGATCGCTATCGGCGGCTCGGCCGGTAGCCTCGACGTTATATTGAAGTTGGTACCGGCATTGAACCCACGCCTGCCGGCAGCCATCATCATCATTACCCACCGCAAAGCGTCCAGCGAAGAAATACTTGTGGACCTGCTCAATGCCAAAAGCACCTGGCCTGTGCGGGAAGCAGAAGAAAAAGACACCATCGCGCCTCATACGATCTACATAGCACCTACAGATTACCATTTACTCATTGAGCAGGATCATAGCTTCTCACTCGATGTATCGGAGAAAGTCAACTATAGCCGCCCCAGTATCGACATCACCTTTGAATCCGCAGCCGAAGTATATGGCCCTGCCGTACTGGGTATTCTGCTTTCCGGCGCCAACGCCGATGGCGTGGAAGGCCTCCGGCACATCAAAACCCGTGGCGGTCTATGCCTTGTGCAGGACCCCGATACAGCAGACGTTGATTATATGCCCCGGCAAGCCGTTCAACAGGTGAAAATAGACAAGGTGTTGCCCGCTGACCAACTGGCTGGTTATATCAACAGCTTGTTCGATACCCAGCAAAAATAAGCCTCAACCCAGGCTCCTTGTATCACCTATAAGTATGAATCTGGCTCCCCACTCCTGAATTCCCCCCTTTAGTCGTACCATCGCCTTGGTCTTGCGCTTCTATAATATGACTTCCTACCACTGCCACAGTTCTGCTATAGTTCCTCCGTGGCTCCCCTATAGCAACTCCATAGTAAAAGCAAGACAATAGTAAGGCAATAGTAAGACAGTAGTAAGGGAATAGTAAGACAACAGGCTCAAATGCAGGCTGGATGCGGAAATATATTTTTGCCAGCTGGCAAATCCGCCACAGGAGCGGGTTTGATCGAAAAAAGGCCTGCAAAGAAGAGTATTTGCGTCATAATCTTAACCACTTGTACGTAATATACGAAAAATAAGCAATGCCTGTTTAGATATTTTGATGTTGCCGGGGGTAATAAAAACGCCTCTGCTTAGAGGCGTTTTTATTGATTTTAAACAACTTAAAAGCTATACCTGCAATTTATTTTTTAACAAGAACTCCCTGTTTCAGCATATCCCGGGTGATCTGTTTGGCATAATCCCGGCCAATACTTTCCGCTGAGGGATCGAAAGACTGGGACTGCACGGAGTACAGCATTTTGTTGTTGCCTACACTGTACAGGTTACTTTCCCAGAAGTAATTGGTGCTGGTGGTATAATAGCCCGGTGTATAAACCCTTCCATAAACGGTCCTGTAATACCCCCAGAAACGACTGTAGTAAGCTCCGTAGGGCTGGTAGCTCACATTACCCGGTACGTAGTTCTGCTCCTTGGCTTTATCCAGCAATACGATGGTCATAACGGCATCATAACCCTTATTGCGGAGCAAACGGAGCGCCCGCTGCTCATTCATACCATTAAGCTGATTGGGGGCAAACACGGTACTGGCCGCCACAGCATTCACGCCGGATGATTTCAGTTCATCGGCCAGTTCATTTTCCATATTCATCCGGATACTGCGGTCTTTATTGGCCATCACACCCAATACAAGTACTTTCTGATAATTTACCTTACTGGCGTCATCTGCTTTCCAGGAAGAGGTGACCTTGGTAGAAGAACAGGCTGCCAGCATCACCATGAGGACCAGGCTGGCAGGTATAATTAGCTTTTTCATAAATAACTCCTTTTCGTGAATAATCTTGAATCCCACCTATTTGAGATTCAATTTTCATTCCACGGCTTAACTATCTGGCACCCAATAACAAATCATTGAGAAGTGTTAGCGAAATGCTAACAACTTACCTTACTGGTAATGAATGCAAAAGGAGTATTTGACAAGTAGATCAGGCAGGAACCTGAACAGCAGCATTGAAACGGAACCCTACCCCATGGATGGTTTCGAGCAGCACATCGGGGTCGGCTTTGAAATATTTGCGGAGTTTGGTCATGAACACGTCCATACTCCTGCCCAGGAAATAGTCATCTTTTCCCCACACATTGAGCAGCACTTCTTCCCGTTTCAGGATATGGTTAGCATGCTCACAAAGGAATTTAAGCAAGTCGGCCTCCTTTTGGGTAAGCGTAAAGCTTTCGTCGGGCGCATTCAATTTGAGGTCGGTATAAGAAAAGGTGAGCTTGCCGATGGTAAACAGCTGCACGGTGTCGGCAGCCAGCTTGCGCGTGCGGCGCATGAAAACATCCATACGCAGCAGCAGCTCCTGCATGCTGAACGGCTTGGTGATATAATCGTCGGCGCCCGATACAAAACCTTTGATCTTATCTTCCTCCATAGAGCGGGCAGTCAGGAACAGGATAGGAATGACGTCACTATGCTGGCGGATCTTTTTGGCTACTGAAAATCCATCCTTATTGGGCATCATCACATCCAGCAGGCAAATGTCGAACCGGCCCTTTTCAAATTGATCGATGGCCGTTTGACCGTCGGGACAAACCGTCACTTCGTACCCGGCATCCACCAGGTTATCTTTGATCACGTAGCTCAATGATAAGTCGTCTTCCGCCAGTAATACCTTTCCTTTTCTTGTTGCCATGGCTTTGTAGGTTTTTATTAGATCGGGAATAGCATTTTAAACTCCGTCCCTATCCCCGGCAGGCTATTCACTTTAATACTGCCGTGGTGGGCGTCAATGATCCGTTTAACAAAATTCAGTCCAAGACCGAATCCTTTTACATTATGTACGTCACCGGTGGGCACCCGGTAAAATTTCTTAAACAAATTCTTCTGGTACTTCTTCTCGATACCGATCCCATTATCTTTTACAGAGATGAACAGGAACCCATCCTCCTGCCCCGTACTGATGATAACATGAGGTTTGGTAGAGTATTTCAGTGCATTCTCCAGCAGGTTCACCACCGCCAGCTCCAGGTGCACCCGGTCGGCCAGCAGTTCATATCCCGGCTCTTCGGGGCTTTGGATCTCTACCAGCGCCTCCTTATCATCTACCAGAGGTTGCACTTTGGCGATAGCCTGCTCGATGATCTCCTTTACCGGTACCCGCACTTTCTCAATCGGAATTTCCCGCCTGTCGGTAGAGGCAATGTGCAGCAGACGCTCTACCTGGCTCTGCAAATGCTCCGTCTGGTGCTGGATGATGTTGGCATATTTTTGCAGACGTTCGGGTTGGTGCACGATCTTGTCCTGCAGCAATACCTCCGATGATATTTTCATCACCGCCAACGGGGTCTTGAACTCATGGGTAAAGTTGTTGACGAAATCCTTTTGTACTTCTACCAGGAACTTCTGCCGGTAGAAATAGAAAAGCACCACTGCCAGGCCAATCAATACAACAAACAGGATGGCCGTAGTGGTGAACCAGAAATTCATCTGCGCCAACACATATTTGCTTCTGTGGGGAAAGTATAATAAAACATAATTGTATCCTCGTTTATATACAGGCAATACCTTCCGGGAAGAATCGTAGCGGGCAGCAGCAGCCTGAATATATTGCTCAGCAATATAAGTACCTCGTTTAGCACTGTAAAGACACACATGCGCATCCGTTAGCACATCAAAATCATTCAATTCATGCTTCAGGTAATAAACGAGAGAGTCGTAAACCAGCTTTTCACCATTGATGCGGAAAAGAAAACGGTCGGGAGACAGCGTTTCTATCAGGTCTTGTAAATGATTCACGGGGGTATCATCTATATCCAGGTCTTCATATACCCCCCGGATACTCTTCACCACATTTGTATTGAAAGTCTTAGCCTCGAAAGAATATACCTTATCAAGCCAAAAGAGCTGAACGGCTACTATCAGGGCAATCAGGAACGTTGCCAGCAAAATAATCCACCTGAGGGTTGATGAACGCATACCTTCTAAATAAATACCTCCGGCAAATTTGCTACGCATTATTTATTAAATATTTTTTATCTGGTTAAGTGGTCGTTAAGGAAAGTTACGTAGAAAATGTCAGGTTGAGCCTGTCGAAACCGCCTTCGACTGGATCAGGCTGACAAAGAGAACTCATCAACAATTCATTAACAGAAGTTAAACGGGGGTTAAGCAGGGGTTGGAATTGCGCGTGGGAAAATTATTTGGATAGCTTTACTCCGTAATCATTCTTCACTAAAAAAATAAAGCAATGAAAAAGGTATTTATGTTAGCTACCATGATAGTTGCGATTACGGGTATGACAATGGCTCAAACTTCGCCTAAACCTGCCGCCAAACAGCCTGCGAAAAAAGAAGCTACAGCCCCTGCCCCTGCCAAAGAAGAAGTAGCAAAATCTACAAAAGATGGCAAGAAAGGTAGCGGCCATCATCATAAAAAACACACAAAGGCTGCAAAGCAGTCATAACGATTTAGATAAAGCAAGGTCGGTTTTGTTAGGGTTTATGAACGTCGTCCGTGGGTGGACGACGTTTCTTTTTTTGGAGTAGTGAGTTGTCAATGGCTTTACTCACTACCGACAACTCACTACTCACAAACTCCCTGCAAAACAACAAACCCCGTAGCACGCTGCTACAGGGTTTGAATTATAATCAAGTTTTTATTACCTACGCCTTCTTAGCTACCGGAGTAACAGGTTTCGCTTTGGCAGGTTGTGCAGGAGTACCAGGCTTGGCATCAGCTTCACCCAGAGGCTTGTTCTTGGCCAGGTCAACCAGCATAGGAGCAGCCACGAAGATAGATGAATAAGTACCGGTAACCACACCGATCAACATCGCGAAAGCAAATCCCTTGGTTACTTCACCACCTACCAGAAACAGGATAAAGATGGTGAGGAACACCGTCAGAGAGGTCATGATCGTACGGCTCAGGGTATCATTGATCGCCTTGTTGATAAGCGTTTCCTTGCTCACGTTGCGCATGGTATGACTGTATTCACGCACACGGTCATACACGATCACCGTATCGTTCATCGAGAAACCAATCACCGTAAGGATGGCCGCGATGAAGTGCTGGTCGATTTCCAGCGGGAAGGGCACTACGCCTCTCAGGAAAGAGAACACAGCCAGGGTAACCAATACGTCGTGCATCAGCGCCACGATCGTACCCAGTGAATAACGCCAGTCGCGGAAACGGATAAAGATATAGATGGCAATGATCAGCAGCGACCAGAAGGTAGCCCACTGTGCACCACTTTTTAGGTCATCAGAGATTGTGGGGTCCACTTTCTTGGTGCCTTCTACATATTTAGTAGTAGCAAATTCAGCCATAGAAAGGTTAGCCGGCAGGAAAGGCTTAAGACCTTCAAACAGGGTGTTACGCACTGCTGAGTCGATGGCCAGTCCTTCTTCGTTAATACGGAAGTCGGTGGTGATCTCCAGTTTATTGGGAGAACCGTACGTTTTGATCTGAGGAGTTTTTTCGAAAGTCTTCTCCAGGGCCTCGCGTACTTTCTCTTCATCAACAGGCTTGCCAAAGTTCACCACATAGCTTCTACCACCTTTGAACTCCACACCTTCATCGAAACCGTTGAAGACAGCAGCAACACCCAGAATAAATACCACCACAGAGATACCATAAGCAATCTTACGGAACTCGATGAACTTATAAGCCGCATGCTGGAAGATGCGCTTGGAAAGCGTAGTAAAATATTTGAAGTGACGGTTCTTGTTGGTATAGAAGTCAGTGATCAGGCGGGATACCAGGATACCGCAGAACAAAGACAGGAGGATACCGATGATCTGTGTCGTAGCGAAACCAAGTACTGGCCCCAGACCATAGATAGCAAGGATGATGGCAGTCAACAAGGTGGTGATGTGCGCATCCAATACCGGTGGCAATGAACGACGGTAACCATCTTTTACAGCCTGCTCATGGGCTTTACCATGGGCCAGCTCATCCTTGATACGTTCAAATATAATTACGTTGGTATCCACTGCCATACCGATGGTCAGTACCAGACCGGCAATACCGGGGGCAGTGAGCGTAGCGCCCATAGCACTCAACACCCCTACCGTAAACAGCAGGTTCAGGATCAGGGCAATGTTGGCTACAATACCAGCGGTATTATAATATACGATCATCAGCAGGAAGATCACCACAAAGGAGATGGCAAAGGACATGATACCACCATTTACGGCTTCTTCACCGAGGGTAGGTCCTACCACCTGCTCCTGTACGATCTTGGCAGCAGCTTCTACTTTACCGGATTTCAGGATATTAGCGATATCCTGTGCTTCTTCGATCACCAGCGCCTTGTTTTTGGCATTGCCAGAGCCCATAGTGATACGGGAACGGCCACCGTCGATCTTCTGGTTTACAGTAGGTGCTGTATAAACAATATCATCAAGTACAATGGCGATAGGCTTACCGATGTTGCGCTCAGTCATTTGCGACCAAACTAAACCACCGGCGTTGTTCATATCCATTGTAACCAATACTTCGTTGGTATTAGGGTCAAACTCCTGGCGGGCGTCTTCGATGGCACTACCTTCCAGTTGAGCGCCGGCTTTACCAGGAATACCTTTGATTGCATACAGGTCGAGATAAGGCAAAAGAGATCCCTTGTCATCACGATCTTGTTTGCTCCAGAAGAACTTAACGTTGCCAGGGAAGTTATTACGAACAGCAGACAGGTTCAGATACTGATTTACTTTGGCGGTATCTTTCAGCAAAGACCTTCCGATAATGGCCGGGCTACCACCTTGCAACGGGCGCAAAATACTCAGCAAAGGATAAGCACGGGTAATACTATCAGTAAGACGTTGAGTTGAATCAACCTTTGCAACTCCTTTATTAGTAGAGTCGGCAGTAGCTGTAGTGTCATTAGCAGCAGGCGTAGCAGCTCCATACAAGTAAGCGCTCAGGGCTTTGTTGGCATTTTCCAGGCCGGTTTGCATCACACCATCATTCAGTGTATATACTTCCCAGAACTGGAGGTTGGCAGTAGATTGCAGGTATTTCCTTACACGCTCAGGATCACTTGCACCAGCCAGCTCCACCGTGATGATACCTTTGGCTTCATCGAGGCTAATGGTAGGCTGCGCTACACCAAATTTGTCAATACGCTTTCTCAATACCTGGTAGGTTTGAGCCATAGCGGCATTGGCTTTACCATTGATGTATTTGATAACATCATTGTCGCTTGAATTGGCAGTGAGGTTACTGCCGGGCCTGGCAAAGTGAGGTGCCAGTTTAGCACCGGCATTTACTTGTTTGAAAGCAGCAACGAAGAGGTTGATGAAGTTTTGATCACTGGTCAGCTTCATACGTTGCGCCTCAGCAATGGCTTTAACGATCTGTGGGTCCTGGGGATTTGTTACCAGACCTTTGATCAAACCATCCAATGCAATATCCATGGTTACGTTGATACCACCTTGCAAATCGAGACCGAGTAAGAGTTCGCTTTCTTTGGCTTTCTGGTAAGACTGACCCCACCAGGTAATTTTTTTATCTTTTGTGGCAGTGCGTAAGCTATCAAGGTAGGTGTCTTTGTAAGTATCGAGTGTAGCCTGGTAAGCAGCTTGTGCTTCTTTGTCATCAGGATACTTTTGGGCGGCAGGCGTATAAGCCCGTTTGATGTAAGCAGTCGCTTTGGCCTCCAACTCACTCTCATGTTTGTTGACGAACCAGGTAAAGGATAGCTGGTAAAGGGAGATAAGGATCAATAATCCAGCAAAAATGCTAACCAGTGCTCTCATTGCAATGTTGTTTATTTTTTAGGAGTTGGCAAAGATAGGGTTTTCAAACAGAATAGGAAACAGCAAAATAAGCCTGAAAATGAGGCTTATAGGAGGTTTCCGCAAGCGCTTGCGGATAGCCTGCCCGGTGATTTTCCTGTCCAGCTGCTCTTGACAATAATGAACACCGGGTGTATCATAAAAGAACAGTGATAGCATTTCACACAACCGCATACTATTAATAATCAACAATTTACCATTCTGGCATCCTTCTGGCCGGCAGACTGGCACTTATTAACACACGTCTATGTTCAAAAACTACCTGAAGATCGCCTGGCGCAGCCTGTTGAAAAATAAGACCTCCTCCTTTATCAATATAAGTGGGCTTGCCGTAGGGTTGGCCATCGGCATCCTGGTGATGACCATAATCCTTGACATGGTAAGCTACAACCAGTTTCATACCCACCTGCCACAGATACATGCATTGATAAAAACCGACAAATTATCGGGCGAGATCAATTCCGGCACTTCCGTTCCCGGCCCACTGGCGGCCGTAATAAAGAATAACCTGCCCGAAGTGAAATATGTATCCCGGTATGCGGGTGGCGGGCAGGAGCTTTTCAGCAACGGAGAAAAAGCCCTGTATGAAAAGACTGTTTTCGTAGAGCCTGACTACTTCCGCATGATGACGTTTACCGCCAAAGACGGGGATCCGGTGAAAGCGCTGGAGCAACCAGAATCGGTAGTGATTACTGCAGCAGCTGCCAAAAAGTTTTTCGGCCAGGAAAACCCCATCGGCAAATTGGTCACCTACAATAACCAGTATTCTTTACAGGTACGTGCTGTGTTGCATGACATTCCAGCCAATAGCAGCAACAATTTCGATGTAATACTCTCCTTCAAACTGTATGAGCAATTAAATGCGAGCTGGATCAATAAGTGGGATAATAACAGCATTGCCACCTGGGTTGAATTGCAGCCCAACACCAATCTTACAGCTCTCAATGGCAAGCTGGATAAACTGATAAAGGAAAAAACGGGCAGTGAGAATGCAGGCCTGTTTGCTTATCCTTTTGAGCGCATGTGGCTGTATGGAGAATTTAAAGATGGCAAGCCGGCCGGCGGCAGGATTTATGCCATCCTGTTGTTGGGTATCATTGGAATATTTGTGTTGCTCATTGCCTGCATCAACTTCATGAACCTTTCCACTGCGCGTTCAGAACGTCGCGCCCGCGAAGTAGGTGTTCGCAAGGTCATGGGGGCTTTTCGCAAACAGGTTATTTTCCAGTTCCTCTGCGAAGCTATGCTGCTCACGGTTATTTCATTGTTGCTCGGGCTGTTCCTGGCCAAACTGGCACTGCCGGCGTTGAACTACTATACCGGAAAGAACCTGACACTTGATTTTGCCAACTGGCGCGTGATGGCGACGCTTGTGAGCCTGGTATTGTTTACCGGGTTGGTGGCAGGCAGCTACCCAGCCTTCTTCCTCAGCAGTTTCAAACCCGTATTGGTATTGAAAGGAATCATCGTTAATCGCAAGGGAGGCTCCATATTACGCAAGGGGCTGGTGACTTTCCAATTTGTAATTTCCATATTCCTGATACTGGCAACGATCGTTATTTATAAACAACTGCGTTATGCAGAAGATCGCCCCATTGGATATGACCCGGAAAACCTGGTAGAGATACCATTGCGCGGGGACATGGGCGGCAAATATTCCCTGATCAAAAATGAATTATCACAAATACCAGGCATCGCCAGCATTTCAGGCGGTACCAACGACCTTGTTTCTTTTGGAGGCGCTGTTGATGGACTTGATTGGCCGGGAAAAACAGCCGACCAACACTTTTTTGTTACGCTGACTGAAGTACAATACGATTGGGTGAAGACGGCAGGATTGAAAATGGCCGAAGGGCGTGATTTCAGTCCGGCATTTGGTACCGATACCGCCGGCTGCTTGCTCAACCAGGCTGCAGTACGTAAAATGGGCCTGAAGTCGCCCGTTGTTGGTACCAGGATAAGTGGCCAACCTGTGATTGGTGTAGTAGAGGACTTCGTTTTCAACAGTCCTTTTTCAACTCCCAAGCCAATGATCATAAAACTGAACCGGGGTGGCATGAACCATATGTTCCTGCGCATCCGCAACGATGACCACTGGCGTAAGACCATGGCACAGGTAGAGCTGGCAGTAAAAAGGACCAACCCCAGCTATCCTTTTGAATATCATTTTACCAGCGAAGAGTACCAGAAACGCTTTGAAGGCGTGCGCTACACAAGTCAGCTCACCAATATAGTAGGAGTACTGGCCATTTTTATATCCTGTCTGGGCCTGTTTGGCCTCTCTGCCTTCCTGGCCGAGCGGCGCAACAAAGAGATCGGCGTACGTAAAGTGTTGGGAGCGAGCGTTTCACAGATATGGATGATCCTTTCCAAAGACTTCCTGAAGCCGGTACTGATCGCCTTCATCGTAGCCTCTCCCCTGGCGGGCTGGGCGCTGAATAAAGTGCTACTGAATTGGGACTACCACATCACGTTATCCTGGTGGATGTTTGCAGTGGCTGGGTTGATCGCCTTCTTCATTGCCATCGTTACCGTGAGCTTCCATGGCATCAAGGCAGCGTTGACCAACCCTGCCCATTCGCTCCGTACCGAATAAGCGCCTTTCTATTCTTGTATAATTGGGAAGCCCTGCTACCACAAGGTATGCGGGGCTTTTTTATATACTATTAATAGCTTGTTTTAGACAGGTTTTAGCAACTCCTGCTCACGTGTGTAAATCACTGAATAAAAACCACCGGCAAAAAACTCAAACTGTATTACTTTTGCGCCATTCGTTAAAAAAGCAAGCAACAGATACAATTATGGAACTATCAAGCAGATTAACGTGGTTCGCAGAACCGGAGACGCTGAAAATGGCGAAACTCGGTCGTGAGCTCCGTGCAAAAGGCATCGATATTATTGACCTTAGCCTGGGTGAGCCCGACTTTGATACTCCCCAGCACATCAAGGATGCAGCCAAGAAAGCCATCGACGACAACTTTAGCCACTACACACCCGTAGCTGGTTACCTGGAACTGCGCGAAGCTGTGTGCGTGAAGCTGAAGCGCGACAACAACCTCGACTATAAGCCTGAGAACATCATCTCCTCTACCGGCGCCAAACAAAGCCTTGCCAATGCTGTTTGGGCAGTGGTAAGTCCCGGCGACGAAGTAGTGATCCCTACCCCCTACTGGGTTACTTACTCCGAGATCGTCAAACTGGGTCAGGGTACAGTAAAGCTTGTACAGACTTCTATCAAGAACAAATACAAGATCACTCCTGCTGAACTGGAAGCAGCACTGAGCGATAAGACGCGCCTGTTCATGTTCTCTTCTCCCTGCAACCCCAGTGGCTCCGTATACAGCAAGAAAGAACTGGAAGGACTGGCTGAAGTATTTCGCAAATACCCTAAAGTATTTATTCTCTCCGATGAGATCTATGAATACATCAACTTCGTAGGCAAACACGAAAGCATTGCACAATTCGACGACCTGAAAGACCGCGTGATCATCGTAAACGGTTTGAGTAAAGGCTTTGCCATGACAGGTTACCGTCTTGGTGTGGTAGCTGCACATGTTGACGTAGTAAAAGCTTGTGAGAAACTGCAAGGCCAGCTTACCAGCGGCACCAACAGTATCACACAGCGCGCTGCTATCGTTGCCTTCACCGGCGACCTGCGTCCTTCTCAGGAAATGAACAAAGAATTTGAACGCCGTAAGAAGCGTGTATTGGAGATCATGAACAGCATTCCTGGTCTTACCTATGCAGAGCCCGATGGCGCTTTCTACGTGTTCCCCACCGTTAGCCAGTACTTTGGCAAAAGCGATGGCGAAGAGACGATCAAAGATGCAGATGACCTGTGTATGTACCTGCTGAATAAAGCACACGTGAGCACCGTTACCGGTCGCGCTTTTGGTGAGCCTACCGCCATTCGTATTTCCTTTGCCAACAGCATGGAAAAGATCGAAGAAGCCTGGAAGCGTATCATTACCGCTTTGGGTAAACTGAAATAGACGTTACTGATGATTTGAATAATAGAGCCGGGCGAATGCCCGGCTTTTGTTTTATTATTTATAAGCCATTGATTACACGGAAAACGAACTACCACATCCACAAGTCTTGGAAGCATTGGGATTGGTAAAAGAGAAACCACGTGCTTCAAGACCATCCATCCAGTCTATTTGCATGCCCATGAGGTACAGGCCGTGAGATTTATTCATAATAAAAGTAAGTCCATCCAGTTCATACACCTCGTCATCCGCCTGCTTGTCGTCGAAACCCAGCACATAACTAAGGCCGGAGCAGCCGCCACCTTTCACCCCTATCCGCAGGAATTTGCTGGTATCGAAACCGGGTTCATTCATCAGACGGAGCAATTCTTTGTGGGCATTGGGCGTAAACTGTACAGGAGCAGCAGCTATTTCCATATCACTGATATATTTGCCCCAAAAGTACGAAGAATGACAGGAACCGGCAATGCCCCAAAAACAATTGACAATCATACGACGCGGCAGACTATAACCACCCGGAAATCCGTTAAAGGGAACCCAAAACCATTTTCACTACATTTGTTACCTTAAAAAAACATAACCCGAATGTCACTTTCCTGGAACGAGTTAATATGGCAACTGTTGATCGCCCTTGTAATCGGAGGCGGATTGGCCTATTTATTCTGGAAGCAGCGCAAAGAAGCCAAACAAGCCCTGGCCACCCAGCAAAAAGGCGAAAAACAGGAAGCTGCCGCCGCCACCGGCACCAAACAAATGCAGCTGCAGGCTTATGAGCGCCTGATCCTGCTGGCCGACCGGATCGCCCTGCCCAACCTCATCAGCCGCCTGAATACCCCCGACCTCAGCGCCCGCGACATGCAAGCTATATTAATACAGAACATCAAAGGAGAGTTTGAATACAATGTAACCCAGCAGATGTATGTATCTCAGGAAGCCTGGGAAGCCATCCGCAACCTGAAGGACCAGAATATGCTGATCGTAAACCAGATCACCTCTTTCCTGCCAGCCGAAGCCTCCGGACAGGACCTTAACCGCAGCATCCTCGAAATGCTGATGCAAAACCCCAAAGCATCTTTACATACGATTGTTTCCGATGCGCTGAGCTATGAAGCCCGCAAACTCATGGTATAACCACGCCATTCAGTACTTTTGACCACAATGACTGCTTATGCCTGAAAAAAAGATCTTTACCGACAGTGGAATAGAGATTAACGAGTTGTACAGTCCGCAGAGTACGCAACATCTCCCGCCCCTGTCGCCTCCCGGAGAATTTCCCTTTACCCGCGGCGTGCAACCGGATATGTACCGGGGCAAGCTGTGGACCATGCGGCAATACGCCGGATTCAGTACCGCTGAAGAAAGCAACAAACGCTACCATTACCTGCTTTCACAGGGCGTAATGGGATTGAGCGTTGCTTTTGACCTGCCAACACAGATCGGCTATGACAGCGACCACGCCTTAGCTGAAGGTGAAGTAGGCAAAGTGGGTGTGGCCATTGACAGCATCGAAGACATGCAAACGCTCTTCAAAGGCATCAAGTTGGAAGACGTATCTACCTCCATGACGATCAACGCCACCGGTTTTATATTATTAAGCCTGTATGTGGCACTGGCCAAACAACAGGGCGCCGACCTGAAAAAGATTACCGGCACTATTCAGAACGACATCCTGAAGGAATATGCGGCACGGGGCACCTATATCTATCCCCCCAAGCCATCCATGCGCATCATTACAGATATATTTGAATGGTGCAGTCATGACCTCCCCAAATGGAATACGATCTCTATTTCCGGTTATCATATCCGCGAAGCGGGTAGCACGGCTGTACAGGAAATCGCATTTACCCTGAGCAATGGCAAAGCCTATGTAAAAGCCGCATTGGAAAAGGGACTTGACATCAATGTATTTGGCAAACGCCTCTCCTTCTTTTTCAATGCCCATAACAACCTGTTTGAGGAAGTGGCCAAGTTCCGCGCAGCCCGCAGCATGTGGGCGTCCATTATGAAAGAATTAGGCGCCACCGACCCCAAGGCCATGATGCTGCGCTTCCACACACAAACCGGAGGCAGCACGCTTACAGCCCAGCAACCATTGAATAATATCGCCCGCGTAACTGTTCAAACACTGGCAGCTGTATTAGGCGGCACGCAATCACTACACACCAACGGATACGATGAGGCACTGAGCCTTCCCACGGAAGAAGCAGCCCGCATAGCCCTGCGCACACAACAGATCGTAGCCTTTGAAAGCGGCGCAGCAGATACCGTTGACCCGCTGGCTGGCTCTTACTTCATCGAATCACTGACCAAACAGGTAGAAGAAGAAGCCTGGAAACTGATCGGTAAAATAGACGCCATGGGTGGCAGCGTAAGCGCCATCGAGCAGGGATTCATCCAGGATGAAATAGCCCGAAGCGCCTACGACTACCAACGCCAGGTAGAACGCCAGGAAAAGATCATTGTTGGCGTAAATAAGTTCCAGGTAACAGAAACCAATACACTCCCACCCTTCAAAATAGACGACTCCATACGCCAGGTACAAAGCGAAAAACTCGCTACCCTGCGTCGCCAGCGCGACCATGCAAAGTGCGACCAGCTCTTGCAATTATTATCGGACAAGGCTGGCAGTGATGAAAACATCATGCCCACAGTAATTGAAGCTGTGGAGCAAAAATGCACACTGGGAGAAATAGCCGACACCTTGCGGGAAGTATATGGAGAATACAAGTAATTTCGCTTCATGTACACCGCTACCACTGTAACAACAGATAAGGAATTAGAACAAATACTTCAACTGCAACTGCAGAACCTGAAGCAACACATTAGTCAGGAAGAAAAAGACGCACAGGGATTCCTGACCATGCAATTCAACCTTCCCATGCTGCAACAGCTGCATGCCATTGCACCCAGTGTTATCATTAAACACGAAAACGAGGTAGTAGCCTATGCCATGACCGTAACACTCGAAGGCAGGCAAGCCTACCCCGATCTCGAACCCATGTTCGTGAACTTCGGCAACCTGCAATGGCAGGGCAAACCATTATATGATTACCAGTTTTATGTAATGGGACAAATATGCGTGTCCAAAGCCCACCGGGCAAAAGGCCTGTTCGATAAGCTCTATCAACACCACAAAGAAGTATACAGCCCGCGCTACGATTTTATCATTACAGAGATATCCACTTCAAACGCACGGTCTTTGCAAGCCCATAAGCGGGTCGGTTTTACCACTATTCATACCTATCAGGATCTGGTAGATAACTGGAATGTAGTGGTGTGGGATTGGACGTAACGATTATTTCTATATATTGGAGGACAAACATCTTCCATGCGTTTACCAGCCAAACTAACTTGTTTTTTACTGCTTTTAGTTGTTACTACCAGTTTTGCACAGCAAAATGTGTCCGTTCTTATCGAACAGAAGGCCAAAGCTATTTTACCCAGGCTTATCGAATGGAGGCGACACCTGCATGAGCACCCTGAACTTTCCAACCGGGAAGTTAAAACAGCCGAATACGTAGCTGCCCACCTCAAAGCATTGGGACTGGAAGTACAAACAGGCGTGGCGAAAACGGGTGTAGTGGCCATACTCCGCGGCGGCAAGCCCGGCCCTGTAGTGGCCCTGCGTGCCGACATGGATGCACTGCCTGTACAGGAACGCGTGGATATCCCGTTTAAATCTACTGTCACCGCCGATTACCTTGGACAAACAGTACCCGTAATGCATGCCTGCGGCCACGACAGCCACGTAGCCATGCTGATGGGCACTGCAGAAGTGCTGGCAGGAATGAAGAAAGACGTGCCCGGTATTGTAAAATTCTTCTTCCAGCCTGCAGAAGAAGGTCCTCCCGGCACTGAGGAAGGCGGCGCTCCCCTGATGATAAAAGAAGGCGTAATGGACAATCCCAAAGTGGATGCCGTGTTTGGCATGCACATAGAATCAGATATTGAAGTAGGCAAGTTTGAATACAAACCCGGCGCTTTCATGGCTTCCTCCGACTGGTTTACCATTAAAGTAAAAGGCAAACAATCCCACGGCTCACAGCCATGGAAGGGAATAGACCCCATTGTAGTATCTACAGAGATCATCAATACATTGCAAACGATCGTCAGCCGTCAATCGGAACTCACCAAAGCCCCTGTTGTAATTACCGTTGGCAAGTTTCACAGCGGCCTGCGCCCAAACATCATCCCGGAAGAAGCAGTACTGGAAGGAACCATCCGCACACTCGACAGCAAGATGCAGCAGGAAACACATGAACGCATCCGTAAAGTAGCTACGACTGTAGCCGACGCCATGGGTGCAGTAGCAGAAGTTACCATCGACACCAAGACACTCGTTACTTACAATGATCCTGCATTGGTAAAGATGATGTTGCCTTCGCTCGAAACGGCCGCCGGTAAAGAGAATGTTACCGAGCGGGAATGGGTAACAGGTGCAGAAGACTTCTCCTTCTTTGGCACCAAAGCCCCCTCCTTCTTTATCTATTTTGGCGGCATGCCCAAAGGCACTGATAAATCAAAAGCCCCACCCCATCATACACCTGATTTTTATATCGACGACAGCCGCCTCGATGTAGGAGTAAAAGGATTTTGTCAACTGGTATTCGATTATGCCAAATTGAAAACAGGCGGAGACACCAAAACCAATACAAAGAAAGGATTCTAAGACCCGGCAAGAAGGATTGAAAGTTTAAAGCCCATTGAATTTCAAAGGGCTATTGAAATCCTGTTGCGACTTAACAATCAGGTAATATTGAAAACTATGGGACTCTCCAAACCCGAAGTACTTTTGTAAAAGAGTTCTTTATGAAAATTGATGAAACCCTGTTGTGGAGCAAGCTGAAAAGCTACTCCCCCGACAATCCCCACGATGCACTAACCTTTTCGCAACGACTGGCCCGGGAAAATGGATGGCCACCAACGTTTACGGAACGCGTGATCACAGAGTACAAAAAGTTCCTCTTCCTATGCATGATCAGCCCCCACCCCGTAACGCCCTCCGATGAAGTAGACCAGGCATGGCACCTTCACCTTGTGTACACCAAATCCTACTGGAACGACCTCTGCAAGAACATCCTCGGAAAAGACATCCACCACACGCCAACAGAAGGCGGTCCGGAAGAAAGAGACAAGTTCCACAGCTACTACGAAGCCACGTTACAACTCTACCGCGACAAGTTCAACACCGAACCTCCCGACGACATCTGGCCTCCCGCACACAAACGTTTTGCTGAAACAGACTTTGTAAGAGTCAACAAACTAACCCACTGGATCATACTGAAACGCCCCTGGCACAAAAGCCTCACTGGTCTCACCATCATCACTGCCGGAGCGATCATAGCCTTACTCAGTTCCAACATCGCCTTCTTCATCCTCTTTGGTATAACAGGAGGCATTATACTACTACAGGGCGCGCAGTTAGGATTGACGGGAGAAATGACCATCGGAGGATGTGGTAGCGGATGTGGCGGAGATAGCGGTTGTAGCGGAGATGGAGGCTGCAGCAGTGGATGCGGCGGCTGCGGAGGAGGTTGTGGCGGAGGCGATTAAGTGAGGAATACTCCCACACCGTGACATAAATCCACAATGCGTCCCAGTGCTTCTGCACTGGATTTTTTATGCCCTCATGGGCACACGAATTGTGGCTATACTGCTAAACGTAGTATATGGGAAAGACAAAAATTTTAAGCAGAGAGAAAATAAGCCAGGAGGATGAGCTGCCAAATGATGTACCCATCCGCCACCCCAACAGAAATGTTGACAAAAGAAATGATGCTTCAAGAGATAATATCTATAAGGGAAAGCTGCAAAGCGATGAGAGCGATAAAAACAGGAATGAAGCCCTTGCAGAAACACTCACCGATAAAGTACCTATAGAACTTCCATCACTGATCAGTAAAGAAATACTGGCCCAGCTTAAAGAATTTACCAGTGAACGTTGCATCACTATTTACCTGCCTACGCATGCATCGGGCATGGAAGTAAACGAAGGCCATGATGCCATACGCTTCAAAAATGCATTGCAACAGGCGCATCAGCAATTAACACACTTGGGACATAATGAGGACGCCATTAAGCAGTGGCTGAAACCCGGATATGACATGCTTCACGATGATGCTTTCTGGACAAGACAAAGCAAAGGGCTGGCCGTATTTATCAGTGATGGCTATTGCCGTTACCTGCACATGCAGCAGGAACCGGCAGAAAATGTATATATCAATAAAAGTTTCGCACTGGCGCCACTGATATCCCTGCTCACAAACCCCGAATATTTTTACCTGCTGGTGATCAGCAAACAACAGGCAAAGCTGTTCAGGGCGGATGATTACGGCATGACAGAAGTTAAAATAAGCAACATGCCTGATGGCGTGGACGGCACAAAACGCATGCTGGATAAATCAGCCAGCACCTTCCGTGCATCCGGCGCAGCTTCCAATGGAGGCGCGAATTACCACGGTATCGGTGGTGGCAATCCCGACGACAAACAAAACATTGCAGTATATCTCGAAGCTGTAGACGACAGACTGTGGGAAGCATTGCTGAATAAAGAATATGCTCCACTATTGCTGGCCGGCGTAGAGTATTTGATACCCATCTACCGCTCGGTAAGTGACTATAAACATGTTTGGACAGACGCCCTCACAGGTAGCCACGAACATGAAGATATCGCCACACTGTACCCAAAAGCAAGGGCCATTATGCAGCCATACTTTGAGCAACGATTAAGCAATGCACTTGAAAGATATGGCAACCAGTCGGCCACGCCTCAAACATCCACCAACCTCGCAGAGATCATTCCGGCTGCTCACTATGGCAGAATATCACACCTCTTCGTTGTAAAGGGCGAGCAGGTTTGGGGTACGTTTGATGAGCTGACTAATGAACTGACGGTGCAGGGAGAAAGTACCGGAGATAATGAAGACCTGTTCGATAAAGCAGTGACGAATACATTACTCACAGGTGGTGAGGTATTTATAGTAGACAGCGACAAGATGCCCGCAGCATCAACGATGGCGGCTATCATGCGCTATTAAGTCTCTCATAAACACAGGTATAAAAGGAAGGGCTGCCCATGATTGGCGGCCCTTCCTGATTATATCTATAAATCCTGTTAATCCTATAAAATCGTAGCCTGCCCCGCTATAGCAGGGATCAACCTTTCTTTTGTTCTTTTGCCCACGCATCCTTCAGCGTAACGGTCCTGTTGAAGATCATCCGCTCTTCGGAAGTGTCCTTATCCAGGCAGAAGTAACCCTTGCGCAGGAACTGGTAACGCTCTTCAAAGCGCGCCGTCTTCAATGCAGGCTCAGCATAGGCAGTACTGATCACCTTCAGCGAGTCAGGATTGATATAATCCTTGAAATCACCATCTTCGTTAGCTGGATTTTCTACTTTAAACAAGCGATCATATTCCCGCACCTCGCAACTGATAGCCTGTGCCACACTTACCCAGTGCAAGGTGCCTTGTACTTTAATACCAGAAGTATCGGAACCACTTTTGCTTTCAGGAATATAAGTACACCTCACTTCCGTCACCTTGCCATCAGCATCCTTGATCACTTCTTCACAACGGATGATATAAGCACTCTTCAGGCGCACTACCTGGCCGGGCGCCAATCTGAAGTACTTCTTAGGCGGATTCTCCATGAAATCTTCCCGCTCTATGTATAACTCGCGACTGAACGGCACATCACGGTGCGTGCCTTCCGGATCTTCGGGATTGTCCTCGCTTTTCAGCATCTCCACTTCTCCTTCAGGATAGTTCGTGATCGTCACCTTCAGCGGATCGAATACTACCATGCGGCGCAACGCGATCTTATTGAGGTGCTCACGGATGCAGAATTCCAGCAGGGAATACTCGATGATATTATCCCGCTTGGCCACCCCTACCCGCTCGCAGAACTCGCGAATGGATTCAGGTGTGTACCCACGACGGCGGAAACCGCTGATCGTTGGCATACGGGGATCATCCCAGGCTGTTACATGCTTCTCTTCCACCAACTGCTTCAGCTTGCGCTTGCTCATTACTGTGTAATTCAGGTTGAGGCGCGCAAACTCATATTGATGCGAAGGGAATATCTCCAGTTGATTGATCAGCCAGTCGTACAAAGGACGGTGGGGAATGAACTCCAGCGTACAAATGGAATGCGTGATGTTTTCGATAGAATCACTTTGACCATGCGCAAAATCGTACATGGGATAAATGCACCAGGCATCACCCGTACGGTGGTGCTTCGCATGCTTGATGCGGTACAGGATCGGATCACGGAAGTGCATATTGGGTGAAGCCATGTCCACCTTAGCCCGCAATACTTTTTTACCATCCGCATATTTACCGGCACGCATTTCTTCAAACAGGCGCAGGTTTTCTTCTATGCTTCTTTCAGCATATTGGTTCCTTGTGCCGGGTGAAGTAGGTGTGCCCTTCTGCGCAGCGATCTCTTCACTGGTAGAGTCATCCACATAGGCCAAACCTTTCTGGATCAGTTTTACAGCAAAGCCATACAACTGCTCAAAGTAATCGGAAGCATACAATTCATTAGCCCATTGGAAACCGAGCCATTGGACATCGGATTTGATGCTTTCCACATATTCAGTGTCTTCAGTAATCGGGTTCGTGTCGTCAAAACGGAGGTTGGTCTTTCCGCCATATTTAAGCGTTAGGCCAAAGTTGAGGCAAATGCTCTTGGCATGCCCGATGTGCAGGTAGCCATTAGGCTCCGGCGGAAAACGGGTAGTGATGGTTTTGTACTTGCCCGCCTTCAGGTCCTCCTCGATGATCTCCTCAATAAAGTTGAGGCTCTTTTCTTCTGCTTTTTTAATCTCAGTCATATAGTACCTTTCTTTTACAAATATGCCACGGTTGTCAGGCACCCGTGGCATATCGTAACGGCGAAAATACGAATAAAATCTATCTTTTAAGCAGGCGGTTCTGGAGTAGTTGCTGAAGTACCCCTTCCCGTTCAGTGCGGCTGATGGGGATATGGTGCTGGCCAATGCGGATATCATTACCCTCGATACTTTCCACTTTGGCGGCGGCCACAATAAAAGACTTGTGTGTGCGTACAAAACGGGCCGCCGGCAGGTATTCTTCGATGCTGCGGAACGTGAGGTAAGTTATATATTTCTTTTCCGTAGTATGAACGGCCACGTAATTCTGCAAGGCCTCTATAAACAGTATTTCGTCATACTTTATCTTGATCAGTTTATTATCGCTTTTGATGAAAAAGTAATCCGGTTCGGTCCCGGCAGCAGCAGCTACGGATTGATTGGCAGGTTCCCGGAGGGATTTGGCCTTTATAACAGCCTTCCAGAAACGCTCGAAAGAAAAAGGCTTCAGCAGGTAATCGATCGCATTGAGTTCAAAACCTTCCACGGCATACTGCGGGTAAGCCGTTGTAAAGATCACCAGCGGCGGTTGCGCCAGGGTTTTCAGGAACTCCAGACCAGTCATCCGGGGCATCTGGATATCCAGAAAAAGGAGATCGATCTTCTGCTGCATGAGCGTGTCGATGGCCTTCATGGGATTGTCGAACTCCCCTGCCAGTTGCAGGAATTCGACGTCCTGGATGTATTCCTTCAGGCCGGTGCGGGCCAGCGGTTCATCATCGATGATAATACATTGTAGCGTCATGACAGGTGGAGGTTTAGCGCTACTTTAAAGGTAGCATCATTGTTATCGATCTGCAACTCATATTTCCGGGGATACAGCAGCTCCAGCCTGCGCTTTACATTGCTGAGACCAATACCACCCGGTGGCTCGGTAGACCGGTGAAAATTCTCCTTCGAGTTCTCGACCACAAAGCGGAATGAACCATTCTCCTTTGCCATGGTCACCTGCACAAAATTCCGCTGATTGCTGTAGTGCGAAATATGCTTAAACGCATTTTCCACAAAAGGGATAAGCAATAAAGGCGTAATGCGAAACCCTTTCACATCCGGCTCTACTTGTACATCCACTTCATAATGCTGATCCTTGCGTAGCTGTTGCAAACGGATAAAATCTTGCAGATAGGTGATCTCCTTTTCGATCTCAATAGTATCAGCACTGCAATCATAAAGCTGGTAACGCAGCAGGTCGGAAAACTGCAAGAGGGTTTGCCGGGCAGTGGTATTGTTCTTATCGATCAGAAAATAGATCGAATTGAGCGAATTGAACAGGAAATGAGGGTTGATCTGCGATTTGAGGAAGTTTAGCTCGGCCTCCGACTTCTCCTTCGACATCTCCCCCAGCCTGCGTTGCGTCCGCGCATAATCCATAAGCAGTTTGAACGCGGCGCCTGTGCTCACCAGCAGGATATGGGGGATAACATTATCATAAAAACGCGCCTTGAAGTTGCTGAAGAAAAGCGAGTGCCGGTTCATGATCTCTGCTTCGAGGTACATTTTCAGGAAGCTGAAACCCGTGATCACCACAACATACGTAATCCCAAACAACACATATTTTTTCTTATAGAGGAGCCGGGGGATCAGCAGGTAATTGGTGATGTATACCATGAGCGCGAGATCCACGACTTTCAGCGCAGTGATCAGCCAGCCTATATCACGCCGATAATCCTGGTAACGGAAAAAATGCCATCCGCCAAACAGGATCAGCCACCCCAGCAGGTGGTCCAGTTTATAGCGCCTGATAATAGATAATAAGTTCATACCCCAAAATAAATATACAAAAAGCAGCTGTCATTTATTCTTACACCTGCTGTCCCTTCTGCTACACGAAATGCCGGCACACGCCATTCGTCAAGCCACACATACATAACGTGTAAGAGGCCTGGAAGCAACCATAGAACGACCCAAATTTGCAGTAGATAATAACGAACAAAACAACGCAAATATGAAAACAGGAATGCTTTTACCAGTACTACTCTTACTGGCATTGACCAGCTGTGCACAAGGCAATCCCCGGGGCAATTTCAATATGCCCTGCGAAGGTTGCGAAGCTATTTTCGAATGCCCGGTTCCTTTCGCACAGTTGAACTGGGCGGATACCCTGCCCGACTTCAATGATGCCGGTCCTAAGATGCTGGTAACCGGTACTATTTACGAAATAGATGGAAAGACGCCCGCGCGCAATGTGGTATTGTATGTATACCACACAGATCAGACAGGCGTGTACCCAACCAAGGGTGGTGAAAAAGGCTGGGCGAAAAGGCATGGTTACGTTCGCGGCTGGATACGTACCAATGAAGACGGGCGCTATGCATTCTATACCCTCCGGCCGGCCTCCTATCCTACCGGCAAGACACCCGCCCATATTCATCCGGTGATCAAAGAAACAGATATGAAGCCATACTATGTCGATGAATTTTTATTCGATGATGACCCTTATTTAACGCCAGCCGAACGCAAACAACAGCCAGGTTACGGAGGCAGCGGCATACTTACGCTCACTAAAAAAGAGGGGATATTAACAGCCAACAGAGATATCGTTCTGGGGTTGAATATCACGAACTACCCAAAACAAAAAGGGCTGTAGAAACAGCCCCTTTATTCATTAATCAATAACCTATGAAAAACACTATCTTTTGCCTTTAATACGAGTATAAAACTACTCCCCAAAACGGCCATTCCATAATCTATTCGACGTTTGAAAGAGAAACAGGGTTGAGTGAACTGAACGGGTCGATAATTGTCGGAACCTGGATTTATTGGATTTGAAGGATTGTGCGGGGAAAGCCCGGAAATGACCAGTTGGTGCTATTCATGCTTGGTGCCGGCAGGTATAAAAACAAAAAAGGCTGTAGAAACAGCCCTTAACCATTAATCAATAACCTATGAAAAACACTATCTTATATCCTAATTGCATAGTAAAAATACTGCCCGGCCGGGCAGTTGCATAATCTATTCGATGTTTGTGCGAAAAGGTCGGATGAAGCACCCGAAAAAGCCGATATCAGGGTTTTGAACGGGCGCCAAAAAGCAGGCTCCCCACCCTTACCATGTTGCTGCCGCAGGCTATGGCGAGGCGATAATCACTGCTCATACCCATAGAAAGGATCGGTAGAGAAGGATTGGAAGAAGGGTATTCTGCCACAAGGATTTGAGGATCAGTAACAGAACCAGGTAGTCCGGGATGGAGCGACGGAAAATACTCATCAAAGAGGCCCTTCAGGTATATGAATTCCTTTTGAATATGTTGTTCATCTTCAGTAAAAGAGGCCATCCCCATGAGACCGCGCACCTGTACGTGACGTAACTGCCCTTTCTTAAGCGCTTCCATCACATCAGCCAGTTCTGCCGCATTGAAGCCGAATTTGGTTTCCTCCTGTGCTATATGCACCTGCAGCAGGCATTGAATGCTACGTAGGTTTTTAGCGGCCTGTTTCTCTATTTCCAGCAATAATTTGTAACTATCCACTCCATGGATCAGGTGGACGAAGGGGGCAATGTATTTTACTTTGTTCGACTGCAGATGGCCAATAAAATGCCAACGGATATCATCCGGTAACAGTAGTTGCTTTTCTGCTAATTCCTGTACATAATTCTCACCAAAATCACGCTGGCCAAGATCGTACAGCACTTTGATATCCTCTACCGGTTTTGTTTTTGACACAGCAACCAGCGTTACTTCGCTACCTAATTCATTCCTGATCTGTTGATATTGCTCTATGTTGACAGCCATCTTGTTGATTCTTTGAGAAAAGGACAAAACTAACTAAAATAAAAAATGTGCCAACGCAAAATAGCATTAGCACATTGAAAGCATTTATACGATCGATAAATCTCCAAAAACTACAGCAGATTCTCCTTTTCAACTAACAACCTTACTTTAGAATAGACCGGCTGATCACGATGCGCTGCACTTCGGAAGTGCCCTCATAGATCTGTGTGATCTTGGCATCGCGCATAAGACGCTCCACATGGTACTCTTTTACATAGCCATAACCGCCATGGATCTGAACAGCCTCTACAGAAGCCCACATAGCAGTTTCACTGGCATAAACCTTCGCCATGGAAGAACTCAAAGCATAATCCTGATGCTGGTCTTTTTCCCAGGCCGCTTTCAGACATAGTAAACGCGCCGCCTCGATGCGGGTAGCCATATCGGCCAGCTTGAACTGAATGGCCTGGTGATGCATGATCTCCTTGCCAAAAGCCTTTCGTTCCTTGGAATATTTAAGCGCCAGCTCATAAGAACCACTGGCAATACCCAACGCCTGCGAAGCAATGCCAATGCGGCCACCGGCCAGCGTTTTCATGGCAAAGGTGAACCCAAAACCATCTGCCCCAATACGGTTCTCTTTAGGCACTTTTACATCATTGAATAAGATGCTGTGCGTATCACTGCCACGGATACCAAGTTTGTTTTCCTTGGCCCCCACCACTACACCGGGCCAGCTCTTTTCTACAATGAATACATTGATACCTTTACTGCCTTTGGCAACATCCGTCTGCGCCATTACGAGATACACTGAAGCAGAAGAACCATTGGTGATCCAGTTTTTGGTGCCATTCAGGATATAATGGTCGCCCTTGTCTTCGGCAGTAGTACGCTGTGAAGTGGCGTCACTACCAGCCTCTGGTTCACTCAACAGGAAAGCACCGATGTATAATTCACCATCCTTGCGCCCCTGCGCCAACGGAACGAGGTATTTTTGTTTCTGCTCTTCAGAAGCATAAGCTTCCAGTCCCCAGGTCACCAGGCTATTATTTACACTCATACACACACTCACGCTGGCGTCGATCTTACTGATCTCCTCCATGGCCAACACATAACTCATGGTATCCATACCGCTGCCGCCGTATTGGGGATCAACCATCATGCCCATGAACCCCAGTTCAGCGAGCTTGTAGACCTGTTCTTTGGGAAATTTCTGGTGTTCATCCCTTTCAATAACGCCAGGTAAACATTCCTGCCGGGCAAAATCCCGGGCAGCATTGCGGATCATGAGATGTTCTTCAGATAACTGGAATTGCATATGGCCTGTCTGTTTTTTGTTTGGAGACAAAAATAGTGGAATTCGGCACAAAAACTAACATTTGTTCGTATTAGATGCCGGGCTGAGGGATTTGAGGTCTGGAAGTCAGCTTAAACCATAATAAAGTGGCAAAGACAATCTGCCCCGCCAGCACAATCCATTGCGCCCACCAGGCGGCGTTTACCAGGAAAAGCATCCATTGAAGATCATACAACACATCAAAAAACAAATAAGATACTGCGACACCGAAATTAGCGATGAAGTAAACAATAACCGTAAACAGAACATGAGATACAAAAAAAGCACGGGATACAAAGATGTCTCGCAACGCAATACGCCTATACAAAATGGATACGGCCAGCAACAACACCGGGAAAAGAAAATGATGCCATGTTGGTCCAAACTGGATGGTGGTATGCCAGCCTGGAACAATACTGGTAACCCTGTCGAAAGACAACAATGCCAGCAAAAGCGCTAAGATGGCCAGGACAATAAATATGGTTTGACGAAGGGGCATAGGTGAGCGATTGAAACGTTGAAGCTAATATACAATTATTGGAGCAATATATGCCTCTGTAACGTACAAGCAATCAGCGTTGGTTTGACAGTGTCAAACCAACTCAAAAATTACCAAAATACACCATGTCTCGCATCCCGCCTGAGGCAACGTAGGAAAACACGTTTAGTAGTATCCGTAAAATGTTGAATAAGATAATTGCCGGACATTTCTTTTACCATAAAGTCTGTAATCTTCTCAGTTGGCCGGTCTTTTTTGTAAGTCAGGTAAAGCGTATCGGTGGAGTTCCTGACTTTCCCTTCATAAAAGTAACTGCGGATAACCCCTGTATCATTCTCCCGCCTGTTAATGGTATATAGAAAACGATCGTCTTTATACAAACTAAACTGCCAGGTCAGTTCAGTATCTTCATTCCAGGCCAGGTAAACAATATCCCACATTCTTTCGTAGGGTATATCCCCGGACACTTTCGGACTACTGGCTTTATTGCCAGTGCTGCAGGCTGCGGCGCATATTACAATAACCAATAAAAGCGTAGAAATTCGAAACATAGGCTGTAATGAAAAACGACAGCCAGTACAGCTGCCGTCATCAAGATACTATGATAATTAGCTTATGTTTTGTTAAACCAGCGGACAAAAAGCTATAGTTTCCCCTCTTTTTCCTGTTGTCGTACGTAATTATCGAGGCTTTGAGCGACAGCATCTTTAGCACTGGCACTGCGAAGTTGCCCTTCAACCAGCTTCCACTCGATACGTTTCATTTTAAGCCCATTGCCGCGAAGAAAAGGGCGGTTGCCCTGGAATACGATGGACCCGTTACGTCCGTATACCCTGAATTGCTCCACCTGTGGCGTAACGTGAATACGTTCAACCGGGTAGTGCCTCATGTAGCCTTCGATGCGTACTGTAATCTCTCCTTTCACAGCGCTAAAATACTAACTATTTTAGCAACCAGCAAGCACATTAACAAAATAAAAAGCCGGCAGCATCAACAACTACCGGCTACAATGATATTAACAGACAGTATACAGGGTTTATTGATCCTCCACGATACGCTTCAGTGTTGTCAAACTGACGTCCATGTCCTTTGCGAGAGCCTTTTCGATACCAAACAGGAGCATAATATTCATGGGATATTTCATGCGGCTGCTCATGCCCCACGTAATGTGCGTTTGATCACCATTTACGGATTCAGTGGCAAAGGGCGTTTGGGCTACCGCTTCAAAAGGCTTCTCGAAACGCACTTCCAGGTCGAGGTACTCCCCTTCTTTGATATGTTTGATCTCCTGCTCTCCTTTACCACCTCTTTTATTACTTTCCCAGGCATACACAAAACCCTCAGTACCATCAACACCTCTGAACTCTTTTTTCATATTGGGATCGGCCATCACCCATTTGTTAAACCGGTCCTGGTTCTTCAGATACCTTACAAAATCAAATACCTCCTGCCGGGGTTTGTTGATGGTAATACTGCGGGTTAAAGCATATTCATTCCTGACAAATAAAGCAATGACCAGCAGCAGCGTAACGAGCCCGCCTATTATGCTGAGAATAATGATTACAATATTCATCTTTTATCTTTTTAGTTATTGCTTTACGAGTTGATATTTCTTCCAAAGCAAATAAGGCAGGAACATGATGAGCAACATAATGAGTGGAAAGATAGTCTCCCCTATGCTATCTCCTGAAAAAGCTCTTGAAGCAAAAGCTCCCAGGAAATTAAAGGCAAAACCGGCATAAGCCCATTCTTTGATAGCCAGGAATTTTGTTTGAATAATAGCGATCACCCCCATGAGCTTTGCCACACCAAAAATGATCAATACATACATAGGATACCCGAGATGCCGCATCACTTCCTGTCCGGCTTCCTGCTGGGTAACGCCGCCGATGCCATCTAAAAACATAGCCAGGGAAAATATAATAGTCAGGGTCCAGTAAAGGACTTTGGTCGTTGTAGGCTTCATTTTATGATTGATTTTGGTTATAGCTGATCATCCATTGAATATGATATTTATCGGTACACATACCGAAATAGGCGCCCCAGAAAGTTTTATTGAGGGGCATATGTATTTTTCCACCGGCAGCCAATGCATTGAAAAACTTTTCAGCTTCCGATTCACTTTTAGTGTGGAGACAAAGGTGAACATTATTACCCGGCACCAGTTTTTGCTCCATGGATTCAAGGATATCAGTAGCCATTATAACACCTCCGTTGGGAAGAGTCAATGATATATGCATAAGCTTCTGCTGATCTTCCGGCGACATTTTTTCTCCGCCCGGCACGTCTTTAAACCGTCCTACGATGGTGAATTCACCTCCTAACACGGACTTATAGAAATTCATGGCCTCTTCAGTATTCCCCATAAAATGCAGATAGGGCGTAATTGTTAACATGATTATACTTGTTTTTGATGGTTATCGCACAAAGCTAATGCGCTCCTTCCTTTCCTATACCGTGTAAATGCGACATTCTTAGGTGGGTGTTTGCGACAGGCTTTTCAGCTACTTTTGTTGCATGGTGCATATTTCCATCCTTGCGCTCAAAAATGCAGTGCTGGCCTCTGTTGCCGATAGCCGCTATTTATTTACCATGGTAAATGAATTCCTGCAACAGGCCGGTAAGCCCCCCTTGTTTAAGGTACAATTGGCTGGTCTTACAGAAGAAGTAAAGCTAAACAACGGCATGTTTTCATTACACCCGGAAATTTTATTGAAGGACATAGACCGCACAGACCTGATTATTATCCCCGCCATGACAGGCGATATGGTAAGTTCCACGTATAAAAATATTGATTATGCACCATGGATTGCACAGCAATACAAGAACGGAGCAGAGGTGGCCAGCCTTTGTGTAGGCGCCTTTTTAATGGCCTTTTCAGGCATATTAAAAGATAAGCAGTGCACCACGCATTGGTTATATGCCAATGAATTCAGGCATTTTTATCCATCAGCCATCCTGGTAGAAGAAAAAGTGATGACCGCTCAGCAAGGTGTATACTCCAGCGGAGGCAACAATGCTTACTGGAACCTGTTGCTGTACCTGGTGGAGAAATATACAAACCGCCAGATCGCTATACATACTGCCAAGTATTTTGTGATCGATCTCGACAGGCACCAACAAACACCCTTTGTAATATTCAGTGGTTTAAAAGATCATGAAGACGAAGTGATCAAAGAAGCACAGGAGTTTATAGAAGCCCATTACGAAGACAAATTAACAGTAGATCAATTAGCTGAACAATTTAACATTACCCGCCGCACTTTCGAAAGACGGTTTAAGAAAGCCACCTACCTCACCGTAGCAGAATATATACAACGCGTAAAGATCGAAGCAGCAAAGAAACAACTCGAAGCCGGCCGGCGATCAATTACAGAAGTAATGGTAGCCGTGGGCTATTCAGATACCCAAACCTTCCGCGATGTATTTAAAAAGATCACCGGCATGACGCCCGTCGATTACAGGGATAAATACAATTCAGGCGTTAGCATGTAGCTATTAAGGCAATTGGTATTTCTTAAAGAATTCCCACAACAGATCATTGGCATTGATGGCCTGAGAAGGTGTATCACCATTGGCACTTCCCGGTAAACCACCGGGCCAGGCATGGCCTCCATCCTTGGTCAGGTAATAATTAATAGCAGTATTGTTGCTGCAACCAGTCCACTGTGTAAACTTATAACTACTGTTATTGACTACCACCTGCGCAGTAGTGGCGCAGGCATTTTTCGACGACCATACATTGAACACAGAATCCAGCGGCGGCGCATAAATACCGGAGATGCCATTACCGGTTCCACCAGTATAAGGAATATGCTCATCCAACACAGAGTGCATGTGCAGAATAGGAACAGCACGACTGGGATTACAAGGCTGCGTAACCACCATCGTACAACCATTGGGCGCGATAGCCGCGATCTTGTTGGACAACTCACAGGCCAGCCTGTAACTCAGCATGCCACCATTGGAATGTCCCGTGGCATATACCTTTTTAGGATTGATCTTATAAGTCGCCACCAATTTGTCGATAAGCTGACTGATGAATTTCACATCATTGATATTATTCTCAACAGCAAAAGCACAACAGGTACCGGCATTCCAGGTACGGATGCCCAGCCCGGTGCTTTTTACACCATCAGGGTAAACAACAATAAAGCCGGATGCATTGGCCTTTTGCGTCAGCAGAGAGGTTGCCTCGAACTGCGCTCCGGAACCACCACCACCATGCATGGCTATGATAAGCGAGTAATCCTTATTATCGTAATAAGCTGGCGGCAGATTGACCAGGTACGTCCTTTCCCTTCCGTCAACAGTCAGAGCACCCTCGATCCTATACACTTTAGGCGTATCGGGGTCATCATTCTTTTTACCACAGCATACCAATACAATCAGCAGACCGGCGATCAGGAAAGAAGCAGTAACGAATTTCTTCATAGATAGTCGATTAATGCCCTGCGTTTTACACGGGAGAGCGGAAACTAAAAAACGTAAAACAGATAGCTATATTATCTTGATGAGACCCGATAAAGACGAAAAGGTTTAACATCTCCTTTATTTACCGGCAGAAATCTCACCATTATACTACTAATTAATTTAGCATTTCGTACTTTTAGGGTCGGGTTTCATCATCAAAAAAGTTATTGTATGGATACTACAACGGTTACTTTTGAGATTATCTTCAACGACACGACTGTGCCGGTTCGGGAGCTGAACATTTCAGGCAGGCCCATGTTCATGATCCCCGTTCAGGATGGCAAGCCCCTGGTGATCACTACAGCAACCGATGCAGAAGGTAAAGCTTTCTGGACATCCATTCCCGAAGGCAGACAGGCGCTGGCTCAATCAATTGGAGAACTGATAGAAGCCCATTTCAAAAAAACGAATTAATATGTGTTATTACAATGGAGTACGCGTTACACGTATAGAATACCTCCGCCTCAAGAAGCTTGAAAAACTAATCGCCAATTACGATTTCCTCAGCAATCCCCTGCATGTAGGGTTCGACTATTCCAGCCATCCGGTATTGAAGAAACAGGAAGGCAAGGATGACTTCGACCTGGTGCAAATGGAATGGGGCTTCATTCCCTCCTACCAGAAAACCCGTGAATCCGTAGGCAAAATGCGGTTTGGCTATAAAGATGAGAGCGGACAGTTCCACCCTCCTATTACTACGCTGAACGCCATTTCAGAAGAATTGCTGTTTCCCCGGAAGATCTACCGGCAGGCAGCCCTCACCCGCCGCTGCCTGGTATTGTCTACCGGCTTTTACGAATGGCGGCACCTGTTCCCGGTGAGCAAGAAAACAGGTAAGCCGGTAAAGACTGCAGTCAAATATCCCTACCATATTACCGTCAAGGACAAGCCCTACTTCTTCATGGCGGGCGTGTGGCAACCCTGGACTGATCAAAGCACGGGAGAATATGTGGAGAGCTTTGCCATCATTACCACAGCAGCCAATGCATTGATGGAACAGGTGCACAACAGCAAGAAACGCATGCCTACGATCTTAACAGAAGAACTGGCCTGGGAATGGCTGCTCGGCAACCTTACCGAAGAACGCATCACCGAGATAGCCCGTTTCCAATACCCGGCTGCAGAAATGGAAGCTTACAGTATTGCCAAAGATTTTCGCGAAGCATTGGAACCCGCTGCGCCATTTACTTATGAAGATTTACCAGCATTGTCGATGGCAGTTTAAGGTTTTAACATACTCCCCTCTTTTGTCGCTTCGAACGGAACACTTTACACTTTTACGCTGTCATTTTGAACGGAGCGATAGCGGAGTGAGAAATCCCGCAGAGCGGGACAAGTTCTGCATGCGATGCAAAAGCATAAAAAAACCGCCCTTTTACAGGCGGTACTTGATTAGTGTATTTTAAACCTCCAATTAAAGAAATATTCTCTTTTCGGAATTGGGTTTAAAATTCAAGGAAGGCTTAATGGAACTTCTTCTTATCGGTTAATTATATTATTTCTTCTTCTTTTTAGCGACTTTTACTTCAGTGGATAAAAATTGCTTCTTACTTAACGCATATATTACATCCATATCTACGCCTATTTGTTTACCAAGTGAACACATCTCTTGTAATTCCAATTCGTCAGGACTGATTTTTAATCTTGAAAAACGTCTTGAACTCGATTTAATGTCATCTACTACCACTCGTACAGGAATGTAGTCGAATATCTGAGAGAACTCAACAATTTCACCTGTCTCGATCATCTTCTTGACGACTTTATATCTTTTATCCTTTACCATTCTATTGAAATCAAAGTAAAACTTAAGTCTACAGATCAATAATGTCGATATGTTGAAATCGTGCATCACTTCGACACTTTTATGTAACGATCTGTTTATGTCTTAATCAAAAACCACTACCCCTGACAACAAGTCGTTCACCATACTGATGTTTGATACTATCGATCGCCTGGTACAGCTGCACCATCTGTTCTGTATCTTCAAACATATTGATCTGATCATTGCCAGGCACCAGGTGAGAGAAACGTATACCCACCAACCTCACCAGCATACGACGCTCGTAGAGCTTATTGAATAATTCTTTCACTACCTTTTGCAACTTGTGGTCGGCGGCAGTAAAGGCGATTGTCTTTTGTTTTGTCACCGTATCGAAGTTGGAATAGCGCAGCTTTACCGTGACGCAGCCGGTTAACTTGTTTTCCTTCCGCAACTGAAAAGATATCTGCTCAGTCATCCGGGCCAGCTGCGTATGCAAAAAGTCAATGTCGATAGTATCCTGCTGAAAAGTAGTCTCGGTAGAAATAGACTTCTGCTCATGATACGGTACTACGGGCGACTCATCGATACCCTGCGCCTTGCGCCACAGCGACAGACCGTTTTTTCCCAACAGGTTCGAGAGCATTTCCATCGGTATCTCACTGAGCACCTTGATGGTTTCCACGCCCATCTTCAGGAGCAGGAAAGCCGTCTCCTTACCGACACCGGGCATCTTGGCTATACTAAGCGGCGCGAGGAAACTTTTCTCCTGCCCCCAGACTACCCACATTTCAGCATTGGGTTTTCCTTCATTGGTAGCCACTTTACTGATGAGCTTATTACCGGCCAGCGCATACGAGATGGGCAAGCCACTTTCTTTGATCACTTTCTTTTTGAGGTCGGCGGTAAACAACTGACTGCCGAAGTATTTGTCCATACCGGTAAGATCAACATAGAATTCATCGATAGACGCCTTCTCAAACAGCGGTACGGTATCAGCCATGATATCCGTCACCAGCTGGGAATACTTACTATATAGTTCCATATCACCCTGGCGAATGATGGCTTGCGGACACAGACGCCGGGCCAATTTCATAGGCATCGCTGAATGAATGCCGAACCTGCGTGCCTCATAACTGCAGGAAGCCACCACACCCCGTTCGCTGCTGCCACCAATGATAACAGGCTTACCTTTCAGGCGATCATCCCGGAGGCATTCCACTGATACAAAAAAAGTATCGAGGTCAAAATGAGCTATATGTCTTTGAGAACTAAGTATCATATTTATTATAGGTTTGCATAGGTTCGTTCCTTGTAACCGATCTTTTCCATAAAAGCAACCTCCACACTGTGGAAGCCAAAATCTTCCACCACCTTTCCGCGGATATGATAAAAACCTTTCCCTTTTAACGGGTACTGTTGAAAAGAAGACGGAAAGTGGATCGTATCTACCCAATCCATTTGCTCGTCGAGGAAAGCACCAAACGACATGACAGAATTATTGACGGTAGACACCACTTTGTAATCAATGAAATACAGCAGCATGCTCACCTGTTTACCCAAATGCTTTGGCAGGTCTCTCGCAGGCAGTCTCGGAAAAATTTGTTCCTGCATCAGCTCAAAAGGATTCCTGAAAGGGAAACCAATGATCTCCATCTCATCATACATATCATCTACAGGATGATCATGCAGATCAGGCAGTTTGAAAGCCACCGGCTTTTCTTTGAACAAGGTGTTTGCTACAACAGGTGTTGTTTGTCGCTTTTGCAGGAAGTTGGCTTCCCACAACAACTGCTTTTTGGTTTTACCGGTAAACCGCAGCGCGCCTACCGATATCAGGATGTTCAATTGCTCAGGATGAATAGCCGTTCTTTCCACCAGGTCCTGCAAGTGTAGATAAGGCCCATTACGCTCCCGCTCTTTGATAATGACCTGAGCAGCAGATTTTTCAAAACCATTGAGGTGCACCAATCCTGTGTACACATCCTTGCCATTGATGGTAGTATAGTAGTCACTGGTGTTCACACAAGGCAGGTGCGGAATACCGCCTGCCTTACGCAGCTCGATGAAGTAAAGCTCTGTACTATAAAACCCACCAAAGTTGTTGATGACGCCCACCATAAACTCGATGGGATAGTAAGTTTTGAGGTAGAGGTCCTGGAAACTTTCCACGGCATAACTGGCAGAGTGCGCCTTGCAAAAACTATAGCCTGCAAAAGATTCCATTTGCCGCCATACCTCAGCAGTCAACTCCTGCGTGTATCCCTTTTCAGCACAGTTGCTGAAGAACTGATCTCTCAGTAATGCAAAATGATCAGCACCACGCGATTTGCCACTCATGGCCCGACGCAATGAATCGGCCGCCGCCATATTGAGCCCGCCAAAGTAGTGACCTACTTTCATCACATCTTCCTGGAACACCATCACACCAAACGTTTCACTGAGTATTTCTTCCATAGCAGGGTGCAGGTATTGCGTGGTGTGCGGCGCGAGATAGCGGGAAATGTATTCACGCATCATCCCACTGCTGGCCACACCGGGACGTATGATGGAACTGGCCACCACCAACACAGGATAATTATCGCACCGCAGCTTGCTGATCAGCTGGCGCATGGCAGGGCTTTCAATGTAAAAGCACCCAACCGTATTTCCGTGTTGCAATTGCGCTTTTACCTTTGGGTCTCTTTTGAATTTCTCTACCTCGTCGATAAGAATACGCACACCCTGATTTTCCTGCACCAGCCGTATAGTTTCCTTGATATGCCCCAACCCACGCTGGCTAAGCACATCCAGCTTATCCAACCCAATATCTTCAGCGATATGCATATCGATCTGCGTAGTGGCAATGCCCTTAGGCGGAAAGAAAGTGGCCGTATAAGCGTGAATAGGCTTTTCGCTGATCAGCATACCGCCTACATGCAGGCTGACATGGCTGGGAAAGTTATGTATGAATGGACTGTAAAAGAGGATTTTCCAAATAACCTCATCAACGATGCCCCGGCTCAGCGGCGACTGTTGCAAAGCAGCCCCTTCTTCCGGCGAAAGGCGGTACTTGAGACTCAGCCGTGCGATGATGGCCATGTAGTTGACCGGATGATTGTTGGACTGGTACCACGCAACTCCTTTGTGATAATCATCGATCGCAGCAGGTTTTGCGCATAGCTTCTTCCACGCATCAAAAGTGGCTACATTCACAAAAGGCAGCCTGGAGACACCTTCGATCTCAGAGGCGGGCAGACCGAACACTTTACCAAGCTCACGCACTACGGCACGTTGTTGAAAAGTAACATACGCGCCCATCAGCGCTACATACTTTTCACCATAGCGCTTCACAATGTAATCCATGATCTCATCACGCTCCAGCCAGGAGAAGTCAATATCAAAATCAGGTGGTGAAGTCCTTTCAGGATTGAGGAACCGCTCAAAGTAAAGATTAAGCTCCAGTGGATCTACATCTGTTATTTTGAGACAATAAGCCACCAGGCTATTGGCGCCACTGCCTCGCCCCACATGATAAAAGCCCCTGCTTTTGGCATAACGGATGATATCCCAGGTGATGAGGAAGTAAGCGGTAAATCCAAGATCATTGATCACTTTGAGTTCCTTGTGCAGTCGCTCAGTAGCAGCGGCGTTGCGGCCATAACGCTGCTGCAATCCATCGATGGCCAGTTTCCTCAACAGTACAGCGTCGTCCTCTTTACTAATGGTAAAGTACTGCTTGTTTTTATGCGTATGGAAGTCCAGTTCGATATTACAGGCATCGATGAGCCTGAGTGTATTGGTGATGAGATGCGGATAAGCCTGAAACGCCTGCAATAGCTGCTGCTGCGGCATGAAGTATTCATGGCTGCCACACACAGCCTGCGCAGGCAATTTCGATTCCACTACATTGTGCTCCATGGCCCGCAGCAACCGGTGTACATAATAATGATGCGCTGTTTGAAAAGTAACAGGCTGCCGGATAATGTATTTATCCCGGCACTGCGGTGATGTATTGAAAAGCTTATTTACCTCAGTCGGTTGTATACCAATAAACTCATGCTTCAACAGCGTTTGAACAGGCTTGGCATCCGGCGGATAAATAACAAACCCATCAGCACAGTTATCGAAGAAAGATATAGTAGCATCGGGTGTAGGAAAAGGCTTGTTGGCTTTAAGATAAGCAGATATAAATGCGTTGATCCATTCGAAGCCATTATTGTTAGCGGCTATCAATATATATAATAACGTATCTCCATTATGGATTTCCGCACCAAGAACCGGCTTGATGCCTGCCTTACGACAATGCTTTACAAAAGGCCACGCATCTGCCGTGTTGTTGATATTGGTAAGCGCAAGCGCGCCCACGCCCTGCTCCACTCCTTCCTGTACCAATCCCTCGGTGCTGAAAGTGCCGTATTTAAAACTGTAGTATGTTTTACAATTGAGATACATGATAATACTGTTGCTGTTGCGGTTAAGGCATGCGTCATCCGGCTCTGCTGTTGAGACAAAGCGATGCAGGTACAGGACTAACCCGTATACCAGAAGCCTATGAAAATGGTATTAATAGATCAGGCATTGACGCAGCCTGTCGATGGGGAGAGAGACAAACTATCACATCAATGTATTGATGATGTAAAATTCCTAAAATTATTAGCATAACAGGGATCAGAATCGCATTTTAAACAAAACGCTTTCGACAGTTTAGGCATACGAAACCTAGAAAGAAGTCCTCAAACCAGCAGTATAGAAATTACAACTTGTACTTTATGTTATTTACCAGGAAAAAACCAGATGCAATCAAAAGGATACAAGTAGTATTGACAATGGTACATTTTGTATGTCAGAATGTACAAGACATATGTAAGAAAGTACTTTTCGTAAAGCAGAAGTTGACTGACTTATTTTAGTTTCGATAATGCATAAGGATGTACGTTATAAGGCAGTCGGAGACCTCATCAGAAGTGGTAATATTACTCAATTTTCTCAAATATTTGACCTCATTCCCAAGTCAGTTTGGGCAAAGGCTTTACACAAGAACACCAACCGTATGGACGACTTAATGGACCATCCTGAAGAATTACGTTACAAAGAAATTAAGACGATTAGTGCGCTTTTGGATGTATCCCCGAGCCTGGTAATTAAGTTATTCGACAAAGACTTTTCATAATATCACTGATAGAGCGAACCAGTATCATTAACCACCACAAACCATTTACGTTCTTGTACCATTAGCCTATCCTTTATCATGTCCGATGTCCCGCGAACGACCTGATTTCACATTGGGGAAACAAAAGCCATCCTGCGGGATGGTTTTTTCATTAAACAAAAAGCCCACTGAATATTATTCAGCGGGCTTTATCAGGGTCAGGTGTCAACCCTTTTGCATCTACTTATCATTGATCATACACCTGCACTTTCCGTTCGCCTACATTACTGATTTACCCACAATCCCCACTGGGCGTCGAATTTGTACCACTTGCCGTCGGAGCCTTCCCATTTCCATTCAGGTACTTCAGACCATGCTTTACCATCGGTGCTCCATACCAGCTTTTTGTCGTGGATCTTCAACCATTTGCCTTCCTTATCGGCCCATGCGCCGTCTTTTACTTCAGCCCATTTCTTACCATCTGTGCTCCACCACAAGCCGGCTTTCTTGTCCAGTTTGTACCAATACGTTTTACCATCTTTCATGCCAGCCCAGGTGCCGGTAGAAGACTTCGTCCAATCGGGTACTGCGATAGAATAGCTAATAGCTGGTGTTGGCTTGGCAGCAGCTTGTACATTACCGTTAACTGCGATGAGTATAGGCATGCAAATAGCCATCAGGTTCATTGTCCTTTTCATTGTTTGATGATTTAATATAAAAATGATTGTTACTAATTACTTGATCAGTGTTTACTGATCGATACTGCTGAGAAGATGCGGTGTTACAATTGAAAGCTCTTTCATTGTTGCGCTATAATATATACGTAATGAGTTTTCTAAAGGTTTTAGAAGCAAAGTTTTTTTGATTATGAAAAAGTTACCTTGTTGCACATAAAAAAAGCCACCTGCAATAGATGGCTGTTGTGACAGAGGTGAAGACACTCACCAGTATGTTGATTACGATTGTACTTTGCCCATTACATAAAGCTGTGTAAGATCGGGAACGGGACTGCCACCGGCCTTCTCCAGCGTGATAGCAAATGCCTGCGCCTGCTGTATATTCTTCAACTGGCATAAGCCTTCACAGTTTTCCAGCATGCCGGCATCGACAGGCTTGCCGTCTACCAATGCCCAGAGTTGGTATTGCTTACCTGCAGGAGCCGCAGGCAGGCTATTGGCAATAAGATATACGTCTTTAGTATGGGTATCCCAATAAACGGTGGCAAGGCTTTGTTCTTTACCAGCTACACCCGGCATAGACACTTTGAGCATCCCCGGCGCCGTCATAAGCTGCATATTGTTTTGCAAAGCAGTAAGGCGGTTCTCATAAGCCTTATTAGTAGCCAGCAACGTAGTACGCTCCTTCAGCAGATCGCTGTAATCGTTGGCGGCCTTGGTATACTTATTATAGAGATAAAGATTGACAGCTGCGCTCGATACAAATAGAACAACCGATGCAGCAGCAATCCAGGCCATGTTACGGCTCATACTGCGTACAGGTGCTTCTGATGAAACTGATCCGTTAGAAGCACTAACAGGCTCCTTAAAGTCATTTTGCAGGGTAGTCAACAATTGCATTTTAGACTTATCAGCTACAGGCACGGCCAACTGGCTGGACGTATCCAGCAACCATTGCTCCGCCTGCTCTACAGCAGTGGCAATGGCCGGGTGTTCCAGGCGCAGCCGTTGCAATTCGGCCACTTCCTGTTCATTGGCTATGCCCAACACATAGCTTTCAATGACCCCACTTTGTATGTATGCCTGTATATCCACTTTACAGTTTAACCTGTTGTCGTAATTGCAATATCGCCGCTCTGATCCTTGTTTTCACAGTCCCCAGCGGAATGTTCAGCATTCCTGATATTTCCTCCTGTGTATATCCTTCAAAATAAGATAACTCTACCAATACTTTATACTCTTCCCGCAATCCCTGAATGATCTTACGCAGGCCCAGTTCGTCGCCGGGATTCGGCGCCTTATCCGGCAGCGAAGTATATTCTTCCGTTAAAGAGTTGTTTCGTTTGCTGTTTTTCCAGTCCCTGCTGCGCAAGGTATCGATGGCAGTAGTGCGGGCAATGTTATACATCCAGGTAAACAGCCGGCCTTTAACCGGGTCATAATTCTCTACCTGCCGCCAGATCTTCACAAATACTTCCTGTAGTACGTCGCCCGACACTTCCTGGTCCTGGATAATACCCACAATAATGCCATTGAGTGTGGCCGCATAGTTATCGTATAGGTAGCTGAAAGCCGCTTGAGTTCGCTGCTTCAGCATACCAACCAGTTCCTGTTCAGTGTATGTAGGTGTTCCTTTCAAAAGTGATAAGTAAGAGAGATGCACCTTATATACGGAAATAGTACCCCAAAAAGATTTAGAGAAAATACAATTCAGTTAAATAAGTTTCACCCGAATATATACATACAAATCACCATATTAACTACTACGCCATGGGCAGCCTAAGGAGTTGGAAGACATTTCAGGCAGGTTGGCAGATCGCCGGCACCAATGCACGCCCCCGATTCTAATATTGACCTATTAAATTAATAATCTTATGCGTCGATATTTACTGATCCTATGCATGCTTGTATTATCCGTCAGCCTCCACGCACAATCGACCAGCTACCTGGCCGACCTCGACGTGCTCTATACACAACTGAAGAAAACACCTTCCTATAAAGACCAGATCAAAGGAGAAAAAGCCGGTTCATTCGACTCCCTGTACCTGGCATTGCGGGCAGATAGCCCCCATGTCAATAATAGCTTTGACGGCTTCTATCGCCTTGCCCGGCTATTCTTCCCTTTATACGACAATCACCTCGGTTTCTATCAGTTCCCTGAATATGGCATAAAGCCGTCAGACTTTACCAATGAGCAGGCAGTCGCTCAATACAGGCAATCCGCTTTTTTCAGGCAATACCCTGCCGTGCAACTCAATCTTGATTCCCTGCGGGCTGCCCTCGCCACTAAACACAAAGACTCTGTAGAAGGCATTTATTATTACGACCAATACCTCACCGTAGGCCTGTACCGTACCTCCAATCGCCACGAGCTGACAGGCGTAGTACTGAGCACAACCCTGCCGGTATGGGAGAAAGGCCAGGTGGCCATGCGGCTTTACGAATACCAGCCACATTATTTCAGGGGCATTTATGGGCATCCGGTTTATAAATACCTGATGTTAAACACCAATGAAAAGTTCAGAAATCATTCCCTGATCAACTCATACTTTTATGCATCGGTTTCAGATGCCGTGTATAAGAAATTTCCCGGCGAAGAAAACCATATCAATATACCCCGTACTACGCCCGCCTTCCAGCTTACATCCCTCAACCCTGCATTGCAATACCTGCGGTTGGGCAACTTCTCTGCCATGGAAAAAGACATGAAGGTATCCCAGGCGTTTGTAAACAGTATCAAAGATTCCCTTACAGCCCCCTCACTGATCGTAGACCTGCGCAATAATACAGGCGGAGCAGAAAAAGTATCTGTCAAGTTCTTATCGCTGTTGAAAAAATACAGTAAGAAAGGCAAAGTCTATGTACTGGTCAACAATGGCACTATGAGCCGGGGCGAAATATTCACCCTGCAACTCCGGAGGTTGATCAAGGCGCCGGTATATGGACAAACAACCCGCGGCACCCTTGCCTACGGAGTGAATTACAGTGATATGCTTCGCCTGCCCGGTAAACTGTATGGTGCTACCATGACTGACATGAGAAATCCACGGGAATGCCGGGAGCGTGAAAACATAGGAGTCGAGCCTGATCATTACTTTGACAACAGCAAGGATTGGATCGAAGCACTAATACACCTCACCAGGTGAGGTGTCCCCCTTAATGAGTATTTCACCACTGCGTAGCAGCTATTACTTTGTGGACTCAAATAACCCAACCCTACATGAGAACAAAGTACCCTGCGCTTTGGCTATTCAAAGCTTTTCTCTTTTGCAGTTTATTATTAGCTATACAAGCCTGTGAAAAAGATGTAGACGGTGAAGACGATGATAATGGTTCAGGCACCGGCGGGGGCAGTTCCTCCGGCAACTACTGGGTACGCAATGATGGTCAGCGTATCGCCTACCTGAGCTTCTCGGGGTCATCCGTAAAGACCTGCGTAAATGGCGTAGTAACCACCGGAACTTACAATGCTTCCGAGCCTTCCATGACCTTTATCATCAGCGGCAATACCATCAAGTTTCCCCTCAAATTTGGCGGCGGCAAGTTACTGGTAGGCGTACCCGACCAGGCAGTGAATACCAACAATGCCACGGAATACATCAAGAGCGATAACTTCCCGTGCAATGGAGGCAGCGGCTCAGGCAGTGGCAGTGGTTCCGGAAGTGGCAGCGGTACCACTACCCCTAAAAAAGGCACCTTTAAAATAAGAGTATATAAACCTACCGGCGACTGTGCCAGCAACTCAAGCTGGGGACAAGGCTCTGCTTTTGTGGGCAACCTGAATGCTGAATTGTACGGCGCCAACGGATCGACCTTCCAGAATTTTATCAATACCTATGGTCCTTCCAATAACAGCAGCGCCACCTATTGGGATTATACCAGTAGCAGCAACGCAATCAAACTAAACTGGGAACTGTGGCCCAACAGGTCTTCCTGGCCGAATAAGTGCACGCAAAAAGGCACAGCGACGATCGATTTCGACGGACAGGTAAAACAGATTACGATCATGTTCCAATAAATAGAGCATAGAAATCCTTACCGTACAGGCTCCGGCAGCTATGCCTCCGGAGCCTGTACCGTTTTTAACAATTTTCATGGAGGAGGTAAACGGCTACTGCATGGTCCTTGAGCGGATTGGTTGTCAATGAACTATCTGGCTTAAGCATTGTTATTGATACAGCTGGGAAAGTCACTTGTAAGTAAATTTACTAATTCCGTAAACAGGATTTCCAAATACGGTTGATAATGAACTTTCTGCGTCGTAATTTTGCACCCGGTTAAAATAGCTAAAGCTATGACCAGTTCACGAACGCAAAGCCATGATGAAAAGGCAATAGCCTGATTATCATTTAGTAAACGAGTATTATACATAATGATTACAACTGATATCTGTATTATTGGAGCCGGCCCTGTAGGATTATTCGCTGTTTTTGAAGCCGGACTGTTGAAGATGCGCTGTCACCTCGTTGATTCCCTGCCCCAGGTAGGCGGACAGCTTTCAGAGATCTATCCCCAAAAACCGATCTACGATATTCCCGGCGCCCCTGAGATCAAGGCGCAGGAGCTGATAGATAACCTGAAAAAGCAGATAGCTCCCTTCGAGCCCACTTTCACCCTGGGTGAAAGAGTGGAAACCATCGAAAGGCAGGAGGACAAGTCTTTCATCGTAACTACTTCCGACAATACCAAGATCCACTGCAAGGTGATCACCATTGCAGGCGGATTGGGTTGCTTTGAGCCCCGCAAGCCGGCTATCGAACAACTGGAAACTTTCGAAGGCAAAGGCGTAACCTACATGGTGAAAGACCCTGAGCTGTTCAGGGATAAAAACATTGTACTGGCCGGTGGCGGCGACTCAGCCCTCGACTGGACGATCTACCTCGCCAATGTAGCCAAATCAGTAACCCTCGTACACCGGGGTGAAACTTTCCGTGGTGCACCCGATTCAGCAGAAAAAGTATTCCACCTGGCCGAAGCAGGCAAGATCAACCTGGTGCTGAAATCAAACATCGTTAAGATCAACGGCAATGGCAAGCTGAACGAAGTACACATCGAAGGCGCCGACAAAGCCATCACCACGATGCCTACCGATTATTTGATCCCATTATTCGGCCTGAGCCCCAAGCTCGGACCTATTGCCGACTGGGGATTGAATATCGACAAGAGCGCCATCAGCGTTAATACAGCCGATTATTCCACCAACATAGAAGGCATCTATGCTATTGGTGATATCAATACTTATCCCGGTAAACTGAAGCTTATCCTCTGTGGGTTCCACGAATCGGCCCTGATGGCGCACAGCGCTTTCAAGCACGTGTTTCCCAACCAGCGCCTGAGCTTTAAGTATACCACCGTAAATGGCGTAAACGCCTTCTAAAAAAGAAAGAAGCGATCATGATCAATATTACCGTACTGAACAAGGCAGGAGAAGAAAGACAACTCGAAGCTCCGGAAGATATGGGGCTGAACCTGATGGAGATCCTCAAAGCCCATGAGTACAATGTGCTGGCTACCTGTGGTGGTATGGCCATGTGCGGCACCTGCCACGTACAGGTACTGGAAGGCGGGGACAACCTGGCTGCGCACAGCGATGCCGAGCTGGATATGCTGGACACGCTGCCCGATGCAGAGCCCAACAGCCGCCTCGCCTGTCAATTACGCGTAGATGAAAACATGAACGGCGCCGTATTCAAACTCTGCGCTGAAGAAGACGTAGAAGTAGCATAATTCTTTATTACGATACTATTAAAGGAAGCCTGAGCATATGTTCAGGCTTCCTTTTTTATGATCACTCTATCTTTTTCCATTCATAGCGTCCATTCTGCTCCACGATCAATCCCGTTACTTTTCCTGCACTGTCGCTGATAAACTCAACGAAAATCTCAGCCGGAACATCCATCACATAGAACCTGCGCTCGCTCAACGCATACATGCCGAACTCCATGCCATCTACCATGTATAAAGTATGCCCCTTCCTTTTAATGGCGATGGTCTTTTTCCCTGATACAGTCTGGTATTTCCCGGTATAAGTATCCAACACAGCATCGGGAACGGCTACAGCTTTTGGAAAAAGATTGCCTAATACAGTTCTGGGCACTTGCGAAAAAAGCCGGAAGCGCTTGTCACTAAAGTCTGTCCTGTCCTCTCCCGACTTTACATTGGTAAGCATAGCGACAAACACATCTTCCTTCGGGAAATAACTTTCCAGGGAAATGAATCCACTCACCTGCCCTTCATGCTTTATACAAAGCGTGCCATGCATATTGCCTACATTCCAGCCATAGCCGTAATTGGTAACCGTTCCGTTTTGTAATTTATAAGCCGTGAAAGCTTTTTCCAGCGTTTCCTTTTTGACGAGCTTACCAGCCAGCAACGCCTGATTCCAGGCATACAGATCATCCACATTACTCAGCAGGTCGCCACAGGCATAGCCAAGAGAGAGCGTTTGATAGTACGTATTCTGATAAAATCCTTTGTCGCGCGTGTATCCATTTACCCGGCCGGGAACGATCGTCATTTCATTGGCATAAAACGTATGTTTCAATCCCGCTTTATCCAGCACCTCCTTTTGAATATAATCATGGTATTTCTGGCCGCTTACCTTTTCGATGATATAACCCAGTAGTGTATAGCCAGAATTGGTGTACCCAAAGCGGGTGCCCGGCGCAAAACTCAATGGAGCGGTTTTGAAATGATTGATGATGAAGGAAAGCGTAACATCATGCCGCTCGATATACGGGTCCGGGTGATCGATGGCCATATAATCCGGAATGCCTGATGTATGCGTAAGCAGGTGTTCGATGGTGATGGTATGACCCTTGGCAGGAAAATCGGGAACGTATTGCTGCACACTGTCGGATAGCTTCAGTTTACCCTGCTCTGCCAGCTGCAGGATGGCAATGGCAGTAAACTGTTTGGTAATGGAACCGATCCTGAAAATCATATCCGGCTTCAGCGGAACGCCCTGTTCCAGGTTGGCACTTCCAAAAGCTTTGCGGTAAACGACTTTTCCTTTGCGGACAGCCAACACCACCATACCCGGCTCCGCAGGTTTAAAGTTGGCATTGAGCAAGCTGTCGAGGGATGTTGAGAGGGCGCGGTCTGTAGGCGCCTGGGCCATAATTTCTGCAGCAAAAAGCATGACGATCGATAACAACACAGTAAACATCCATTTCATATACAGGTATTTTAAATTTAATGCAGATGGAGGTCCGCCTGCGCGAAAGCTTCGGCGGATGACACAAAACACCTGTAAAAGAGGCTGTTCACCTATTCAAATCCGGATTTGAGTGTTAAGGAAAGCAGAAATGTCGGGTTACTTTGCTGTCACCCTGCCTGTCCCGCTCTGCGGGAAGCTCGTCGAAGGGTGGGTCGCCCTCCAAGGGCGGCTCACCCTCAGCGAAAAGCAGTCAAAACATTGCCTTTCTTTCTGACTTCCAGACTTGCGGACTTTCGGACTCTAAAGCGGCTTTTCCAATGCCGCCTTCCTGTATTCAGTGGGCGACATGCCGGTAGCCTGTTTAAAAGCACGCTGGAAGGTAGCCTGCGAATTGAAGCCGCAATCGAAGGCGATGCCGGTAATAGTCAGGTGCTGCAGGTCGGCTTCCAGCACCCGCTTCTTGAATTCAGTGATCCGGTACTGATTTACGAATTCATTAAAAGAAGTATGCAAATGTTGATTGAGCACAGCCGAGATGGTTTTGGGGGCTATACCAGTATGCTGTGAAAGAACAGTGAGGTTAAGCAAAGGATCGAGGTATAGCCGCTCCTCCTCCATCGCCTTTTTCAGCACAGGGACAGTTTGCTCCACCGTATCGGCTGGTAGCGCAACAGCAGGTGTCGCGGTTTTGCGGATGGCTACCGGCACGTTGTAAGTAACCAGCAGCGCTTTAACACCCAGCCAGTAAATCAGCACAGCAAGCGGCACATAGATCGGGTACCAGTCCAGCTGCTGAAGCAGCCGGTTGCTGAAACGTGGAATAACATACGGAATTAAATAAATCAACCATATTACCTGTAGCGCCAGAAACACCCGTACAAACTGGCGTAGCCAGCGCAAAGTGATGGTATTTTCTGTTTCTACTCCGTCATTTGATGATACCTGAGCAGGAAATTTGGCGAGATAACGGGCAGAGAGCCACAGGTAAATGGTAAGCGACAACCAGCGCGGAATATCTACATACATAAAATACACATCCCTGTAATAGCCCAGCGGAATAGCCTTGTTAACAAGCCCGAGCACAATACCTACTACATATATTATAGTAACGATGTGCGGAAGTACATCGAGCAGCACCGTATAAAAGTGTTTCCTGTATGGCTTCAAACGAAAATCGGGTTCAAGACTCGCGCGTATATAAAAATATAACAACGGCCCCAGCGGCATAATGAGCTCACGGGGCACAAAAGCATCGATAAAACCACCCAGCGTAGAATGGTACAATATTGACTCCTGGTAAAGCCTCAGATTGATGCAGGCAAGCGAGAAAAACCAAAGCATAAAAGCCAGTATTTTATTGGCCTTTTTGTGGCGCTTATTCCAGAAAAGCAACGCACCTGCTATCAGCCCCTGAACCGCTCCCAGTGCTATAATTGTCTTTAATACACTTGTTATTGACAGCATATTTTAAGAAGGGTTAATAAACACCCTGCATTGGTTAATATTTGAGTATTTCAATCGTTTGCACCTGTTTAAATTTGAGTGTTGCCCGGATGGAGCAATATTAATCCAAATTGACCATGCAAATAAAACGATCTGTACGTAACAGTACACTTGCTGCAATGCTTGCTATGACCGCTGCACCGGCGGCCATGAGCCAATCGCCCGGAAGCAAACCCAACCTGGCCATTGTTGCTACCCCCACGGTTGCCAACCGGTTTGGCGGCAACCTCGATGCCCTCAATGACGGACAAACGCCTACGCCAAGAGGCAATCAGCGTGGCGGCGGCGGTGCCAACAGGCCCATGCCTCCCCGTTCACAATACTGGGTACAGTACGAATGGGCCCAACCCGTAAGCACCAAAGAAGTAGCCCTTTTCTGGTGGAACTTCAACGACGGTATCCGCCTGCCCATGGCTTATCGTGTATCTTACTGGGATGGCAGCCAGTTCGTACCTGTAAAAAATGCTGCAGGATTTGGACTCGCCAATAACCAGTACAACAGTACCACTTTTGATGAGATCAAAACAACCAAGCTGCGCCTGGAGCTGGACTCTGCCGACAGAGGCCTGGCAACACTCGCAGAATGGGCTGTATATAAAACCGAGAACTCTCCCTCTCCTGCCCCGCTGGTAATTGCCGGTATCGATCGTGATGTGATGGTAGGTGGCAAAAGTTACCTCGCCGCTACGATCAAATCCGTTACCCCCATCAGCAACGCTGCATGGACAAAGGTTTCCGGTCCCGGTACTATTACCTTCAGCAGTGCTTCCGATAAGAACGCTACTGCACAATTCTCAGCTCCTGGCAACTATGTACTCAAGCTGAGTGCCACCGAAGGCAAGAACACGGCCACTTCCACGCTGAACGTAAAGGTACACACCCCTCCCAAATCGAAACGCCTCGATGTAGTATACACCAAGCGCTACAAGATCGACAGCAAGCTCTGGAGCGACCGCGCCAAAGCAATGATCACCAACTGGATCCCCTTCTGTATCGATCAGAATGAGCGTACTGATATCAAAGAAGGTTCAGGTGGTCTCGACAACTTCATAGAAGCAGCTAAGGCTATCAAGGGCTTGCCCCACGAGCGCCATAAAGGATACGTATTTTCCAACGCGTGGGTACACCAGACAGTAGAGTCCATGTGTATTGCCCTGATGGTGGACCCGCAAGGCGATCAGGAAATAATTGCTGCACAGGAGAAGATGAAGAAGAAACTCGATGAGTGGATTCCCATCATCCTATCAGCGCAGGAGCCCGATGGCTACCTGCAAACAGCCTACACGCTGCGTGATAGCAGCCGCTGGACATCAAGGTGGAATCCACGCAACCGTGGCGACCACGAAGGATATGTGGCAGGCTACTTCATCGAAAGCGCCATCAATCACTACACACTCACGGAAGGCAAGGACAAAAGATTATACGATGCCGCCAAGAAGCTGGCCGATTGCTGGGTAGCCAACATTGGCCCCGGTAAAAAAGAATGGTATGATGGTCACCAGGAAATGGAACAGGCGCTGGTACGCTTTGGCCGTTTCGTAAATGACATGGAAGGCAAAGGCAGCCATGGCGACAGCTATATCAACCTCGCCAAGTTCCTGCTCGACAGCCGCAAAGACGGCAGCGAATACGACCAAAGCCATGTACCTGTGCAACAGCAATACGAAGCAGTAGGCCATGCCGTACGCGCTACCTACAACTATTCTGCCATGGCAGATGTAGCGGCAGAAACAGGTGATATAGATTATCAAAGCGCCGTAATGAGCCTGTGGAATAACATGATCAACAAGAAGTATTACCTCACCGGCGGTATAGGCAGCGGTGAAACTTCTGAAGGCTTCGGTGGCAACTACTCCCTGCGCAACAATGCGTATTGCGAGTCCTGCTCCAGCGCCGGCCTCATCTTCTTCCAGTACAAGATGAATCTCGCTTACCACGACGCCAAGTACGCCGACCTGTACGAAGAAACGATGTACAATGCCCTGCTGGGTTCTATCGACCTCGAAGGAAAGAACTTCTATTATACCAATGCGCTGTCATCAGCACAGGGCCGTTATCAGTGGCACGTGTGCCCCTGCTGCGTGGGCAACATTCCCCGTACCCTGCTGATGATCCCTACCTGGACATACGTAACCGGTGCAGACGGCCTGTATGTAAACATGTATGTGGGCAGCACCATCAAGGTGGAGCGCGTAGTAGGCACTGATGTGGAAATGGTACAAAAAACAGATTATCCCTGGAATGGTGATGTAGCCATCACGGTAAATCCCAAAGAATCTAAAACATTCACGGTGTATGTGCGCGTACCTAACCGCACTACCAGCGAGCTGTACAAACCAGTACCAGCAGTAAGCGGCCTGAAATCACTGACTGTAAACGGCAAGGCAGTACCCATCAAGATCGAGAATGGATATGTAGCCATCCGCCGTGCGTGGAAAAAAGGCGATAAGATCAACCTCGTATTGCCTATGCAAATCCAAAAGGTAACAGCTGATGAAAGGATCGAAGCCGACAGAGGCCGTGTAGCACTCCGCTACGGACCATTGATCTACAACGTAGAGCAGGCCGACAACGGTGGCGACATCAACAAGTCGATCGGAAAAGGACCTTTGACCATGGAATGGAAACCAGAATTCCTGAATGGTGTAATGACCATCAAAGGCACATGGAGCGATGGCACACCGCTGATAGCTGTTCCCAACTATGCACGCCTGAACAGGGTGCCCACAACGCCATTACCGGCAGTTGGCGGACAGTCTGTACCTACCCGCCCCAACGAGCCACCACAGGCACGTATGGACCGCGTAGCAGCTTCCGCAGTATGGATCAAGGAAGAAGGCAAGCAGTAAGCCAATCAAATTAGTCTCTTAGCAGTTAGTTAGTTAATAGGATCATCTCCATGTTAAAAGGGCATCCACTGAAAAGTGAGATGCCCTTTTTGATTTTGAATGAGGTAAATGAAACAGGTGGTCCTTTTCGTAAGCACCACCTGTTTTTATTATTGAATTATGTATTTATTTCTAAGCTTGAAAATAGGCAAAGGACTGCGGAGGAACCAAATTAAAATCCGCTTTCAGGTCTTTGGGCTTTTTATATTTCTTTACTGTTTTGATTTGAATAGCGTATCCGGCTTTCCTGTCTTCAAAATATTGATAGAAGTAATCCTTTGTAATGCCAGAAAAATCCTCTGTCATGCCCCAGAGGGTATCTATATCATGATTGATGATCCTCTCGATCTCAAACTCGCCTATTACCTTTTGAACCGGCGAAGAGGCATACACAATAACTGTCTTTATATGTTCATTTTTAAAAATGGCCTTTCTGAATTCAAACTTTTTGGAACCATCAAATATTTTGTTGGCAAATTCCGGTTTTATCGACAATACAACTTTCATGCGATTCGAATAATAGTTACTATTTACATGATCTCCCATCAAAATTAAAGCGTATTACAACATTCACCAATTCTTATATTCATGCCCCTGAAGGCGTATCTATTTCCCCCTTGAGTAATTGGCTATTTTCATAAAGTCATCTCTTGATATTTCTCTGAATCCACGGGGCATATCGTTCACATCTGGAATAATCTTGTTTTCATTCAACCACTTTAAATTAGGTCTTTTCCGGAAAGAATACGCGTAAATGAAATTAACAATAAACGGTCTGCTTCTTTCATTATAATTCCAATGCTTCTTCAGCTCATCATCAGTAAACACACTTCGCTTTCTGCATGCCTGAATAAATGCAGCTTCAGAAAGTATGCCATCAATTACCGATTCTACAATACCGTATGTAGTAACGACTCCGCGATGGATTCCACCCGTTCTGTAAAATACAATAATATCCCCTGCCTGCATGTTACGAACATGAGATCGCGATATGTATACTTTACTCAACGCATTCCGGTGAGGTTCGTTTTCCGTATAGTCCAGTGGAGATTCCGTTCTTAAGATTGAGTCAGGAAAAAGTTCAGTATGGTATTCCTCATAAATAGGCACTATATAAGTACGTGCTTTTGCAGCAATAAAGGGAAATGTTTTCCTAGGCTGTGCAATATTAACTTCCCGGCCTCTACAAAAATCCTTCACATATACCTTTTCTTCCCCATTTACAGTATTTTTTATGCCATGATACGTAAATCCCCATTCCTCCAGCAGGGCAATAAGCCTGGCTTGCTCAGGACGTTTATCAAAGATGGTAACATAGACTTCATCTACTTTAAATTGCAGGGCATTGTCGAATACTATTTTCAGGAACCTTTCACCGATCCTAAACCCGTTACTGGCAACTTTAAACGTTCCTATTTTCAGTCGTTTCTTTCGTTTAAAAGCGGGTTCAATGTCTGCATAGTTTTCATTTTCTTCTTCCACTTTTATGTAGAGGAAAGCAGCGATCACGTTGTTGTCGTAACATATATAAGCAACTTCATCCGCTTTTTTATTAAACCATTTATCAAACCCGGCATAATCGTCCCGGAAACTGTCGAAAAATAGGTTTTGAAGATCAACTTTTGCAAAATCGACCTTCTTAACGGCCAATACTTTGTAATTAACAAGATCAGGATTTTCTGCTGTTACCTTTTCCAGGAACTGATCAATAGTGAACACCCGGCCTGAGATGTTCAGTAAAGCCGCTTTAATATGTATCTTTTTGTCTTCGGAAATCAGGACATCAACCCTATCACTATACACTTCATTTAATATAAGCGTATCATTGGCATCGTTGGGTGTGGTATCAACTTTCTTACTTACACTGGCCAGGGTTTCGCTGACTGGCGCAGGATTTTTTATCAGGTTATAACTACCAATTTTTATATTCATGGTTGCAACCGTCTTTACGTCTTTATTACGATTCAGTTCTTCTACGGTTGCAGGGTGTATGTATTTGGAATATTTAAGCTTATCAACCCAATTAAACAGCAGGCCAATATCCTGATTTATGACTTTTGTAGCTTCTCGATGAATAATTATATTGGTATCAAGCAGTATTTTCATGGCTCGCAGGTTTAGTTTGGTTTAAATAAAAAACGGACTGTCCCTAAAAGGGATAGCCCGTTTTGATCTTACGTCAAATATAGTTATTTTTTATTTCTTTCGCTTAGGTGTAGCGGCTTTCTTAACCGCCTTGGCAGGTGCAATCTTTTTTTTGATAGGTAGTGAAGCCTTCCTCACAACCTTCTCCTCCACCCCATCTACCGGGAAGGCTTTTTCGGGTAGAAACTCACGGGGAGATATTCCAAAGTAATCAGCAAGGGCATTGATGTGACGAACATTATACTTACTTGGCTTAGTAGAACCTTCAACATCACCTATAAAAGAACGGGAAACGCCAACAATATCAGCAATATCTTGCTGACTCAGTTTTTTTTCAGCTCGCAGAGTTAAAATATAATCAATTATATACTGCTCTATCGGTGTTATTTGTTCTTGCTCATTCATTAATCACCTAAATAAAAGAAATAATAAAATACTATTGCCGCGTATACGCGTCGTATTATTTTTTATCATATATTGCATTAAATATCGGCTATGCCATAATGTAGTAA
>JAGIBF010000054.1:0-53446 GCA_017744515.1 Niastella sp.
ATGCCCTATCCAATACTTCGCCGCCTGCTGATAACGTTCGTTATTCGTGTGCAGATAAAACCGGTGAAAGATGTGCGAAACACCGCTCGTGCCATGACACACGGCAGCATCATGCAGCATATTCTGCGTGCGGTCCCTCCGCAAAGAAGCCTTATCTATGATCTGTAAAGAAGCATTTTTCCAGTTTTCATCATTGCTCGCCTCATAGAGGTGCCAGAAAGAAATAGCAATACCAAGGTCCCCGTAGCACCAGGCAAGACGGGAATTATACGACGCATCATTATTCTTCTTCATGCCGAAAGGATACAGAGACAGTGTGGAAGGGTCTTTACTCTGAAGCGTCAGGATAAAGCGGGCCGCCTTATCAGCGAGCATTATAGCCCTTTCCCTTGTTTCCGGATTGTTGGTTCGTAACGCCGCTTTCGACAGCAGGCTGATGATGCTCGGCATACCATGCGCCAGCCCAAGATTACATTCGTTCGATTCGATAACGCGGTTTACAAAATCCACATTATACCACAGTACAGTACCATCCTCATTGGTCGTCGCTATGTTGGCCAGCAGGTCCACCACCTCGGCAATGATCTTTTCCTTGTCGTAATGCTGTATATCATTTTCAATAAAAAAATAAAAGATGCTCAGGCCGTCATGCAAAAAGTCATAAAACCCCTGCTTCAGCAGCTCTGTCATTTTCTCATACAAAAAATGCTCGGTTTCGGAAATAGCTTCATAACAGGAAGCATCGATGAAGTCATTTTTGATGAGATGGCCCGTTAGCCAGTTCAGCCCCGCAAGCCCCGAGCAATGAGAATAATATTTAGGATCGAACCTGTAATCGTTAACGATTCGTTCGTATAGCCGGGTGGCTTTATCGAAGTATTCTTCCGACCCCGTAAGTTTGGAAAGATAGAAATAAAACATCACTGCGCCGGGATTGCCGGCAGCGAGATTGTTGGCATGCAGCATCCTTCTTGAAACGGCCGAATCGACTTCCGATTCTATCTCGAGGATCTTTTGCAGTAGCGCTTGCTTCTCTGCCATGGGATAAGGTTTATGATTAGATAATTACGTTACGCTCATTTCAAATAAAAATAACCCGCAGGAGTGGTGCTCCTGATAAAGAAAACACCATCGAAGTTGTTCAACATGTCCGCAGGGTGAAACTGGTCTGCGCCGGGTATGATCTGCGACCCCAGTGAACGCCATTCCAGTCCCCTTGTAAGCGCAGTATGCACACGCGTCTGCCGGCCCGCAGGCAGCTGCCAGAAAAATACAGGATACCTTGCCTGCCCCAGGTAGTATTCATAACATATCCGGTAAGGCAGCTGCAGCACAGCCGTATCCCCGCCACGGTTGTTCAGTCTGAAACTGATAGCTTCCCCGGTAGCAGTAAGGAAAGCAAAACTTTTATACAAAGGCCCCAACGATGTTTTCAGCAGGTATTCCCCCTGATACACATGCTTTCCGTCATAATACCCGTTGCTTTTTTTCTGAATATGCGTATTGTGGCACCACAAAATGATCTTCTTGTTTTTATAGAAATCCCGCAACCATACCACATTGGCCGCCATCAGAGAATCCCGGTAATTGGCCGATACATATTGCGGCGTGCCCTGCGAAGCAGAAGCCTGAGCATACAGATAAGAGAGATAGATCGAATTGACGAGAGAACGGAAGTTCTTTTCAAGCCATGCCATCTCCGTTGGTCCCGTTGCAGCCGCCAGGCCCGGTTTGGCAGCCAGAAAATGTTGTAGCAGGCGGCAGGCATGATGATACATGGAATCCAGCCGGCCGGTACTGCTCCGGAAGCGGGAAACATACTGGTCGAGCGCCACGGTTGAATCGTACAGCATAGTGCTTAAAGGCTGTAGCTTTTGCTTTAGCAGCAGCAGCGGGTAATATATCTTCTGATCATCGAAACCGGCAAGCACAACGTTGCGTTTCTTTCTCAGCACGTCCACAAGCGCCGTGACCTCCGTTGTCTGATGCACGCGCGTGAATAAAGAGTCCACGATCTGAGCGGAGGAATAATTACCATCCTGTAACAGCGTATTCGCAATGTTCATCTCGGTGATACCGTTTTCAAAAGCGATCACTTCAAATCCCATATTGTCCACCAGGTAATGGATGATGCGGGAACGTAGCACATTGAACTCCCTGGTGCCATGTGTGCTTTCACCCAGCGCTACCACCTGAGCGTTGCCAACAGCTTTTTTCAGAAATGAAAGATCCTTCATCGCGGAAAGGTCCGCTGTAGCTTGCAATGATACGATGCTGTGATTCAGCCATTCCATATCCTTGCTGTCGGGCAGCTGCCTCGGAGGATGTTGGATGGGCAGGTCCAGCAGCGGCTTGTCATCGATCAGAATAGAGATATCATCCACATTGATGTCAATAAGCGCCTGGGCGATCAGTCCTATGCGGACCGCTTTTTCCTGTATAGAGCCTGGCGTTACCCAGGCAGTAGCTTCATATTCATACCAAGCGCCATGGGAATAAGACCCGTTGATTCGGAAAAAACTGGTATCGATAACCTTGATGCGCGCCGGATTGACAGGTTGTATGAAGTATTTAAGATAAGTGTTCCAGCCCTTATTGATCCTGAAATGATACCTTACCGTTATCTTTCTGTAATCTGAAAAAGACGACAGGTCGATTTCCTGATAATAAACACAGCCGCTGGCATTGACCGCTTTGGGAGTGTGGATGATGCGTGCGCTGTAGCGTCCGCTGTAGGGGTTGACAGAATCTGTAAACACCTCGTAAGGAGCGGGGGAGGGCATAAACCACTTTTCGGGTTTGTCATCATAACCAATATATTCAAATCCCCCGTTAAAGCTTACCTGTGTGTACCCGTCTACGTATAGTAATAGAAGAAAAGAAGATAATAATATGATCGATCGTTGTTTCATTGGTAAGGTTATTATTGGCGGCTGCTTTTTTTAGGCGCAAAACGCATTATTTTCTTCATATCGATCGACTCCAGCGACGCACGCTCACTGTTCTCTTCCAGCAGCAGCTGATATTCAAACTGGAAATAGGGCCATTTCTCGTCCTCCGATTGATAGAACTGGTACTTTTGGGAGCGCAGCGGAGCACTGATCATTCCATAATGCTTGATAACCGTTTGCGCAATCCTGCTTTTGGAACTCACATAAGGAACCGCTGTAAAATGCAATTTACGCAAATGAAGGAATTGCATCCTGCCTTTGTTTTTAAACATCCGCCAGCGTAGCAATACCCCCTTGGGCAAGCCTGGGGTATACTGCCCCGTGGTCCTGAAATGCCCCTCGTCATCCCACAAATGAACAAGCGGGAACACTACGTTTTCAATATTCTTTGAAGTATAATGTTCTAATTGAAGATTCCACCGGGGATCGAAACGTTCATCCGCATCCAGAAAAAGAAGCCAGGTAGCCTGAAAAAAAGAAGCAATGTTCAGCAGCATATTCCTGTTCTGCTGGTCGTCGAATACAGCTCCCCGTACCTTTTGCACCTTCAGCAGTAGTTTGTCACTTGCCGCAGCCTCGTACGTGCCATCCGTACTCGCATCATCCAGCAGAATAATGCCATCGCAATGTTTATCCAGGTGTTCCAGCACTTCTGGAACGTGCTTTCGTTCGTTGAACACAGGAAGCAACGCTATTATCTTATAGGAAGATTCGAATGCGTCAGGCCGCATCAGGGTATAATGTTTGGCCATTGCCGACAGATACCCGGTACAAAGTTCCCGGGCATACTTATTATGCTGATAGTCATAGATACATTCCGAAAAATCGGTGCCCCAGTTTTTTTTATTCATAACCGCCTTATCCGGATAAAAGACATCGTGGTATTGGGCGTCGGATATACGCTGAGACCTTTCTGTGCGGATAGCCTCACCATCCCGCGTATTTTTTTCTCGGTGAATAAGCAGCGCCTCGCGCACAAGTACCCTTTTGCAGCCATGCAGGTCGAGCCGTGTTCTGATATTGTCATCATCCCCGCCCCAGGTAGTATACTGCTCATTATATCCCCTGATAGCCAGTAAGTCTTTCCGCCTCGCAAGGATACTGCCGTAAGGAAGCAACAGATGCTCGTGAAGGTTGTCTTCATTCACTACCGTTTTTTCATCGGTAAAGATCACATGCCCCAGAAAATAACTGTTGGGATACAGCTCCGCCATGCACCTGAGTTCCAGAATAAGGTCAGAATGAAAGGCGCTGTCAGGACCCATCACCAGTACATAATCCTTACACGCATGCCTGATGCCTGTATTGATGGCCTTTGAAGGATTGCGCCAGGAATGCGGCTGCCGGTTTATCAATACCTTCCAGTTGATAAAAGGATATTCTTTGATCAGCAGTATCAGTTGCTCCTCTTCCTGCGGATCGTCCATACAGATGATCACCTCGATGCCGTTGCGCTCAAAGAAGGGAGCATTCGTTTTTATGGTAAGGCTGAAATCTTCATACTTTTTATAATAAGGTAGTACAATACTTACTTCAAAATTCCGATTAATTTTTTCCTGTGAAAAATTAACGACAACGGACATGGGAATTAGATATTATAATTCATAAGGTAAGTAAAAAGACCGATAAACTATCGGTCTTGATCGCAATAAATTTGGAAAAACGGCTAACAGGAACAGGTAGCAGGACCGTTGGCACAGCTGGCGTCCATGTGCGTTGCCGGGCAAGTTTGCTGTACGTCAGTACATTGCCCGTGCGTACAATCCAGTTGCGTAAAGCAATGATTGTTGTCACTGGGACATTGCTCACCGGTACATCCGCCGGGAGCCTGTGTACAACCTGGTTGTTCCGGACCACTGGCACAGGCATTGTTCGTGTGGCAGTCATTCCCCTTGGATAAAGTACACTGACAATTGTTCTCGGTACAGCTATCCGTACAGTTGGGACCCTGGGCGGGGTCGTTGTAGGTAGCCAGATCCGTGTCGTCTCCGCCGAAAATCCGTTTCGCAAAATCTTCGGACAGGTTGCTGACGGTGATCTTCCGCAGCGACAGTTTGTTCTTTTTCATATGAAAAGTTTAGTGATGATGAATAATAAATATAACAGAGCAGGCACTACCGGCATCTCAGCTGGCAGGCATTATATTTATTCAGCAGTAAAGGTCCCGTTACCGGAACGACGGTTTCGGCAACTAACAGGTGCAGGTGGCCGGGCCATTGGCGCAGCTCGCATCCATATGTGTGCCGGGACAGCCATTTTGTACATTTGTACAATCAGTGGCAGAGCAATCCATATCCGTAAAGCACTTGTTATTATTGCTTGGACAGGTTTGACCGTCTGTACATCCTCCGTCTGCACGTGTACAGTTGGGTTCTTCCGGCCCGCTGGCGCATCCCGCACCGTTGGTGTTGCACCCCTCTGATAGATGACACTGACAGTTATTGTCCGTGCAGCTGTCCGTACAGTTGGGACCCGGGCTGGGATCGTTGTAGGTAGGAGCATCCGGATCGTCTCCCCCGAATACACGTTTCGCATAATCTTCGGATAAATTGCTGACAGTGATTTTCTTCAGCGATAGTTTGTTCTTTTTCATGTGAAAAGTTTAATAATCAATGATGATAAATGCCCCCTTCCGGAAACACGGGTTTCGCGGCAATGGGTAAGTGAACAAAGAGTACAGATTGCGCGGCACGGTTAACAATTATTACAGGTATTGCAGGATTCCGGGCCATTGGCACAGCTTAGATCCTTATAAGTTGCCGGGCAGCCGTTTTCTACATCTGTACATTGCGTAACAGAGCAATCAAGGTCTGAGAAACACTTGTTATTATTGCTTGGGCAGGTTTGGCCTTCTGTACATCCTCCGTCTGCACGGGTACAGTTGGGTTCTTCCGGTCCGCTGGCGCATCCTTCACCGCCTGTGTGGCAGTGATCCTGAGAAGCGTGGCATTGACAGTTATTGGCGGTACAGCTGTCCGTGCAATCCCCGTTTCCAGGGTCATTGTAGGTAGGCATACCAGGATCGCCGCCGAATATTTTCCTGGCGTAATCTTCGGATAAATTGCTGACGGTGATTTTTTTCAGCGACAGTTTGTTCTTTTTCATACGAAAGGTTTACGATGATAAATATAATATTGCATACGCCACCCGTAACGACAGGTGGACATTATATCTATACAGCAATAAATACCTCATTATCTTAAGCCACAGTTTGCGGGAAGGACTAAACAGTCAGAGGGTAACAGATCAGGAAGCGAAACTAACAAACACAGGTAGCCGGTCCGTTGGCGCACGACATATCGCCGTCCGTAGCCGGACAGTTGTCGTTCGTGCAGGGACCGCCCACCGATTCACAGGTTTCTCCGCATCCGGTAGGTTGCGTGGGTTTCGGCTCACAGGTAATAGCGGGGTCTGAGCAGGCGCAGGAACACTGTGTTTCGCCGTTATTATAGGTTGGCTCTTCGCTGTCGCCACCGAATACTTGCCTGGCAAAATCTTCCGATAGATTACTGGTGGTAATTTTTTTGAGCGAGAGTTTCTTTTTCATAAATAAGGTTTAGTAACCGAATTTATAGTAAAAACAATGTTGCATCCAAGAAATTCGGCAACAGTTTTTTAATAAATAGCGTATATGTGACCGTTAACATAAGATTTAACACTTATAATCATACGCTCACCCGCAGTTTACCGAAAGAGACGGTTTTTTGTTACCGCAGCGCATATCATAACGCTAACGGATAAATTAATAAATATGCTCATTTGATGCGGATTTTTTTGTTGCAGTATTGAATACTTACGTAACTTACTGTTGCCTTCATTAAACCTTATGACTATGTTCAGCTTCCCCTTCTACAAGCAGCTCGACAGAATGGATTGCGGTCCCACCTGCCTGCGGATGATCTGTAAATATTATGGCAAAGTATTCCCCCTCGAAACCCTCAAACGGAGGTGCTATACCAGCAGGACCGGCGTATCCCTGTGGAACCTAAGCAACGGCGCCACCGATATGGGCTTCCGCACATTGTATGCACGAGTTTCATTCGAAGAACTACAGGATGCCCAGATGCCCTGTATCGTGCACTGGGACCGCCACCATTTTATAGTCGTATACAAGATCAAAAAGAACAAAGTGATCGTGGGCGATCCCTCTATCGGCATTCTCACCTATCAGGTCGATGAGTTCATGAAAAAATGGTCCAACCACGAGCAGCTCGGAATCGTCCTGTTGCTGGAACCTACCCCTGCCTTCTTTATGAACGAAGAAGAAAAAGGCAAGTACATAGGTTTCAGGTTTTTCTTCCATTACCTGTTGCCCTTTAAGAAATACTATTTTCAGTTATTCCTGGCTATGGTCACGGGCTTTGGGTTTTCCCTCATCCTGCCGTTTCTTACCCAGTCCGTCATCGACATTGGCATCAGCAACAAGAATATCGGATTCATCAACCTCGTATTGATGGCCCAGCTGGCATTTTCCATCAGCGGTACGGTCATGCGGTTTGTGCAAAGCTGGATATTCCTGCATATGGGCGCCCGCATCAATATAGCCATCGTGTCCGACTACCTCATCAAACTGCTGAAGCTGCCCATGTCCTTTTTCGAATCGCGGATGACAGGCGATCTCATGCAGCGCATCAGCGATCACTCCCGTGTAAATGCCTTCGTATCTTCCAATACCCTCTCCCTGCTTTTCTCCTTCGTCAACCTGTTCGTGTTCTCCTTCATCATGTGCTATTACAGCGTTAAGATCCTGCTCATATTCGTGTTCTTCAGCATCATCTACGCCCTGTGGGTACTGGTGTTCCTGAAGAAACGCAAAGAGTTCGATTATAAATTCTTTGAAAGAAGCTCGTTGCGCCAAACCAACCTCATACAACTCTTGCATGGTATCCGGGATATCAAGCTACACAACTATGAAGACCAGAAACGGTGGGAGTGGGAACGCATCCAGACCCAGACTTTCAAGATAAGTCTTAAGCAACTGGTCATCAGCCAGTATCAGCAGGGAGGCGCTTTTTTTATAGAAACCACCAAAGGCATCCTCATCTCCTACCTGTCGGCCAGGGCCGTTATTGATGGACAAATGACCATGGGCATGATGATGTCCATGCAATACATCCTCGCGCAGATCGGCGCGCCCATCAGCCACTTTACCGGCCTCATCAACTCCTACCAGGATGCTAAGATCAGCCTCGAACGCATCGGAGAGATACACATGGTGGAGAACGAAGGCAAAAAAGATGAATTTGCCCTTGGCGGATTGCCCGCTTCAAAGAACCTTGCATTCGACAAAGTATCCTTCTCCTATAGCGGAGCCCCCGATCAGTTGGTACTCAAAAATGTTTCCTTCAAAATACCCGAAGGCAAAGTCACAGCCATAGTAGGAGAGAGCGGAAGCGGCAAAACCACCATCCTGAAATTACTGCTCAAATTTTATCCCCCTACCAAAGGCCGCATCCTCGTCGGCAGCATAGACCTTGAAAGCATCAACCACAGGGCCTGGCGTGGCGACTGCGGCGCCGTGCTCCAGGATGGCTTTATATTTTCCGATACCCTCGCTGAGAACATCGCGCTCGGCGATGCAGATATTTCTCTGGACAAACTCGAACATGCGGCGGGCATTGCCAACATCGACGCATTCATCAAAGAACTGCCCTACGCCTATAACTCCAAAATTGGCACAGATGGCATAGGACTCAGCCAGGGACAGAAACAGCGCATTCTCATCTCCCGGGCCATTTACAAAGACCCCACCTTTATCTTTTTCGATGAAGCCACCAATTCCCTCGATGCAAAAAATGAAGGCGAGATACTGGACAAACTGGATTCCTTTTTCAGGAAAAAAACGGTAGTGGTCGTAGCCCACCGTTTAAGCACCATCAGAAATGCCGATCAGATCATCGTGCTCGATAACGGAGAAGTGGCGGAGATAGGCAACCACAGCACACTCATGGCCAACCGGTCCATCTATTACAACCTCATCAAAAAACAAACAGAAATACTCAACTGATCATGATAAACGGTAAAAGGAACAATGTCGAACTGTTTGATATCGAGCGCTACAGCGCCGACGTTCAAACCATGATGACGAAACCGCCTAACTGGATGGTAAGATGGGGCATTACCGCAGTATTCTTTATGATGTTCGTTATGTTTGCCATCAGCTATTTTGTCAAATACCCTGACATCGTAAAAACAAGTTTTACCCTCACTTCTTATTCACCATCCGTAAAAATAGTATCCAGGTTTGCCGGCCGCGTCACCATGCTCGTAAGCGACAATGTACAGGTAAAGAAAAAACAGGTATTGGGATACATCGAAAATGCAGCCAGCTTTGAAGATGTAAAATACCTGCTCAGCAAAGAAGACTCATTGCGGAAAGCCATCTTTTCCGGCGACTTCGACGCCATCTTATTAAAGCCCGACATCCAGCTGGGAGAACTTCAGGACAGCTATATCAGCTTTCTTACCAATGTCAACCTGTATAAAGCCTATATCGCAGAAAATAAACTCACCAAAAACATAGCAGCCCTCAATACCCAGAAACACCTCTATGAAGAAATAGGCCGGGGTATGGAGAAGCAGACAGAACTGCTCGAAAAACAACACGAGCTGAGCAGTGCAAGGCTCAAAAGAGATTCCCTGTTGTACAACGAAAAAATCATCTCGGCAGCCGACATCGAGAATTCGAAAATGGCACATTTGCCTTCCGAGATCAACAGCGAAAACAACCGGCAGTCCATTACCTCCAATTCACTGCGCATAGCAGAGATCGAAAACAAGAAAGTAGAACTGGGCCTGCAGGAAACCCGCTTTCTGAATGACCTCAAAACCAGTATAGTGGCAGCTTACATTGCCATGCAGAAAGACTTCGAGCTCTGGCGCGAACGCTACCTGTTCATATCGCCTGTCGATGGCATTGTCTCATTGTTTGATACCAGAAGCGATAACCAGTACATAGCCGTAGGCAAAGAAGTCATCGATATCACACCGAAGGTCAGCCAGACGCCTGTAGGAGTTTGCCTGCTACCGGTACAAAATTCAGGAAAAGTAAAAGTAGGGCAGGAAGTATCCGTCGATTTCTCCAATTTCCCCGCCCATGAATTTGGCCTTGTCAAAGGAAAAATACAATCCATTTCCACCATCCCCCAACAGGGCATGTATTATGTCATAGTGGAATTTCCCGATGGCCTGAACAGCGACCTGAAGACCCCCATCGATTTTAAAGAACAAATGACAGGCGTTGCCAGCATCATTACCGAAGACCTGCGGTTGATCGAACGCTTCTTCCACAACATTCGCAAAGCAATGTCCGTCAAATAAACCATGCCGGTATATGGATCAGAAATTATCAGTCGGGATACTTGATTTTGGATACCGAGGAAAAATGCAGGCCGGAAAACTCTTGCAGGATTGCATCGACTATGTGTTGCAGGCCGATAACTTGGGCTTTCCGCATTATTGGATGGGCGAACACCACGGAGCAGGCAAAGGATGGAGCAGCCCGGAAATGCTCCTGCCGGTGCTGGCAGGCATGACCAACAATATCCACATCGGCATAGCCGGTATTTTGCTCAGGCATTACAGGCCCTACCAGGTGGCGCTCAACTATAAACTATTATCAACACTATTCCCGGGCCGTATAGATCTCGGCCTGGCCAATGGAGCCATAGAAGAAGCGACCGCTGTTCGCCTCGGGTTTTTACCCGCGCAGGTGGGGCTTACGGGCAGCCAGTTGTTTCAGCAGCTTACAACAGAACTGATGGACTGCTTCGATAGAAATAAAAACCAGGAGAAATTCGGACTTACGCTCGCCCCCGATAATGACAACAGGCCGGCGGTATGGCGGCTGAGCCGTTCTTTCAGCAGTTTCGATGAATGCCTCGCCGGTGGACTGAATCTTTGCGTCTCTACTTTTCACAAAGAAGCATCTGCTGATTGTCCGAAAGAAAAGCTGTTGGCATTTAAAGAACAGTTCTATTCGATGCACCACCGGTATCCCAGAATAAACATAGCCATGGCCGGTATTTATACCCGGAACAAACAAACCGTGAAACAGCTGGAGAATGTATACAAAAACGGCGCCGTCAGCAACTTCGCGGTCATCGGCGATATGGATGTTTTCAGAGAGAAACTGCTCCATTACCATGAACTCCTGGGTGTTAGCGAATTTACTTTCCTTGACCTTGCATCCTCGCCACGGGAGCGGTTCAAAACCCTCGAACAACTGGCAGAGTTAAACGTCATGGCTTCCGTTAACACCTCATCAATTTGAATAATGCAGAAAGCGTCACATACCTGATGCCGATCGGCAGCCCATGTTGCTCTATATAACGGTTCATGGCAACAATATGTGCAGCTATCTCATCTACGTCCTCCTGATACACATCGTGCGTTAAAACAACCAGCGAAAAAGATTCACCAGTTTGCAGAATGTGTTGACAGGCCCTTTCAAACAAACCCTTATTCACCTCCTTGATGTTGGCCAGCTTTCTGGCCGGGGCTTCATGCCACGTAACGTTGTTGGCTCCGCGCCCTTGCGCCACGCCGGCCGACTCTGCCTGCCAGCTGTTGTAATGAAAAGGAGAGCCGCCAAGCAGCGGAAGATTACCCGGAGCTCCCGACCATATCGTCAGGCCCAGCCGGCGTAGCTGCGTCTGCAGGTATTGCCAGCCATCGGCAATAAACTGCCAGCGATGAGGCACAGGCTTGTTATCAATAATACAGCGGGCAATCGTTGGCGCATCCTGCGTTGCACCATAATATTTAATATAAGCCAGCAGTTCTGAAAACTCTCCCCCCGGCAGCCGCACGAATGCCGGTTGCACGTCGTCTGCTGACAGTTCCTCAAGATATTGCTCCAGCTCGGCCACCGCCTGTTCAATAGATGGGAAATGCGGTCGCGTAGCATGCGGAAACCAGTTACACCAGGGCTCCTGCGGATGGATCTCATGAATACCGATTTCACCCGACTGCTTCATTCCTTGAAAAACAGAATCTTTATACCGGTGCATATTACTCCTCGCGCAAAACCAGGTTACAGCGCCTGCACCGAGGTCGTTTAGAGAATCGATCAGCTGACCGGTAAATTCCGAAGGACCGTCATCGATGGTCCAGGCAATATAACAATACAAAGGAGTTTCCAAAGGCAATGATTTACGATAGCAGCTGTTTATACACCGGCAGTTCGGTAATAGCTGCCACATCATGCAGCAGCGCATCTTCCGCCAGGAAATAATGATACTTCTCCCTTTCATCATCAGCCGCCAGGTACCGGCTGTATTTTTCCAGCCTTTTCGATCGTTGCAGCATACCGAGGTGAAGGATCAGTACTGGCAGCGTAAGCTTGTCATTCCGGTAAGGGATACTGGGAAAATGCAGCGTTTTCGGAGAGAGTATTTGCATATGACCCTTATTGCGGAACATCCGCCACCGGTGTACGATACCCTGCTGGCCGATGGGGCTGCTCTCGGGAATATCCGCACGGTACTTATGCACATCATCCCACAGATGCACCAGGTAAAAGCAGATCGTATCGAACAGTTGAAGGTCCGGGTCTTGCAGTTGCAGCGGCCACCGGCTGTCGAACCGCTCATCTGCATCCATGAATATGATCCATTCCGACTGTAGAAAAGAAGCAATCTTCAACAGCATATTCCGGTTTTCAAGGTCGGTAAACAGCCCGGTCTTTTGCTTCTGCGCTTTCAGCAACAACTTTTTACTGGCCGCCAGTTCGTAGGTGCCATCATTACTTTCATCATCCAGCAGTATAATGCCGTCGCAATACTTATCCAGGTGCTGCAACACCTCCGGTATATGCCTTTTCTCGTTATAGGTAGGAATCAGAATAAGGCAGCGCAGCTTCCTGTCGAAAGCATCCTCCTGCAACAGCGCAAACTGGCTCGCCGCTCCAGATAGGTACGCAAGGCACATTTCCTTCCCATAAGCATTATTGGCATAATCGTAAATACACTCCGAAAAATCAGTACCCCAATCCAGGTCATTGCAGATAGCCTCCTGCGGATAAAAAGCCTTTTTGCGCACTTCCATGGAAAGCCGGTTGTACTTTTCTGTACGGCTTTTGTGTTGCTCCCTGTTATTCTTTTCACGGTGCAGCAAAATAGCCTGCGGCGCCATCATACGCGTACAGCCATGCAGGTCCAGCCGGCTGCGGATATTATTGTCATCGCCACCCCACGTTGTATAACTTTCATCATAACCGCGTATGGCCAGAATATCCTCCCGCGCGGCAAGGATGCTGCCGTAAGGCAGTTTATGATATAGCCCCATATTGCTTTCATTCACGGTTCCCTCGCTGTCCACAAACAGCACCGAACCCAGGAAATAACTGTGCGGGTACAGTTCCGCCATGTAGCGCAGCTGCAAGATCACATCCGTATGCATTTCGCTCTCCGGGTCCATGGCCAGAATATATTTTTTGCTGGCATGCCTGATACCCACATTCAATACCTTCACCGGATTACGCCATTCATGTGGTTGCCGGTTGATCAGCACTTTCCAGTTGATGAACGGGTATTGCTTCAGCAGCACCACTAGTTCATCCTCCTGCTGTGGGGAGTCCATCAGGATGATTACTTCAATACCATTCCGTTGAAAATAAGGAGCGTTTGTTTGCAGCGCGCGTCGGAACTCATCGTACTTCCTGTAGAAAGGAAGCAATACACTCACTTCAAAATTGCTTTCTATTTTATCACATACAGTGGGGATCAGTGATGACATAGATTCCGGGATAAGGTATCCCGTAAGTTAACGCAAAAAGTTCATTTAATGTCATTCAGATAACAATATCACCGGATAAACCATCTTTTGGGGGTAGCGTGCCCGGTATTGATTGTGCTACTCATCGGCCTATATAGCGTCGGGCAAGTGCAAGCATTTCCTGCATTTCTTACTGTGTGTTTTATTGTCCGGTGCTTGCCTTACCAGAAAGTACACCGGCAACAACTGCTGCTCTTCAAAAATATGGCGGCATGCCAGCGCACCCCGCGCGCAAAATGAAATGATACTTCAATGATTACGCTATTATCGAAGCAAGCGACTCACCATTTACCACTGACTATTCACCATTCCCCGGTCCCAATGCCGCCATGCCGCTGTATCGCAGCGTTTTTGCTGTTGTTTATAATTTTTTAGTATGAAGTATTATCTCGTTGCTCGTTCTTATTGTTGTATGGTAGGCATTGAGCAGTGCCGCGGTTACATCGTTGGCCGGTCGTTGCAGGCCGCTTTTGAAAGGGAGTTCGCAGGGCGCGTCCTCATGGTCACTTCCGGCCCGCAGTCGCTGCCCGGTATCTCTTATATAGCTTATCAGGGGCCTCCGGGCCCTCCTTTTTATAGATAGGGTAGGGCCGCTTCCTGTAGCACGATCAGTAAGATCAAAATAGACCAACCACAACAAAAAACGCAATAGAGACACACTTTTGCACCGGCATACGTAGCTTTGCTGCCTGACAATGGAAACCATACTATTTGAATTTATTGAAAAGTACATTACCCTCACCGAAGAAGAGAAGGCTGCAATACAGTCTCTCAGTATCTTTCGCTCGGTAAAAAAAGGTACTGTGCTGCTCAGTCAGGGACAGCGTTCCCAGGAAAGCTACTTTGTATTGAAAGGATGCCTGAGAACATACTACATGATCGATGGCGACGAAAAAACAACCGCCTTTTATACCGAAATGGAAGCCATAACCCCTCAGTGCGTATTGTCAAGAGAACCCTCCGGCTATTATATTGCCGCCCTGGAAGATACCCTTATCACAGTGTCGACACCCGGTATGGAAGCCGAATCCTTCGAAAAGTTTCCCCGCTTTGAAGCCCTTTGCCGCATGTTTTCCGAAGAACAGCTCGCAAAAAGCCAGCTTGCATTCGACGAATTCAAAATAGCATCACCCGAAGAACGCTACCTGCGCCTGGTACAAAACAGGCCCGATCTCTTGCAGCGCGTACCCCAGCGCCAGCTGGCAAGCTACCTTGGCATCACGCCACAATCACTCAGCCGCCTGCGCGCAAGGATTTTCGAAAAGAAAAAATGACCACCACCCATTTCTTACCTTAAGTGAACGTTTTATTGTAGGCGATTATGAATCTTCGCAAATATTCATTTGCCAAGAACATTGTAACCTTCGCCTGCCTATGCTGGATAAACCTGACAAACAAATGATGAAAGCGGTGGTCTGCACACAATACGGCCCGCCGGAAGTGTTAAGCATTACTGATATTGCAAAGCCTGTCCCCAAAAACAATGAGCTGCTCATCCGGGTAATGGCCGCATCTGTCAACTCAGGTGATGTAAGAGTAAGAGGACTATCTGTTGAGGGATTCATGAAACTTGTCATGCGGTTGGTATTGGGGTGGAAAAAGCCCCGGAAGCCTGTCCTGGGTACTGTGTTTGCAGGCGTTGTGGAGCAAACGGGAAAAGCAGTAACCCGGTTCAATACAGGCGATGCCGTCGTCGGGCTCACTGGCTTTCAGTTCGGCGCCCATGCTGCATACACCACGATAAAAGAAACAGGCAACGTAGTATTAAAACCTCAAAACGCTTCGTTTGCAGAAGCCGCTGCCATGCCCTTCGGTGCACAAACCGCTATTTACTTCCTCGAAAAAGCCGGTATAAAGAAATGCGTAAACCCGCAGGTGCTGATCATTGGCGCCACCGGCTCTGTAGGCACAGCCGCCATACAAATAGCCCGGTCTCACCATGCTGACATAACAGCCGTTTGCAGTAGCGCTGGCATAGAGTTGGTCAACAAGTTGGGCGTAACCAACACCATTGCCTACGATAAAGAAGATTTTACAAAACAAAGCACACAGTTCGATATCATTTTCGACGCATCAGGAAAATATAAAAAAAGGCAGTGCGCTCACCTTTTAAAAGCACAGGGCGGGGTTTATAAAACAGTAGGCGGTTTGGAGTATGCCCACGAAACAAAAGAACAATTACTATTCCTCAAAGAACTCTACGGGCGCGGCGCTTATCAGGCGGTGATCGACAAAGTTTTTACCATCGACGAAGCCATCGAAGCACACCACTATGTAGAGTCAGGTAAAAAGAAAGGAAACGTGGTATTAAGCCTATCAGGCGAGAATGATTGCAATAAATAAAGAATGCTGCATTAAAAGTGGCTTGCTGTCCGTAATAAGTGATGTATGTTAAGACATGGAGAGGCGTAGGCAAGTCAGGCCGCGCGGAGCGATCGGGCCTGACTTGATTTTTCTTTGGTTACTTTCTTTTCATCAAAGCCTGTCCCGCTCTGCGGGAGCAAAGAAAGTGACAACAACGCAGGGCGTTGCACAAGGCCAAAGCCTGCATTAAAATAAAGAAAGCGACATCTGTATTGCCGTCTCTACTGGGCTAAGCGGCAAACCATCCCCCCGCATAAAATCCCCCATGGAAACCAACGGCGGCTGCGCTATAAAGCGCGGCTCCGTTCCATGGTGCGGCTGCGCTGCATGCGCCACAAAAGGATGACACAGGTACACCGTACCGGCTTTCCCGGTAGCCAGAACTTCCTCCCGGACAGGCAGCGACGACAATCGCCCCGCCAGCTCCATAAACGAAAGCCCTTGCTCTTCAAAAGGTCGCAAAAGACCAGCCACATCGATGTGCGATCCGGTCCTGATGCGCGTAGGCGCATCCAGCTCACCCACATCCGAAAACAGGAACAGCATCAGCAGCGCCCTTCCTTTCGACCGCCAGTTAATACGCCATTCGAAATAATTCGAAGGATCATCACCGGGGAAAGATGCATCTACATGCCAGCCCGTATCGCCCGGATCTTGCAGAGAAGGAAAACGTACCGGAAATGTACCCATACTGGTGCATGGCAACCACCTGCCCGCGCCTGCGAGTTGGTCAAATGCCCGGTGCAGCACAGGCGTATTCGCAGCTTCCACAAAAGGCGCTTGCGTATACATGCCCAGCCGTACAACAGGCTTTGTCCAGGTAGATGGATCGTCGGGGTCAGCATCTATATCGTTCCACAGTATGCGGCGCGCTGCCGCTGCCAGTTCAGCATCAAAAGCATGATCTATACGGACAAAACCTTTATGGATAAAATGAGAAATTTGAGCACTATCTAATACTTCTTTCATGATAATACAATTTTAAAAGGAGGAATTGAGGAAATAGAAAATAAGCAGACCTATGCCTGCTGCATCCAGTAATGCGAACGCGAAAGAAGAAGTATTATAATGTTGGAGACATCCTCATGAATGTAAAAATAAGAAAAACCGACCATAAGTTATCCCCTAACTGGTGCCTGTTGCTTGTAACAAATGATATATGCTACACCTGAAGTGTCTTGGTGCTTGTAAGAAGTGAAGAAAGCTGACCTGAATGACCAGATGTCTATAGTAAGTAACTAATGTTACACATAGAGTGGCTTGTTGCCTACAATAAGTAACCAAAGCTATATGCTGGAGAGGCGTTGGCCCGCCAGGCCGCCCGGAGGGATCGGGCCTGGCTTGACTTTTCTTTGGTTACTTTCTTTGTGTCAAAGACAAAGAAAGTAACAACCAGCCCTGCGCGCCCGCGCAAAAGAAGTAAGAAACTACTGATAATCAAATTTGACTATATACCCTTAAAAAGTGGGGAATCGAAAAACTCACTGAGAGTCATTTCCAAATATTTGCAGTACTTATTAATTGTATAGATTGTTGCACCTTCCCCTTTCTCCAATCTATATAGTGCTTGTTTATCTATGCCAAGTTCATAGGCAAAATCCACCTTGTTTTTGCCAGTGCTTTCCCGCAAAGCTTTAAGCCTTGCTGAAATTTGCTTTCTTAAGCGAAGATCATCTTTTCCTAAAATCACTGCCATTTTTGCAAGGTGGGGACAATTAAAAAAAAAATAGTAAACGGTACTGTTTACTTTAATAAAATCCCTTACTTTTACACTGCCAACCAACACAGGCACTCCTTACAAGTCTTGCCCGCGAACCTGACAGTTCAAATGGTCGCAAGCGTAAGTTAAGTGCCCAATCTCTATATTTACATATAGGGTTGGGCCTGCTTATGCATCCTTTGTGACCAATGCCGTAAGGCATGGCTTTGTCAGGGCCAGCGGATAAAGGGGTAGAACAGGTTCCAGCCTTATGTGTTTAACCTGCCATCACACCTGATGCTACTATCTTTCTCCTCCATAGACTTCAGTAACAACAAAGATCAAGCGCTTACGCCACACTAATTCTTTAACTCGTTAATCACGTCTATGGCTGCTTCAACAACAAAAAGAAAGAAGCTCGCAAATACAACTGCGCAACCGTACGCAAAAGAACAGCAGGCGCTACAGGCAATCGCTGAATTCTTTGACAACCATGAACCACAGGAAGCAGAAGACCGCCTGTGGCAATGGCTGGTCGAAGCCCTTTCACGCGAGCACAGCATCTATAACAATGCGAAAGAACGCGCCAACCTGATCTTCTTTTATGAGAATGTAAAAAAACTGGTGCACAGTTTTTCTGTCATACACGAACACATAATGAACGTAAGAGCTTAGTAGTACCCGTTCCCGGGATGCCTGCTTTGTATGCCCCTTCATAAACATACAAGGTGAATTGAAAGACCTCCCGCAGCTCCACAGGCAGTCAAAATAGATGGAGGGCACTGATCTTATAAGGGGGATCGGCAGAACTTCCATCTGGTTGTGGGAGGCTTTCTTTTTTAATCCGTACACCTGTACCCGCTTGTGTGAGGAAATACCCGAAGCCGCAATCTCGTTTGCGGCTTTTTCGTCTATACCTTCTTCCGCTTAAAAAGAAACAAAATGTCAACCGTTTCTCCCACTTTCCAAAAGATTGAGCCCTCGTTTAGCCCTTCAACGTTGATCAGCTCCCACGACTCTTCACCAAGCTTATTTAAGGTAGTCATTAATTCCTCCTGGAAAGATTCACGTTTCAAATGTGTCCTGGAAATGTTTAGAATTTTATATTCGAATTTATCCATGCGTAAAGTGTAAGGTTCAATATGAAGGTATAACGCTACTTCGTCACATTCTTAAAATTAAGGTACTTTTGATTGATAATCAATTGCATACTTCACGCTTCCTTTTTTATTTCATGTTTGAAGGGTAGCATACTCACAGACAACCAATAGTTTATTATAGGATACAGCGTAGATACAGCGTATATAGAGCGTAGGTACAGCGTAGATAAAGCATATTTATTTAAAGACGCTGTATCTATAATAAAAGATATGTAGTACTTAATTATATATCCAGTTATTTTAATAAGCTAACGTAAGGCAATTATAAGTCATCTCTGGGCTAAACATGGAGCGGCCTGGCAGACTGGTGCGGCAAACACTTTCAAGGCTAATTTCTTTTCTGCGATGCCGGCAGTGACAAAGTAGAGATAAAAAAGGGCCAAATGGGCCATAAGTGCTAAAAACGGTCATCTCTGTTTGGAGAGCGGGTAGATATGACCTACGTTTGTCTTGGTACAGACAGTGACACAAGGACAGTGAAGTAGCAAAGATATATACAGCATATGGCAGGGACGGGTATAAAAGATAGGAGAGCGATAGGTAGATAGAGTAAGGATGATGTATAGATGGTGTATAGATGATGTATAGATAGTGTATTAAAATAGCAGACTATAGAAAATCAGCAGTTTTTACCAAAAACAGCAGGGCAGTTGGTGTCCATACTTCAAAAGTTGAATACTGTTTATATACTTGTGTTGTGGGGTAACGAAATAATGGCAAAGCAAATAGACACAATCAGCCTTTCCCCTCTAATTTTTGTTAAATACCGACACCCATCTTCGCGCGTTTTCAAAAAAGCTGCTGTATATCATACAATGGAAAGACGCGGGCCCTTCCCGGTTCATGATATCGGCAGGAGGTAAGCTGGAATATTTCAACATGGCCGATAAGTTTGTTGCAAAAGTACCGGTAGTAGAAGGTTGGTAGATCATGAGCCTGCAACCGCCGTTATTATTCCGAAATGAATTGTTCGTCGAAAAAGTTTTTAAGGTGGGTGTTGATCTCACAACCTGTTGGCTGGAGCCTCCGGCCGCAGAGTGTGATGATAAGGTCAGGATAAACGTTTTCGCAGAAGTATACCAGGACATCAGCTATGAAATGAAAGAAGCCGTAGCCGATTATTTATGGAACATCCTGGGCGAAAGAGTATACGGTAGTGAAATTGAATACACAAACCTTTATTCTATTTTCCACCTGCAAGACGTCGAACGAAAGCAAAAGTTAGTGCCGCTCGATACCGCAGCGGAACATATTCTATTACGCGAGCGTCCTGAATACTTCATCGGCGCCGATGGTTCTTTAAAAGCCAAGAGCTGATCTTCATTACCGCAGGGGGAGTTGTGGAATCGGCAACTCCCCCTTTTAAGGCTTGTGTTGTCTTCCAGGGTCTTTGAGTAAAATCAACACCTGACTGGTTGTACCTAAATGGCCGTTCGTTATTATGGACTGTCTATTTGGGTATCCAAAAAACGTGAAAAACACCTATTTAAGATATGTCGAGACTTTGTAATATAGGGCTGAAATCCCTCATACCTTAACTAACCAATTGACTTGCTATGGATTTTAAAGATGAAATCAAAATGTTTGGAGACAGGGTTGAAAAGCTCAAAGATCAGATCCAGACAGAAGAGGCAACAAAGAATGCCTTCATTATGCCTTTTATCAAAGCCCTGGGATATGATGTGTTCAATCCTTTTGAAGTGATGCCTGAATTTGTGGCCGATATAGGCATTAAAAAAGGCGAGAAGGTCGATTACGCCATCATGAAAGATGGCGAACCCTGCATTTTGGTTGAATGTAAGCACTGGGGAGAAAGCCTTGATCCGCATAATTCACAACTATTCCGGTATTTCCACACTACTAAAGCCAAGTTCGGACTTTTATCCAACGGGATCATTTACCGCTTTTATACAGACCTGATTGAGCCCAATAAAATGGATGAAAAGCCATTCTTCGAGTTCAATGTTACGGATATCAGGGACAACCAGGTGGAAGAACTGAAAAAGTTCCACAAGTCATATTTCGACGTTGGCAACATTCAGAATACTGCCAGCGAGCTTAAATACATGAACGAGCTCAAGTCGCTGATCAATGTAGAGTTTCAAAACCCAACAGAGGGATTTGTACGGCACTTTGCCAAACAGATTTACCAGGGCATGCTCACTTCTAAGATCATGGAACAATTCAGTGGCTTAACCAAAAAGTCCATCCAGCAATATATCAATGACCTGATCACAGAACGGCTGAAATCTGCTTTGAAAAAGGAAAACGAAGCCGAGCAGGCTGTGGCTGAAAAGGAAGTCATCACGGTTGTAGACGAAAAGGATTCGAAAATAGAAACAACCGAAGAAGAGAAAGAAGGCTTCATGATCGTCAAAACCATACTCCGCCAAAAGATAAAGCCCAACCGGATCGTTCCGCGGGACGCCCAATCGTATTTCGCCATATTGTTAGATGACAATAACCGCAAAACCATCTGCCGCTTATACCTCAATGGATCCAAGCGATACATAGGCACCTTTGACGAACAGAAGAAGGAAACCAAGATTGAGATCATTACAGTCGATGATATCTTTAAGTACTCTGAACAGCTACATAAGATTGTTGATAAGTATGATGGGGAGAAAGTAGGATTGAGTTAAGATAGTCTTAATTGTCAAACTTCGTGCTCGTTGAAAAAAGCTAACGCTTGTAATCTTATTTCTGCAACTTTATAAAGGGTATAATTAGTGATGGATGAAAAAAAGATTCCTGATTTCTTACTTAAATTAACAGATGGCTGTTCGATATATGCGCAAGTGGCCACAAAATACTGGGTTGTTTGTGCCTTACTTTCTATTTTGACTTTATCTGTACAAGATTTGTCTGGGGCTGTAAAGCTTCCCTTCGACCTTCCTGAGTTATCCAAAGTAGATTTTTTCCCATTTATGTTTTTAATTATTTCGGTTCTTTTTATTGTTTTTGGATCATCTACTGCTCAGGCGATTCGTGCTAGAATGTTGATTAATCGATTTATTTATTCGGAGGGAAATAACTTTGTATTACCTGCTAAAATTTATTTGCCTGACGTTATTGATGTCATTCTTTATCCCGCCATTAATCGAGTAGCACCACTTGTTCAAGTTCTTCAGCCGATGAATAAGTTTTTGCCTGAAGCCAATGAAATATCGTCATCTGGTAAAAAAAGTCTATTAATATGGTACTATGGATTCTTAAAAGTTGTTTCTGCAATAATATTGTATGGCTTACCATCTTTTGCACTTATCTATTGCATATACATGGTAGTTCAATTTAGTGATTCTCTATCTTGGATTACAAAAACACTTTTAATAATTGTGAGTCCATTAGTGATAATTACTTTAGTTACCTTAATTCTACTTGATATTGATTATACTTCTGGTGCTATGCGGAAAATTAAAGGAAAGAAAGTTAAAAAAGTATAAATTTTGGAATTTGTTGATTTGAAATAAACATGTGATTTGTATAATTTATTTACGTCTGTAAGAATATAGTAGTAGTCTCATGGCACATACGATTACCGTAATAACGAATAATGAAACTAATCACAGGTTTTGGCTTCGGAAGTTGTTTGCAGAGGCTGATGAAGTAAAGATAGCGGTAGCTTTTTTGAAATACAGCGGTTATGCAAACTTAAAGGATGTATTAGAGATTTTTTACAAAAGCAGAGCGAAAAAGAGTACTTTTTTTGTTGGGTTGGGTATAGGCGCTACCGATCCAAAAGCATTACGACGAATATGTACATTGATCCAGGGAAGAAGTAATCATGAGCTAATATTATGTACTCCGGATGCAGGAATATTTCATTCGAAGTTGTATATGTTTGTAACAGGAAGGATCGCTAAAATAGTAATTGGTTCAGCAAATATGACTGAAGGTGGTTGGGTGATAAACGATGAAATTTCTGTTTTAATAGAAACATCCATTAATTCGCCAGAATATAGTCAGTTTGATAGTTATCTTAAAAAACTTTATACTGAATATCGAACAGAAAATATTGGTGGTCTTATTGATGAATATGAATTGCAGTTAAACAACTATGTTAAGGATCACCCTTCAGTTATGGCATTCAAGTTTAGGAGAAGACTGCCATCAACTGGCGTAGACTTGAATTTGTTGAAAGCATATTTGCAAAATTATCCTTATTCAAGGGACTATATTGACCCTGAGGATCGGCAGAAAAGATATGAGCAAGCCAAAGAGAACTTAGATATAATAGCTTCCTCAGTTTCTTTGACTAGTGATCAGTTTGAAGATTTGTTTGGACCGCTGGTTGGTCATGCCGGCTATGATAAGTTGTGGCACTCAGGAAGCATACATAGAAAGAGTTATTCTGTATTAAATTATATACCTGTTTTCAGAGAGTTGGTAAGATTAATAAAGGAAAATATTGGAATGGCTCCTTCGGTTGTATTCGACCGGGCAAAAAGCTTTACTAAGGAAAAAATCCAGAGAAAACAATTGGCAGGCATTGGAGTAAACATCATTACAGAAATTCTGATGACCTATAATCCGAGAAAGTTTCCTAACCTTAACAAAAACCCTTTAGCTGTTTTGACCTTAATAGGGGAGAAGTATAGTTCGGCTACAAATTTTCGCGGGGAAGATTATGAATCATACGCTGCCCTATTGCTAAAAATTGCATCAACATTACACATGAATTCGCTTCTAGAAATAGATAGCTTTTTTAATTATATTTATTGGCGTTTAATGGAGGAGGGACAATAATTATTATTGATATAGCCGAAAATATCCCTCATTTTATGTTGTCCGTCGCTAATTCTACGGAATTCGGACCTAGCGATAGATAGCTTCCAGTTCCAAACTTTTGTTAAATACCACCTCCCCCCTCCGCACATTCTCCACCAACCCCTACTTTTAGCCTACATATTCCCGCTATGAAATATTTGTACACTGTCATTCCCGGGCTGCTGTCCGGTATCTTTGCTATTGCCCAAACACCCCGTAAAGTAGAAGCCGATAAGATCGTAGGCATCGTGGGCGATAAGATTATTCTAAAGTCCGACATCAGCAACGAGATACTCGACAGGCGCCGCCACGGTGAGCCCGCCGGTGACAACAATGACGAGTGCAACGTCATGGAGCAGTTGCTCACTTTCAAAGCCCTGGTGCTCCAGGCCGAAAAAGATTCCATCGAAATAGCCGGCGACGAGCTGGATGCCGCCATCGACAACCGCATCAGGTATTTCATCAGGATGCACGGCTCCCCGCAAGCCCTCGTCGATATGTCCGGTCGTTCCATATTCCAGTTGAAACAGGATTTCAGGCAGCCCATCAAAGAAAGAATGCTGTCCGATCGCCTGAGCATGAAGATCACGGGCAATGTGAAGATCACCCCGCAGGAAGTAAAAACATACTTTGCCGGTAAGAAGCCCGACAACCTACCATTCTACGAATCGGCCGTTGAAATAGGAGAGGTGGTAGTATACCCCAAAGCTGGTCGTGAATTGGAAGAGTTGGAAATGCAGGAGCTTACCGACCTGAAGAAACAGGTAGAAAGTGGCAAGCAGCAATTCCACATCCTGGCGAGACTATACTCTGAAGACAAACTCACGAAAGAGCGGGGAGGCGAGCTCTCCATCAACCGCACGGAGAAGGTGACCGACTATCCCTTTGTAGACCCTTCATTCATGAATCAGGTCTTTCGCATGAAAGAAGGCCAGGTATCCCCGGTATTTAAAACCCAAGCAGGATACCACATTGTGCAGTTGGTAAGCAGGTCGGGAGATGACGCAGTGGTGCGCCACATCATGCGCGTTCCCAAGGTTACGGAGAAAGAGATCAACGAAGGCATCAACAAGCTCGATTCAGTCCGCTCCCGCATCATCGCCGGTACCGTCACCTTCGGCCAAGCAGTAGCAAAATACAGCGAAGGCGATACCAAACTGTCAGGCGGCTTCCGGTTGAATGAAGAAGGCAACACGTTATTACAGTTGGATCAGCTGGAAAAAGAACTGGTGCTGATGCTGGACCAGACTAAGATGAAACAGGGAGAACTCTCAAAGCCAGTCCCATTCACCGATGCAAGTGGAAAACAGGGCGTCCGCATCGTATACCTCAAAACCCGCAGTACACCCCACCGGCAAAATTTGAAAGACGACTATGACCGCATTGCCGACGAAGCCCTGGCCATCAAAAAACAAAAAGTCATCGAAACCTGGTTCACCGGCAAAATACCATCCTATTACGTGATGATAACGCCCGAATACAATAAGTGCAGCACCCTGCGCACCTGGATGCAGTATGCTACTACAGAGAAAAAATAACAACAGCGCATATCAACAAAAAGGCCGGCTCTATAGATGAGCCGGCCTTTTGTCTTTTTAGTGACTTTAATCCGTATAAAAATTATCCTCTAGTCGCTGCAATTCTTCTTCTATATAAAAGCGAAAACTTTCATACACCACTTCTCCCGGCCGCCAGCTCGAAAAATGCCAGCATTCCCATTGGCCATGCGACAGCGGTATCAATAAAAGCTGTTGCTCTTCCTGCAGTCCGCCGATAACGATACTGCTCCTTAATTTATCACCAAAGCCATTGTCAACCTCTGCCATAGACTCCGTCCAGATATCCACTGTTTCGGGAGAAAAGGACGTAAGAAAAACAACCTGGTCAACCCGGCAAAGCACAACCCCTATATTACTAAAACCTTCAAAGCCATTGGAGGTCAATAAAAAGTTTTTATAATCATCCGGCAGCGTATGGCGCAACCTGCTTTCTGCCGCTGCTATGTCGGCCATCGTAGCGGGCGGCCTGCTCAGCGATTTACTTTGCAGAATAGTTTCCGGGAAATGCTGCAAGGATATCCGGCACATTCGCTGAACCCTCATAAGCTGCATAAATAGCTTTCACATATAGCTCCTTACCGTCAAGTTCAGCAAAAGATTTATGCAAAAAGGTCGATGTGTAGCTTTCATGATAACTGGGATAAAAAACGTCCACCCAGTTTCCCTTTTCTATGGGATCGATAAACTTAAAAGCAAAAGGAACATACGAAGGCTTTTTACGCGAAACCAGCCAAAGGATCTGCAAACCTTCATCTGGTAGCCGCAAATCCCCGGAGTGGTCCAGCTTGAACTGCCAAAGCTGTTCCAGCAGGTTATTCGCTTCGTCGATAAAGCCGGCCAGCGCCCAATCGACAGCCTTTTCAGTAATGCTGATATACGCCCCTTCAATATCGTCTGATAAGATTTCTTTGAGAAGACCTTGCGTACTTGGTTTTGCCATGATCGGGAGTCGATAAAATTGCCTGTAATGTTAGGGTTTTGAGATGCACGGTGAAGGTAGGTAAAAGATATTGATGGTTGAACGATAATGTATTTCAAGTTGACAAGAAGCCCGGCGTTCATATACACGCAGTCACTATAAACTTTTTTTCAAAGACCTGTCCCCTCCATTCGTATGTGGCAAACGGTAAGCTGTACGGTGCAACACAGCATTGAGTTGTACGCTGATACATTACACTTAAGAGTATGTTTTAAAAAATGCAGCGCTTTGTCCCTGTTCCTGTCTCATTAACAAAGGATCACAGTTGATGCGTGGCTGACGCATGAGCTTATTATGTAACAATCAAAACTATCTGCACATGAGAAAAATCCATGCGCTATCTATGCTATTGTCTTTATTGTCCACACTATTTTTTCACACTACCTACGCACAAACACAGAAAATCACAGGCAGGATCATCGATGCTAAAACCAGTGCACCGATCGCTGGTGCAACAGTAAGCCTGGAGAGTGGCAACCTGGCCGTACAGGCAGGCTCCGATGGATCATTTACGATGGACATACCACAAGGCATAAAAAACGTCGTGGTATCGGTCGTAGGCTATAAGCGGGTGGTGGTGCCGGTATCGGCAGCCGCCATGCAAATAACGATGGAGGTGGAAAGCTCCCTTATCCAGGAAGTGGTCGTAACAGGCTACACCACGGTACAAAAGAAAAAATATGCGGGCGCATCTGCAGTGGTAAACGCAGCAGAAGTACGCAGGCAGCCGATGGCCTCCTTCGATCAGGCATTGCAAGGCCAGGCGGCGGGCGTATCGGTGGTGGCCAATAGCGGCCAGCCCGGCGCCAATGCGATGGTGCGTATCCGTGGCAACGGCTCCATCAATGGCAACAATACACCCCTCTATATCGTAGACGGTATCGAGGTCACGGCGGCGGATTTTGCTTCCATCAACCAGGCCGATTTCGAGCGCGTGGAAATATTGAAAGATGCAGTAGCCACAGCCCTCTACGGATCACGCGGCGCCAATGGCGTAATTGTTATCAACACACGTCGCGGCAAATCGGGCCAGCTGCAACTGAGCTACGATGGACAGGTTGGCTTCAGCAAACTGCCGAAAGACCGCCTCGAAACCATGAACAGCGACCAGAAGATCACCTATGAGCTGCAGCGTGATAATCCCTTCGACTGGACACCGGCAGAAGCAGACTCCCTGCGCAAAGTCAATTTCAGCTGGCGCGATGCCCTGTTCCAGACAGGCGTCACCCACCAGCACCAGGTCAGCGCCAGTGGTGGCAACGCGGCCAGCCGCTTTTTCACTTCCCTTTCTTACTTCGATCAGGAAGGCATTGTAAAAACAACGGGCCTGCAGCGCTATACACTCCGCGTCAACATCGACAACAACGTAAAGAACTGGCGCTTTGGCGTCAGCGCACAAGGCGGCTATTCCAAAAGGATCAATACCGGTGAGTCCAACACCACCACCAGTACGCCGCTGAATGCCATTCGATGGGCCAATCCCTATGAACGCGACATCGATCCCCGCACGGGCGATTACCAGGAAACCGGCGGCACGGGCAGGCTCACATCAACACAGCCTAATCCGGCAATAGAGCTATTGCTCAACCGTAACCGGAATCTACAGATCAAAGCAGTAGCTGTCAGCTACCTCGAATACCATTTCCCTTTCCTCGAAGGATTATATGCACGCACCAACTGGGGCATCGACTATGGACAGGTAGAATCAGAGCTGTTTCAGAGCCCCCGAACATCAGCAGGGGTTGCCCGCCAGGGAACACTCACAAGAGGGCTGGACAGGAACCTCCGCTACACAGGAACAACCTCATTGAATTACCGTAAAACGTTTGGCAAACATGAAGTAGACGGCGGTTTGTTTTTCGAAGCCGTGAAAAACAATGCCCGCAGCTTCACAGGTACGGGTTCAGGCTTTACCAATGGATTTGAAAATGAAGCCGGCATCACGCCGGGAAGCGTCACCAACCCCAACTACATCGGCGGATTGGCCGGTACGGGTTCAGAAAACGGTTTGCAGTCGATCTTCTTCGCGGCCAATTATGGATACGATGGCAAGTACTATGTCAACCTCGTAGGCCGCCGCGATGGCTCCTCCCGCCTCGGGTCCAACAATAAATTTGGCAACTTCGGTTCCATAGGATTAACGTGGGTAGCTTCCGAAGAAGAATTTATCCGCAACAGCGAATTTATTAACGAATTGAAGTTCCGCGCCAGCGTGGGTACAACCGCCAACAACGCTACAGCCAATTTTGCACTGCCTTTGTTTGCCCGTAGTTCGTATGCAGGTACCAGTGGCTGGGCCATTGCCACGCCGGGCAACGTCGACCTGCGTTGGGAAACCAACCGCACGATCAACTTTGGGGTCGATTTCGCCGTGATGAACAGGAGGCTGAGCGGTACCTTCGAACTATACGACCGCGAAACACAGGACCTCTTCTACGGCATTCCCATCGATCCCGTATTGAACGGCATTGGCAGCATCGATGGCAACTACGGCAAGCTGCGCAACCGCGGCGTTGAATTGACCTTGCGTGGTGATGTGATCCAGACAAGAGATTTCCGCTGGACGATCGAAGGCAATATCACCTACAACAAAAATCAGCTGTTGGCGCTCACACGCGATTCTACCATCACAGGCCTCACCATCCTTTCGATCGGCAAGCCGATCAACAGCCTCTACCTCGTAGACTATGCAGGCGTCAACCCACAAAACGGCAATGCCATGTATTACAAACGCGATAAATCATCCACCGAAACATTCAGCGTCAACGATAAAGTCATCAAAGGCACTTCCGATGCTCCCTGGTACGGTGGCATCTCCACCACCTTCTCCTGGAAAGGACTCGACCTCAGCGCACAGGTCAATTTCTTTCTCGACAGGTATATGTACAACAACGATCGCAACAACCTCACCAATCCCGATTACTACCTCGATAACATGAGCACAGATGTACTGCGCGAATGGCGTCAGCCGGGAGATATTACCGATGTACCAAGACCAACCAGCAGTGGAGGCAATGGTTATCAGGCACAAACAACCCGCTTCCTCGAAGACGCCAGCTTCTGGCGCCTCCGCAACATCATGTTGGGATACACCTTGCCCACAACACTGTTGAGCAAAACGGGTCTCCGCAGCGCGCGCGTATTTGTACAGGGACAAAACTGGTGGACAGCCACCAGATTCAGAAGCTTCGATCCGGAGATGACAGGCGTTTCCCTCACAGGAGCACAATACCCGGCACTGGTGCAAACCACCATTGGCCTCTCGATAGGATTCTAACTAAATCACAACAACCCATCATCGCTATAAAGCCTATAGTATGCTTAAAAAAATCAGATCATCTGTTTCCGTTATAATAATGCTGTCTATAATAACGACTGGTTGCAGCAGGGAAGAACTGGTCGACCTCACCCCCGATTACAACCTCGATGCCGTCAACAACCCTTCCAGTATGAAACAGGTCGAAGAAGTATTGGGCGGCGCCTATGCAGGATTTCGCAACGCCAACTATTTCGGTTCGGGCAGCGGCACAGGTTCAGGCTGGGCATACATGCCCGATGTATTGAGCGATAACCTGTACGAAACCACAGCTACCCTGGGCAATTCCCGGGCAATGGCCGACTGGTTGTACCAGCCCAATACAGCGCAGGTCACCAACCTCTACACCGCGCCCTACGCGGTGATCGCCAATGCCAACATCGTATTGCGCGATATCGACAAATTCACTACACCCAATAACCAGTTATTGGCCAATCGCCTCAAAGGACAAGCCTATGCCATCCGTGCACAGGCCCATTTCGACCTCTTCCGCTATTTTGCGGTGCGCTTCGATAGAAATAGTACAACAGACCTTGGCGTAGCCTATGCTACCCAATTCATTGTAACCCCCAATGTAAAACCAGCACGCCTGCCCAATAAACAGGTGTATGATTCCTTATTCTCCGATCTCGCCAAAGCCTCCGTTTTATTATCCAATGTCGATAAACCGGTCAATCCCGATGCTGGCAACGTGCGTCCCTACATCGACCTCGCAGCAGTCTATGCCTTGCAGGCAAGGATATACTTATATGCAGGCATGTGGAGCGAAGCGGCAACAGCCGCCACGAATGCCATCAACCTGCGCCCATTGGTAAACCTCGATCAGGCAGCCTTCTCCGGTATGTACAACCAAACCAGTCGCGGAGAGATCATCTGGAACGTACAGTTCGAAGCAACACAGGCAGGCCCCACCTTCATAGCCTACTTTGCTACCAATGGCCGCAGCTATTTCAGGCCGGCATTGGAAGTGGCAACAGGCGATGGAGCAAGCGGCCTCATACGTACCGGCGACATTCGCTACAATGCCTTCTTCACCAAAGAAACCGATGGCAGATTGGCCATTACAAAATTCAAAGGGAAAAATGCATTGAGCGATGCAGTAGCAAATTTCCCGGTATTCCGCACAGGCGAACTATACCTCATCAGGGCCGAAGCAAGAGCAAAAAATGCACAGGAAGCATTAGCCCTGAGTGATCTCAACACGTTGCGTGCTGCGCGCATCAATGGCTATGTGCCGGTAGTAGGGCTTACGGGCAATCTGCTGCTGGAGGCCATTGCCAATGAAAGAAGACGTGAACTGGTAGGAGAGGGGCACCGCTTCTTCGACCTGAAGCGCACTACCCGCCTTATTGAGCGCGGCAGCACCTGTGGCAACCCCTCCGTTTCACCCACGGGCGATTGCAAACTGGAGCCCAACAACCGCGAGTGGGCCTTACCCATACCCGAAAGCGTACGCAACGCCAACGAGAACGCACAACAAAATCCTGATTACTGATTTTCCTCATGAACAGTTACCCACTGTCAGGCCGCCTTTCCAGGCGGCCTTTTTTACAAGTACCTGTTGGTTACTTTTGTAATGGCTTATAATTACTGTAGCGCATAAATCCTTCCGTAATAAGGGTGATGGTCGTGTCGTTGCGGATTACTTTACCATTACCGTGTTTATCGTATTCAGTTATTGTCAGGCCCTCTGGTGACAGGTCGATGCTGGCCAGTTCTACCAGGCTATCTCCTTTGATCCTGAAAAATATGGTTATACAACCTCCATGTATTGCGAAGGCGTCGATGCATTTCAGTTTTTTATTGTAGCCTATATTGGGTTGTTCGCCATTTTTCAGGGCAATCAACTGATCTTTCTTATTGTCGTAGATCAACAGCCTCCTTACTTCATTAGCTCCCCTTGCTGCTGCATTGGAGATGTAGGTCATATCATTGAAGCTGTCATTGTTGAAATCACTGAGTTGGGTTTGGCAGTCTATTTCGCTGTTTTTCTCAAACTGGTATTCGTTTTTGAGTTGCCATTGATCTTGTTGTTTGCTGAAAAAGCTGATGGTTACATAGTTGCTGTCACCGGTGCTGTATTGTGCCACCTGTATTTTGTTGTGACCTTTTTTGCCAATACGGAGACTGTCTGCAAAATAATCTTTAAGCTGAGGCGTGTCTTTGAGAGCTGGTTGTAACGTATCGTTTGCGATATGTTTGTTTGAATCAGTCTTGTCTGTGCTAACGATGGATGCTGCCGGAGGCGGAATGTCCGGCTGGTCCCGACAAGCCAGGAGCACTATGTATATTAATGAGAAACAATATTTCATGCCTTAATATACTTTAAAATACCAGGCTCCGGCAGTTTCACCCCATATTTCACTGGTTTCGTCACATTTGCCCCAGGCGCCCTCATTTATGCGCTAATCTTGTTGAAAAGAAACGGGATATGACAAATCAGACGCCAATAATAGCCACAACGGCAGCAATCAGAGAAGGCAAAGTCCGATGGAGGACACATGAGTTGGTATTTGTTACCCTGTTTGCTGTGATCCGGATAGGGGCTTATGTGTGGGATATGTTTAGGTTGGATGAACAGCAGATTCAATCTTACGCAAAGCTGTATAGTAACCCCGATCCTGATCTGCCGTTCAATTATTTACGGTCGGTATTGTTGCCGCAAATCAATTCGGTGTTGTTGCTGTATTTGTGCTACATCGGCATCAATAAGGCCGTTATTCCATTGGTGAAGAAAATATCTTTCCGGGACGACACCGCCGTCATTATCCGCAAGCTGCTACTGGCTGCGCTGGTGCTTGGTGCATTGAGCTGGTTCCTTGCATTGGGATTCAATACGGCCACTTATTATGCACGTCCGTGGATCTATAACTATCAGGGGTTCCCCTTTTTGGCCTGGCTGGGTTATAACGATCACCCCATGCAAAATTTGTTGACTGGTTTCGACAGGGCTTTGTGGCTGCTCGGAATATTGTCCGTGGTAACCGGTATGCGTGAAGTCATCATTCAATATATGGAAAGACAGTCCGGCGGAAGGGCTTACCGTATCCTGGTGCTGAACCAGTTTACCATGGCTGCTGCCGTTTATTGTACGGTGCTGGCTGTTATCTTAATGTTCGATATTTTTTCCGGTGCTGTTTTCAGGATCATTTACGCAGGTTTTATTCCCGCCACTTTCCTCGTATTTATGATCAATACCTATTGGATATTTCCGCAAAGAGAAAGCGCGGCTAAATTCAGTTTCAGAACGCTCGTCCAGCTGTTGGCAGCTACCTGTTTGTGCACATTTGTTTGTTTTTTGTTTGATGGGTTTAATATGCCTTCGAAGACTTTCAGCTTTTTTATGACCTGCTGGGGTATGCAGCTGGTGGTGACCAACCCTGTATCCTGGCTTATCTATCAGCAACGACGCGACAGGATACTGCAATTAAGAGGCATGGAGGCAGAGCTGAACAAGTCCAGGGCCGACCTGCAGTTCCTGCGTTCTCAGATCAATCCTCACTTTTTATTCAATGCGCTGAATACTTTGTATGGAACAGCCCTGCGTGAAAAGGCTACAGATACGGCAACCGGTATTCAACAGCTGGGTGATATGATGCGTTTTATGCTGCATGAGAATCACCTTGACTTCATCCCCATGCATAAGGAGATCGAATACCTGCAGCATTATATCTCGCTGCAAAAATTGCGTATTCAGCATTCGCCGGAGATCTTCATCGAGGATGTTATCCAGGAGGAGTTGTGTAACCATCAGATTGCACCGATGTTGTTGATCCCTTTTGTGGAAAATGCTTTTAAGCACGGCATCAGTTTGCGGGAGCCATCCTGGATCAGGATATCGCTTGTGTGCGGGGAAAAGCAACTAAAGTTTTCTGTGCATAATAGCGTGCACCCCCGCCCTGAAAATGATCCGGAGAAAGAGCGTTCAGGCATCGGGTTGCAAAATGTGATCGGGCGCTTGAAGCTGGTATATCCTGGCAGGCATACCATCCATATTAATCACAGCGCGCAGGAATTTACTGTTGAGTTGTCTATACTGTTTTAATCATCCTTTAAACATATTGTATGAAACGAACATTCGCCATACTATGGGCGATTGGCATGTGTCAGTTTGCCCTCGCGCAAGACAGTACGGTACAAAAGCTGGAAGCGCTCATGAATGCTTATGGCAGGCTGGACAAATTCAGCGGGTCGGTATTGGTGGCCCGAAAGGGGGAGATATTATTGAAAGGCGGGTATGGCCTGAAGAATATCAAGGATAGTACTTTGAATGATGAGCATACTGTATTTCAGATCGCCTCTATTACCAAGACTTTCACTTCTGCGCTCATCCTGAAACTGGTGGAGCAAAAGAAGCTGGCGGTCACTGATAAGGTAAGTAAATTCTATCCCGGTTACCCACATGGGGATAGTATAACTATCGAACATCTGTTGACGCATACTTCCGGTATCTGGGATTACACGCGCGATGATGATTTCAGGAACAATAAGCAGATCAACGGGTCTGTACAGGTGGAGGAGTTGATCCGGTTCTTTAAAGACAAGCCACTTGATTTTGCGCCAGGTACTGCCTGGGCTTACAGCAATTCAGGGTATTACCTGTTGGGTTATATCATCCAAAAAGTGACCGGTATGCCTTACGAAAAAGCAATTCGCCGGTATATCTTCAACCCGTTGGGGATGACTCACAGCGGTTTTGATTTTAAGCACCTTGCCAGTGCAGATAAAGCGATAGGGTATTATGCAGATTCCACAGAGAAGCCGGTAAAGCCGACGCCTATTGTAGATTCTGCCAGTCCTTACGCGGCAGGGGCTATTTATTCAACTGTTGAAGACCTGTATAAATGGCATCGTGGGTTGCAGGCATATTCAATTGTTGGCCGGCGATCGTTGCAGCAGGCCTATACGCCGTATAAAAATAAATATGGGTACGGCTGGATCATCGATTCCCTGAATGGTAAGCTGATGGTTTCGCATAGTGGTGGTATATTTGGTTTCAGGACCGATTTTGCGCGGATACCGGAAGATGATGTATGTATTATCCTGCTAAGCAATACCGAGATTTCTGGGGTTAGCAATATTACGCGGAGGATATTGGCCGTGTTGTATGGTCAGCCTTATTCGATACCCGTTGAATTGAAAGCAGTGAGGGTAAAGGAGGAAATCCTGAAACGGTATGAGGGTACCTATAAGATCGAAGCGAATGGCGTGCTGATAGATATAGTGCTGGAGAACGGCCGGTTGATGGCGAGGCCGCATAAAGGTCCACCCTCAGAGCTGCTGGCGCTCGATGAGTCGCAATTCTTTTTGAGCAATGAACAGGAGTTCAGGATATATTTCGAGTCGGATGAAACGGGAAAGGTGGTGCGGATGATGGTAAATCCCAATGGTAGTCCCAGGCCTGCTCCGAAGATCAAGTAAACTGTTTGGTATTATCTTATGCTTAAAGCAATCGTAATCGATGATGAGCCTGTTGCGCTGGAGGTGGTAAAGAACCTTTCGGAGAAGGTACCTTTCATTGACCTTGTGCAATGTTTTACCAATGCTTTTGAAGCGCTGGATTACCTGCGCAGGGAAAGGGTAGACCTGCTGTTTCTGGATATTAAAATGCCTGATATTTCGGGCATCGATTTCCTGAAGTCGCTTCCCGATCCACCGATGGTCATTTTTACCACGGCTTACAGTGAGCATGCGGTGCAGAGTTTTGAGCTGGATGCTATCGATTATTTACTCAAACCCTTCTCTCAGGCCCGCTTTTTAAAGGCTTGTAATAAAGCGGCGCAGCAGTTTGAGCTGCGTCAACAGGCGGGTCCGGCTACCCCTGCCGCCCCGTCGCTTTTCATTAAAAGCGGGTATGAGCAGGTGAGAGTAGAGCCGGATGATATTTTATATGTGGAAAGCAGCGGCAACTATGTTCAGTTTGTGCTGGAGGGTCAGAAGATACTATCGAGGCTCACCATGACGGAAGCTGAAAATTTATTGCCGGCCGCAGCTTTTGTAAGAATCCATCGTTCTTATATGGTGGGTAAGAAGCACGTGAGCAAAATGGATAAAAACAATGTGTGGGTGAAGAAAACACAGTTGCCGATTGGGCCGGGATATGCTGGTGTAGTAGAAAAAGAGTTGAAAAGCCGATAAGCAGGCAAGTTGATAAGTAATAAGGCTTTTTTTGGTTTTAGCTGCTCAGTTGGCCCCTTTTTTTAGGTTAAACCGTCTGTTGCCCTAACTTCACAGGCGATAAGGCTTTCATATGATGCACAAGAGTTTATTAATGATTGCGGGCTTGCTGTTCTCCGTGGCTGTTGGTGTATTGATCCAGGACAAGAGTACAGCTGCTTCTCCCGCTTATATGTCCGTTCCTGTGCCCGGCGCCCCGGGCCGTCAAACAGCTGTTTTACAGGAAGATCCTCCTAAATACGCATATGGCCCTTTGGCTGCCGATACTATTGGCCGGTTGACGGATAACCTTTTTAAAAACCCTCCGGCGGGCGCCAGGCCATGGGTTTTCTGGTACTGGATGCAGGCCGGTGTTTCCAGGGCCGGTATTACGGCCGATCTGGAAGCGATGAAAGAGGTGGGTATTGGTGGGGCTTATCTGATAAGCATCAGGGACACCACTACTCCTCCTCTGTATAATCCGCCTGTGCGGCAACTGACGCCTGAATGGTGGGACATGGTGCGTTTTGCCATGCAGGAAGCTAAAAGGCTGAACCTGCAGCTGGCCATGCAGGTGAGTGATGGCTTTGCGCTGGCCGGCGGACCATGGATCACGCCGGAGCTGTCTATGCAAAAGCTTGTGTGGAGCAAGGAATACGTGAAGGGGGGGGGAATGGTCGATATGACGTTGCCTGAGCCTGACATCAATGAAAATTATTACAAGGATATTGCTGTGCTCGCCTACCCGGCCAGGAGTATACAGGCTTTCAGTGATACGGTATTGATCCCAAAAGTGACCAGCAGCATTCCCGGGGCTAAGGTGCAGTTCCTTGCTTTTGATAACGATAGTAAGGACAGCTTTAAAAGTGATTCGGTGTGTTGGATTCAATATAAGTACCCACAACCTTTTACCTGCCGCTCTATCAGGATTCATACCGGTGGTAATAATTACCAGGCGCACCGCTTGCTGGTGCAGGTAAGTAACGATGGGTATGATTTTACTACCGTAACGCGGTTGGAACCTCCCCGTCATGGCTGGCAGGATACGGATGAGGATGTAACACATGCCATTCCTGCTGTTTCGGCACTGTACTATCGCTTTGTATATGATAAGGCAGGCTCGGAGCCGGGAGCAGAGGACCTCGATGCCGCCAGGTGGAAACCTGCTCTTGAGGTGTCAGGTATTTATATGTCAGATGAACCTGTGTTGAATCAATTCGAAGGTAAGAATGGTTCCGTCTGGCGGGTAAGTAAAAAAACAACTGTGCAGCAGGCGCCGGATTCGGTATGTGTGCCGTTGCAGGCTATTATTGACCTGACCGGCAGAACAGATTCTACGGGTAAGCTAACCTGGCAGGCGCCGGCCGGCAACTGGGTGATCGTGCGGATCGGTCATACTTCTACCGGTCATACCAATGCTAACGGTGGAGGAGGTAAGGGTTTGGAGTGTGATAAGTTTAATCCTGTAGCTATCAAACTGCAATTCGATAAATGGTTTGGTGAAGCGGTGCGGGTGGCCGGGCCTGAGCTGGCAAAAGAAGTAGTCAGGATATTTCATGTGGATAGCTGGGAGTGCGGCAGCCAGAACTGGAGCGATGTGTTCAGGGAGGAGTTTAAAAAGCGCCGTGGTTATGATATGATGCCTTACCTGCTGGCCATGACCGGCACGCCGGTGCAGGATGCGGCTACTGCTGAAGGGTTTTTGTACGATGTGCGGCAAACCATTGCTTCATTGATCGCCGATAATTTTTATGGTACGCTGGTTAAGCTGGCGCATGAAAAGGGTACGCAGTTCAGTGCGGAAAGTGTGGCGCCTGCCATGATGAGTGATGGTATGCTGCATTACCGTTATGCCGATATGCCGATGGGAGCGTTTTGGCTCAATAGTCCTACGCACGATAAGCCGAATGATATGCTGGATGCCATTTCCGGTGCGCATGTATATGGAAAGCCAATCATTCAGGCAGAAAGTTTTACAACGGTACGCATGACCTGGGGCGAACACCCGGGCATGTTAAAGGCAGTTGGTGACCGCAATTTTGCGTTGGGCGCCAATAAGCTCGTGCTGCATGTATTTACACACAATCCCTGGATGGACCGCAAGCCGGGGATGACGCCCGATAGTGGAGGTTTGTATTTTCAGCGTGATCAAACGTGGTGGAAGCAAGGGAAAGCCTGGATCGATTATTTGCAACGGTGCCAGGCATTGCTGCAACTGGGCGTACCGGTGACCGATGTGGCTGTGTTTACCGGTGAAGAGTTGCCGCGCCGTTCTGTGTTGCCCAATAGATTGGTGACCTCGTTGCCGGGTATTATTGGCAAGGAAAAGGTAGAAGCGGATCCCTTGCGTGGTTATGCCTATGATGCCATCAATCCTGATGCATTGTTGCGGCTGGCCACTGTAAAAAATAAACGGATCGTATTGCCGGGTGGCGCAAGTTATGGCGTACTGGTAGTGCCGGGCAGTAATGCGCTGAATCCAAATGGTGAATACATGAGTGCCGGGGTAGGGCAAAAGATCATGCAACTGGTAAAGGCAGGGGCTACGGTAGTGATGCAGGATATGCCTGTGAGGTCGCCATCGCTGGAAAATGTATTGGATAAACGGGAACTCACCGGTGTTGGCCTGTCGCTCGATGGGTTTGCTGCTGGTAAGGGTCGACTGATAAATGGTCCTTATAAAAATGAGTCTTTTGCTCCATTAGGTATAGAGCGGGATGTGGAGGTGACTGGTGCCGATGGAAAGCCTGCGCCTGGCATAGCCTGGACGCACCGCAAAGGAAAAGATTTCGATATTTATTTTATTTCGAACCAGCTGGACAGTGGCCGAATGACGAATGTATCGGTAAGGCTTACGGGCAAGGAGCCGGAGTTGTGGGATCCTGTTTCCGGGGGCATGAGGACCAGAGTAGAATATGAGCGTAAGAACGGCCGCACTGTCGTGCCGATGTATCTCTATAAAAATGAATCGCTGTTCCTGGTGTTCAGGCGAAGGATTGATAATGGTACACTGGTAAAAAATATCCGCCCCTTGGTTTACGACACGTTGCAGGGTGATTGGCTGGTGACTTTCGATAAGGCGCTCGGTGGCCCACAACAGCCTGTGGTTTTTCATGGGTTGCAAAGCTGGCCGGAGCATGCAGATTCAAGTATCCGTTATTATTCGGGTACTGCTGTATATAACAAGCAATTTGATTGGAGTGGTAATGATGATGACCGTCAGGTATGGTTGCTGATGGATAGTGTGGAGAATATAGCTACGGTGAAGCTGAATGGTATCGATTGTGGTACTGTATGGACTGCTCCTTACCGCCTGAATATTACAAAGGCGCTTCGTAAGGGGATCAACGAGCTGAAGGTGGAAGTAACCAATACATGGGCCAACCGCCTGATCGGTGATGAAAGGTTGCCGGCAAATAAGCGTATTACCTGGACTACTGCTCCTTTCCGTTTGAAGGACAAACCGTTATTGCCCGCAGGATTGCTGGGCAGTGTGATGATCATAAGATAATGTAATTTGAAAATGCTTTTACGGAATATTTTTAGTTTGGTTGTTTTGTTGTTGACTGCGCTGTTGTCAGGGGCGCAATCTTCTTATGTTAATAGCTATAACGTTGTGTGGACTTCGCCCAGCCAGCATGCTGGTGAGTCTATGCCTTAAATAGCGGTGGCGGCTGCTTATGAAAACTGGCGTTATTACGACCGGCCTTTGGCTGGCCGTGCTGCTTTTGGCACTTCCTGGAAATGGGCGCCGCCTAAAGGTATTGTTATCCGTAGGGATAGTATTGACTATCGTGGTAATGAAGTGTTATTCTATCATCACAATGTATCGCCTACTATTTTTGATGCTACTGTGGCTCAGCAAGGTATGGACAGTGTGAAGGATCAACTGTACAATCCTTTGTGTGATCTTGCTTTTGGCGGCAGTTTTGGTGGCAAGTCTTTTATTCCGGCAGGAACACTGTATGGTGTGCATGCCGGTACGGACTATAAAGCCTGGTGGTTGAGGACCAGGAAAGCTGCGAAGGCTCATTCGCTTTCGTTGCAACTGCATACCGCGCAGGTGGCTTCTATTGACCGATGGAAGCAATCACTGGATTCACTGAAGACAGTTGCTGAGGAGAAAAGCGCTACGGCTTTCGCTGCTACGCAGAACTGGTGGAAGCAATTCTGGCAAAGGAGTTTTGTATCGATCGATCAAGCAAAGGGGAGTGGTACTGCCTGGGAAATGGGTCGTAATTACCAGCTTTTTCGCTATATGCTGGCTTGTAACGCCAAGGGGGCGTGGCCGACCAAATTCAATGGCGGGTTGCTGACTGTTGATCCCGTCTTTACGGATACTGCTCATAGGGCTACGCCTGATTACCGCAACTGGGGTGGAGGATTACATACCATGCAAAACCAGCGGCTGGTGTATCATCCTATGATCAAGAATGGCGATTGGGATATGCTACAATCGCAGTTTGATTTTTATATGCGGATCCTGCGCAATGCTGAACTACGTAGTAAAGTGTATTGGAATCATGAAGGGGCTTGTTTTACCGAGTAGCTGGAAAATTATGGGTTGCCCGATTATGCAGAGTATGGAACCAGGCGGCCTGCTGGTTTTGATAAAGGGGTTGAGTATAATGCGTGGCTGGAATATGAGTGGGACACTGTGTTTGAATTTTGTCTCATGATGCTGGAGGAACAGCGTTACACCGGCAGGGATATCAGCCGGTTTATTCCTTTTATCGAAAGTTGTTTGCGTTTAGTGGTGGCAGTGGTTGGGGACTTGGTGGTAATGGTGGAACTGCACCCGGCACTGATTTTATTGGTACTACTGATGCCCAGCCGCTCGTATTCAAGACCGGCAATGTAGAAAGGCTAAGAATACTGAACAATGGCCGTATGCTTATTGGTCATACTACTGATGCGGGGTATGAATTTGACCTGAATGGTGTTGCCAGGATTCAATCTTCAATTAAAGTTGGATCTTTCGCTGTTATGAAAGGGGCAGATGTTACCACCTTTGGCGTGCACCAGGGGATACGGGTAGATGATGCTACTTATACTCCTGTTCGGTTTCAGACGTCTAGCCAGGGAGGAGTAAGTGAGAACTTCGTCTTTGAAAATGCATACGGTGTATTGAGGGACTTTTATGGTAGTGCCAGTATTATAAGGATCAAGCAGGGATGGGGGAATCCCAATACCACTGGTTATAATGTGGCTACCATTCGTATCGATAACGAAATTAACACCACTAATAGTACGGCAAGTACTATCAGGGGGATTTATTATAATCCAACGATTACCAACCTGGGAGGTAGTACACATATAGCTTATGAGAATACAACCGGGGCTAACCGTTTGAATACAACCAGTGGTAATACTTTGATTGGTACTTCTACCGATAACGGCAATAAGCTCCAGGTGAATGGTACGGTATGGGCCAACAGTCTTCACATACCTACGGGGGCCGGCGCCGGCAAAGTGCTGACCAGTGATGCCAATGGTGTTGCTACCTGGAAAACTGCTACGGGCGGCTCTGGCACTGCCGGTTGGGGATTGACTGGTAACAGTAATCCTGGCGCGGGTAGCTTTATTGGTACAACTGATGCTACACCGCTGGTGTTCAAATCGAACAACGTTGAAGGTATTCGTGTTGGTACCAATGGCAGGATAGGTATCGGTGGCGCCAATATTGCAAACGGCGATTATAAATTATATGTGGAAGGCAATGTGCGTGCACGTAAGGTTCGGATAGATGCGGAAAGCTGGGCTGATTATGTGTTTGAGCGTGACTATCAACTGCTTCCGCTATCTGAAGTAGAAAATTACATCGAGAAGCATCGTCATCTGCCGGGTGTGCCTTCTGCAGCGGAGGTGGCCAAAGAGGGTATCGATGTGAGTGACAACCAGGCTGTTTTGTTGAAGAAGATCGAGGAGCTTACGTTGTATGTGATCGAGCAGAATAAATTACTGAAGCAACAGCAGGAGCGGATAGAGGCGCTGGAGAAGAAGGCTGCCAGGAAGCAGTAAATGATAATGATCTTGTAGTTTATATGAAGGTCCTGGTGCTTCGGCGCCGGGGCCTTTTCTTATTATTATACGGTCAGTTTTTTGGCTGTATCATGTACTGGTAGATCTGCTTTGATACCTCTGCCATTGCTGCTATTGCGGCTTTCTCGTCTTTGATACCTTTCGACAGGATGACCAGTACATATTTACGTCCATCTGGCAGGAATACGATACCTGAGTCATGTTGTACGCCGGTGATGTTGCCGGTTTTGTGGGCTACTTTCACTTCTTTGGGTAGCCTGGCGGGGATCACCTCATTGAATTTTTGATCGAGGAGTATCTTGATCATGGCCTGTGAGGCAGCACTGTCAACGGCCTGCCCGTTGGCTATTTTTTCGAAGATGATCATGAGGTCATTGGCTGTGGTGGTATTGTTTAATTTTTGTTGGTAGGCTTTGCTGTCTTCCACTCCCCGGAGTACCTGCATGTCTTTGGCGCCCAGGCTGCGCATGGTTTGGGTTACTTTTTTTGCGTCTACATATTCTATCACGATGTTGGTGGCCAGGTTGCTGCTCATGATGATCATGTCATAAACCAGGTCGTAGAGGGTTCTTTTGGCGCCTATGTGGGTGTAGAGTTGTTGCTCGCTGTCGTCGTCGGGGTTGAGGCTGTAAGTGCTGCTGTCTACTATGCTGCGGAACTCGTTTTTGACGGTTATGGAGTCCGTGAGGGACAGGGTGCCTGCTGCGACCTGCTTGTATACTTCGATCAATACGGGTGTTTTCATGGTGCTGGCTGCATGGAATGTTGTGTCGCCATTGATCTGGAATGTGGCGCCGGTGCCGGGGTCTTTGAAGGCTACAGCATAGGTGCCTTCCTGCTTTGCAAGGGTGGTGGTAACGGCTTGTTGTAATTGTTGGAGTGTCATAGCTGATTGGCAGGAGGTCAGTGTAAATATGATCAATATTAGTAAACCAGCGGATAATCGGTAACGCATACGTTTGCGGTTGATTGCCTAAAATAGTAAAAAGAGACAATGTCGTTATATAAAAACTTTGCCATAGTTTAATGTTTGTTATTTTTATCCATATTTAGCACTGAACTATGAAACGTTACTCTCAACAAACCCGATTGCTTGTAGCCGTAGATTGTATCATTTTTGGTTTTGATGGTCAGGAGTTGAAATTGTTACTTATTCAACGTGGCTTTGAACCGGAAAGGGGCAAATGGAGCCTGATGGGAGGCTTTGTAAAACCTACTGAAAGCTTTGAAGAATCTGCTGCGCGGGTATTGAAGGAGCTCACGGGCCTTGGGGGGGTATACATGGAGCAGCTGCATGCTTTTGGCCATCCCGGCCGTGATCCACTGGAGCGTACCGCTTCTATTGTTTATTTCAGCCTGATCGATATACGCAAGTACCAGCAGCAGATCAATGATGATTATCATGCTGAATGGTTCCCTATTCATAAGCATCCCCGCCTGATCTTTGACCATGAGGCGATGATCGAAATGGCAAAGGACAGGTTGCAATACAAGGCTGCGCTGCATCCTATTCTCTTTGAACTGCTGCCCGACAAGTTTACGCTGCCACAACTGCAAACTCTGTATGAGGGTATCTATGATGCTGAGATCGATAAGCGGAACTTCAGCCGCAAGGTGTTGTCTACCGGTTTATTGGTGAAGCAAAAGGAGAAGGAAAAGGAGAGTTCCAAACGTGGCGCTTTTTATTATAAGCTGGACAAACGTAAGTACAACTCCAAGTTTCACAACTTCCTTAATATCATTCCTAACGCGCACAATTTGATTTAGGAGGCGCTTTTGCTTCGATAGCAGATTTCTCGCCCTTGGAGCTGGCTGCTGTTTTTGCAGGGTATGGAGGGCTCGAAATGACAACGTAGTGTTACTTCATTACTTCGGGCCAGCCGTCTTTCCAGGTGAGTTTTTCGATGCGGAGTTTTGAGCGGCCGCGGTCTTTGGCGTCGTAGCCATGGAATACGAGGTAGTCGACGCCGTCGAATGTGCATACGGCATTGTGGCCCACACCATGCCAGTCTTTATCTCCCTGCAGCACGATCGTGCCTCCACTTTTAAGGAGGGAAACACCGGCTTTGTCGATGTAGGGTCCGGTGAGTTTCCCGGAGCGGCCCACGATCATTTTATAGGTGCTTTGTTCTCCCTTGCAGCAGTAATCTATCGAGGCAAACTGGTAATAGTAATTCCCTTTCTTAAAGAGAAAGGGGGCTTCTATTGCTCCGTCGCCGGCTGATGAGTCGGACGTATGGTAATTTATTTTCCGGCTGGCGATGCTGTACCACTGTTGTGGTGTGTCGATGGCTGTGAGTTGCTGGTTGAGCTTTACCAGTTTAAGTCCATTCCAAAAGGAACCGAAGGCCAGCCAGGGCTGGTCCTGTTCGTCCCAGATCACGTTGGGGTCGATGGCATTCCACAGGTCTCTGCCGGGGATTGATTCGATGACCTTGCCGTGGTCGATCCATTTGAAGTTGGGATCGTTGGGGTGGAGGGTTTTATTGGTGGCTACGCCGATGCAGGAGGTGTTTTTTCCAAAGGCCGATACGGAATAGAAAAGGTAGTACTGGCCATTGTGGAAGGATATATCCGGCGCCCAGATGTGGTTCCTGAAGCCTTTGACTGCCTGTACGCCCCAGGGCAGGGTATCGAACACTTGTTTTTCACGCTGCCATGTCTTCATGTCCTTCGATGAAAAGACGCTGATGCCTCTGCCTGTACAGAATAGGTAATAAACGTCGTCCTGCCTGATCATAACGGGATCATGGACGCCTGGCTGTGTTGTTTGTGCCGGCTGTACCGTTTGTGCAGCGGTGGTGGCTGCGAACACCAGGGTCAGGGAAAGGAGGAGTGTTCCTGGGAGCATGGCAAGTCGTTTTAGGCGTGAGAGGCGAAAAGTGAAAACCCGGCAAGTCGGGGCAAGCTGTGAGATCGGGTAGGTTGTGAATGGAAAACGGTAAAGTGTGGGTTGCCACAGCTTACCGTTTTCCAATTATCGTTACAACATTTTTACTTTAATTACCTGGAAGGAGTAGGGGGCCAGGGTGACCGGCACTTTCTTTCCTTTCAGTTTAATGGTTTCCTGGGTGGGACTAACGGTGGTTGGCTGCGCAAATGTGTTGGCTTGTTGCAGGTCGGCATTTTTCAATACATCTGCCGTAGCCGTGGTGGCCAGTTTCTTTACTCCGTCAATGGTTATTTCACTGTTCTGTGCAGTGGCTCCTGTATTTACAACTTTTATGATCACTTCTTTGGCTACACTGTCGATGGCTGCATTGGCGTAGAGGCCATTCTGGCCCGTTACGGTTTCATTATTCAGTGTCATGGGTACTACGTGTGTACCTTTGTTGGTGCCATACATTTTTTGTACATAATAGTTGGGGGTGCCGTACGACTGGAGGTTGTTGAACCAGATGAGGTCGGGCGTCCATTGCCATCCTTCTGCATGGGCAAACAAAGGAGCGTAAGAAGCGAGGTGTACCACATCTGCATTGCGTTCGAGTCCCGTCATAAAGGCTGCTTCCGATAGTGCGCACTCCCAGGTGTTGATGTTGTCGGGGCTCACTACAGCTTTGCTTTGTGCTGCGTATTCTCCGGCAAATATTTTGGGTCCGTTGCGGTCATATGCATCGTATCGTTTGGCATTCTTCAGGAACCAATCGGGTAGCTTGTAGTAATGTTCATCAATTATATCTGCTTTTAAAGCGCGCATGGTAGGGTTGAGATAGTCGAACTGTGGGCCATCGGGGCTGGGGCCAACGCTGCTGATCAACTGAACGGCCGGATACTTTTCTTTGATGGCTTTGGCGAAAAGCTTGTAGCGTTCTACATATTGCTCGCCCCATTGCTCGTTGCCTACGCCCAGCAGTTTGAGGTTGAATGGTGCAGGGTGTCCCATCTGGGCACGCACCTTGCCCCACTTGCTGTCGGCAGAGCCATTGGCAAATTCAATGAGGTCCAGTGCATCCTGAATATATTGGTCCAGCTCTTCTGTCGGTACTACTTCTGCTGTGTTGAACTGGCAGGCCATGCCGCAATTGAGGATCGGCAGGGGGGTGGCGCCAATGTCTTCCGACAATAGGAAATATTCATAAAAGCCAAGGCCGAAAGACTGGTAGTAGTCGGGTGCAGGCTTGTGGCGGAACTCTGTGTTCCAGCGGTTCACAATCAATTCGCGCTGCTCAACAGGCCCGATCGTCTTTTTCCATTGATAACGGTTGTCCAGTTCGCGTCCTTCCACGATACAACCGCCGGGGAAGCGGAGGAAGCCCGGTTTCATATCAGCAAGGAGCTGTACCAGGTCGGCACGCAGGCCGCCGGGCCTGTTCTTCCAGGTTTTTTGCGGAAACAGGGAGATCATGTCGGCATCCACCACGCCGGCGCCTTCGAACCAGATGTTGAGTTTGGCTTTGGGTTCTGTGGAAGTGGCCGTAATGGTAGCCGTATATTTTTTCCACTCTTTACCGGATAGGGTGATGCTGGTTTCCCCTATTTTTTGGTTAGCGGCATTTACCAGCTCTATGTGGAGTTTGGTGTTGCCTTCCTGTGCCCGTGCGAGGAGGGAAAAATCGTATTTGTCGTTGCCGGTAATGCCCATGCCACGGAAGCCTTCATTGCTCACTCCATATCCGCTGGCTGACCGGATAGTGAAACGGGCAAAGCGTGGATTGCTTAGATCGCCGCGGTTGATGATCAGTATGGAGCCGTCGGCATTTTGTTTTTGTTCGCGCCATCCCATGAGGGGTGTATCGAACTCGAATGACCTGTTCTTGACCAGTTCGGCATAGATGCCGCCATCGGCGCCGAAGTTGATGTCTTCGAAGAAGATGCCCCACATCGTCTTTTGTATGGGTGTCTTGAGCTGGTTTGCTTTTACCGTGAATGCTTGTGTGGTTTGAGCGGTGGCGGTACCTGCTGTTAAACAGGCGGCTGCCAGTAAGGCTGTGATTGGCTTCATATGTAATGCGATCATTGTGTTATTTCAATTCCAATACTACTACTGAACAGGCGGGCAGTTTTACGGTAAGGGTGCTTCCTTTGAGGGTAGCGCCGCTGAAAGCTGCCGGTTTTATCTTGTCCGGATTTTCAAAGGTATTATGATCCTGTATTTTGGGGGAAGCTAATATTTTTCCTGTGATGCTGTTGTACTTTCCTCCTTTGAGGTTGATGGTTATCTCCTGCGTGTTTTTGGCGTCGATGTTTACCAGTGATATATGGGTAGCACCAAGGGAGTCGCGGGAGGCTGAACAGGAAACGGCCGGAAGTTTGTCTCTGCCCAGTGTATAGTCTTTTGTTTTGATGGTGATGGGCAACAGTTTGGCATCCTGGTGCACGTTGTACATTTCCATCACGTGGTAAGTGGGCGTCAGGATGAGCTTTTCTTCGTTCGTGAGCAATACTGCCTGCAACACGTTGATGGTTTGTGCGAGGTTGGCCATGCGCACGCGGTCACAATGGTTGTGGAAGATGTTGAGGGTTACACCGGCTATCATGGCATCGCGCATCGTGTTTTGCTGGTAGAGGAAGCCGGGATTGGTGCCGGGTTCTACGTCGTACCAGCCACCCCATTCATCAACTACGAGGGCTATGCGTTTGTTGGGATCGTATTTATCCATGATGGCGGAATGCTTGATCACCAGTGAGTCCATCTGCAGCGCACGTTTCATGGTAGTGAAGTACTGCTCTTCCGTGAAACCGGTAGCCGGCCCTTTCTTGTTCCAGTCGATCACAGAATAATGGTGCAGGGCTACGCCGCTTACCATGTTGCGGGGTATATTTTTCATGAGGACTTCTGTCCAGTTGTAGTCGTTTGAGTTGGCGCCGGAGGCGATGCGGAAGATGTTGCCTTCGCTCCAGCCCGTCATGAAGGTGGCGTATTTGCGGTAGATGTCGGCATAGTATTCGGGGCGCATGTTGCCGCCACAGCCCCAGGCTTCGTTGCCCACGCCCCAGAATTTTACGTTCCAGGGTTTCTCACGGCCATTTTGTTTGCGCAGGTTGGACATGGGGCTTTCGCCGGCGAAGTTGACATACTGTACCCAGTCTGACAACTCCTGTACCGTACCGCTGCCCACATTACCGGCGAGGTAGGGGTCTGTTCCGATCAGCTCGCACATGTTGAGGAAGTCGTGGGTGCCAAAACTGTTGTTTTCTGTAACGCCTCCCCACCAGGTGTTTACGATCGTTGGGCGTTTGTCTTTAGGGCCTATGCCGTCTTTCCAATGGTAAGTATCGGCAAAGCAGCCGCCGGGCCAGCGGAGGTTGGCGATCTTTAGTTTCTTCAGAGCGGCCACCACATCGTTGCGTACGCCCGCCGTGTTGGGTATTTTGCTGTTTTCTCCTACATAGAACCCGCCGTATACGCAACGGCCGAGGTGTTCTGCAAAGTGACCATATATCTGTTTGCTGATGGTGAGCTTTGCGTCGTCGGCATTGACCGTAATCTCATTCTGTGCCTGTGTTGCGAGATACATGGTTAATGCCAGGGGGGCGAATAACAATCGCTTCATAAGTTTATATTTGATTGGATGTATTACTGTTGAAAGTGCTTTACGGTCTGTTGTTCAAATGTAATTAAGCCTGCTGTAGAAACAGCAGGCCTGCTTGTAATAAACAAAACAACTGTGTATTTATAAACGAGATCTTTATGTTTCAGGAAATGAGACGAATTGACCAACTGGAACAGGTGATGGCAAAGGTGCCGCGCGTACAGGGTAATCAACCCTTTGTGGAGCATGTTTCTTTTCATATAGCAGTGGTGCAAGTATGTAGCAAAATAACATATTTCTTTCAATAACTGTCATAATTACATTTATTTTTATCCTCCACCTTGCCCGCTGCCGTTGGCCGGATCGGGGCAGGTAGTGTGGAGATTGATAGTGAATTGGTTATTATCTGTATAAGGTAAATCATATTTTGACTTTGTTAATTAAGGTACTTTGGTAGATTTGCGTTGGCCGTAACGTATTTGGTAAAGTCCTTTTTTGTTAATTCTTTTGTACATAAAATAATAAGTGTTACCTTGACACGAATTGCCTCATGAAAAGTGATCAATATGTTATAGGAGTAGATTACGGAACAGATTCTGTACGCTCCATTGTAGTAAATGCTGCCAACGGAAAAGAGATTGCCGCCGCTGTGTTTCCCTATCCCCGCTGGAAGGACGGTTTATATTGTAATGCTGCCGCCAGCCAGTTTCGCCAGCACCCGCTGGATTATGTGGAAGGGCTGGAGCAAAGTATTAAAAGTTGTTTGCAGCAGGCAGGTGCTTCTGTGGCCGCCCAGGTAAAAGCTATTTCCATCGACACTACGGGGTCTTCGCCGGTTGCGGTAGACGAGAGCGGTACGCCGCTGGCGCTGCTGCCGGGCTTTGAGCAGAACCCCAATGCGATGTTTGTATTGTGGAAGGACCATACTTCGGTAAAGGAGGCCGCGGAGATCAATGCTCATGCCGAGCGCTTCGATGTGAACTACCTGCAGTATGTGGGTGGTATTTATTCTTCGGAGTGGTTCTGGGCAAAGCTGTTGCACGTGCTGCGTGCCGATGAGCAGGTTCGCAAGGCCTGTTATTCATGGGTAGAACATTGTGACTGGATCCCGTTCTTGCTTACCGGCGGTCAGCGTGCGCAGGATATCCGGCGCGGCGTATGTTCGGCTGGTCACAAGTCTTTGTGGGCGGCTGAGTTTGGTGGTCTGCCTCCCGATGAATTTTTCTCTTCTCTCGATCCCGTGTTAAAAGGTTTTACTTCAAGACTGTTTAAGGATACTTATACTGCCGACAAGCCTGCCGGCAAGCTCAGCGGCGCCTGGGCTCAGCGCCTGGGACTTTCTACTGACGTGGTGATCGGTATCGGCGCTTTCGACGCTCATATGGGTGCCGTGGGTGGCCAGATCGAGCCTTATCATTTAAGTAAGGTAATGGGTACTTCCACCTGCGATATGCTCGTGGCGCCCAAGTCCGACATGGAGGGTAAGCTCGTGAAGGGGATTTGTGGTCAGGTGGATGGTTCTGTGATCCCCGGCATGATCGGGCTGGAGGCTGGTCAGTCTGCCTTTGGTGATGCCTATGCCTGGTTCCGGAATGTGTTGGGCTGGCCTGTTCAACAATTGTTGTCTCAATCTTCTCTGATCGATAAGGATACTGCGGCCAAACTGGCTGAGGAAACGCTGGGTAAAATTATCCCGTCTCTTAGCAAGCAAGCCGAAGCTTTGCCTTTTGATGAAAAAAGCGAACTGGCGGTAGATTGGTTCAATGGCCGCCGCACGCCGGATGCCAACCAGTTGCTCAAGGGGGTGATCTCCAACCTGCACCTGGGCAGTGATGCGCCGCGTGTATTCAGAGCTGTTGTGGAGGCTACCTGCTTTGGCGCCAAAAGTATCGTTGACCGCTTCAATCACGAAGGTGTACCTGTGAAGGGGCTCATCGGTTTGGGTGGTGTGGCGCGTAAGTCGCCTTTCATCATGCAGATGATGGCTGATGTAATGGACATGCCTATCCGTATTCACCGTTCTGAGCAAACCTGTGCTGCCGGTGCTGCCATGTTTGCAGCTACTGCTGCGGGACTCTACTCCAAAGTAGAGGATGCGATGGCGGCAATGGGACAGGGCTTCGATGTGGAGTATTTTCCTGATGCGAAGAAAGTGCCGCTGTATGCAAAGCGCTACAGGCAGTATCATGAGCTGGGGGGATTTGTGGAGGAACACACGAAGTAGGAGGCAGGAAGTAAGCGGTAAGAAATACAGTATTAAAGAATAGTAATTAATGAGTCGTTATCAACATATTCGTGAGGAAGCGTATGAGGCTAACATGCAGCTTCCGGCTTTGGGCCTTGTGTTATTTACTTTCGGTAATGTGAGTGCGGTTGACCGCAGTGCCGGTGTGTTTGCCATCAAGCCCAGTGGCGTTCCTTATGTTTCTTTATCGCCCGACAACATGGTGATCGTTGACTTCGATGGCAAGACTGTCGAGGGGACGATGCGTCCTTCTTCGGATACGAAGACGCATGCTGTGTTGTACAAGCATTGGGAAAAGATCGGTGGCATTGTGCATACGCATTCTACGTATGCTACTGCCTGGGCTCAATCGCAACGTGATATTCCCATTTTCGGTACTACGCATGCTGATCATAACACCGTTGATATTCCTTGTGCTCCTCCCATGGATGACGCCATGATCAAAGGGGATTATGAATATGAAACTGGTTTCCAGATCATCAATTGCCTGGAGGCTAAAGGATATAATTATGAGGAGGTGGAGATGATCCTCGTAGGTAATCATGCTCCTTTTACCTGGGGCAAGACCGCTGCCAAGGCAGTGTACAACAGTGCAGTGCTGGAAAATGTGGCGCAGATGGCGTTGCTGACGGAGCGGATCAATCCTAATGCGCCAAGGCTGAAGGATGCATTGATCAGGAAGCATTATGAAAGGAAGCATGGGCCGGATTCGTATTATGGGCAGGTCTGAACCATGATTTGTTGGATTTAGAGGATTGGGAGGATAGGGCGTTTGCTTCGATGGCAGATTTCTCACTTCGCTGATGCTTCGTTCGAAATTACAAGACAGCAGACATTATAAGATAAGATTCAAAACAGTAAATAAACGATAGATGATCAATTTAAAGACTTTGGAAGTTTGGTTTGTAACCGGTAGTCAGCATTTGTATGGCCCGGAGACCCTGAAGCAAGTGGCTGATCACGCTCAAACGATTGCTACTGCCCTGAACGCTTCTGCCAAGATACCCGTGACCGTTCAGTGGAAACCCACTGTCAAGTCGCCTGAAGAAATTTATAAGGTATGCCAGGATGCGAATACTGCTCCTAACTGTATCGGTATTATCGCCTGGATGCATACGTTTTCGCCTGCCAAGATGTGGATTGGCGGTCTGAAGATCCTTAGCAAGCCTTTACTGCATTTGCATACGCAGTTCAATCGTGATATTCCCTGGGGTGATATCGACATGGACTTTATGAACCTGAACCAGAGTGCGCATGGTGACCGTGAATTTGGTTTTATCATGACGCGCATGCGCCTTAACCGCAAGGTGGTGGTGGGCCACTGGCAGGATGAAGAGGTGCTGGACCGCATCAATGTGTGGACGCGGGTTGCTGCCGGCTGGCACGACTGGCAAGGCGCGCGCTTCGTTCGCTTTGGCGACAACATGCGTTATGTAGCCGTTACCGATGGCGACAAGGTGGAGGCTGAATATAAGTTTGGTTTCTCTGTCAATACGCATGGTATTGGTGACCTCGTGAAGGTGATCAATGAAGTGTCTGATGCTTCGGTAGAAAAGCTGATCCAGGAGTATAATGATAAATACAAGCTGGTTGACGTGTTGAAGAAAGGCGGCAGCCGCTATTCTTCGCTGGTTGACGCTGCACGGATCGAATTGGGTATGCGTGCTTTCCTTGAAGAGGGTAATTATAAGGGTTATTCCGATACGTTTGAAGACTTGCATGGCATGAAGCAGCTGCCTGGTATCGCCTCTCAGCGTCTGATGGGCAGCGGGTATGGCTTTGCCGGTGAGGGTGACTGGAAAACGGCCGCACTGGTGCGCGCCATGAAGGTAATGGGGCAGGGGTTGCCGGGTGGTAATTCTTTCATGGAGGATTATACTTATCACTTCAACCCCCGTAATCCGCTCGTGCTGGGTTCTCACATGCTTGAAATTTGTGAGTCCATTGCTGAATCCAAGCCTTCCTGTGAAGTGCATGCGCTGGGTATTGGTGGTAAAGAAGATCCGGTGCGTCTCGTGTTCAACAGTGCACCGGGTAAAGCGCTGAATGCTTCCCTGATCGATATGGGTAATCGTTTCCGTTTCCTCGTGAACGAGGTGGAAGCGGTAGAGGCTGAGCAGGACCTGCCCAAACTGCCTGTTGCGCGGGTGTTGTGGAAGCCATTGCCTGATATGAAGACAGCTTGCGCGGCCTGGATCCTTGCTGGTGGCGCTCACCATACTGGTTATAGCCAGAACCTCACTTCCGAGTACCTGCAGGACTTTGCTGAGATTGCCGGTGTTGAGTTTGTGCTGATCAACAAGGACACCAATCTGTACCAGCTTAAGAATGAGCTGCGGTGGAATGAAGCGTATTATAAGTAGAGAATACAGAATTCAGAATACAGAATAGGGGAATCGGATTGGGTGTAGATTCTGATAGTACGATGTAGTTTCTACACATTAAAATATTTAATAAAGATGAAGGCACCTGGATGGTGCTTTCATTTTGCTCGTATTGCCAAATATCCGGGACAAGAGGTGCCATTGTTATTAAAATTTGATACACAACGTCCAAGGATTGAACAGTATGGTGTGCTTTTTATTAAAATAATCGCTATTTTTCACGTTTGAAAAGTGCTTTGCATATATGAAATTAAACACAGTCGGTACTCATCATACTAACAGTCGTTCTTCTCTTCAGCTATTCAAGCCTTTCTTCATCCAATTTATAATCTTCTAAAACAACCTCTAAACGGTTTCTGCGTATGAATAACAGTCTTGTGTCTTACGATTATTTAATCATCGTACTCTACTTCGTCCTGGTAGGTTCTTACGGTTACTGGATCTACCGCCGGAAGAAGAAGGCCGCGATGGATACAAAGGATTTCTTTCTGGCCGAGGGTTCTTTGACCTGGTGGGCCATCGGCGCTTCCCTGATCGCCTCCAATATTTCTGCCGAGCAGTTTATTGGTATGAGT
>JAGIBF010000054.1:53456-58488 GCA_017744515.1 Niastella sp.
GGTATGAGTGGTGAGGGCTTTTTTGTGGGTACTGCTGTTGCTGCGTATGAGTGGATCGCTGCGCTGGCGCTCATCATCATTGCCATTTGGTTCATCCCGATCTATCTTAAGAATAAGATCTATACGATGCCGCAGTTCCTCAAAACCCGGTACAATGAAACCGTGGCTTTGATCATGGCGGTATTCTGGCTGTTCCTGTATGTATTTGTGAACCTGACTTCTATCCTGTACCTCGGTGCGGTGGCCATCAACGGCTTATTGGGTGGTGAATATCTCCATGCCATTATGCTGGCGCTGGCTGTGTGTGCGCTGATCATCACGCTGGGTGGTATGAAGGTAATTGGTTATACCGACGTAATCCAGGTAGCGGTATTGATCGTTGGCGGTCTTGCTACTACTTACCTGGCTTTGACGATCGTTGCAGAGAAACTGGGTGTTGGCCAGGGCGCTATTGCCGGTTTTAAAGCGTTGTTGCAGGATTCTCCCGAGCACTTCAAGATGATCCTGGACAAGCCCACTGGTACGGTGGGTAAGATCGATACGCCGCTGAACCTCGAGATCCAGAAGTATGTGGTATTGCCTGGTATTGCCATGTATTTTGCCGGTCAGTGGATCGTGAACCTGAACTACTGGGGTTGTAACCAATATATTACTCAACGTGCGCTGGGCGCCGATCTGCAAACTGCCCGCACCGGTATCCTGTTTGCCGGCTTCCTGAAGCTCATGATGCCTATCATCGTGATGCTGCCCGGTATTGCTGCGTGGGTATTGTACAAAAATGGTCACCTGCCTCAGCTGGCCAGCAAAGACGGCGCTTATTCTGCCATCCTTGGCTTCCTGCCCAATGGGTTGCAAGGGTTGGCTATTGCTGCGTTAACGGCTGCGATCATCGCCTCTCTGGCAGGTAAGCTGAACAGTATCTCTACCATCTACACGCTTGATATTCATAAGAAGTATGTTAATAAGAATGTAGATGAGACGAAGATGGTGTGGATCGGCCGTATGACTGTTGTAGCGGCGATCATCATTTCCCTGATCTTTACCTGGGAAGACTTGCTGGGTATCGGTGGTGAAGGTGGCTTTACCTTTATCCAGAAATACACTGGCTTCATCAGTCCTGGTGTATTCGCCATGTTCATTCTGGGTATGTTCTGGAAACGTACGACCGGTACAGCTGCCCTGGTAGGTGTGATCCTTGGTTTTGCGTTGGCTATCTTCTTCAACAACTATGCAGTGGATCTTTTCGGTCGTGAAACCTGGATGTATACTGCATTTGAATATCAGAAGATGGAGAAAGGTGAATTGAAGACTATCGTGGAAATTCCGTTCCTGATCAACATGGGCTGGTCATTCTTTATCACCGTGGCTACCATGATCGGTATCAGCCTTGCTGGTCCGAAGGTGAACCCCAAGGCGTTCGAGATCGACAGTTCTATGTTCAAGGTTAAGCCTGCCACATTGGTGCTGATCGTTATCACGCTGATGATCCTGGCTGCCTTGTATATCAAGTTTTGGTAATCAGTGAATTATAATATTTTCTTTTGAATGACAGCAGGCAGAAATGCCTGCTGTTGTTATTAAAGGCAGTATAGGAGCAGAGCGGCATTCGTGTTTTATGGCATGGGCGTGTATTGGGTATTGTGCCCGAATGCTGCAGGATAGCTACTTTCGGCCAGTTAGGTTGTGTAGGGTTTCTGTGCGGGCAGGAATATATGCTCAGTAGATATGGTGCCTATAAAGTACGGACAGTCCTGCTATAACACCATAATTATCATCTCTGTAGATACTCGACAGGTTCTCTGAATGTTCTCTGCAGGTTCTCTGTAGCTATATACTTATTTTTATATTTTATATATGTTTATGTTTGATAATGGACTGAAATGGGGGGAAGTAAGTGAGATAATTACACTTTTTCAGTGAGGAGGGTTTCCTGCAACCAGGGTTCGGTATAGTCTTCAATGAACCCAATAATGTTGTTGTAAGCGCCAAATTCGTCTTTGGTGTGCATGCTGGTAATGACTACCGCCTGCATGCCGGCATTTTGGGCTGCTTCCACGCCTTTGGGCGCATCTTCAAATACGATGCAATCTTCCGGTGCGACGCCCAGCTCAGCGGCATTTTTCAGGTAGGTTTCGGGATTGGGCTTGCTGTTTGCCACATCATCGGCGCTTACGATGCTGTTAAAGTAATGCCTGATGTTGAGCCCATCCAGTACAAAGTCTATATTGAAGGTAATGGCGGCTGAGCCGATCGCCATTTTGATACCTTGTTTATGTGCTGCTGCGAGGAATTTATCTAATCCATTGATGAGTTTCAGATTGGGTCTGAATTCACGCTGGTACTGTTCTTCTTTCGCATAGCCGATCTTATTCTTTTCTTCTTCTGAGAAACGTCCGGGAAAAACGCGCTCCAGTAACTCGGCATTCTTACCATAGCATTGTTCTTTGGTTTGTTCCAGGGTAAGGTTGCCGCCGTATTTATGGATCAATGTGTGCCAGGCTTTGATGTGGTATCCCATGTCGTCGATCATCGTGCCGTTCAGGTCGAATAAGAATGCTTTCATAGGGGGCAAAGGTAAGTTGATATGGTTGAAATGTTGATAGGTTGATAAGTTGACAGGGTTGAAAAGGGAATGCAAAATTTCAATGCTCAATTTTAAAAGTTCAGTAAAGGGGCTATATATACTTTTTGATGAGGGTGTTTTCTCTGAGGAGGGAGGTGGTGAGCCAGCTCAGGGAAAGAGATACAACAAATGTGATGGTAAATTTCACGATGGCATGTACGGACACTGGCAGTAATGCGTATTGAGTCCACGTGATAAATATATAATGCACAAGATAAATGCCATAGGCGTTAGAAGAGAGTGATTGCCATGCCGGTTTGGGAGTATGTACGTTTGCTTTGAATGTTGCGAGGAAGGCGAGGCAGCTTAATGTACAAGAGGCAGTGTACAATGAATAGTATAACAACCAGGCTGGCAGTGCGGGTAGTTGTTTGTCCGTAACCAACCTGGTAAGTTGTGGTGATATAATGGTGAGCAATATATAGGCGGAAATGCTACCGAAAATCCACCACCGCCAATTACGGGTGAATGCTGCGCCCGTGGCGAAGATGCCTGTTGCAAGGTCTGTGCTTCCTGCTATTGCTCCCAATATGAAATATCCAAAGTATAATATGATGCGACTGAGCTGGAAGTCGAAAGGGTAGAAGCCTGTCCATGTTCCTGCGCCCACCCATAGGGCGATGGGAATGTATAGCACTGCCGTAAGCGCAAACCATAGCAGGAATAGCCGGGCCGGCTTGTCTTTACATTTTGTGAATGCCTGACCAGCTTTCTGTAGTATCGATCTTGTGAAAGGATATATCAATGCAAGCATAAGGTTGAAAGAAAATAACACCCAGATAAACCAGGGCGGGCCTACAGGCCACTGCTCGGTGGTGAAGAAGTCGGCTATGTAATGCCTGATATTATGTTGCCCGTAAGCAAGGTAATAAGCGGGATAATAGGCCAGCAGCATCAAGACGGAAACCGCCAGCATAAAAGGAATAAAGAGACGATAAAACCGGTCGCGCAGGAAGGCTTTTGTTCCTTTCTTTTGCAGGGCCGGTAGTACAAAGATGCCGCTGATAAAGAACATCAGTGACATGAAGAATACGTCATTGAAGTTCCCGAATATATCGAGGGTTATGGAGCGGTGGGTATCTACAACAGGATGGGTGGATAGTATATAGGCGCTTTTATTGAAGCTGGCGAAGGTGGTGTAGGCCAGGGCGGCATGGTGGGCAACTACCAACATGGTGAGTGTGGTCCTCAGGTAATCGAGCCATACGGTTCTGTTGGTTAAAGCGCTCATGTTTTGAATTTTAAGAAAGACGTTTGAGACCGGAAAATGTTACGGAAGGAGTCAGGGAAATTTATAGGTTGATAAGTTGACGGGTCGAAAAGTTGATAGGGGAAGGCTAAGTGCTCAACGTTCATTGCGAAGGAAGCTATTTTTAAAATAAGGGAACTTTTGCTGATAATGTTGGTGTTTAATTGTTAAATTGACACTTGAGCGATTGTTTAATGCCATTACCAATCCACAGGTCAATATGGGACAATGGAGGTTAATGGGTACGTATAAATCTGACAAAAATGAAACACCTTACAACGGTGGCACGCTTGCTGGCTATGTTTTTTCTTTCCGTGCCCGTCTATGCACAAAATCCTTCTACTACTGTCAATGTCGATCTTTCTAAGCCTACCGGTGATATGAAACCGGTATGGGCATGGTTTGGCTACGATGAGCCAAACTATACGTATATGAAGGATGGCAAAAAGTTATTGTCTGAGATCGCGGCGTTGAGCCCGGTGCCTGTATATGTGCGGGCGCACAACCTGCTGACGACCGGTGATGGAACGCCTGGTTTGAAGTGGGGCTCTACCAGTGCTTATACGGAGGATGCGCAGGGTAATCCTGTTTACAACTGGCGTATCGTTGACAGTATCTTCGATACGTATGTGCAGCGGGGTATGAAGCCGCTGGCTGAGATCGGTTTTATGCCGGAAGCATTGTCGCCCAAACCGCAACCTTACCGGCATTACTGGAAGCCGGGCGATAATTATAATGATATTTATACTGGCTGGGCTTATCCGCCAAATGATTATAAGAAATGGAGTAACCTTGTTTATGAGTGGGTGAAGCATTGTGTGCAGCGTTATGGCAAGAAGGAAGTGGAGAGCTGGTATTGGGAGGTGTGGAATGAGCCTAATATCGGTTACTTCAAAGGCAAGGTGCAGGATTATTGCAAGATGTATGATTATGCTGCTGAGGGTTTGCGCCGTGCGCTGCCTACTGCACGGATTGGCGGTCCTCACTCTACCGGTCCTTCCTGGGATGTGGCAGAAAAGTTCTTACGTACTTTCCTCAAGCATTGTGAAAGTGATACCAACTATGCGACCGGCAAGATCGGCTCGCCGCTCGATTTTATTGCTTTTCATGCCAAACATCCGGAAGATGTTCAGTACAGGCTTATCGACACCATTGGTAGC
>JAGIBF010000055.1 GCA_017744515.1 Niastella sp.
TCGATCCTGATAATCCTATTTTTCAACCGAAGCCTAAAAAGATCAGGAAGCGAAGAAAGTACAGTGAGGAATCTATACAACGGATGCTGAAGCGAAAGGATAAAAACGGCAGGCCTAAATTCATAGACCCGGAGGAAGAAGAAAGAAAGCGGCAACACAAAGCCATGAATAGAGCGTGTTATGAGCGCACGATGGAGAAACATCGGAGATTGGAGGAGGAAAAGCTGCGAGCGGCGAGCTTTGAGCCGCGAGCTTCTGCTGTGACAGAACAAGTTTTGGAGCAAGAAGTCAAAGCAGTTCCAGCTTTATTGCGGAGGGCCAAAGGCCCTGGAATAGCGTTTCGAGGCTGCAAGCCTCGAAGAGCGAAAACCCATTTGCTTCGATGGGGCCAGAGGCCCCACAATACCCTCACTCGCCGGAGGCGAGCGAGGGAAGATATCCTAAATAATTTTTCCCTCTCTCCTTCTCGTATTACCCTACTTCATCTATCACACCCGCGTGTAAATAAGTTGTTACCCGCTCACTTTGCAAATTCGCCACCTCACTTCCCGCAGAATCCTGCAAATTTGTTGCAGCTTACATAGCAATACGGCCTAATATCATTTTTTTGCGGGAATAAGTACAATTTCGTGCAAATTTATTTTAGGTCTACTGCGCCTTTATGCCGGAATTTACCTAATTTGTGCGGGTAACCACTAACAACCGATGCTTAAGAAGGAACGTCAGGCATACATACTGCACCAGGTCAACCTTCACAATAAAGTGTTGTCCTCCAGCCTTAGTCAGGAAATCAGCGTATCAGAAGATACCATCCGGCGCGACCTGCAGGAGCTGGCCGATGAAGGCAAGATCATCAAAGTACATGGCGGCGCCCTGTCCCACTCCTTCAACCAGGTATATTATCCCTCCAACAACGTCTATTCACTCGATCATAAAAAGATCATCGCTCAAAAGGCAGCGTCACTGGTAGAAGATGGCATGTTCGTGCTCACTACCGGCGGCACCACTATTATTGAGCTGGCCCGCGCCTTACCTCCTCAACTGAGGGCTACGTTCATCTCGGGCAGTATACCAGCCGTGCTGGAATACATGTACCACCCTACCATCGAGGTGATCCTCATTGGCGACAAAGTGTCCAAGAACTCCAAAATAACAGTAGGCAGTGAAGCGATCGCACAGATCAAACGTATCCGGGCCGATGTGTGTTTTCTCGGTGTCAATGCCATCAGTATCAAGGATGGCATCACCGATAGCGATTGGGATGTAGTACATCTCAAGAAAGCCATGATCGAATCATCCCGCAAAGTAGTGTGCCTGTCTATTGCCGAAAAGATCAATTCTCTACAACCTATCCATATCTCTGAAGTCAATAAAATCCATACGCTGATCACTGAACTGCCACCCGACGATCCGATGCTCAAACCCTACCGGGATGCAGGAATTGAGGTTTTGTAAACAGTAGCAAGTTTTCGATCATAAGCCAATGAGGGCCTTCAGGCCCCCTGTGAAAAACAGTTTCATATATCAGATACCTTATCCTTGAGTGAATCCTGTTTATACCGACTGTTTATAACTTAAAAGCTAAAAACAAAATCAGCTTATGAGAAAGACGCTTCGACTGCTCCTGGCAGGCCTGTTGCTACTTCAAAGCACGTGGCTATTGGCTCAGGAAAAGAACATCTCCGGCACCGTCCTTGCCGATGATGACGACTCACCCCTGGAAGGCGTTACTGTGGCCAACCAACGTACCAAAAAACAAACTACTACAGGAGCCAACGGAACGTTCATCCTGCTGGCCCAAAAAGGTGATGTGATCGTATTTACTTATGTGGGCTACAACAAAATGCAGGAAACTGTGGGCGACGCGAGCACTATTTCAGTAAAACTGAAAGCGGCGAAAGGAACCATGCAGGACGTGGTGGTTACCGCTTATGGTGTGAAGCGCGAAAGAAAACAACTCCCCTACTCCGTTACGGAAGTAGCCGGTGAAGAGATCGCACAAACACGCCGCGACAACTTCCTCAATGCCCTGGCAGGCCGCGTGCCGGGTGCTACCATTACTTCCACCTCTGGTTTGCCCGGCGCCTCCTCTACCATCGTGTTGCGTGGCGCTACCTCTATTGGTGGCAACAACCAGCCTTTGTTTGTGGTGGATGGCGTGCCTTACGACAACCAGACGCTCAACCAGGAGAACCTCATAGGGGCTTCCAATCCCAGCGGTATCGGCTTTGCCAACCGTAATGGCGACTATGGCAACCGCGCCATGGATATCAACCCTGAAGACATTGAAACGGTTACCATCCTGAAAGGACCTGAAGCTACTGCGCTTTATGGCTCACAGGGTGCTGCCGGTGTGGTATTGATCACTACGAAACGTGGTAAAGCAGGCACAGGAAGCATCACTTACGATAATAACTTTGGTTTCGCCAAGCTGTACCGCTTTCCCGAAGTGCAAACTATTTACGGACGTGGCACCAATGGTGTTAAGGACAACAACGTAGGTACTTTCTTTGGTGAAAGGTATCCTGAAGGAACCAGGTTTTACGACAACTTCGACGCTTTCTTCCGTACAGGTCTCCAACAACAACACTCGCTCAGTTTTGAAGGTGGCAACCAGTCGACGACTTTCCGTCTCTCCGGCAGCTATCTCAAGAACCAGGGTGTGGTTCCTTCTTCTTCTTTCCAGCGTACTACCGTGCGGTTGTCGAGCAATACCAAGATCTCCAATAAGCTGAACGTACAAGCTTCCGGAACTTATACCGGTTCATTGACGGATAAGGTATCCAAAGGCGCCGGCAGCTATTTCATAACATTGATGTACTGGCCCAAGGACAGCGACGTACAGGATTACCTGCTGCCCAACGGATCACGCAAGACACTGCGCGGCGGCAGCTACACCAGCGAATCGGACAACCCTTTCTGGGATGTGAACAAGAATAATGGAGAGGATAAAGTAAACAGGTTGCAGGGTAGCGTCAACCTCTCTTACGAGCCCGTAAAATGGCTTACCATCAACGGTATCGCCGGTTATGATGGTTACAGCACAGAAGGTATCTTCGCTTCTCACCCGCAATCGGTATATGGTTCTTATACCAACGGTTTCGTTTCCCTGTATGACCAGATCACTACCAACCTGAACTACCAGGGCCGCGCCACTTTCCGCAAAAAATGGGGTGATTTCAACAATACCCTCGTGACTGGTGTGAACATCGACGACTACAGGACCAAGATCGATGCGTTCAAAGGCGAGCAGTTCTACGAGCAGGACTTCCTCAACATCAACAATACAAAGCCCGAAACAAGGGATGCCCGCACAGGCCTGTTCCGTTCACGCAACGTACGTTTCTATGCGAGCTATAACCTGAACTATAAATTTGCCAACCTGTCGTTGGGTGGAACACGTGAAGGTGATTCGAAACTGACTTCCAAGTTCTATCCCGATAAAGATCCCTGGTTCAACTACGGTTCTGTGGGTGTGAGCTTAATCCCCACCGATATCCCTGCAGTAGCAGACGCCTTGCCCTGGCTTAGTTTCGCAAAACTGCGTTACAACTACGCTACTACCGGTAAAAGCGTGTACACGGCGTATGCTATCGACTACGCCTTCGTATCACAGATATCTACCGGCGGTGGTTATGCACTGGGCGTAACGGGTGGTAACCAAAACCTGCGTCCTGAGCTTACCAAGCAACAGGATATGGGTGTGGAAATGAAGTTTCTGAAGAACAGACTGGGTATCGACTTCACTTATTACACGCTTAGAAGTAGCGACCAGATTCTGTCTGCAAGGAGTAGCTACCTCACCGGTTATATCCTCAAGTTCATTAATGGTGGTCTGGTAGAGAACCGCGGTCTGGAAATCCAGCTGACCGGTACGCCTATCCAAACCAAGGATTTCAACTGGGACATCACGCTTAACTTCGACCGCAACGTAGGCGAGATCAGGGAAATGCCGAAAGACCTGCCTTTCTATTATGATTCCGATACCTGGCTGTATGGCAACGTACGTTCTCAGGCTTACAAAGGTGCATTTACCGGTAACCTCGCTGGTTATACTTTCCAGAAGAACGACAAGGGTGAACTGCTGATCGACCCTGCTACCGGCTACCCGATCAACCAGAACACTTTCGAAAACATCGCTGACCGTCAGCCTGATTTCAAACTGGGTATCATCAACAACTTCTCTTACAAGGGTTTCAACCTCAACTTCAACATAGATATCCGTAAGGGTGGTGATGTATTCAACGCCAACGAAATGTATCTCTATGTAAATGGTTTGAGCAAAAGGACACTGGACCGCGAACAACCGCGTGTAATCAAAGGCATCCTGAAAGACGGTTTGGAAAACACTGCCAACCCAACGCCTAACAACATCGCAGTTATTCCTTACTATACACAGGGATTCTATAACGCTTCTACCTCTGAAGCAGACTTTATAGAAGATGTAAACTGGTTGAGGATGCGTGACATTACGCTCTCCTACCGTTTACCTAATGCTATGTTGAAAAGGATGCGCATATTCAAGTCATTCCAGGTCACCGTATCTGCACAGGACTTGTTTATGATCACCAACTATACCGGCGCCGATCCTAACGTGAACAGTCTTAACGCCACCAGCCGTGGTTTTGGTGGAGCGGGTATCGACTATGGTGCGTTGTCAAATCCACGCAGGTTCAACTTTGGAGTCCGTTTCCAACTCTAACCATTTTAAAAACTTAGTGAATTATGAAAAAGATATTTTTATATACAGTTCTTTTTACAGCGCTGGCTTCTGCCATCAGTTGTAAAAAATACCTGGATATCAATACGGATGAGGATACGCCTCAAAACCCGGACCCTACCAGCGTATTTCCTACACAGCTGGCAGGCATTCCACGCGGTACGCAATATGACGCCCGCTATCTTTCCCGCTATATTCAAAACTGGCTCACCGGCAACAACGCCAACCTCAACACCTGGGACCAGCACGGCTACGCTTCCGGATCGGATGCGGCCGGTGATATCTGGCGTCAATGTTATTATGGCTTAGGCAAAAACCTCGTGTATATCATCGAGGAAAGTGAAAAGGATCAACGCTGGGATGTGGCCGGAGCCGGCCTTGCTTTGCAAGCATTGATGTTTCAGATGACTACCGACTATCATGGTGATATTGGTTTTTATGGCCTGTTCCAGGACGACAAGGTGTTTTACAAATACACCAGTCAGGATACTGTGTACAAAGGGGTAGACTCTATTTGCCGCAAAGCAATCGACTACCTGAGCCGCAACCTCGAAGCAACCGGTAAGCCCGCGCTTTCCCGTGGTGACTTTGTTTACAGTGGCGATGTAGTTAAATGGAAAAAAATGGCTTATGGTGTTCTGGCGCGCAATTATAGCCACCTCAGCAACAAGGCCAGCTATAATGCGGATTCAGTGATCAAGTTCTGTGACCTGTCCCTGTCTGACCAAACAGGCACCGACGATTTCGTGATCCCTTTCACCGCCAGCAAGAACGACGATGCTAATTTCTTTGGTACCTACCGGAACAATATGTCCGAAACGGTTTCTTCTGTGGCACACCCCATGCGCCAGAGTAACTTCATCGTAAAATTGCTGGATGGCACTACCTTCCTGGGCAATACGCTCGGTACCTCCCGTGACCCACGTTTACGCCACATGTTGAGCGCTTCGGCTGACACAACCAATGGCAACGGCGGTTATCGCGGAGCCGACCCTGGTGTAGGTGATCCCAACTCAGGCAGCACTACCGGTGCAGCAGCACGCAGACGTATTGCCAGCCTCTGGGGCGATAGTACATATGCCAATCCCAGTTCCGGCAACTTCACTACCAACGTAGGTAAATTCCTGTTCAGGGATAAAGTGGTACACCCTGTAATGACTTACTCTGAAATCCAGTTCATCAAAGCAGAAGCAGCCTTCAGAAAAGGTGACAAGACCATGGCGCTGCAAGCTTACCGCAATGGCATAACCGGACACATGCGCATGATCAACCGCGATGTATATCCGCTCCAGAACGTAGCGCTGTTCAACGGTAGCAAGATCTCAGACACAGAAATAAACTTCTATCTCAATACGTCCGGCGCCGTAAAAACAACTGATGCAGCACTGACCATGACTGATATCATGCTTCAGAAGTACATCGCGCTGTGGGGATGGGGATTTGTTGAAACCTGGTGCGACCTGCGTCGTTTTCACTATAATGTGGACCTCGATGCAGCAACAGGCCTGCCGGTATACAAGAATTTCATCTTCCCGGCCAGCTTTTCTACTACAAACGGTGGTTTACCAGTACAGCGTGTACGCCCCCGCTTCAACTCAGAATATGTTTGGAATATATCGGAGCTACAACGCATCGGCGCTCTTTCCAATAATTATCATACCAAACCTATGTGGTTCAGCGAGCCCTGATAGCTTTTTATAACTTAACAATCAGAGATCATGAAATATAACAATATCATTAAGCTTTGCTCAGCCATCATCTGCGGAAGCGTGCTGCTGATGGGTTGTGAAAAGAATAAATTAAACCTCAGTGATAACATCGACCCCTCCAACGGCGGCTATTTCAAATTGGGTTGGGTGAGCCCGGGCATGAATACACAAGGTGTGCAGCTGAAAATAAATGGTCAGCGCGTGAGCAACCAGCTGGGTTTCCGTTTCACGTCTACTACTCAGTATGTGATGCCTTTCCCCGGCGGCGGTCTGAATACGGGTGGCAACAACAAGAACGATTATCTCGCTGTAGATACAACCGACCTACAAATAGAGCTGTCAATACCCAAAGCGGGCACTAATGAAGACTCGCTCAAGGTATATGCTACTACCATGAAGATAGGCCGTGGTAAATATCATACGCTGATGGTGACGGATTCATTCCCCAACGTAACTTCTTACGTGCTGGATGACAATACCACTTACGCCGACTCAGGCTTTGTTCGCCTGAACTTTACTAATGCGATCCCCAATGTAGGCGGAGGGGTTGACTTCCTGGTGACCAACACTGCCGGAACGGATATTGTATTGGCTTCAAATATTCAATACAAAGAATCTTCCGGCTTTATTACCATACCGCTGGTAACAGGTACCAATACCTTTAAATTAAGGAAGAATGGTACCACTGCCACGCTTGGCACCACTTATGGTACCAGCTCTGTGACCAACAAACGCTGCTTTACCATGGTAGCCCGCGGCCACGTCGGCAAAACAGGTATCTGGGGGCCGAATATTTCTCTCATCTTTAATAAATAGTTAAAAACTATAGTTAATTAAAAAAACACCTTGTATCCCCAAGGTGTTTTTTTATTAAATTACTGCCATGAAAAACAAATACTTTAGCCCCCTTGTATTACTATTTTTTTTCATTCCCGCAGCGCATGCCCAGCTCCCTGTACTTGCTGATCTTACAGCAAAAACGGAACAGGGATTGGCAAAATTCCACGAGAACTATCCCCAGGAAAAGGTATTCCTGCAAACAGACAGGAATTACTATGCCGTAGGCGAAACCATCTGGATGAAAGCCTGGGCTACGCTGGATGGTAAACCAACTTATCTAAGCCGCATCGTTTATGTGGATCTAATCAACAGCGACGGGCAGGTAGTACATAAAAAGATGTACCAGTTGGACAGTGCCGGATCCACAGCTTGCGAACTGCAGCTAAAGCCCGACCTCATTACAGGCAACTATACACTCCGGGCTTATACGTTGTGGATGCTCAACTTCCGTGATTATATTTTCAATTCAGAAATATACATATTGGGTATGGACAGGAAAGTGACCAACGGGTCCAAAATAACCCCACAGGTTAACGTACAGTTCTTCCCCGAAGGTGGCGATCTTGTCAACGATCTTGAATCGGTAGTGGCCTATAAAGCTTATGACCAATACGGTAATGCACTGAACATTACCGGTACGGTTGCTGATGCCACAGGCGCTGCTGTTGCTTCCTTCAAAAGTGATCATGATGGCATGGGGTCTTTCAGGCTGACGCCGACAGCGGGCAAAAGCTACACTGCCAACATTACTACCGCCAATGGCCGTACCACCAAAGTACAATTGCCAGCCGCCAAAGCCGAAGGTATTGTGATGCGCATCAATAATAATGCGGCAGCCCGCCTCACCGTGATATTGCAAAGGAAAGCAGCGCAGGAATCGCAATTCAACAGGCTGCTGATCGTGGCCCAGATGCACAACACTACCGTATTCCAGGGTGAAGTGAATTTTGCAGAAGGTGCTTCCGCAGCATCAATTCCTAAAAAGGCTTTACCACCCGGCATCATCCAGGTAACGGTTTTCGACAGCCTTGGCAATCCGCTCGCAGAACGCCTCGCATTCATCAAAAACACCAATACGCTGACGCCTGAGCTGGTGAAAGAAACCATTTCGCTGACACGCAAGGCCAAGAATATGCTCAGCCTGAACCTGAAGGATATCAAGCGCCCCAACATATCCGTATGTATTACCGATGTATCTACGGACAACCTCTCCTCGCCCGTAAACATCATCGCTTCTTCGCTGCTTGCCTCCGATCTGAAAGGGAACATCAACAATCCCAACTACTATTTTGCGGCCAATGATACCAGCACCAATAAACACCTCGATGTACTGATGATGACGCATGGCTGGCGCAGGTTTGTATGGAAGGATGTGCTGGCCAGCAAGTTTCCTGAACTCAAATACCCGGTGGAATCATCCATCGCGATCAAGGGAAAAGCTACCCGGCCCGGCACCAACAATATCATCAAGGAGGGTCGAGTGAATCTTATGCTGAAAGCTGCTGATTCCACCAAGCTGCTGTCGGAAGCGAAACTGACCGACAAAGGGGAGTTTATCGTGGACAACCTGGAGTTCAAAGGTGATGCTACCGTTTCCTACCAGGCAACGAATGATAAAAGACAGGCCATGGTCATCGATGTTACGCTCTACCCCAATTATTATGATACTGTGAAAAAGGCCCTGGCCTCTGCAGGTATTTTCGATTACGATCCGGTAAAGGGCAACGATAAGCTGAATGAAAGCTTACTGGCTCAGGTGCACACCGTAGATACTTTTATGAAGGGGCCCGAATACCTGAAGAGTGTAACTGTTACGGGCCGCAGGTTATCTCCTACTGATTCTCTCAACAATGCTTATGCTACCGGGCAATATATGTTTGGCGGCCGCAAGCTGGCGCCGGGCAAACAGGGTTATTTCAGTTTATGGCAGCTCATCCGCACCGTGCCTGGCTTTGTGGTGGAAGGTGATATGAAGAACCCCAACGTGTCTCTCTCGCGCACAGCAGGCCTGAATCTTTTCAGTGATAACGGCTCGGCCACCGGAGGTGTTACCTTTACGGATGGCGAAGGTGCAGGCCCCACAGCCAGTGGCCCCGATTATGTACAGAATGGTATTGCGTTTTACCTGAATGAAGTACCTGTGAGCCGGGAAGTGCTGGACAATCTTTCCATGATCGATGTGGCTTTCGTAAAAACCTACGTGGGTGCAGAAACTTTTGCCGTTGGCCCCTTCAATGGAGCTATCCTCGTATACACGCACAAAGGAGTTACAGTGGGCAAGAGTATTTATGATAAAACCTTTGCCAAATCACAATTGGGCGGTTATTCACCGGTACGAGAATACTTTACGCCCGATTATAGCCTCAACCCGGCGCTGCAAACTATGCCCGACAACAGGATCACCTTATTGTGGAGCCCGCGTGTGGCTACCAATAAAGATGGTAAGGCCACTATTAAATTCTTCAACAACGATAAATCAACCAGGGTAAAAGTGCTGATACAAGGCCTGGATGCCGACGGCCGCTTCATCTACCAGGAGCAGATACTGGAGTAAGGTTTTTGAGGGCTTCGACAACCCTTCGACAAGCTCAGGGTGACAGCTGCTCAGGGTGACATAGTTTAGTCTACAACGAAAAGAGGTGACACTTCTGGAAAAGTGTCACCTCTTTTCGTTGTATGAAAATTGATCTACTTAGGAACTGTTACTTCGAGCACCGGTCCTGTCCAGGGCCAGTTGTACGCCACAATGATGGCTGTAGTAATACCTGCCAGGTCGGCCAGTAGTGAAACCGGTATGGCATACCGCGTCCGCTTGATGCCTACAGAACCAAAATACAAAGCCACTACATAAAAAGTAGTATCTGATGATCCCTGGAACATGCAGCTCAGACGTCCCACGAAAGAATCAGGGCCCCCATATGCCGGATTGGTCATGGCATCGATCATCATAGCTCTTGAAGCGCTGCCACTGAAAGGACGCATCAAAGCAGTGGGCAGGGCCGGCACGAAATCAGTATTAAATCCCAATTGCGCGAAAAACCATTGGGCGCCTTTTATAATATAATCGAATACGCCGCTGTTGCGCAATACACTGATGGCCACCAGCATCCCTACCAGGTAAGGAATAATCTTCACTGCCACCTCAAAACCTTGTTTGGCGCCATCGATGAAAGCATCATACACAGCGATCTTCTTATACATACCGCCGAGGATGAAGACTACAAAAAGGAGCATGATCAATCCCGTACTCAGCACATTAGAAAAGATACTGGCATTTGCGGGCGTCAGGTGCCGCAGGAAAACCGCCAGCCCGGCCAAACAGGCCGACCCTACCAAGCTGAAGATAAGGATAGCGGCCCACTGGCGGCTGCTGAAGCGTTGTTTGAAGGCCGTAATAATCATCGCCACCATGGTAGCCACAAAGGTGCAGATCACACAGGGAATGAAAATATCTGTCGCATTCTTCGAACCTACGATCACCCGCTGTGCAATGACGCTTACCGGGATAATGCTTAAGCCGGAAGCGTGCAGCACCATAAACATTACCTGCGCATCGGAGGCCGTTTCTTTATCCTTGTTCAGCTCCTGCAGGCTTTCCATAGCTTTTAAGCCAAAGGGGGTAGCCGCATTGTCGAGCTGGAGCAGGTTGGCCGAAAAGTTCATCATCATATGTCCCATCGCCGGGTGGTTGCGGGGTACGCCGGGAAACAGTTTACTAAAGAATGGTCCCACGATCCGGGATAATACATTGATGGCCCCTGCCCTTTCCCCGATCGTCATAAAGCCAAGGAATAGTGCCATCACGCCGATCAACCCCAGGGAAATATCCACTCCTGTTTTGGCTGTCTCGAACACCCCATCGACAATGGCTTTAAATACTACCACATCACCGAGGAAGATCAACTTGATTGCAGCCACCACAAAAGCGATCAGGAAAAAGGAGATCCACAGATAGTTCAATACCATATTGGAGAGATATAAAATTAAATTTACAACTTTACTGTCTTATACAAGTGACTGCCGGTGATGAGATCGGTGATCGTAAAGTTGAAATGTCCCCCTTCCAGCGAATCAATCTTTAAATTAAGCGGCCGCTGAAAAGGGTTATTCACCGGTTTAAGCTGTAGGTTTTGCTCGTTACGGAAATCGGTCAGGAACGTATCCAGCTGGAGTGGATTGATCAACCGCATATACAAACTATCCTTGCGGAAAGTAAAGATCGGTACACGGTTTTCCATGTTGGGATCTTCCACACTGTTGAGAAAATACTTATAGGTCTGCCAGCTTGACGGGATCAAAATGGCTTCGGTAGCCGTGCCCTTTTCACCATCTTTGGAACAAGCCGCGACCAAACTTATTACCAGCAAATAAACGCAGTATTTCTTCATGCCCAAACATACTCAATTCCCACTATTTTTCAATATTATTGGGTATGATACGAAACATACTGCTGGTTACCTGGCGCAACCTTACCAGGAACAAGGCTTACACCACCATCAACATCGTTGGCCTTGCTCTTGGGATGGCAGCATTTCTACTCATCAACGCTTATAACAATTTCGAAAAGAGCTATGACCGGATACATGCCGGCGGAGAGCGTATTTACCGCGTGGAAAGCCAGTTTTACAAAGGTGAAGACCTCACTGATGACTGGGCCACCAGTACCAATGGCTATGCCAGGGCTATGAAAGACAACCTGCCAGGCATCGAAACTTACGTCCGTATCAACTGGCACCAGGCAGAGCGCATGGTACGCTACAACGATATCAGGTACCGGGAAGAGCATGCCTGTCTTGTGGATAGCAATTTCTTCACTTTCTTTTCTTATCCGCTGATCAGCGGCGATCCGCTCACCGTACTGAAAGAAGCCAACACAGTAGTCATCTCCGAAAGCGCTGCTCAAAGGTATTTTGGCAAAGAGAATCCTGTAGGCAGGTTTCTCGATATGAGCACGCAATATAGCAGCCTCCACTGTATGGTGACTGGTGTATTCAAAGACCTGCCTGCCAACTCATCGCTGCAACTCAGCATGCTCATCTCCTGGGCTACCACCACCCCCTGGGTGAAGGACTTCTGGTATATGCATGAGAGCTATACATTCGTAAAGCTGCAGCCTGGCGTTGCACCAGCCAGTATAGAAGCTCAGTTCCCGGCCCTGGCAGAAAAGTACAAAACGGGGCCATCCATGAAAGACCAGCAATGGGGCATACAACTGGTGCCGTTGCAAGACATCCACCTCAACGCGGCCAAACAGTATGAACTGGAAGTAAAGGGTAGCCGGCAGGCTGTGCAATTGCTGAACATCATGGCATTCGTGATCCTGCTCATCGCGTTCATCAATTACATCAATCTTACCACCACCAAATCGCTCGACCGCGCACGTGAAGTGGGTATCCGTAAAATAAACGGCGCCCGGGCGCCTCAGCTTATTTTTCAATTTCTGCTGGAATCTTTTATCATTAACCTCGCAGCGCTGGTGCTGGCCATCCTATTAGTAACTACTGCATCGCAGTGGCTACCCGGGTTCCTGAACAATATAGGCGCTCATGGCCTGCTCTTCGACGCGGCTTTGTATACGCGCACAGGGATCGTATTACTCACAGGCATGATCGTATCCGGTATCTACCCGGCCATGATATTGGTGAGGCTGAAACCTATCACCATGTTGAAAGGGCGGTTCACTTTTTCGCCCAGTGGCACGCTCCTGCGTAAATCGATGGTCGCTTTTCAGTTTACCGCTTCTCTCCTGCTTATAGCAGGCACTATTGCCGTTTACCGCCAGCTGAGTTACATGTACTCACAAAAGATTGGCACGACCATCGATCAAACCATCGTGATCAAGGCACCGGCAAAGACAACAAACTATGCACAGAAAATACAAAGCATCAAGCATGCTTTCAAAGCCGTACCTGGCGTAACGCAGGCAACGGCATCGGGCGCCGTGCCCGGCAAGAAGGTCGGCAAGTTCCTCGCCAACAGGCCTTATGGCGCCTCCACCACAGAAGAGCGGTTATATGAAATGTTGAGCGTAGACCATGATTTCATACATGCATACGGCCTTGAAGTGATGGCGGGCAGGGCATTCGATAAAAACCGACCTGACGATTCCACCGGTCTTGTCATGAATGAGGCGGCCATCCGGCAATTTGGATTTGCTTCTCCGGAAGCAGCGCTCAATCAGCAGGTATGGATAGAGACGCTCACCCAGCGCCCCAACAAGATCATTGGCGTGATCAAAAACTATCATCAGCAATCGCTGCATGAAGCTTATACACCCGTGATCTTATTTATGGACCGGGCGCTCAGCTGGATACCAGCCGACTATTTCTCCGTGAAGGTGGCAGCCAAAGACATGACTGGCAGTGTAGCGCATTTGCAGAAAGTGTGGCAGGAGTTCTTCCCGGAATCATCTTTCGATTATTTCTTCCTCGACGACTTTTATCATCGCCAGTACCAGCAGGATATACAGTTTGGCAACAACTTTATATTGTTCTCACTGGTAGCCATCTTTATTGCCTGCATGGGCTTGTTTGGGCTCACTGCTTACTCAACAACACGCCGCACCAAAGAGATCGGCATACGCAAAGTTGTAGGCGCTTCCGTGCAACATATCGTTGCGCTGCTTAGCTGGAATACCGTGAAGCTGATATTGTGGTGCAGCCTCGTGGCCATCCCCCTCGCTGTATTCCTTACCAGCCAGTGGCTCGATGGCTATGCGTTCAGGGCGCCACTCACCTGGTGGCAGTTTGCTTTGCCGGTGGCTATGCTGGTATTGATTGCCCTGCTGACAACAGCCTGGCTTACCATTAAAGCCGCATTGGCCAATCCTACGACCAGTTTGAGGAATGAGTGATCGTTTTTTTTCAACTATTATTCACTCGTAAAGGCCAAACCACATGGTCATTGGACTGTTTACACATTATATTACGTGCTATGGGATCAATAGCCCTTTCGGGAAAACTACCATTATTATTGTTGATCTTTCTTTGTGGTTGTATCGATAAGAAGAGTAAAAAAAATCTATTTAGTACAAATACCGTGTGCGATAGTCTTTACCGCCAGAAGTATACCGTTTACTCCGGTGGAGCATATTCGGCAGAATTGTATTCAGATTATTTGACAGACTATACAAATTTTAAAATCTATATCGGCACGCATGATGAACGTGAGAACTTCGACTACAGCTGTTCCGGAGACAGCATTTTTATTCAGAAGTTCTCTTTTAAAAACGATTCCGTAAGCATCATTTTACGTAGATTAAAATTTAGTATCTCAGCGCTTAAAAAGCAACATAAATTTGAATAAGCTGGTAACTTTTACAGAGCTTCCCGCGCATCACTCATCTATTTCAAGGTAAGTACCGTTGGCACCGGCTCCATTTTGCTGAAACCCGGCTGGCAGGTGGATGGTAAAAATGGTTCCCTTTTTCACTGATGACTCAACGCTGATCTGTCCCTTATGCAGTTTGATGATGCGCCTCGTCAAAGAAAGGCCAAGGCCGAAGCCGGGAATAGCGCCGGCTACATGCCCTCTGTAAAAGGGCTGGAATATGCTGCCCAGTTCTTTCTCCGGGATACCGGGCCCGTTATCAATGATCTCGACATTGACTTCACCCCTGCCTGCCGTGAGCCGCACAAGGGCCTTATGATCGATCGTATACTTGCAGGCGTTCAGCACTATGTTCTTTACGGCTGTGAGCAACAATTCCTCATTGCCAAACACCAGCAAGCCATCTTCTTCCAGGGGCAGGTTGTCAAACTCCAACAGTACTATATAGTCACGGTTGATGCGAACCATTTCAGCGGGTAGCTGCAGTAACACTTCATCGATCCTTACCGGTTGTATTTCCAGGCCACTGTCGTTGCCGGAGGTTTGGGCAAACTCCAGCAGGGTTCGCGTCAACTTACTCAGGTGCAGTGTATCCCTGTACACAAATGTCATGACATCATGGTATTCTTCGGCCTTCCGTTTCTTTTGCAGTACAATGCCCAGCTGATTGGAAATAGCCGCCAACGGTGTAGACAGCTCGTGGGACGCATTGGTAATAAAACGCCGGTGCATGTCCAACGTCTTTTGCAGCCGGTCCATCAACCGGTTCAGTGTGCTGGACAGGTAATGCCACTCGTCTTTGGTAGTTCCTGTCGGAATGCGTTGTGTAAGGTTCTTACCTGATATCTCATTGACTTCATCAGCAATCTCTTTTACCGGCCGTAACAAGCGGCCGGCAAATAGATAGCCGCCCACCAATGCAATGAAAGCACCTCCCACCAGACTCAATGTCAATGTCATTTTCAATTGAAAAAGCTGGTGCTTACCTTGCTCATCGGATGTAGCGGAAAACACCACGATATCGCTTTCCCGATCATAAATACCAACTGCTTCTTTCCTTGTATTGCTGTAATAAATGTTTCCCTGTTGCCGCGCTTTATTAAGCAATACAGTGTCGAACACCAGCAGCGTATCGCGCCGTCTGTCGGAATAGACATACACTCTCATATTGTTGTTGTCGAATACCTGTATCTCTTTATCGCGTAGCGGGGCCGCTGTCCAGTTGTCGATCTTCTGGATCAACTCGCCGTTGGCAGCCTCTGCCTGTTTGAAAAAGCTGACGATGTTGTTGGCACGCAGTGTAAGGCGCGTCTGAACGGCATCGAGCCGACCCTGGTAAGAAATATAATACACCACATTGCCAACGATCAGCAGGATGACACATACCAGGATGGTAAATAAGAGCGCTATGCGCAGTCTGACCGGCATCAGTTATCGTTTTCTTTAAGAATAAAACCTACACCGGTTTGCGTATGGATCAGTTTAGGGGAGAAATCCTTGTCGATCTTGTTCCGCAGGTAATTGATGTACACATCAATTACGTTGGTGTTGGTTTTGAAATCAATATCCCATACGTGCATGGCTATCTCGGCCCGGGTCATCACTTTATTCTTGTTGCGCAGCAGAAACTCCAGCAGGCGGAACTCTTTCACCGTAAGGTTGATCCTCGTATTATCGCGCCTCACTTCTTTGCTCACCAGGTTCATCTCGAGATTGCTGCTGGTAAGAATAGAAGCAGCATCGGAAGCATCTTTCATGGTGCGCCGCAGCAAGGCATTTACTTTGAGTAATAATTCTTCAAATTCGACAGGTTTCACCATGTAATCATCGGCGCCGGCCCGGTAGCCGGTCATCTTATTAAAGAAAGCATGTAGCGAAGTAAGCATGATAATGCCTACGCCCGTATCTCTTTGCCGGATCTTTTTGCACACTTCAAATCCATCGATGCCTTCGAGGTTAATATCCAACAGCAAAAGATCGTAAGGTTCTTCGTAAAAAAGGTCGAGGCCACTCTCACCACTGTAAGCAGCAACCGCTTCAAAGCCGTGTTCTTTTAATCCCGACAGCAGGGAATCGGCAATACTTCTTTCATCTTCAATGATCAAAATCCGAGGCATAAACATAAGCAGTGGGGTTTTTACGTAGCTGGTTTGTATAAACGCCAAAAATCAGGACTATACAGTCCTGATTAAAAATTGAGGTGTTTAGGGATTATTGGGCCAGGGTGATTGCACCGAGGTCAACAACTTCACCGTCTTTTACAGCGATATCTTCTTTAGAGAAATTCTTGTAGGGAGCTTTGGCTTCTACAGTAACCTTGTAAGTGCCAGGCTTGATGTCGGAAAACAGGAAAGCGCCCTGGGCTACTTCTACCTTCAGGGTATCAGTGCCACTGATGGCATACACAGTACCGGCGCTTTCAGCGGGTGCAACGGTTCCTTTAATACCGGAACCAGGGCGCAGGGTAAACGAAAAAAGAGCTGCAGAGGTAATGAAAAACAGGGACAGTGTTTTAAATGTTCTGTTCATGAGATGCTTTTTAATTTAAGTAATAGCATTTATCTGTCCCCGTTTTTCCAACATTTATACCAAAGGGCGGGTTTCCGGGATTTCTAATAACTTCCTAATAGGCTGTTCAAGGCCAAGGTTTCGACAGGCTCAACCTGACAGAGAATTCGGGTAAGGTTTCGACAAGCTCAACCTGACAGGGAATTCGGTGAGGTTTCGACAGGCTCAACCTGACAGGGAATTCGGGTAAGGTTTCGACAGGCTCAACCTGACAGGGAATTCGGGTGAGGTTTCGACAGGCTCAACCTGACAGGGCATTCGGTGAGGTTTCGACAAGCTCAACCTGACAGGGAATTCGGTGAGGTTTCGACAGGCTCAACCTGACAGAGCGTTTAGGCTCAGCCTGACAGAGGACTTCAGCTGGGTCAGTCTATTATGGGAAGATCTGGATGCCATCGACTCTTGTGGTCACACTGCCTGTCTTGGCATGATAGATCCTGAACCAGTTGATGGCACTCAGATTGGGCGTGCCGCCCGTGGTGCCTGCTATGCTGAATGACCTGGTGATCAGGTTCCAGCCATTGACCAGCGTACCAATGTTCCAGTTGTATTCACTGACATCGGCAGCGCCGCCGCTGCCTACTTCGATCTGGTTGGCAGGTCCCAGCTTCGTAATGTCTGACACATAGTACCAGAACCGGATGGTGCCGCTGGCAGCCGTAGCGCCGGAATTGAAAGGGGTAAATACTTTCTTGAACTCATCGGTACCGCTGCCAACGGATTGCAGGCTGGCCGTTCCTTCCTGCTTATCGGTTGTATTCACCGACAAGGGATTGCCACCCGCCCAGCCAGTATTGGCATCGCATACATCGAGGTAGTTTGTGTAAGGTGTGGTATGTGTGGCCTGGTAAGGGATCAATCCCTTCACCATCTTTTGGCCGTTGTTGACCAGGCGCAGGTAAAAGTCTTTGGAGCATACTACCCCATCTGCATCGAGCGTCAGGAAGTATTTGCCGGCTGGTATCTGGGAAACATTTTCCGCACATTTAAAAATGGAAGTGGCTTCCTGTGCTTCATCAAACATGGCTACATACATGCTTTGCACACCAGCGTTGCGCATGCCTGCAAACTGCGACCATATGAAGTTGCCATACATGCGTTTGATCTGGTTGCGCGGAGAAGTAGCCTGTCCGTTTGTATTGGCGAAGGCAGTGCCAGGATAAGAGCAACCCTGGTAATCGAGTCCGTTGGCATTACAATATGCGAGGTCACTGGTGTAGGAGGTTTGGAAGTTGGACTGTTTACCTACCCACCAGGGCATGATCATGTGGCAGGCATTGTAGGCTGGCTGGTTGGGTGTATCGGTAGCGAAGTTAGCCAGCGGCGCCCCGATCACGTAACAGCCTTGTGCTTTGAACCAGTTGATCTTCGTGAGCCAATCGGCTGTAGTGCCACGGCCCGATTTGCCTACTCCCCAGAGGCATACAACCGGCATGCCGTTCTGCTTAGCATAAGCGGAAGAAGCCGTCAGGTTGAGGGTGCCCGTGATGGTGTTGGTCCAGTCCACATCGATGGGGTCGGTAGCGCTGCAATCGTACATGATGTAGAACTTGCGGCCATACGTTTGTGCGCCATTTTTCATCATGGTGGCGATGCCATCGAACTGGGCTTTCTTCACACTGCCTACTACAATGGCGCTGCCAAATCTTTGGAGGGCGATGCAATCGATGCCGCTTTGCTGCATCCATTTGCAATGTACGTTGGCCACCTGCTGATCGTAGGAGGAGAACATTTTGGCCGGCTGGCCGTTGCCCAGGTTGCCATTATAGGGTGGCTGTGCGATGCCATCCTGCAGGAAGGGCATGCCTGCATAACTGTTCGTGTATTCCGAACAGTCGGGCCACATTTCAAGGTTCTGGTGCTGCCAGCTGTTATAGGGCGATCCATCGCCTGCGGCGGCAAACCAGCCCTGGTAGCCGACCGTGAGTTTGCCTACTACATCGCCGGGTGGAGATGCGAGGTCGGTGATGGAGCCGGATGGTGTTGGCGTTTTGCCATCTGCCACCATCGGTTTGGAACAATGGGACATCAAAACAATGGAGGCTGTCAGCACCATACAGGCGCCTTTTTGAATGAATTGTTTTTTCATATGACTTTGTTTAAATGGAAGAATGCAAACGTTAGGAGCTAAATGTAGAATTGGAGGATTAATGAAGGCTTAATAATAGATTAACCGCATAAAAAAGCCTGCGCCTCCACAGTGCGGAGACGCAGGCCATTATTGTTGAGTTATATTACTTTATAACAGCCGGCAAAATAAAATCGGTCATCATGCGGTCTACCTGCCTGTGGGCATAGGCTTGTCCGTAAGCGCTGGCCGTTATCACGATCACCAGCGGCTGATCTTTGAACACAAAAACTTTGTTACCGCCATTGCCCGAACAGTAATAGGTTTCGTACCCCTTTCCATTCACGTTGTATTCTTTATTCCAAAACAGGTATCCATAATACTCACCCGGTCTGCCATGAATGGGCAATTGCCGGCTGAAACTTTTGGCTACCCATGATGCCGGCAATACCTGTTTGCCTTTCCATGTGCCGCCATTCTTATATAATTGTCCATACTTAGCGAGGTCGAGTGCGTTTAGGCGGATGCCGCCAGCCGTGTTGGGCACCTGCTGTGGCGTATACTGCCACTCGTATTTGAGGCCTAACGGGACAAACAGTTTTTTATTTGCGTATTGTTCCAGTCCGCCGGGCACTGTTTTATTAAGTACATCTCCCAGCAATACCACGCCGGCCGTGAAGTAATGCCATTGTTCGCGGGGTCTGGTGGCGCTTACAGGCAGGTCAAGCGCCCACTTCACCCAGTTGTCCGTGGGATACATATTCTCTTCATTGCCGGGCGAGTTGCCGTCTTCATCGTTTCCATCGAAAGCCGAGCGCATGGTAAGCAGGTCTTTCAACGTAACACTATCCTTACCGGGCGAATGATGGGCAAATGTTTGTAACGGGTAAAACTCACTGAGTGTCTGGCCTTCGCTTTTTAAATAGCCATCGCCTATAGCCATGCCTGCCATGGTGGAAGCAAAAGATTTACCTACTGATCTTGTATCGTGCAGGGAGTTGCGGTTTTCTCCGTTGAAATATTCCTCTATCAATATTTTGCCATTCTTTATCACCACTATGCCGTTGATCTTTTTAAACTCCATTGCTTCGATCCTGCCTTTCAATTCCTTTATCTTATTGTGGTTAAATGTTTCGGTGGAGACAGCCAAATCTGCATATGGTTTAACGGGACTTAACTGCACTTTCGCCAGGTCGATGACCGGCTTTCTTCTAACTACCAGGTTCAGTTCACCGGCGGCAATAACGTCACCTGCCGTTTCCAGCACATGGGGGCGAATCTCCATTCTTAGCAGGTGTTTCCCTTCCGTCAAGGCGCTGTCGCCTCCACGGGCCATAAAACGGCTCCAGAAATACTGGCTCCACCAGGCTCCTTCATGCTCATTGTCGATCAGGGGTTTGCTGATGACCGTCTCCGTATCCCGGACCGGTGGCAGTGGCGCCCCCTGGATATCGCTTTGGTAGATGAGGCGACCGTCGATCAATAGAGAAAAGCGGTAACCGCTCAGTTTATGCAGGCTGTCTGCAGAAAGCGCGGGAGCCAACTGGTGCATATAGTTGGTAAGGGAATGGGCCATAAATGCCGTGATGAACAGGTTGCTCTTATTGGTCAGCTCATAGTTTTGCAGCATATCACCGGGTGTGAGACCGGACGCAGCGATTGGTTTGTCGGTAAAAATGATCCTGCCGGTATTGGCTTTGTGCAGGGCTGAAGTAATGCCCTGGTCTTTTATCTCCTCCTGGGCGGTAGCAATGGGGTTGTTTAACAATAATGCGAAGAAGATCAACAGGCGGAAATGGCTATACTTATTGGGTTGGTTCATAGGACAAAATTAGAACAGGGCAGGTTTTTAAAATAGAACGAAATTAACACCTCCTTTAAAGGCGAGCCTCCTCCGCAAGTGGGGCAAGCTCTACGGGGACTATTGCAATAATTTACACAGTTTACACTTTAATTTACAATCCTACTCCTTCAAGCTGAAAGGATCAAAGTAGTTTCGCTGTAAACAGAAAAACATGAAATATGTACTCATCTATAATTTCTTCTTACTATCTGTATTTCATCCTGCCTGCGGACAAAAGCCAACTGAAACACATCAAGATAATATCAATTACAGTATCAAAGACACAGTCACTTCCTATGGACCTTACAGAATGGTCCGGCATGTAAGGCAAGATAGAAAGGGGAACATTTTGTTTGCGGCATCATGGGGTGGTGTTTTCCGATACGATGGAAAATCGTTTACCAATATCGCCAGTAAAATTGGTTCGCGCAGATTCTGGAATGTTCTGGAAGATCGCCACGGCAACCTTTGGTTTGCTTCCACTGATTCCGGCGTTTATCATTACAATGGTAAATCCTTTCAGCATTTTACAACCAGGGAGGGACTTGTCAATAATGTGGTTTTTTCTATTTATGAAGATAGAGCCGGCAATATTTGGTTCGGCACCGGAGGTGGAGTAAGCCGTTACGATGGGAAATCCTTTCAAAACTTTATCCATAATGGCGGTAACAGTATCATGGAAGACAAAACCGGGAAATTATGGTTTGCCACCGGGGACGGGCCGTGTGTTTATGATGGAAAAACATTTACCACGCTGAAAAACGCAGCTGGCAGAGTGTTTAAAAACGTTTGGTCGATCATCGAAGATAAAAAGGGAAGCATTTGGTTCGGTGACACTGATGGCCTTTGGCGCTATGACGGCAGCACCTTTACCAAGGTATCGGAGCGGGGGGCTTATGCAATCATCGAAGATAAAAAAGGAAATATCTGGACTACCGGTGACGTAAATCCTCCTGCAGGCCAGGTCTGGGCACTTTCGCGTTATGAAGCAAAGTCCCTGTACGATAAAAAGCCTGTTGTACGCGAAATTATATCAGGGGGAGTAATGGATTTTCTGGGAATACTGGAAGCGAACGATGGAAGTATTTGGTTTGGATCCGGAGGTGGTGTGTATCGTTATGATGGAAAGGCCCTCACGGACTTTAGAACTAAAGAGGACCAGCAACTGAAGCCTTATTACCGATTAAAATAAAATATGAAATACGCACACGTATATACTTTGTTCCTGGTGTTTGTTTTTCATACCTCCTGTGGACAAAACCAAACAAGTGTACCAAAAGACAATACCAGCGTAGGATATACCGAGGCTCAACTCAAAGAGGCGGAAACCACCAGCTTTCCTATGGGTATGGTCCGGAGTGTAAGGCGGGCCAGGAACGGAGACATTTTGATTGCCTCTTACTTAGGGGTGTTTCGATATGATGGAACATCTTTTACCAATCTGACAGGTAAAATCATTTCGCCCAGGTTCTCCAGCTTCTGGGATGTGCTGGAAGACCGAAAAGGAAATCTTTGGTTTGGCGCCAGGGATTCAGGCGTTTATTGTTACAATGGTAAATCCTTTCAGCATTTTACAAAAAAAGATGGGCTTTCCAGTAATTTAACTATGCATATTTATGAAGACAGCGCCGGTAATATCTGGATCGGATCAAGCCGTTACGATGGGAAATCTTTTCGAAATTTTACCACAAAAGATGGATTTCCCAGTAACAGTATTCGTTTGCTCCTTGAAGACAAAACCGGCAAGCTTTGGTTTGGTGCACAAGGAGAGAATATGTTCGTTTATGATGGAAAAACGTTTACCGTTTTAAAAAACAAAGACGGCAAAGCGTTTAACAACGTTTGGTCGATAATCGAAGATAAAAAAGGAAACATTTGGTTCGGAGACAATGGCTATGGCCAGGGCCATGACCCTTCTAACTATGGTCTTTGGCGCTATGACTGCAGCACCTTTACTAAGGTATCGCAGCGGGGGGCTTTTGCTATCATCGAAGATAAAAAAGGAAACATATGGACTACGGGTACCGTAAATCGTAATGGGGAGATTTGGGCACTTTCCCGTTATGAAGCCAAGTCCTTGTACAATAAAACGCCCACTGTAACAGAAATTAAGTCAGGAGGAAGAATGGAGTTTCTGGGAATATTGGAAGCTAACGATGGCAGTATTTGGTATGGAGCTGCAGGCCCTCGGAGTGGGGTGCATCGTTATGATGGAAAGACCTTTACCTACTTTAAAAGTACAGCCGGTCAGCAATAAGGTGTATAGCGAACAATCCTTCGACAGCCCTTCGCCAAGCTCAGGATGACAGCGATTCAGGGTGACAATACTCACCTTACTTTTTTAACAGGAACTTTCGATAATGTAGCGGGGTTACCTGGTAAAAGGACTTGAAGGAGCGGATGAAATGGCTCTGGTCGGCGAAACCGCATTCAAAAGAAATATCTGTGAGGGACAGTTCATCATTGGGCAGCAAGGTGAGCGCGCGCTGTACTTTGATCGCTCTTACATAATCCCCCAGCGACATACCGAAATATTTGGAGAAATGGCGGGATAAATGGACCGGGTGAATATTTACCGACCTGGCCAGATCGGCCAGTTTCCAGTCGTCTTTTGACTCATGGAGTATTTCCCGTACCCTGCTTACCCATTGTGGCTTTCTTTCTCCAGCAACAAGGACTGTATTGGTCAGCAAACCGAATATTTCCAATACCAGGGTATCGATACTCAACTGGCCGGCATTGCCTGCCAGCTTCATCTCTTTCACCACCTGGTACATCAGCATTTTTATACGTGGATCGGCAATACGAATGCTTCCTTCGGTAATGTTGTTGGCTTTGTCAAAGTAATCAAACCATTGTGGGCTTACCTCCACATGAACGCCGCGGGTAAACCTGCCTGAGGCAATGTTATAATGTGCATCCTGCCAGTTGTGAAACAACAGATCACCCGTGCAACACTCGTACACGTGCTTTTTATTACCTTCTATCACTCCTCCCTGGAGGATAAAGGTGAAGTAATTGTGTTCATGAAAATGCCAGGGTACGCGGTCCTGTCCATATACAGTATCCGTCAGCGTAACACCATCGAGGTGGATGGTTTCATTGGTGGTTCCGTAAAACTGGCCGACTTTCGAGCAATTCATGTCGGTAAGATAGCAGAAAATCCGAACTTAGATCCTTATGGTATACGATAAGGCAAAATGGCATTACGAAGGTGATTTTCCTGAAGGGCTGGACAGTTACCAGGCATATATTCATACAGGTATGTTCGTAGGATGGTTACTGGACAATGACCTGATGAGCGAAGATTTCAAGGGTGACCTCGCAGATGAAATAGAGCAATTCAGGAAAAAGGAACTGACCGGCACGCAGCTTTTTCAACAATGTTGCGACGGCACCTTATTGCCAGAAGACATTAATGAGCCGGGCAACCGGTTTACTTTGGCCTATTTCGATTTCGAGAAGGGCCAATACCTCGCTGACTATGAAATGACGCTTGGTCAGGGCCTCCCCTCAATTTATCATGTTGCCGATACCTGGGAGAATTATGACAAGCTGAAGCGGGTGCTCGACCAGCGTTTTGCCGACTGGAAGCTGGCAAATGGATAGCGAATGACCCTTCGACAGGCTCAGGATGACAGGTAAGAAGTTTTTCTATAATTTTTTTTAGATTCGTCGAACAATCCGTTGGATTTGGGTGTTTTTCCCTCAACATTAATCTGACTTCCCTGTCATGCTCAGATGATCCGGGAAGCCATGGAAACCTATACTGCTATGATTTTGAAGCTGATCTGTCGTATATTATACAATATACCGGGGGGACATTATTGGGATTCTTCGTACAACTTAAATCTTTTTGTATGAGGGAAAATCCTGTACGCCTCCACACAATCAGGGACCTGAATGACTATGCCGGACATTCCTGGTACCCGGACGATCTTCAGATCATGCTCAGTAAAACCGAGCGTAAAAAGCCTTCTTTTCAGCACCCCTTCCGATCTGATTCTTATTGGGTTATACTGGTTACGCATGGTTCTCTAACGCTACAACTGAATGAGGAGGATTATGTGATCCGGGAGAATGACCTCATGATCATACCGCCGTATGCGGTACGTTATTCCGGCGGCGCCGAGGACTGCAGCAATATTGCCTGTGTAGCTTTTACCCCATATTTCCTCATGGATACGGGGCTCTCCCAAAAACATATCGACTCTTTCGAATATCTTTCTGCCAACCCCTGTACGCATCTTCATCTGACGCAGCATGATGCCTCCCAGTTGATGACGGTTATCAAGTTGTTGCAGGAAAAGAATGTTTCCGGAGAGGATAATCCTTTTGCCGCCGAAGTGGTGCGCAACTTCTTTAATGTGTTCCAATTCGAGCTGGCGGGTATTTACTACAGGTACACGAACCAGAAGAAAGCAGTGCACGACCGAAAAGAGGAACTATTGTGGCGTTTCCTGGCTTTACTACCAGAACATGTGAAGACGGAACGCGGCCTGCAATTCTATGCCAACCGGCTTTATGTGACCCCGAAGTACCTCACGCAAACGGTAAAGAAGTTATCGGGCAAAACGGCGGGAAAGTATATCGATGACCAGGTGATCATGGAAGCCAAGAATTTGCTCCGTGATCATACGTTGAGTATTGCGCAGGTAGCAGACCGTCTTGACTTCAGTGACCAGTTTTTCTTCAGTAAATTTTTTAAGCGATATACTGGCATAACTCCTTCCAGTTACCGTAGAAGCGCCTAATATTATTGTCATGTTCAGATCTACCGGTGCAACTGCCCTGCAGGCATGCCTATTTTCGTGTCTATAGGTGAGCGTTATACAATCGCAAAACAAGCCTTGTGGCGGGATTGTTCACGCACGATATGTCTATTTTTCAACAAAAAGTTGGTCATTGAAAGTAGGAGAATTTTAGACATATACCGGGGACTTTTTGACATTGCAGCTATGTCAGCCACTTGCCAACTTTGCAAACGTTGACCGGAATATCTATAAGTTGGAAAGTTGATTCATGCGAAATATACTACAGCAAAAAGTCTCTGCATTCAGAGACGCGGATTTGATCAGAGAGCAAAATATGTATCCTTATTTCCGGGTGATTGAATCGGGGCAGGAGACCGAAGTGGTGCTCAACGGCAAGCGTGTGTTGATGTTTGGCTCTAATTCTTATCTCGGCCTGACGAACCACCCGAGGATAGCAGCAGCTGCCAGCGCCGCTATTTCAAAATATGGCAGTGGCTGCGCAGGTTCCCGTTTTTTAAACGGTACGCTGGATCTACATGTGGAGCTCGAAAGCAGACTGGCCGCTTACACCGGCAAGGAGGATGCTATTCTTTTCAGTACGGGTTTCCAGGCCAACCTGGGCGTGTTGTCGGCACTGGCCGGCCGCGCCGATGTGTTGTTGCTGGATGAATACGATCATGCTTCCATCATCGATGGCAGCAGGCTTTCGTTTTCAAGGGTGATCAAGTACCGCCACAACGATATGGGCGATCTTGAACAGCGGTTAAAGAACCTGCCTGCGGATGCTTTCAAGCTGATCGTTACGGATGGCATTTTCAGTATGGAGGGGGATATAGCCCACCTGCCTGCGATCACCACGCTGGCAGAAAAGTATGGTGCTGCCGTGATGGTGGACGACGCTCATGCATTGGGCGTTATTGGTGTGAATGGCGCCGGCACTGCTTCTCACTTCAATCTTACCAATGAAACGGACCTGATCATGGGTACTTTCAGCAAGTCACTGGCTTCGCTGGGAGGTTTTGTGGCTGGTGACAGGGCTGTGATCGATTACCTGAAGCACAAGGCCCGGGCGCTTATTTTCAGCGCCAGCATGACGCCTGCTTCTACCGCCAGTGTAATAGCTGCGCTGGATATTATCGAGGAAGAACCTGAACGTATCAATAAGCTGTGGGATAATACCAACCACATGCTGAACTTATTGAAAGAGCAGGGTTTCAACACCGGCGAGACACAAAGTCCTATCATCCCTGTGCGCATTGGTGACAACCATAAGACTTTCTTATTTACCAAGGCGCTGCAGGATAAAGGCATATTTGTGAACCCCGTGGTATCTCCTGCCGTTCCTTCTGAATCATCACTGATACGGTTATCGCTGATGGCCACTCATTCTTTCAGCCAGATCGAAGAGGCTGTAGAAAAGATGAAGGAAACTGCCCTGATGCTGGGTATTGGTCTGGAACTGAAAAAAGAAAGTGCATGACCGGTATTGTAATCGTACATTCTTCGAAGCAGTTGAAGGCTTTCATCGACTTCCCGCATGATCTGTATGCAGGGGATGCGAATTATGTGCCTGAGCTTTTTATTGCGCAACGCGATCTGCTGACGCCTGGCAAGCATCCTTTCCATGAACATTCGAAAGTGCAGCTCTTCCTGTATTATAAGGATAATGTGATCAGCGGAAGGATTGCTGCCATCCTGAATAATAACCACAACCGTTTTAATAATACAACTGATGGGTTCTTTGGCTTTTTTGAAAGTGTCAATGACCCGAAGATCGCTCTTGCCTTGTTTGAATCGGCCGAACAATGGCTGCAGGAACAAGGCGCTACTACCATTATTGGTCCGGTGAACCCATCGACCAACGAGCCTTGTGGCCTGCTGATCGATGGTTTCGATCAGCCGCCGCTCGCCATGATGACTTATAATAAGCCTTATTATACTACCCTGATGGAGCAGGTGTCGCTGCACAAAAAGGTAGACCTGCTGGCTTATGATCTGCCTATCGAGGAAGTTGGCGACCGCCCTGTATTGCTGGAAGAACGCCTGCTTACACGGCTTAAACAAAAGCAGATCACGATCCGCACCGTGAAGAAGAAGGACCTGGCGAATGAGGCGAAAAAGGTGTTGGAAATATATAATGATGCCTGGGATGAGAACCTTGGTTTTGTGCCCATGACGACTAATGAGTTCAACTACCTGGCGAAGGACCTGAAGATGGTGCTGGATGAACAGTTGTGCCTGATCGCCGAGCACAATGGCAAACAGATCGGTTTTGCACTGGCCATACCTGACATCAACCAGATACTGATCAAGGTGAGGCGCGGCAGGTTGCTTCCTACCGGCATCTTCAAGCTGCTCTTAGGCATGAAGAAAGTGAATCGCCTGCGCGTGTTGGCACTGGGTGTAAAGAAAGAATACCGTAAGCTGGGTATCGAGGCCTGCTTTTATGCAGCTATTATCCGCAGGGCAAGCGCCCGCCGGATGAAGGGCGGCGAGGCTTCGTGGATATTGGAGCATAATGAGCTCATGAATAAGGGTCTTGAGAACATCAACGGTAAGGTGTATAAGCGCTACCGCATATACGAAAAACCGTTATGAAGGAAAGGGTATTGATAACAGGCGCCAGCGGATTCATCGGCTTTCATCTGATCGAAGCGGCCCTGCGCAACGGGCTTTCGGTGTATGCCGGCATACGGGCTGGCAGTGATGTAAGCCACCTGAGGGGTTATGACATTGGGTACTGTGAACTGGATTATACCAACCCGGAGCTGCTGACGAAACAATTGGCCGCGACAGGATGTAACTACATCGTACACGCAGCGGGCGCTACCCGCGCAGTGACTCAGCAAGCGTATGATACCATCAATGCAGATTATGGTGTGAACCTGGCCACCGCTGCTTTAGCAGGTCTTGGCGACAAACTCAACAAGTTTGTTTATGTGAGCAGCCTTGCAGCCATGGGGCCTTTGAATAGCAACGATGCAGTGATCACGGAGGCTGTAAAACCAGCGCCTGTGACTGCTTACGGCAGGAGTAAGTTGCTGGGGGAACAAAAGCTACAGGCTGTGCCGTCGCTTCCATTGGTAGTATTGCGGCCTACAGCGGTGTATGGCCCCCGTGAACGGGATATTTTCATCATGTTTCGCTCCATCAACCGTGGAATAGAGGCATACATAGGGCGGATCGAACAACGATTGAGCTTTATATATGTAAAGGATCTGGCTTCGGTGATCATCAACTCCTTGTTCTCCGGCCTGTCGAATGAAGTGTTCAATATTTCCGATGGCAGGAGTTATGGCCAGTATGAACTGGCCAATCTGTCGAAACAATTGCTACACCGGAAAACTATACGATTGCACCTGCCTTACGGAATGATCAAGGGGCTTGCTTTTGCCATGGAGCGGCTGTATGGATGGCGTGGTAAAGCGCCTGTGCTGAACCGGGAGAAGCTGCATGAGCTGACAGCTGTAAACTGGCAGTGCAGTATCGAGAAGGCTAAAACACAACTGGGCTTTTGTCCGCAGTATTCTTTGGAGCAGGGGCTCAAAGAGACGTTGCACTGGTATCATCAAAATAAGTGGTTATAATTTATACAAGAAAAAAATAAGGATTATGCAAGAACAAATATTGCCGGCAGAAGGAAAATTAGGCATCCTGCTCCCAGGTTTGGGCGCAGTGGCCTCGACTATGATCGCGGGTGTTATTGCCACCAGGAAGGGTTTGTCCAAACCGATCGGATCTCTTACTCAAACCGGCCATATCGAGCTGGAAGAAGGAAGCAAAGACAATTATTCCCTTATTAAGGATTATGTGCCATTGGCTGCGTTGGAAGATGTAGTATTTGGTGGATGGGACATTTACGAGGACAATATATATCAGGCGGCTACTCATGCGCGGGTACTTGACCAGCGTTTGCTGGATTCCATCAGGCCCGAGCTGGAAGTGATCAAGCCTATGCGTGCTGTTTTCGACAGGGATTATGTAAGGAACCTGGATGGCAAGTTCATCAAGAATTCTGCTACCAAGTGGGATGCTGCCCAGGAACTGATCAAAGATATCGAGACGTTCAAGAAGGCCAATAATGTAAGCCGCGTAGTGATCGTGTGGACTGGTTCTACCGAGAAGTACCTCGAGCAATCAGCCGTACATGAAACAATCGCTGCTTTCGAAGCGGGATTAAAGAGCAATGATGTGAATATTGCCCCCAGCATGGTGTATGCTTATGCTGCCGTGAGCCAGGGCATTCCTTTCATCAACGGTGCTCCTAACTTAACTACTGATATTCCTGCGATCGTGCAACTGGCGCGCAAAACGAAAACGGCTATTGGCGGTAAGGATTTCAAAACGGGTCAAACGTTGATGAAGACGATCGTAGCGCCTGGCCTGGCCGCCCGCTCACTGGGTGTTTCCGGCTGGTACTCTACCAACATCCTGGGCAACCGTGATGGGCTGGTGCTGGATGACGAACAAAACTTCAAAACGAAGGAAGTATCCAAGCTGGGTGTGCTGGAAGATATCCTGCGCCCCGACCTGCATCCTGATCTTTACGGTGATCTGTATCATAAGATCCGCATCAACTATTATCCTCCTCATGGTGATAATAAAGAAAGCTGGGACAATATCGACATCTTCGGATGGCTCAATTATCCCATGCAGATCAAGATCAACTTCCTGTGCCGCGACTCTATCCTGGCGGCCCCTATCGTACTTGACCTGGCATTGTTTGCCGACCTGGCTCAACGTGCAGGCATGTATGGTGTACAGGATTGGCTGTCATTTTACCTTAAATCGCCCCAAACGCAAAATGGCGAGCAGGCAGAGAATGATGTTTTCAAACAACTGAATACACTGAAGCAGGTATTGCGCACTATAAAGCAACAGGATACGCAGGAACTGCCTGCGCTGGACCTGACAAAAGAAACAGAACCGGCTATATGACGAATATAGCCAGCATTATTGCAACTGCGGGCGGTATAGGTTTTCTCCGGAAAGGGGGAGGCACTGCCGCCGCAGTTGCTTTTTGCATTGTATGGTATTGTTTTCCAATGGGATACGTTTACCAGGCTTTATTGCTGGTTGTTTTGCTGGCGGTGGGCGTCTGGAGTTCCACAAAAATGGAGACTGTTTGGGAACATGATAGCAACAAAATTGTTATAGACGAGGTGGCGGGCATGATGATCACCTTAGCTTTTCTGCCTCCTGATCTCGTATATATTATAATTGGTTGTGTGCTGTTCCGGTTTTTCGATATTGTAAAGCCGCTGGGTATAGGACGGGCAGAATTGCTGCCCCGTGGGATGGGTGTGATGGCGGACGATGTATTGGCAGGTATTTATGCCCAATTGATCCTTCGGGCAATTGTGGCGGCTAAACTCTTTTGATCATGATCACTTTTCTGAAGGCCAATATGGCATCGCTGGTGGCTTCGCTGAGTGATTTTTTGATGACTGTACTGTTGGTGCAATTGTGCAGGGCGGACGTGGTGCCGGCAGCAGTGGCAGGAACGATAACAGGGGGTATTGTTAATTTTTTAATAGGCAGGCATTGGGTTTTCGGGGCAGGTGATGAAAGGGCAGTAAGGCAACTGTGGAAGTACGCGCTGGTATGGACCGGCAATTTGTTGTTGAATACAGGTGGTGTATACTTGCTTGCTTCATGTGCCGGCGTGCATTATGCGGTATCGAAAGTGATTACATCTCTGCTGGTTGCTTTGCTGTACAATTATCCCTTGCAAAAGAATTTCGTGTTTAGCAATAATTGGTAGATGATGATTAGTTTGATTGACATCAGGAAAGTACTGGCTTTATTCTTCTTTTTTGCCTGTTCTTTTGTATTTGCCCAAGGGCAAACCGTGGTAAGGGGTGTTATAAGAGACGCCCAAACCCATGCACCCCTTGCATTTGTAAGCGTATATTTTAAAGGCAATAAGGGCGTAGTGAGCGACGAGGATGGGAGGTATTCCATTTCTACCACCAACCCCAAGAATGTTACATTGCAGTTTTCCTTTGCCGGTTATAAGGTACAGTCGAAAACGATCGTCGCAGGCACTACGCAAGACGTAGATATTGCGTTGGAGCTGGAGGAGATGGAGGCTGTGGTGGTAAATAAAAGAAGAAGGACCAAGTACAGTAACAAGAATAATCCGGCAGTAGACCTGATCAGGAAAGTGGTCGACAACAGGGACCGTAACAGAATGAGTGCTGCTGACTATCTTCAATACCAGCAGTACGAGAAGATGGAACTTTCTCTTACGAACAAACCTGAAAAGCTGATGAACAGCAGGCTTTTGAAGAATTACAAGTTCTTAGTAGAGAACCAGGATACTTCGAAGATCGAAGGCAAGAGCCTCGTGCCTGTTTACATAGAAGAAACCATCTCCAACAAGTATTATCGCAAAGATCCACGCAAGGAAAAGACATACGTGCTGGCCAAGAAGAAAGTAAATCTTGGCGAGTTTGTAGATAATGACGGCATTACACGCTACCTCAACAGCATGTATATGCCTATCGATATTTACGAGCCTAATATTACGTTGCTGTCGAATCAATTGTTGAGCCCCATCTCGGACCTCGCTCCTACTTTTTACCGGTTTTACCTGCGTGATACGATCGAACTGGATGGTATCAAACTGGTACGGTTGAATTTCGCCCCCCGCAATCCCAACGATCTTTTGTTCAGGGGCATGATGTACGTGACGCTGGATAGTAACTATGCCGTGCAGAAGATACAAATGGAGCTGACAAGGCATGCCAACCTCAACTGGACAAGAGAGCTGCGTATTAAACAGGATTTCGAGCGCGGAACCGATGGCCGGTACCATGTGGTCATGAGCGATATCCTTTCAGAGTTTGCTTTGTCTAAAAAGGCTTCGGGTGGCCTGGTGGGGGAACGTTCTGTTTCTTACAAGGATTACGTGATCAACCAACCGGGTCCCGATTCGGTATACCAGGGCAAAGCGGAAGTGATTGTTGATGCGCCTGCTTCCACAACGGACAGTTTTTGGACAGCCAACCGGCATACGGCGCTCTCCTCTACAGAAGCGAAGGCCTACACCAATATGGACAGCCTGCAAAACATGAAGTCGTACCGCAGATTGATGGATTGGGCCACTTTTTTACTGGCGGGTTATAAAGCTGCCGGTCCTTATGAAATAGGACCTGTGAATGCTTTTTACAGCTTCAACCCCGTGGAGGGTTTCAGGTTGCGCTTTGGCGGACGTACTACCCCCAAGTTCAGCAAACGGCTGTATTTTGAAAATTATGTGGCTTATGGTTTCAAGGATGAAAAGGTGAAGTACTTTTTATCCGGCGCATACTCTTTCAACGGCAAGTCAATTTATTCCTACCCACTCAACTTTATACGGCTGGGTTTCCAGCATGACACGAAGATCCCTGGACAGGAATTGCAGTTTGTACAGGAAGACAACTTCCTGCTGTCTTTCAAGCGGGGTGATAATAACAGGTGGCTGTATAACGACATTTTCACTGCCGAGTATGTACGGGAGTTTGGCAAGAACTTCCGCTATACTTTCGGCTTCAAGAACTGGAAGCAACAGGCAGCGGGCAGTATCATTTATCAAAAGCCCAATGGCAGTGATGTAACCACTATTCCTGATATTACCACTACGGAGCTTTCGGCTGAATTGCGCTGGGCTCCCAATGAGCAGTTTTATCAGGGCAAGGCTTACCGTATTCCTATCTACAACAAGTATCCTATTTTCCGCCTCCGCTATGCGCAGGGCTTTAAAGGCCTGGTGAAGGGTGATTATGATTATCAGCAGCTGACGCTTAATATTTTCAAGCGGTTCTATTTATCGCAGTTTGGTTATGCGGACGTGGTAACAGAGGGCGGTTATACTTTCGGGCAGCTCCCCTACCCTTTGCTTACGATACACCGGGCCAACCAATCGTATGCTTACCAGCTGAACTCTTTCAACATGATGAACTTTATGGAGTTTGTGAGTGATCATTATGTATCGGTAAGCACAGATTATTATTTCAATGGTTTCATCTTTAATAAACTGCCACTGATCAAGAAGCTGAAGTTGCGTGAGGTGGCTGGCTTTAAGCTGTTGTATGGTGGTGTGCGCAAGGAAAATAATCCTGCCTATAATAACAACACGTTTTTATTCCCTAAGGATGAGGACGGCACTACTACTACTTTTTCGCTTGGCAACAAGCCTTATATGGAGGCCAATGTCGGCATCGGTAATATATTCAAGGTGTTGCGTGTGGACTTAGTGAAGCGTCTTTCGTACCTGGAAAATCCGGATGCTCCGAACTGGGGCATACGCGCCAGGGTAAAGTTTGATTTTTAAACTATTCTGTTATGAGCCAGATTGCCATGCGTGACCGTTTGCAAAAGGGGATTTACAGTATCATAGACCCTGTGGTGCGTGGCCTGGTGAAGATAGGTGTGACGCCTAATTTCATCACGACCACCGGCCTGGTATTGAATATCGGTGTGGCCATTGTATTTATCCTGGGTGCCGAGGAAGGCAACCGGGGAGACTTTTCTTATGTTGGCTGGGCAGGCGGGCTGATCCTGTTTGCCGGCTTATTCGATATGCTCGACGGACAGGTGGCACGGGTAGGCAATATGAGCTCCCGGTTTGGTGCTTTGTATGATTCGGTGCTGGACAGGTACAGTGAGCTTTTTATGTTCCTCGGCATCTGTTATTACCTCGTAGCGCATCACTATTTCCTGAGTTCCCTGTTTGCCTTTATAGCACTGATCGGCTCCATGATGGTGAGTTATACACGCGCGCGCAGTGAAGGGCTGGGCATCCAAAATAAAGGTGGTTTGATGCAACGGCCGGAAAGAGTGGTATTGACTGCCGTATCCGCTATTGCCTGTGGCATTACGGCTTCTGCTATTGGAGGCGATTATAAATTGTCGATACCCGGTATCCCTTTCCATGTATTCGAAACCATGTCGGTGTTCACCATCCCTATTACCGTGATGGCTGTATTGACAAATGTTACTGCTATTAAAAGATTAATGGACGCTAAAAAGGCGCTCGACAAATAGAGTATGAAACGCATTTTATTTCTTGTATTGGTGGGTTGTGTAGCTGTTTTGCGGGGAGCAGCGCAGGAGGGGTTTCCGGTTCCGCCGGCTGATGCCAAGCAGTTGTTTTACCTGCAGCGGACTTCCAATACCAACACGATCGTATACGAGTTGAATTATAAGGATGGGGCGCTCGATACACGTAACCCTGTTCACCCCTTTTGGATCAGGTATACCGAGCAAAGTCAACGGGCCGAGCTGAGCTGGATCCAGCGTACTTTTGCTTATGGGGTGAAGGTGAAGCAACAGCAGGACGGCAGCTACCGTATAAGGCTGGTTTCTTACGCAGGCTATTCCATGTACCTGAGGAAAGGGGCAGACGGCGTGCACAGGCTTTATGCTCCTATCAACGGTCAGATGATGCTGCTGCGTCGTGTGTTTGTGAAGATCACCGGTGGCTCCATGTGGTCGCCCGACATCGAGTACTTCGAGCTGAGCGGTACTGATCCGGCTACTGGTAAACCTGTTGTTGAGCGTAGAAAAGTATTGGCCAGCGAGATAAAAGAGTGATCGATCTAAAAATATTCGTGCGATGAAAAAGTTGTATGTATCCAACTCTACAGACTCGGTGAGGATGTTCAAGAGTAACTGGATGGAAGCGCTGTCTAAAGTGCATTTCTCCATACCGTTGTTTATTTATATTCCGGTGATCGGGGTAATGACATGGCTCGCCTTCGATAGCGGCATTGCCGTAGGTTATTATTTTCTATTCCTGGCTGCAGGCGTTGCTGTGTGGACGGCTACAGAATATGTATTGCACCGTTTCGTATTCCATTTTGAACCTTCTTCCGAATGGGGCCAGCGTATCCATTTCATCTTTCACGGTGTACACCACGATTATCCCAAGGATGCAAAGCGCCTCGTGATGCCTCCTTCTGCCAGCATTCCGCTGGCTATCGGGTTTTATTTCTTGTTTTCCCTGCTATTTCCTAATAAAACTTACCTGTATCCTTTTTATGCCGGTTTTATTGCCGGCTACCTCGTGTATGATATGATGCATTATGCGATGCATCATTATAACTTCAAAAGTGAGCTGATGAAGCGGGTGAAGCAGCATCATATGTTGCATCATTATTCAGACCCCACCAAGGGGTATGGCGTAAGTTCCTCGCTGTGGGACGTCATTTTAAGATCAGGTTTTCCCAAGAAGAAAAAGTAATATGCTGAAATCTGCGCCCGCTGTTTTTTTTGCTCCGAGAACTGTTGTTATCACAACCCTTATATCCGCCTTTTACCTGTTGCTATCGACCTGGCTGGTGGGATTCAAACCTGATCAGTTGGTGCTGATCCTTATTTTTAACGGGCTGTATTATCTTTCCGGCATCACACGCAAGTTAATTACCGGGTTTTCCATCTTCATCGTTTACTGGATCATTTATGATTATATGAAGGCGTTCCCCAATTATGCGTTCAACAACGTGCACATTGGGGAGCTGTATAATACAGAAAAGGAACTCTTTGGCATTAATACCCCGGCAGGCGTGGTTACGCCCAATGAGTTTTTCCTGCAACATCCTACTACGGCGGGTGACTTTTTGAGCGGGTTGTTTTATTTATGCTGGGTGCCGGTGCCGCTGCTGTTTGCCACTTTTTTGTTTTTCCGGAACAGGGCTTTGTTCCTGCGTTTTTTGCTTGCTTTCTTCGTGGTCAATATGCTGGGTTTTGTGGTGTATTATATTTACCCGGCAGCGCCACCATGGTATGTACAGGAGCATGGGTTCGATCTTATTGCCGGTACGCCTGGCAATACTGCCGGCCTGAAGCGATTTGACGATCTGTTGGGTGTTACCATCTTTCAATCGCTGTATGCGAAGGGTTCGAATGTGTTTGCCGCTATGCCTTCTTTGCATTCCTCCTATCCGGTGATCGTGTTGTTTTATGGCATCAAGGGCCGCTATCGGTATGGCAGTATTGTTTTTGCGGTGATCATGGGGGGCATCTGGTGGGCAGCAGTATACACCAGCCATCATTATATATTGGATGTGCTGGCGGGTATTTGCTGTGCAGGGATTGGTATTTTCCTGGTGGAGCGGGGCGTTTCCAGGCCGGGATGGTTTTCGCGATTCTACAATTCTTATTTATATAAAATTGGTTAAGTAATTATGAGCGGTACTTCCCTTTCTCCCGACAAACAAGCGATGCTCACGCGGTTGAGTAATGGCAACTTCGACGCCTTCCTGTATGACTGCGATGGCACCCTGGCCGATAATATGGGCGCGCACAAAGCCTCTTACCGTGCAGTGGCCAACATGTACGGTTTCGAGCTGGATGATGCCATTATCGACGAGCTGGCAGGCTGGCCCATTATACAGGTGGCCGATGAGATCAGGAAGCGTTACCATGCCAATTTTGATCCGGTCGTTTTTGCTCAGCAAAAGAATATATTGTACGAAAGTTCTTTTATCACCGAGACCAAGCCTATCGAATTTGTGGTAGCGCACCTGAAGGCGCATGCCGGCAAGGTACGTATCGGTGTGGTATCCGGCGGGACGCGTGCTTCCGTGTCCAAAACGCTCCGGCTGCTGGGCATCAGTCAGCTTGTAGAGGTATTGGTATGTGCGGGAGAAACGCCCAACGGAAAGCCTTTCCCTGATCCTTTTTTGCTGGCTGCCAAACAACTGAGCGTTGATCCCACCAAATGTCTTGTTTTCGAGGACGGCGTGCCTGGTGTGAAAGCTGCCGAAGCTGCGGGTATGCAATGGATACGGATAGACCATTTGTAGCGGTTGTCTCGTTTTTCGGGTCGTTTGTCTAATACGTCAAGGGGGTGAATGGGGAAAAAGTTATATTTGGTTTAACCTTAACCAACCTCATCATGCAGATTGCCAAAGCCTGTTTAGCCTTACTATTATTGCTCAATGGTATTGTGGGTTGTGCACAAAACCGCACCACCTGGAATAATAAAAAGTGTGCGGTTGCCCTCACCTACGACGATGCCCTGAATATCCACCTCGACAAAGTGATACCTGCGCTCGATTCCATGGGTTTCAAAGCTACTTTCTACCTGATCGGTTCTTCCGACGCTTTTACCAAACGTATTCCTGCATGGAGAAAGGCTGCAGCCAACGGACATGAGCTGGGCAATCATACGTTGTTTCATCCCTGCTACGGCAAACGGCCCGGCCGCGAATGGGTACGCCCCGATTATGACCTGAATAATTATACAATGCTGCGCGCTGTCAATGAGATAAAAATGAATAGTGCGCTGCTGGAAGCCACTGATGGCAAAAAGAGAAGAACACTGGCCTGCCCCTGTGGTGATTCGAAAGTAGCAGACTCTTCTTTTCTTTATAAAGTAAAGGATGACTTTGTAGCCATGCGCGATGGCACTCCTGATGCCGATGAAGTGAATGGTTTTGGTGGCAGGACTATCCAGTGGATGGCGCCTAACGGAAATACAGGTACTCAACTGATAGACGCCGTTAAAAGAGCCATGGAGAGTAATGCGCTGGTTATTTTTGTTTTTCATGGTGTGGGAGGCGATCATTCTATCAACGTATCTGCGGAAGCGCACAGGGAATTACTTCAGTTCCTGAAGAAAAATGAATCGCAGGTATGGGTGGCTCCTTTTGTAGATATTGCTGCCTCTATGAAAAAGCAGTAAAACGATTCTCTATCGAATGCTGGTCCTCATGTGAAGGTATCGCTCCAGGCTGTATGCTATTTAAAATGTTATGCTTAATTTCCCTGTATAATTATTCTAAGCCGCTTACTGTCAATGGGTATATTCAATTTATTCAGGTCTGCCAATCCCGAAAACGATCCTTATTGGGAATTTGATAAAGCCAATCACTATAAACCCTCTTTGAATAAGGACAATTTCTTTACGCTCACCGGGTCTGATTTTGGCTCGTTTATTTTTGAGCCGTTAGCTGAATACATCGGAGAAAAGAAATATGAAAAAGAGCGCGGCAAGGCGTTTTCCTATGGGCAAAAAGCTGCTTATTATTGGTTTCTCCTGGATATGCAGGTAAACAATGGCGGGTTTATTCAATATTACTTTAATGATTATGGCAAGTATACGCCTACTATCATAAAATCGCTAAAGCATATAGGTGATCTCATCATGGCTGAACTTGTGAACCGCTCCTATGAGCTTTATTTAAGAGACTCCAAGAAATTGAAGCAGGCAAGAACTACAGGGCTTGAAGGTTTAAGTGGCCTGTATAATCAACTGGAAGACATGGAGGAGCTTGACGATGCGTATTATGAGCTCAACGAGCAAACCATGAAGAACTTAGAAAACTATATCCGTAAACATCCTGATGAATTTTGCCTGGATGAAGAAGGCAAGGAATTCATTGTTGAAAATGGTATTGTAAGTGAGCCATTCAAAAGCTTCTATAAAAACGGGAATCCCAAAGAGGTAATATATTATCTAAATGGCGAACAGACCGGAGAGCGGGACGAATATTTTGAGAATGGACATTTGAAGCTTTCTATTCGAAAGGAGGCCATTCCCAATGGCTTTAAACATTCAATGTATCATGATAATGGACAGCTTGCAGAGACCGCCGTATTCATATCTTCGTTTCAAAGGGAAGGATGGTGGCTAAAATACCACAGGGATGGCAGCAAGCAATTTGAGGCAGAGTTTATCAATGGGGATTTCATCCTTCATAATTGCTGGAACGAACAGGGTGTGCAAACGCTCAAAGATGGTACGGGTTTATATGTTTTTGACTATAGCGGTTGGCCAGGGCACCTTAACCACAATGAACAGGAGTACAAAGACTATAAAAGGCACGGCAAACAATTTACTTATACCAACGGTGTTCTCAAGATTTACCAGGAAATGGAAAACGGCAAGGAGCATGGTATTACCAAGACATTTGATGACAACGGTCAACTCAAATCAGAGATTGTATATGAGCATGGCAAAGAGGTTTCCAGAAAGGATTACTAATCATACTCAGGCAGGTGCTCCAAAACATAAATGGGATTCACTGTTTGTGGTGGCCTGCAACCAAACAAGCCAGTTCTGGCTAATTTACCCAAAATAGTGTATAATAGCAGTCGTATAATTATTGGTTCTATAATCTACATCCATCTTGTCAGCGCAACGTTATCAAATACTAGCCGGGCTTCCTTCGTATGGGCCGATGTATGTCCCTGTTTCACCGGATGGAATACCTTTTTACTCTGAAGGTTTTGTTGTTCAATTTTTCAACAGTGACGGAACAAGCTGGATAGGCAATTTTCAAAGAGGTCTTGAAACGTTTAACCATGTTTATGACTTTCCCGAGCTCGGGAAAACTGTTGTTTTTGCTTACGGTCAATGTTATATCATGACTGATGGCGAACAAAAGCCCTTAAAAACTTTGGGGTATGGTATTTCTCAGGTCTTTCAAGCTTCTGACAATACTTTAATAGCTGCTGACCAAACAGATGTTATTGTGATCGAGATCGGTAACGACATTGTGTGGTATAGTGAAAGGATATCATGGGATGGCTTTGCGGACTTAGCGTTTTCCGGAGACACCCTGAGCGGCCTCGCCTACAAGCCAACAAGTAGCGCAGATGAATGGGAGCCTTTTTCCTTCAACTACCGGACTAAAGAGCTTATTGGTGGTACGTATCCAACCGCAGCAACCAAACCGTGGTGGAAATTCTGGTAGGGTCATTCGAAGCTTATCTCTTGTATTTTAGTTTTCCTTTTATCATCCAGACTTCTGTATTGTTACCGTAAGCATTGGTACTGGTGAGGGCTATGATCGTATCGTCATCGAGGATGCACAGGCTGTTCCAGAGTCCTCGTTTGTTGGTAGGGATGGTAAAGGGAACCGATTTACCAGTAAAGTTCCTGGCCTGCTTATCTCCTATTACTACTTTCATTTCTGCAAAGCGCTCCATGGAATTGGTGCGACCTTCAGCACCCTGGTATGAGAGGATTGTTTCGCCGCTCTTCAATTGACGGATGAAGGGAGCACCGGCGTATATGCTGTCTGCAATCTTTTCTTTCAGGGCGTATTGGCGGTGTTTATCTTCTGTAGTAACAGTCTGCTTCCAATTTTCCTTTAGTGAATTGGTGATGGTGTAAGGCTTGAAGTTTACTACACCGTTGTCTTCTATCGCGAACACTACGTCTTTCCCATTATTGAGTAGCAATGGTACCGGCATGCCATCACGACTGCGTGGCTGGAAGCTCACAATCTCCGGTTCTGTGGTCCAGGTACGGCCATTGTCGCGGGAGCGCAGGAGAGAAATGTTTTGTTCGTTGCTATGGGTATATGGGCCTTCGTTGGCAAAAAAGAGCTGAATTTCTCCGGAAGGTAATTGTATGGCTGCCGGCTCCCAACAACCATTCTCAAATTCATGGCCAGCTCGGTAGAGGGTTTGTTCGTTGCTCCAGGTCTTGCCGTGGTCTGTACTTCTTTTGACACGGATCGCAAACCGGCGGGCTGTATCTTTTTGGAAAGGACGGGGATTGTAAAAGGCGAGTAAGGTATAGTCTTTCAGCTGCAGCATGTCGGGCACGGCCATGTTGATGCCCTGCTCTCTCTGAGCAATAACAATGGGCGCCGACCATGTTTTACCCAGATCGTTACTGTTGACACCTACTGTAGCTCCGTCCTGCTCGTAGATGGTGAACAGGGAACGATCGTGCAGCTGGATCATGCGGGCGTAGCCGCTGTATCGGGCGCCGGGCGCTGAGACCTTTGTGAGGGTGGTTGAGTCCCATTGGATGAAGGGTGTTGCTGTTGCTCTTGCTTGCCCAACGGCATTCTGACACGGCATGCTCTGTAGCAGTATTATAGAGATGACGACTAAATAAAGATGTTTTTTCACTCTTCCAAGGTAGGGTAAAAATATTGACACAATCCAGTATTTTTGAAGAATTGGCATCTAACTATTTATGTGCAAATGAGAAATATTAAAGAAACATACAGTTGCTCAATTATCACTAACTCATACCTTGAACACAGTCCGTACGAGAAAGATGGAAATGCGACAGCTTATAGAATTTTCCAGTTCTTATCGGACAAAGATCTTGGCAAAGGTCTCAGGGGATTCAGGTTTGACATTTACATAGAACCTGAAATCAATTTTGGGAATCATAGTGATCACATATTTGCCCACACTGCCACCTTATCGGCTCATATCGACTATAACGCGTTCGTTTCTGCAGATAGTAACTTGCGGCAAAAGCTGTTGCTGAATGCAGTGCTTGTATTGTGTAATTTCTTTGTCGCTAAAGTTCCCCAGCCTAAGGATTTTGATACAGCCGGACTTATTCAGCTTTATACGGCCTATTTAGCAGCACATGATCTCTTATTAACTGATGAAGAGCGTCAACGGTTCATCATTAAGCCGTTTGAAACAACCTCTTTCAAATTCGTGCAATCAAGTACAGTCGAAGTAAATGAGAAACACATTCTTTATGACCTAATACAAATAGAAGACTTTCTCAATAATGGATTGGCAGGAAGAAGATTTGGCCAATCTATCCGGGAATTCCAATTTGGATACGAGATATATGACTTCCAGGGCCGCATGAAACCCTGGGCTCAAAACGCCAACTTAAGGCGCTATAGCGCCAAATACAAAAGTTTATTGATCGTAAAACAATTTGATTACAGGCAACTTAAAGGCAAGCTTCTTCCAGAGCAGTTGAATATTCTTCACTCAACCATCATCGAGGCCATCGATGACTTTGACAAGCTAAATAAAAAGCCTAAAGATTTTAATAAAGAGGCCTTCCGATCAGCCGTTGACAATTTACTAATTGCGTATGCTGAAAAGCACTGCCGCTAATCATTACAGACGTTAGTCTATTTTCAGTTTCAGGATTACTGGCTTTACTAATTTTTCGGGATTGGTGATGGTGCCATCGGGTTGCAAACTGCGTAGCTGGGCATTGGCAATGTAGTGAAATTCCCTGTTTATAATAGTGCCTGTTGTGGGAATGATAAAGTCCTTACGAAAAGTTTGCAGGGTTTCTGTTTTTGTGATCGTATTTGTCTTCAGGTCATAGTAGAACCTCACAATCCTGTCGTCCTGGTTTCCGGAATCCTGTATGCCCAGTAATGTTCCTTTGTAATAGTAGAGGCCGTCGATGCCGTTTAGGTAGGTCTTGTTTTGATGATCGAGTGGTGTATGTTTTCCGGTTTTCAAGTCAATTACATGCAACCCCATAAAATCAGCTACGAATAATACTTTATTCTTTTGATCGATTGCAATACCATTCGGATAAACAAATCCTGCGGCATATTCTATCAGGGCATTACCGTTCTGCACACTCCGCCACACTTTACCTGCTTTGCTATCTGTGAGGTAAACATCTCCTCTTCTTGTTATAACAAGGTCATTGAATAAATGTGGTCCTTGTTTATTATCCATTATTAGTTTCCGGAGCACCTTTCCTGAATGTATTTCAAGTTGGAATAAACCGGAATACCCATTTAACGTGTCGTGTTCTGCAGCGCTACATAGCCATAGGCTCTTCCCGTCAGGGCTCACCTTCATGCCAAGCGCCATCCAGCAGCCGGACTGGTTACTACCTGTAAAATCCATGCAGAAACCATTTCCTGCACATCGGATCACTTTACGTTTGGCCAGGCTGCCAACAAGGAATGCATTGTGTATGCCATCATACGTTATTCCTTCTGGTATCAACAGGGAATCTTTGATAACAAAGGAGACTTTACTCTTGTCGATTACTGTACGGTTTTTTCTGAAGGTAGCCGTGTATTCTACGAACTGCGTATCATTATATAGCCTGGAAAAGTTGCTATTTTCTTCTACCGGGTAAGGCAGTCCTCTTTCAGCCAGTATGCCCAACAGTGCCAGGCTTTGGGGAAGCTGCCCCGTCTGACAATAACACTCCGCCAGTTTGTATTGGATACCCGGATGGGCAGTGGCTTTCGCCAGCGGTACGCCTAACTGCACGCACTGTTCATATTTTTTTTCATTCCAGGCTGCATTGAATTGTTGGTAATCGCTGAAGAGTCCCTGGGTTTGCGCAGCAGGGGCAGCAAAAAGGGCTAATAGCAACAGGTATTGCCGGATTGGCCAAAGCTGGATAGGTTTCATGTACTGAACATACCGATTTATGGTATGTTCAGTACATGAAATGTGTTCAACGGCCTTTATCTGCTTACAGATAACTTATTTGGCCGACCCGGTTATCTTTTTAATAAACTCTACTTCGTTTTTGCTAAAGGGTGTTTTATCTGTGCGGTAGATATCGTGGAACCAGAGGGATGGTTCTTTTCCATCTCTCATAGGGGTGTCCCAGGCATAGATGGTATTGGTCTTACCGCTTACGAATCCCCAGTTGATAGCGCCGACATTTTCCTGTTTCAGCAAGGGCATGATGAGTTGGAACAAACTACCATTGCGTCTTGCCATGTATTCGGTACAGATCAATGGGCGACCATATTTACGGAGGGTGTCGATCGTCTTGCGGTGATCGTCGATGTAGGAATAGTTGTGGTAGGTGATCACATCAGAGTTTTCCAGCTGGAACTTGTTCAGCTCTTTGAAATTGCGACCATCCGACCATACGCCTGCGCTAATGGGTTGTGATGGATTAACGGCTCTTGCCCACTGAAACACTTTTTGGAGCAGGGGCATGCTCTTCATGAACTGGCCGTTGTTGCCTGGCTCATTGTACAGGTCCCACAGCAGTATGCGCTGATCGTTCTTAAAGGTGGTCATTACGTCTTTTACATATGCTTCCAATGTGCGGAGGGTATCCTGGTGATTGTATACCATGGTGCCGGGATCGCGTACCCAACCTGAGTTGTGAACACCTGTTTTAGGCGCCGGTTGTTTGCCGATCCAGGCAGTATCGTTCCAACAGTCGTCGAAGAAGACGAACAGGGTTTTGATCTTGTGTTTTGTAGAGATAGTAAGGTATGTGTCCAGCCTTTTTTTGAATCCTTCTTTGTCGGCCACCCAGAGGAGGTGGTGCAGGTATACCCTCATGACGTTGAAGCCCAGTTCTTCGGCCCAACCGAGTTCTTTATCGATGGTTGCGGCGTCGAAGCTTTCTGCCTGGAACATTTCCAGCTGGTTGATGGCTGTCGACGGCTGGAAGTTACTGCCTCTCAGCCAACCTTGTTTTGCGTACCACTGGTTGGCTTTTTCTGCGGTCCATTTTTCCTGTTGGGCGTATATGCCGGTTGTCATCCAAAAGGTCAGGAGTGATATTGCTATCACTTTTTTCATTGGCAAGTGTCGTTTCATTGTTGGCTTATTTGTTTTTAACCTCACGGAACATTTTCAATTGCACAACGCTGCCGGTGCTGGCAGCATCTTGTTTCGTGTAAGGTGGTTTGCGCATCAAGATAGAAAATTGTTCTTCCGGCATGCCTCCTGTTCAGTTCATTTTATGTTCAAATCATCTCAAAATGTCGCCTCTTTCGCAGATAGGGACTAAAAAATATCCCAAAGTGGCCAGGCGCGGACCTAACCGGTATCAGCTGCGCTATCGGACCGAGAAAGAGCTTGCAAACAATATCGAATACTTGAAAAGGGTATAAACATCTATGTCGTTAATCCGAAGAACATCTTCTACTTGTCGTAAACCACCCTCTTATTGACGCAATTTGCCTGTATCAGTCCGGTAAGGCCAGCATAGTTTTGATCCTCCAATCATAACAACAAAAACTACTTACCGTGTCTACTTATCCCAACGCTATTGCCTGGTTTGAGATCTATGTGGATGATCTTGCCAGGGCCAAGCAATTCTATAGTACCGTATTGGGCATCTCCTTCCAGGATGTGCCTGCTCCTGATGGATCGGACGATCTTCAAATGTCTTTCTTTCCCTGTGATCCCGATCCTGCGGCGATGCGTGTGGGCGGTGCGCTGGTATACATGAATGGCGCGCGGGTAGCGGGTGTTCCCTCAACTTCTACTATGGTGTACTTTCCCTGCGAAGATTGCAGTGTGGAAGCCAGCCGTGTAGAAGCGGCCGGTGGCACCCTGCACAAGCCCAAGTTCCCTATCGGTGAATTTGGATTTTGCGCCATCTGCCTCGATTCGGAAGGCAATACTTTCGGCCTGCATTCGATGCAGTAGTACCGGTTGACAAGTTGATAAGTTGAAAAGGGAAATAGCTTTGTCTTATTTCCCTTCCTTCAGTTCTGCCAGGAAGCTGACTACATCTCTGATCTCTTTTTTGGTGAGGATGTAGCGCATTTCGGGCATGCTGGAGGGGGCATCTGTGCGGCTGGCCACGTCTGCCTTTTTGATCACTTCGTTGGGCTTGTCGCCGATCTTCAGGGTGATGCTCGTGCTGTTCTCGCCGTTTAGGATGCCGGATATTGTCTTTCCGTCTTTCATTTTCAATATGACTGTTCCGAAGCCCGGCGCCAATCTTGCACTTGGTTTTACCAATGCTTCCAGCAACTGTTCTCTTTTCAACCTATCTGCTACTCCATTCAGACGGGGCCCAGCATTTCCGCCATAATCATCATAGGAATGGCAACGGATGCATTGCGCCGATTGGTTGGAGTAGAATATCCTTCTGCCTTTGTTGGGATCGCCACCGTTCAAGCTACCAGCGTAAGCGGCTTTGAGGGTGTCGGTTGTGGATGCCATGCTTATCTTTTTGTATTTAGCGGCCAGCTCTGTGGAGCGGCTGCTGTCGATAGCTTCCGACAGTTCGAGGTAAACATTGGAAGAGAGTTTACCGGCGGCCATTTTCTGTAGCAGGTCATCGAGTGGTTTTTGGGAATATTGTACCGGCAGGTTGCCCAGCGTGAGCAATGCTGCCTGTTGTTCTTCGGTTGTTTTGGTATTGATCACGTCTGTCAGCAATGTCACCATCAGCTCTTTCGACATGTTCATTTTGGCAATGAGGTCGATGCCTGCAACACGCACATTTTTTTCCTTGTCGGCAATGGCTACTTTAATGGCCTCCCCTATTTGTGGATATTCCAATGCCGCCAATGCTTTCAGTGCCTGTACTCTTACCGGTGCTTCTTTATCGCTTTTTAAGAGGGTCATCAATACAGGTGCGGCCTGGGCAATTCCCAACCTGCTTACGGCCTTTCCGGCACTCAATCTTACCATGATTTCTTTGTTGCTCAACAGCTTCGTCAGTGCTTCTCCTGTTTTGCTTTTTGCTTCGTTGGCATCTCTTTCTATCACACCGCGGTATCTTCCATCCACCCTGTCTACTACGGATGGTTTCACCCAGGTGCCCAATGCATCGATCGCTTCTGCGCGCATTTTAGCCGGTGCATCTTCTTTGCCAGCAAAATCTACCAGCAGCTGCATTGCCTGTGGGGTGCCTACGCGCAGGTTGGCATTGATGCTGCGTCTCAGGAGTGCTTCGTTGGTGAATTTTGTGGTGGTCAGTATATTGCCCAGGGCCGGCAATGCGTCTTTAATGGACAGGTCGTCGTTGATGGCGCGTGCGGCTTCTGTGACGATAAACTCATCAGTATCGTTCAGGAAAACGGCAATACCCGGATGTTCCATTCTGCGCAGGGCTACTACGGCTGCAATCCTTACGGCGCGTGAAGTGTCTTTCGACAGGTTAATTACCGGATCTGCTTTGCCTATCCGTGCCAATGCGAGGCTTGCTGCGTGGCGGATGTATACGTCTTCGTCGTTGTTGCTGCGCAACAGCTCAATGATGGGATTGATGGCGGGCTCATACGCAATTCTTCCCAGCGCTTCTGCAGCAAAGAAACGTGCGCGGCTGTAGGTATCTTTCAATAAAGGGAGCAATTTATCTGCAGCTTCTTTGTATTTCATATCTCCCAGCCATCTTGCTGCCTGCGCTCTTATTTCGGGATCATTGTCCTGCAAGAGTGGCAGCAGTGTTTGTGCATATTTCTTATCTTTTCTTGCCAGCTGACTGAGGCCCCAAATTGCATGTATGCGTGCCAGCTGGTTTGCTGTTTGCCCGAGTGCTTTTTTAAATGCCTGTTCGCCGGCGCTTCCACGGTTCACCAATTCAAATTGTGCTTTGCGCCTTACCTGCTGGTCGGCATTATTGAGCAGGGCTTCCAGTTCATCGGCTTTCTTCTCAGAGAAGTCTGCCGCCAACAGGGCTTTGGTTTGCTGACGCTCTGCCAGGTTTACGCCACGTTTATCATCCAGCTTCCAAATGCGTCCGTAGTTGTGTGTGCCCCATCCGTCGATCCAGTCGGCAATGTAGAGGGCACCATCGGGACCAAAGTCGAGGCCGGTGGGCAATATGCCGCCGATCACCAACGTGTCATCTCCCAGTGTGAAGCCGGCGCCTTTGGGATTCAGTTTGAAGCCATATACGCCTGACTGTGCCGGATTGCCCACAAATTTGCCAATGAAGAAGGTATTCTTAAAAGCAGGACTTAGTGCAGTGCCGGGGTTGTAGACCATGCCTGAAGGGCCGCTTACATAGTTGGCAATGCAGGGAACGATGTAGGCAGCCTGTCCTTCATAGCGGGGCTTCCACATCTTCTCGTCCATCCATACTTTGTAGGTATTGTTGAGGGGATCGCGGTATTTGCCGTATTGCCAGTTGGCTCTCCAGCCTGCATCTGACCCGTTGACAACATAGACCAGTCTTTCTTCTTCGCCGGCGTGGTCGCCGTCGTTGTCTTCGCTAATGAGGTTGCCGTAATCGTCGAATACAAACTCGTGGGTGTTGCGGAGGCCATGGGCAAATATCTCGAAGTCGCTTCCGTCGGGATTGCTCCTGGCGATGACGCCGCAGTTGGGGTATTCCCATTTCTTGCCTGTCTGATCTACGCCATTAAAGCCGATATCACCGATCTGCCAGTAGATGCGTCCATCGGGTCCCATTTCAACGCCCGACATGCCGTGGCCGCTGAAGCCAATGTGAATGCCGTAGCCATGTGAGATGGAAGTCTTTTCATCGGCAATGCCATCGCCGTTCTTGTCTTTCATTCTCCACATATCGGGGCCTATTGCCACATAGAGTGCATCGGGTGTTTTCAATACACCTCCTGCCACGTCGGTTACTTCATCGTGGAAATCATCTACCACCAGTTGTGACTGATCGGCCACGCCATCGCCATCGGTATCTTTCAGGTGATATACGTTGTCTTTTTCTATGGTCATGTCGCGCCAGTCGTGGGAGCTGTCGCCGTTCATGTCAGCGAGCCAGGTATTCTGTTTGCTGTTTTCGGGCGCGAGGTACTTGTGGAGGAAGGCGCGTTTTTCTTCAATGGTTTGTAATTGTATAGAGGGTATCTCCCAATCCTGGTGTCCGCGGATGTCGAACTCGGAGTTCTTCTGGCGGTTGGTGGTGGTGTAATAGAGGCTGCCATCATCATCGATGTCGATGGCTATGGGTGAGATGACCAATGAATCGACTCCCCAGAGTTTGAGGACCAGATTGGTATCCGTCATTATTGGTTTAAAGACGGAATCGACCGAGGCGGCCATGCGGGCAGCGACTGCGGGTTCCAACTTTTTGATGCGTTTGTCGACGGGTGCTGCGGGTTCCTGCTTACAGGAGAAAAGCAGGGTTGTGCAACCAATAATCAACAGTAATGCTTTGGGGTGCCGGGCTTTACGAGCAATGGTTAGTGAGATCATAGCTCTAAAAATATTTCATTCTTTCGATACTTATGGCCCCTTTTTGCACAAGTTGGTCACCAATATTCCTAACAAGTGTTTGTTTTACACTTGTTCCCTGCGTATCCCACCCGCCCTGCTATTACTATCTATTGGCCAAACCGGCACGTTACAAAGTCTATTTTACACCCGCTGCAGGCGGGTTTGCCCTACTACTTTTACTGAAATATTTATAATCATGAAAACAGAAAATTTTTCGTTTACGTTAACGACCAACAAAACGCCCCAGGAGGTATTTAAGGCTGTGACCAATGTTCGTGGCTGGTGGACGGGGTATCACGCGGAAATGATCAAAGGGGGTACAGAAAAGCTCAACGATGAATTCCTCTTCAGCGCTGCGGATGGCATTCATGTCACCAAACAACGATTAATAGAAGTCATTCCGGACCAAAAAGTGGTGTGGCTGGTTACGGAGAGCAATCTTAGTTTTCTTGACCAGCCTGATGAATGGACTGGCACCAAGGTGATCTTCGACATCTCCACCAAGAAGGGTAAAACGCAGCTTGTGTTTACGCATGAGGGGTTGACGCCTGAAGTGGAATGTTATGATTCCTGCGCGCCTTCGTGGGCTGCCTACCTGGAGAACCGGTTATTGCCGCTGATCGAATCGGGGAAAGGCGTTGCGGTTTAGGTGGCGTTACACTTTTTGAAAGGCTGTTTTAGAGTCCGGAAGTCGGAAGGTCCGGAAGTCCGGAAGAAAGACAATTCGTCGACAGCTCTTCGACAAGGGTGACAACTTAAATTGTATCAAGTATAGCCCCCCCTTTACTTCCATGAAGTGAAGGGGGGGCTTATATATCATACCGCTGATAGCTGGTATCATTTTTCTGATAGTAACTGCCCGGGAAACGATGCTACCTTTCTCACCCCTATTTCATCGTTAAACTTTGCTGCATGCGTTTCCTGTTGTCCGTTATTATTATAACTGTAGCTATTCCTGCCACTGCCCAACCATTCGATCAGCGGCAGGCGGATTCTCTCAAACAGGTGCTGGCCAACAATCCTGCTGACCGCACGCGGGCCGAGACGCTGATACACCTGGCGGAATATCATATCCTGAAGGCTGGTGAACTACAAGCTGATCTCGACAGTGCGGGTGTATGCCTCGCTGCCGCCGAGCAACTGAATAAAACAGTGGGATCGACGGTTCTGGCGGGCTACCACCTGCTCATGAAAGCATTCATGCTCCGGGAGGGTGGTAAACGAATGGAGGGCCAGGCAGCCACGGAGCAATCTATTCCCCTGCTTCAAAAAAGTAATGACCAGCGCCTGCTGGGCCGGGCTTATTATGAGCTGCAGGGGTATTATAGCTATGAAGACACTGCACAATGCCGGAAACGCATATTGCTGACGGCGCTTTCGGTGAAGGCTTTCCGCGCGGCCGGTGCAAAAGAGCAGGAAGGGAATGCGCTCAAGATGCAAGGTGATCTGCATGCTTTGCTGGATGAATTTGCTGCTTCGAATGCCTGTCTTGAACAGGCGCTGGCCGTGTATCACGAAATTGGCTATCAGCGGTTGCAGGGTGTGTACGAGCTGCTGGGGCGAAATTGTTTTATAGTAACCGACTACCGTTGTTCGTTCCACTATGCTTTGCTGGCGCTGAAGGCCGCTCGGGCTACCAATGATTCGAGTACACAACTTGCCACTATCCACAACCTGCTTGGCATTCACTACCGCAGGGCTGGCCGAACGCAACTCGCCATCGAGGAGTACAAGGCCGGGCTGGCCGTTTCCTTACAACACAAGGATACTTCCAATGCGCTGCAGCTGGCTTATATGCTGTGCGCAAGTTACCTCAGCATCAAACAACCCCACGAGGCGCTCGACGTATTGGATCGTCTTCCTTCCGGGTATGCCAACACTTCCTATGGCTATATCACCGCCACCTTCAGCATTGTGCGCCTGCGCAGTCATGTAATGGACCAACAGTTCAATCGTGCTCACACTTATGCCGTGATCCTTGAAAAGCTACTTGAACAAAAGACGCTGACCGCCGACTGGACCCATATCGTGTATATTGAACTGGCATGGTATTACCTGGAAGTGCATGAGACCGGGAAAGCGCGCCTGTACCTGAACAAGAGCCTACACCTGCCTTTACCTCCGGGAGGAGGAAGCCCCGGATTTGGCTCGCGCCTTGAAGTCACTTACAAGATCGATTCTGCGGAAAGGAATTATCAGGCTGCATTTTATAGTTTGCTTACTTACAAAATGTACAATGATTCTATATTCACGGAGGCAAAGACCCGGCAGTTCCAGCAGCTGGACATCGAGTATGAAACTTCCAAAAAGGCGGATTCCATTTCCCTGCTGACGCAAAAGAACCTTCTACAGACTGCCAATCTTCGCCAGGCCAATCTTATCCGAAATATTACCATTGCCGGTATCGTACTGGCGCTTGCCGTGCTTGGTTTGCTGTACCGGCAATACATGGTGAAGCTGCAAAACAACCGGGCGATGGCCGTGAAGAATGAGCGGCTGGAGCATCTCGTGAATGAAAAGGAATGGCTACTTCAGGAGGTGAACCACCGGGTGAAGAACAACCTGCAGACGGTGGTGAGCCTGCTGGAAATGCAATCGGACTCGCTGAGTGAAGATGTGCAGCTTGCGCTGCAAACGAGTCAAAACCGTGTGTATGCTACTTCGCTGCTTTATCAAAAGCTTTACCGGAACGACAACGTGTCGAGCGTGAATATGAAAGTGTATCTCTCGGAACTTGTGGAGCATCTGCAGGATGCGCTGGGCAGTACTGCTGCTGTAGCTATTGTACTGGATATAGAGCCTGTTGAACTGGACGTATCGCAGGGGGTGCCATTGGGCCTGATGGTGAATGAACTCATCACCAATTGTTTCAAGTATGCCTTCAATGGAACGATCGCACACCCGGAAATCGTTGTCGGCTTTACTATCGTGGAAGATGTGGCTCATCTTGTGATCAAGGACAATGGGGTGGGTTTTGCCGGGCCGGATGAAGATAATTTCGGTCACGGGCTGCGGCTGGTGAAAGGGCTGGCCGAAAATATCGGGGGTAAGGTGACGATCATTTCCCATCAGGGCACTACTATACAGATACGATTCAACCCGAAAGGTGCGCTTGTATCAGATATGCAGCATATGGTGGCTTTGTAGGTACCTATTTGCCTGCGCCTGCATGTTTTATGCTTAACTTGCTATTCATGCGGCTCCTGTTGTTCCTTGTTGTCTTCTCTTTGGCTGTTCCTGCTCCTGGCCAATCATTCGACCAGCGGCAGGCGGATTCGCTCAAACGGGTGCTGGCGAAAGCGAATGACGGCCGTACGCGGGGGGAAACGCTCCTATACCTTGCAGCCTATCATATCCGGAAGACCGGTGAAATAAAAAGTGATCTCGACAGTGCCGATGCGTATATGGCTATCGCTGAGCGGTTGAATAAATCCATACAGTCGACAGCGCTGGCTGGTCATCTCCTGTTCATAAAAGGGCTCATACTGACGGAGCGTGGTAAAAAAAAGGAAGGCCAGACAGCCGTGGAGCAATCGATCCCTTTGCTGCAAACGAGCAACAGCCAGCGTATACTTGGCATGGCTTATTTCGAGCTGCAGGGTTATTATGATTATTGGGACACGGCACAGTGCCGGAAGCGCATAGGTATCACCGGTCTTTCGGTAAAGGCTTTTCACGAAGCAGGAGACAAAGTGCTGGAAGGTAATGCGCTGACCATGCAGGGTGATCTTCACTGTATTTTGAACGAATATGCCACCTCGAATGTGTATCTTGAACAGGCCCTGGCCATCTATAACAGTATAGGGTATCCAAAACTGCAGGGTGTATATGAGCTGCTGGGGCGGAATTGCTATAGCCAGCATGACTATCGCAGTTCGTTTCAGTATACTTTACTGGCGCTCAAGGCTGCGCAGGCCACTCACGATTCGAGCATGCAACTGGTTACAGTGGATCTCCTGCTTGCCACGCTCTACCGTAAGGCGGGCCGTTCGGAACTCAGCCTCGGGTATTTTACGGAGGGGCTGGCTATCGCCGTACGGCACAAGGATGCTTCGAATGCGCTGCTGATGGCGTATGCGCTGTGCCTGAATTACCTCGACCTCCACCAGCCGCGCCAGGCTCTCCAGGTATTGAACAGTCTTCCTGCCGGTTTGCTGGATACTTCGATTGCCATGGTTAAAGCCAGACTTGGCATGGTGTACATGCGGGCTTACTATGCGGATAAGCAATTTAACCATGCGCACACTTATTCGGTGATTTTGGAAAAATTGGTCGAGCAGCAGTTGCTGGGCCCTAATTTCGCTACTGTCGTGTATGTGTCGCTGGCCTGGTATCACCTGGAGGAGCATGCTACCGCGCGGGCGCGTTTTTATCTCAACAAGAGCCTGGGCATTCCTTTGTCGCCTTCTACCTCTTTATATAACCCGCGCCTCGAAATGATCTACCGGCTCGATTCTGCCGAAGGTAATTATAAGGCGGCTTTTTATAGTTTACGTACTTACAAGACGGACGCCGATTCTTTATCGGGGGAAGTAAACAGGCGGCAATTGCAGCAGCTGGATATCGAGTATGAAACTTCCAAAAAAGCGGATTCCATTTCTTTGCTCACACAAAAGAACCATCTTCAGCATGCCAACCTGCGGCAGGCAAATCTTATCCGCAACATTACGATTGCCGGCATCGTACTGGCGCTGGCCGTTCTTGGCTTGCTGTACCGGCAATACCAACTGAAGTTGCAGAACAATACAATGATGGCGGTTAAAAATGAACGGCTGGAACATCTCGTGAATGAAAAGGAGTGGTTGCTACAAGAGGTGAACCACCGGGTGAAGAACAACCTGCAGACGGTGGTGAGCCTGCTGGAGATGCAGTCGGACTCGCTGAGCGATGATGCGCAGGTGGCCCTGCAAACCAGCCAAAACCGGGTTTACGCTACTTCACTGCTTTACCAGAAGCTTTACCGGGGAGACCATGTATCGAGTGTGAATATGAAAGTGTATCTCACCGAACTTGTGGAACACCTGAGGGATGCGCTCAGCGGCGCTACTCCGGTGGCTATGGTGCTGCATGTTGAGCCGGTGGAGCTCGATGTGTCGCAGGGAGTACCTGTGGGCCTCATGGTGAATGAACTGATCACCAATTCATTCAAGTATGCCTTCGATGCAACGATCGCGCACCCGGCAATCGCTATCAACTTTACTATTGTGGAGGGTGTGGCGCATCTTGTAATCAATGATAATGGGATTGGTTTTACCGACCCTGATGAGAGCCAATTTGGGCAGGGGTTGAACCTGGTGAAAGGGCTGGCGGAAAATATGGGGGGCGAGGTGGTGATCGTTTTCCATCAGGGCACTTCTGTACAGATACGGTTCAACCCGAAGGGTTCTCTTGCTATTTCCCCTCTACAGATCTAACTACTTTAGCTGCTTATTTTTGCAGTACCTGTGCGTATAATTTCCGGAAGGTCTCTTCGTCCAACCTGCCCCAATGGGCAACGAGGTGGTCGCGCAGTTCACGGCTTATCAGCTGTTCTTTATCAGGTTTACCCGTAAAGGTTTTATCGAAGGTATTGTATAGGACATTCAATTCAGGCAATAGCTCTCCACTGGTGCAATAGCGCATGTATACAGGCGACACAAAGGTGTTCTTATTTTCGGAATGGACACGATAATATAAATTCAGTGAATCTGGTTCTGCAGGATCAATTGGTTTCCCATCCACCAGGTATAGGGTATTATCGAGCAGGAGGAACAGGGTATCTTTTGGGGAAGCGGGCTTGCTGAAGGATAGTCGCTTGTCGATGTCTTGTTGTTTGTACCTGTACGTAATGTAGAAGAACCGATCTGCCGGGTTGACAAACAAGGTGTTATTCAACGCTATCCTACGCACATCGCAAACCAGCATAGGGGCCTGGGGAGAAAAGGTACGCAGGTAATTTTCAAGGTCGAAGAGGTTGTTGAGTACACCACCGCGTACTCCGAGGG
>JAGIBF010000056.1:0-34229 GCA_017744515.1 Niastella sp.
CATTTGGAAACGCTGTTTGCCCGATTCCTGGAAAGTATAACCTTGCATGCCCGATAAAGGGCCTGAAATAATTTCTACCCTGTCGCCCTTTTGTACGGGCCTTGGTTGTATGGAAACAGAATCAAGCCGGCTTAGGGTTCTTTCTTAAGCCCATTTTTTATTCGACTTTTTATCAGTCGGTCACCTGCATTCTGTGACTGTCTTTGGCGAAGCCGTGATCTTTCTTCCAACAATTGAGCTGAAACAATTATCTATAATCATTTATTGCTAAACATCAACTTATGGCAGTACAAACTTCTTATCCCGGTGTGTACGTTCAGGAAGTGCCAAGTGGGGTGCGCACCATTGCGGGTGTGAGTACCTCCACAACAATCTTTATAGGGGCAGCAGTATGGGGGCCAGTCAATGAGCCTGTATTGTGTCTTAACTATAGTGATTTTGACCGCACTTTCACCTCATCGGTTGCTCAGGGTGATCTGGCCAGGTCCGTCAGGCTATTTTTCTTAAATGGCGGAACGAAATGTTACGTAATGCGTGTGGGCCGGGAGAATGATATTACGCCCGCCAATAACGTGAGCACTTCTACCGTAACGCTCGATGATGCGGGTGCAGCGGACACGCTCATCATCAATGCGCGTTATCCCGGTGTACTGGGCGATAGCGTCCGTGCGATCGTGGAGCACCCTCCTGCTTCAGCAACGGAGTTCGATCTTACCTTGTTCCGGCTGGTTCCTAAACCATCGGGCGGGTTTGCAGAATCGGACAAGCAAACCTGGAAGGGGCTCAGCATGGACCCTGTTCATCCGCGCTATGCTTTGAAGTATGTGGATTATAAATGGGCTGTCCTTGACGCTCCAACTCCTGCCAATGTGAACCGTCCGGCTATAACGCCTGCCGGTCCGCCACCCGTTCCCGCTGCTCTTACCACCGGTGGTGATGGTGTTGCGCTGGCGACCACTGATTATGATAGTGCGTATATCACCATCGACAAAGAGGTTGATTTGTTTAACCTGATGGTATTGACCAGGAACAATACCGGCGCTACGTTGAAAAGTCTTTGGGGCAATGCCAGTGTATTCTGTCAGCAGAAGCGCGCCTTTTTGTTGATGGACCCTGAAGACAGCTGGACTACCGTACAAAAAGCCACCGACAATGTCGTAGGCGTTAGTACGCTGCGCACCGGACTCGTGAGTGATCACAGTGCGGTATATTACCCCAAGCTTATCGTGAATGAAAATGAAACGCCGGTAGAAGTAGGTCCCAGTGGCGCTATTGCAGGCCTGATGGCGCGTATCGATTCCAGCCGTGGTGTGTGGAAAGCACCTGCGGGTACGGAAGCTGATATCAGGGGCATCAATGGTTTGGAGTATCGCTTTTCCGATGGGGAGAATGGTGTGTTGAACCCAAGAGCGGTGAATACGCTCCGGATCTTCCCCAATGGTATTGTGAGCTGGGGCGCCAGGACCATGGACGGTGATGACGATTTCGGCAGTGAATACAAGTATGTTCCTATACGCCGCACCGCTTTATTCATCGAAGAAAGTTTGTACCGCGGTTTGAAGTGGGTGGTGTTTGAACCCAACGATGAGCCTTTGTGGTCGCAGATACGGCTTAATGTAGGGGCGTTCATGCACGACCTGTTCCGTCAGGGGGCTTTTCAGGGGGCAACCAAACAGGAGGCTTATTTCGTGAAGTGTGATAGTGAAACGACTACGCAGAACGACATCAACCTTGGTGTCGTGAATGTGTGGGTAGGGTTTGCTCCGCTGAAACCAGCCGAATTCGTGGTATTATACCTGCAGCAAATGACAGGTCAAATACAGGTTTAACTTCTAAAATCAATCATCTATGGCAGTTCCTCAATTTGTGGTCAATGCTTATCGCTATGACCCTTACAAGAATTTCAAGTTTCGTGTGAAATGGGATGGCAGGTATGTGGCAGGCATCAGTAAAGTTTCGGCACTCAAACAATCTACCGAACCTATCACGCACCGGGAAGGTGGTGACCCAAGTACCGTGCGGGTGAATCCCGGCACCTGGAAATTCGAGCCTATCACGCTGGATCGTGGTGTGACGCATGATCCGGAGTTTGAGAACTGGGCTAAAAAGATATGGAGTGTAGAGGGGGATAGTGTTATTTCCCTGAAGGACTTCCGGAAAGATATCATCATTGAATTGCTCAATGAAGCTGGCCAGGTGGCAAAGGCTTATAAGATCTACCGTTGCTGGGTATCGAGCTATCAGGCGCTCGACACGCTCGACGCGAATGCCAATGCTGTATTGTTCGAACAGATCGTGTTGCAGAATGAAGGATGGGAACGCGACGCCGAGGTTCCTGAGCCTACTCAAAAATAACCGGCCAACGGTCAACTTTTATCATGGGCAATATTTTCGTGCCTTTACAGCTAACTCATAACGCCTCTGGCATTTACCTGCATCCGTTGCGGGGGGCCGATGAAATGTTGGTGGAAGATGTTTCTACACGCACGGCTTTGTTGTTGCTGGAGAACATCGTGCACCGGGTGAACCCCGAAGTGGCGACCGGCACCTTCAAGGTGGCGGATATCGTTACTGCCGACCGCGACAGGATCTTCGCTGCGTTGTACTTATCTATGTATGGCAATACAATCCAAAGTACGCTTACGTGCCGGCATTGCGGGTCGCCGTTCGATCTTGATTTTTCGTTGTCCTCTTTGCTCGATCATTACCAGTTGTCAGCTGCCGGCTCTTCCGAAGGTGTTTATGAAATAGACCAGGATGGACGATTCCGTTTGCCCACCGGTGCAGACGAGTTGTTGCTGACTGAATTTTCGGAGACAACGGCTGAAGACTTTCTGCTTTCGAGGTGCCTGATCAAGGGGGATATTACAAAGATCGGGGGGCTGGTACAGGAAAAAATGGCTGAGATAGCGCCCGTGCTGAATCTTGCGATGCAGGCGCACTGTCCTGAGTGTGGCACCAACCAGGAGGTTCATTTCGATATTCAAACTTTCTTTCTCACGCGGTTGAAGCAGGAATATCCGCAGCTCATCAGGGAAGTGCATCGTATTGCGGGCAAGTATCACTGGAGTGCGGATACCATTCTCAACCTGCCCCGTCATCTGCGGAAGCAATATGTTGTCCTGATCGAATCAGAACTTTAAACGCATGGGTAATTATTTTGCTCAAATAGCTGCACGTAATGTGGTGAGTGATCAGCCTATGCTGGCGCCCGCTCATTCGCCTATCGAGAAGGCGTTGGATGATCCGTTCGATCGCTCCGGCGTCGATGCAATAGATACTGCTCAACCGAGAGCAGATAGCCGCTCTGCGTCGACCATCTCTTCGCGTATGGGAAAGGATGTACCGGGACCCGTGCAACCTGTGCAAGAAAATATCACTGACGCCACGGCTTCTCCTTTTATAAAGCCTGTATATCTTTCGAAATACATCGAGCGGAATCAGGACTCACCAGGTAATGCTTACTACAAGGGCCCGACTACTCCTCCACCTACTGTTGATGGGACAGGTGCAGCGTTGGAACGTAAGGTTGCCCTGTCGCCTGAAACGATCCATCCGTCCGTAAACACGGAAGGCGTACAACAGGCGGCAGACCAGGCAACAATCAAGCCTATTCAGCAAGGGGTGATTGAAGGAGAAGCTTCCCGACAGCAGCCTGTTATTTTACTACAACCCACCGAGTCCATACAGGAGAAGGTTTCGCTCTCACCTACTCTTTCTTCTGCACAAACTGCCGCAGCGCCCGTGTTCCTTCAGCCTCCTGCGCCGATGGAATCTCCGGAACCGCTACAGAAAGAAAAACCGCTGCCTTCTCTGGTGATCGGTAAGATCACCGTAGAGATCGTACCGGCGCAAAAACCGGTGAACAAAATCATTAACCAGGTGATAAAGTCTCAGCCCTCGCCTACTGCTACACCACGTAGCAAGTTTGGTTTCGGGCTGGGTCAATTATGATATGGATTATACTTCTTTAACCGAGATCACCAGAACGATCGTCACTTTATTGCAAAATGCCATCGACCCGGGGCTTACCGTAAGGGTGGTACCCGAGTTGCTGCGCAATAATGACCTGGGTGTTGGTTTTTATTTATTTCACGCGCAGGAAAGTGCGCATTATAAAAATTACCCTGCCCCGGGTAAGGATAGTCCGGCCGTGAGTTATACGCCCATGGCTTTAAACTTGTTTTATCAGCTCTCGGCCAACTGGCGGGAGGGTGAGCAGGAGGATGCTTATGAAGAGCAGCGGCTGATGTCTGTTGCCATGAAAACGCTGCATGATCATCCTGTACTCACTTCTACCAATCCGGGCGGCAAAAAGATAAATATCAAGATCACGCTGCAAACGCTTACGCCCAGCGAATCGGTCCAGTACTGGGCCGCAGCTGAATCTCCCGTAAGGCTCTCTGCTTATTATGAAGTGTCGGCTATTTTCCTCGAGCCAGAGAAACCGAAATCATATGCGGGCCGCGTATTGACGTATGGCAATTATGTTTTCCCCATCAACCTGCCACTGCTTACCGGCAGCGAATCGGTGATCGTGTATACTGTGCCTGGAGAAATCACTCCGAGGGAGGTGTTTGCTTCTCCGGCGCAGGTAACTCCCGCGAATGCATTGCCTGCTACGGAGCTCAGCAAGCTGTTGCTAAAAGGAACCGGGCTTGGTGGCGGTACTTTTGAATTACTCATTCTCCATCCACGCTGGGCAGAGCCTGCTGTAGCCAATGCCGTGAATTGGGAACTTGTACGGACAGCCGATCATACCATCGCTGCTACCGTACGGGAAAATGCCACACTACAGACTGCTTTAACTCCCGTCGATATATTGCCTGGCCTGTATGGAGCACAGGTATCTTTAACGGTTACCCGTGCTACTTCGGCCGGCATCAAAACTTTCGTTCAAAACTCGAATCAATTTCCGTTTCTCGTTGCGCCGCGCATCAACAGCGTCACTCCCGCTGCAGGCATCGGCGGGGACACGTTCATCGTGAACGTGTACATCGTGCAGCACCCTGACTTGTTGCCGGGCGATGTGCAGGTGTTTTTGGGTGAAGACCAGCTGTTGTACAGACCTGGTGGCGCACTCAATCCCGGTGAATTCAAAATAACGGGCGCCAACGTCGTAGAGTTAAGGGCGCCGGCGGCACTTGCTACCGGGCTTGTGCCTGTAAGAATACTCATCAACGGCGTGGAATCGGCTCCCAACTGGATAACAGGCTTATAAAATATTCTTCAACGTGATCGATATCATAGACCAGATCGTCCATTCCAATCGCACAGCAGCGCCAGTAACGGAGCAGCATCTCGTGCTGCAAAAGATACGGCTGCTTGCGCGCCGGCGTATTGCCTGGCTCCGGAAGATATGGGCGGAAACGCTACAAAACGGTAACAAGGATTTTACCGCTCATATTGAAGTGGATGGTTACCTGGCCCAGATAGATGATCCTGTTCGCGAGCGGCAATGGATGGAACAGGACCCTGCGATGCAGGAAGTGGGCAACGCTATCCGCGCAACAGATAGTGCGCTTGCATCGGTTACCGGGTCGAGGCTGCTGATGCTTGCCCGGATATTTGGACTGAACCAAGCTGAACAGCATCTTTTGCAAACCTGTTTTGCGCTTGCCATCGATCCCGACCTCGGCAAGGTGTTTATGTATATGCAGGATCATAGTGGCAGGAGTTATGTGACAGAAACGCTCGTATCTAAATTGTTTGATCACCCGCAGCCGGGCTGGTTTCGTCCGGCTTCTCCTTTGCGGGCCTGGAACCTGATCAGAGAAATAGCCGGCAGTAATGGTGAGCCTGACCGTATCGAGTGTGATCCGTTCATCAAGAATTGGTTATTGGGGTATAATGATATGGGAGAGCCACTATCGACTGCAGCCAAATTGCAGGCTCCACAGCAAGCACTCGCTGACTGGCCCGTAAAGAAAACGGTTGAGCATGTGAAGCGGATATTATCTGATGACAGGCATCAACGGGTACGTGTTCACGTGACCGGTGCGGAAGGCTCCGGCAGAAAAACTTTTGCTGCCATCGTGTGTCAATCGCTGGGCTTTGGGGTGACCGGTATCGACATTAATCAGGCTGCCGAGCATCGCCAGCAACTGCTTTATCTGCAGGCGCAACGGTATGCATTTCTCACTAATACGGTTCCGGCCTGGTACCGGTCGGACGGAGAAGAAATAATTCCTTCTATTACTATTGATTCATTTGCGTTGCAGTTTTTCATTGGGTTGCCGGGCAATCACCTTCCTCCTGATCCTTCGTTCATCGATATACGGGTGGAAATCCCTGTCATCAGGTTTGATGAGAGAATGTCTTTGTGGCGGCAATGGGTGCCGCAATCTGTAACGTGGCCTCCGGGGGAACTGCATGAAATGGTAGAGAAATATCAGTCTACCATTGGACAGATCGTTTCGCTGGGGCGCAAAAAATGCGATTCTATCGCCGAGGCTTATGAGGCTTTGAAGCAGGATGCTGCGCATCGCCTCGGCAAACTGGCTCAACTAAATAATGGTTCGTTTACGTGGGATGACCTTGTAGTGAGTGATACGGTAAAGGACACTATCGAAGATTTCACTTTTGAGGCTACTGAACGGATTCATTTCTGGGAGCAGTTTGCCGCGCAACGGCTTTTCCCACAGGGACGAAGCCTGATCGCTTTGTTTACCGGCAGCCCGGGCACTGGTAAGACCATGGCCGCGCAGGTGATCGCTTCCACACTCAAGCTCGATCTTTTCAGGGTCGATCTATCAGCTGTTGTGAGCAAGTACATCGGTGAAAGTTCAAAAAATCTGGAGCGTATCTTATCGCAGGCGAGGTCGATGGATATCGTGTTGTTGTTTGATGAGGCCGACGCTTTGTTTGGCAAAAGAACGGATGTTAAAGATGCGCATGACCGGTATGCCAATACAGACACGAATTACTTATTGCAGGCCATCGAGCAATATCCTGGTATCGTTATTTTATCGAGCAACCGGAAATCGAATGTAGACCCTGCTTTTATACGCCGGTTCCGTTATGTGGTGGATTTCCAGAAGCCCGACCAGGCACAACGTCTTCAATTGTGGCGTTCCATCATTCATCAGCTTGCAGGCGACAAGGCCGTACTGATGTTGCATGGTGACCTGCGGGTGTTTTCGCAGTTACTGGAAATGACAGGGGCGCAGATCAAGCAGGCTGTTTTATCTGCCATCTTCATGGCCAGGAAAGAAAAAGCGGCTTTGCATACTTCTCATTTGTTGCGTGCTGTGGAAAGGGAGTTGGTGAAGGAAGGGAAAAGCATGAACAAGGAGCTTCAACAGCACTTCAACTGGTTTTACTCATGATCCAGATCGATGAAATGGTGTTGCGTGTGCCGGGCATGGCGGAAGAAGAGGCCAGCCGGTTTGGTGCGGATGTAGCGCAACATGTTGCGGATGCGCTGCCAGCGGACATTACGCAATGCCAGGTATTCGAGCTGCAGGTGACAATTAATGAATCGTCTATTGCTCCGGGTGTCTCTATGGCTGAGGCTGTTGCCGAGCAGATCATACGGCAAATAAAAATGTATTCTTTATAATCAATGGGTCAATTTTCCTCTCATAACAAGGTTGGGAACAAACAGGTTGTCCATGCCGGCAAGGGTGCGCCCATTCAGGCCAAGCTGGAAGTGAATCAACCTGGTGACCAGTATGAGCAGGAGGCGGATGCCATGGCAGAAAAAGTGATGGCTGCGGAAAACGATCTCAAGAAGACTGCTGTGCCCACTACCGGCCTGATCGGTAAATCATTTCAACCTTCTACTGATAAGACTGCTGCTGGCAGCCATGGCCCACGTATTATGCGCAAGGGGGAAACAGATAATAATCATCTATCGGTTTCCAATTCGTTCGTTACAGCGCTGGACAGCGTATCTGGCGGCAGTCCGCTTCCGGACAGCACCCGGGCAACGATGGAGCAATTGTTTGGGGCTGACTTTTCGGGTGTGAGGATCTTTGCCGATGAGCAGGCTGCTGATCTGAGCAAGTCGATCCAGGCAAGGGCTTTTACGTATAACAATAAGATACTTTTTAATAAGGGTGCATATTCAACGGATACGCCGGAAGGCAAGCGACTACTGGCGCATGAGCTTACGCATGTGTTGCAGCAACGTAATGGGCTGCACCTGATTCAACGGGATGAACTTGTATTGCCGCCTATCGAAACTTCGAGACAGGTGTGGGCTCAGTTTGAGGAAGCGCAACGAAATTTCCGCCGGGATGAGGCGCTACGGCTGGCAGTGCGGCTTGCCGGAATGCATATCGACCTGGATGACTTAAACCGATTTGGTTTAGAGTTGTCTGTTTACCTGATGCGTAACGGACGCATGACTGAGGGATTGCAGGTATTGCAGCGTTGCGAGGATTTCTTCTGGATCAGGTATGTTTCGATTCATCCTTCGCCGCACGAGTTTATGGAGTCGTACTACATCGACCAGGTTCGTGAGGAAGGGGTACAAGCGGCCCGCCGGCAGGACTGGCCTACTGCTTTCAGTATACTGGGTATTGTTGTACTGTATGACCAGATGGAATTAAGTTTTGAAAACAGCCGGAATCAACCTTCATCCGATGAAGATCTCCGGCATCGCATGGAGGGTATTTCGCCTGATATTACTCCTCGTGAAAGACGGCGGGAAATGGAGGGAATATTTTATCTGGGTCAGTTGGGCGCTTCTCTTCGCAGTGTCTTCGGCTATTCTGCCATGGGTTCGGTTTATGCCTCTTTGCGCCAGGACCTGACCACTTTTCTGCGGCTGCAACGGGAAGCCATTCTTGCCGGCAATGCAACGCTTGCTACCGAGATGGGCAACCAGCATACGAACTTCATGGCCTTTCTACGGACAAATAACCTGTTATTATCCGGCGAGGGTCTTACCATGTATAGTGCAGAATCGTTCAATGAAAGGGGCAGTGTTGGCTATGTTATCTACGGCAACAATGGTGAGCAGGAAGTGGTAACCCCACTACCTGGTACAGCCACTCCGAGTGAGCTTGGTTTTTTCCCGCATTATCATTCCAGCTTTGAACGTATTGTGAATGATATGGAAGGGCAAGCTCAGTTACTGAACGACTTGCTGGCTATCCCTGCTATCAGAGCTGCGTTCCCTACCGGTGTGATCGATATGACATCGCTGGATACGCGTATACGTATCTGGCAAATGGTGTATGCTCATCATTATACAGGCAGCAATAGTGGGGCTGCACTAACTTCCACCATACGTACCATTGAAAGGTACTTACATCATTTTACTGTTCACACTGAATATAATATCCGCGACTTCGGGCGCAGTTATCTCGATACTAATTTCCCTACCGACCTGCTCGGACGAAGTGTTCGCGATTGTGGTGTTTATGCGCTGACCACTGCTTATGAAATATTCAGGATGGGACGTGGGGCCACGCCACGGCTGAACCTTTCGTTCAAGCTCGTGTCCATGCCGGAGCACGTGACGCTGCTGATCGAGAACCAGGATGACAATACGCATTATCTCGTCAATAACGACGCTATTACCGGTCCCAACACCGGTGACTGGATGACGACTGTTGCACAGGCCTACAGTGGTGTTTTCAGCAGGGGATTTGGCATTACACCTTCTGTAGCTATCGACCTTGGCACTACCGGAGATGCAGACCGAAGTTTCAGAAGCGGAGCCTGGGAGCGATACCAGGCCAGTGCTTCGTGGGGCTTTCAAACGGAGCCGGTGAGCGGCCCCGGTGATACCAGAAGTGAGGAAGAAAGGGGCAGGGATGCTTACGTGCATTATTATGAACGCACGCAGGATTTTGACAGGGGATGTCAGCGACTGGTGGGTGTGATGAATGCTCTCAACACCAGGGTACAAGCTGCCGCAGCAGGTGACCGACAGGCGTTGTTGAACGCCACACTGAATGATGCTACAGTGGCTGCCAATGTAAACGCGCTGGGTATCATCTACCGGTTTTACGGGCCCAGTGCAGCGAGCAGCGGGATCATTGTTGCGGATGCGATGGCGTCTGCCAGGGTCCGCCGGCATATTACCGGGAGCATCTATCTTTACTCCATGCCTTCGGGCACTACCGTTCATCCACTGGTAAGGTACGCCATGGCGGTGTTGTTGCTGGAAAGTCTGGGTACTGCCCGCACAGCGAATCAAAATGCACTGATCACCGCATTGAATGCCACGCCTGATTTCAGCAGGCAGCTCACTACTTATACAACCAATCGTTTTCCGGTACAGTTCAAGCAATTCCGCGATACTGTTTCCGATGTGCATGAACAGGAAGCCGACGCCATGGCTGCACAGGTTGTGGGAGGCGGCACCGTTGCAGCACAACCAGTGACGCCGCTTTCGGGCAGTAAATCCCAACAGCTTAGTACGCCTGCACCATCGTTATCCGGTGATCAACAGATGGCTGCGCCTTCCGGTGGCAGCGCGCTCGATGCAACTACGCAAGCTAACATGGAAGGTTTTTTCAACGCTGACCTCAGTGGTGTAAAAGTGCATAGTGGCGCCGAAGCTGCGGGACTGAACGATCAATGGAATGCGCGGGCATTTACCACCGGACAGGATATTTATTTCAATGCCGGCCAATATAATCCGCATTCACATGCAGGAAAGCAATTGCTGGCGCATGAGCTGACGCATGTGGTGCAACAGTCTTCTGCCGGGGTGGGTAATGCGGGGATTGTTCAGCGCAAACCCAATCCACTTTACTTTGAAACGACGGGTATCGATAAGCTGGAGATGTGGGTAAGCGATGCGGTAACGGATAGAAGGGAAACTTACAACAAATCCCAACATACCGGCGAAGGGCGATTGGTTATCGAAACCAGCAAGGAAAAAATAGACATGGAGGGCAAGTACTATTTTGTAGGTGCTGTCAACTCGGACCTGGAGGATGGAAAGAGTTTTCCATTGGGCTTTTATGAAGGCGGCGGTGGCTGGATGTTTTATGATTCAAGCGACAAGACAACGCCGGCACCGGATATGTTTGGATTTATTTTCGTGCCCAAGGATAGCAGTAATGAAAAGTACATGGAGGAGCTGAAGAAGTATGTGAATAAAATGGACAGTCTCGATGAAGATAAGAACCCTTTGAACATTTCCATCGTATATCGTCAAATCCGGATAAAGCAGGAAGAGAAGAAAGAGGCACCTACACCTGTTGCGCCCAAAACTCCGCCCAAGCCAGCTCCCACCAACTGGGGCGGCATTACAAAGTGGTTTAGTGAGGTGCAGCAACTGGTGAAGGGAAATGGCCGCACAGCGGGTTCCTACACCGGCAAGTTCGAGGCTACGCAAATTACCTTGCCGGAGGATTCAGTACCAGACGAGCTGCAGTTCATCAAGGATAATGAGAACCGGGAGATCATACAGGTGCGGGAGAATGGCTATAATTCCTGGATATTAGCTACCGAGTTCAAAGGATACCTCGACGATACACAGAAGGGAGCGGCGGCTGATTTTTATTATGACCGTATTATCAGTACGGCGCAAAGTCTTGCCAAGCGCAATCCGGATGACCCCAATGATCCTACTCATACACTGGTTACCGATTACGACAGCCTGACCTCCTCACTGGAAAGTGAAGATGGCAAGCCCATCAAATATCAGCTGCCTGCTCTACCAGCTGAAATTATTGCCGAAGAACAGCAGCCATTGAATGGCACTGGGGTGCTGGCGATGAAGATCAAATGGGAATATGTGAGTAATCATCCGCTGGGGCAGATCACGGAAGCAATGGCTAAGAAGGATTACCGTTGGGAAATCTGGGACATTACTGATCTGTATGAGCGTCAGAGCGAGATAGGAGGCAAAGAGGGCAAGGAAGCGATCAAGAAAGCGCAGGAGGATATTGAAACCGGGCCAATGGCCGGAAGCGGCACTGAAGGAACTGTGAGTGAAAAAATGGACCATACAGGGGGTGACTTCCAGCGGGCGCTGGATGAACTGAAACAACGAAAAAAGGATATTAACGCCGATGAAGAGAAAGCTATCAAAGAGGGTCGTCTGCTTGACATCGTATCCAATGAGCTGAATAAACAACTGTATGGACTGGATGCATTGTTTACGCTTGGGAAAGTGGCTTTGGGTGCGGGGGCTGATTTTGTGGGGGATGACGAAGAGCGTTCTGTAAACTGGACGCGGAAGGGTGTATATATCGTGCGCTGTATTGCCCGCATAAAAACTGATAAGGATGAGGTGATACGTGTGCCCAGTGTAGCAACAAAGATCATAAAGGTCCAGGACACGGCTGAAATATCGCGGGAAGCATTGGACAAGCCGGCAAAGCAATTGGAAGACCTCCAATTCAGTCTTATGTTCCTGGAGGCTATGCCTCCAAACCAGACGGATCAGGAGCAGCTTAAATTGCTGCGGGATAAGGTCAAAAGTCTTGGGTATTATGTGGCGGGTGATTATGAAGGGCTTCTCAAATTCAACAAGGAGCTATTACAAGAGAAAAAGAAGAAGCTTGAAAAGGATTATGCCTATATGCTGCAATTCGATATTGGCAAAGGCATCATTTGGGAGGTCGACAATCAAATTGAAAAGGTTGACAAGCAGTTAAAGCTGCTTGAAGAAAGGAATAAAGGCCGAACGCTGTATAGTGCAGAAGCGGTGCTGGTGAGCAGCGTGACAGGGCAACAATATCCTCTCATCATACAGATCAGCGAGCCAGTGAGTAAAGCAATGAAGTATCATTGCTATCTCTCTGACATAACTACGGACAAGGGTGGCCAATATGAGATGTATGCCAGTACGGAGAATGACGCACTGGATGATGTTCTGACCAAATTTTCCAGCGACCTTGCGGCGGAATATGGAGGAGGTGTGTTGAGTATCCGTTTGCCCAAGAAGGGATGGTTTGAAAGCAACCTCACCGATGAAGAAAGGGTAAAGCAAATACAGATCAGAACGCATGACTGGACGACTGCCAAAATGAACCTTGAAAGGCTGGCGGAAACAATCGCTATGATCGGCCTGGTGGTTACGAATCCTGCACTGGTTGTTGTGGGCGCGGCATTGACCGCCGGCCTTGCTGCCGACCGGATCGCCAAGCGTATTTCGGATGGCACTTTCGAATGGGACAGCCAGGTTATTGGCGATATGGTGCAGATATTGCTTTCGGCCACGATGTTTCTCGGAAAGGCCGCCGGGCAGATACAGGCGATCGGCAACAGGCTCCGCTATTTCGAAAAATATGGCAAGTTCTTTCTGCTGACAGAGGCTCAATTGAAAAAGATAAAGGATATCGCTACTGTGAGTGAAGATGTACTGAATGCACTTAGCGAGGTGCATGGCAACGTGAGCATGTTACAGGAATTTGCCAATATGCAGGAGCAGGTGAAGCTGGGTAACATGAACCAGACAGATGCCAGGAAAAAAATGGCAGGCATGATGGGTTCTGTGATGCAAAACCTGGGCGGCAAGTTGAAACAACATTATAGCAGCGGCGGTGGGCACGAAGCTACTTCCGGCGGAGAGGACAATACGAATCCTGCTAAAAAGCGAGGCCCATACAGTGAAACGGAGTTTCAGGGTTTGCAGGATGTATTGGGGAATGCTGCCAAAACAAAGGAGGCTGGTTTGCTGTATACGCCTGATCTTGTTCATAACCCCGAACTGAAGGGTAATGAAGCAAGGGCGCGGTATCATGACAATATGCTGGTGCTGGAGGTTGGTCCTAACGTGACGCCCCAGATCGTAGAAGGGCATTTGAAAACGCTGGCTACTTTACAGAAGTATGAGGGGGTTATTGGCAATGTGCGTAAACTGATCGACTACGTCAATTTCATTGTAACCGGTAAAGGAGCGGGCAAATACGGTAGTGAACATTTTGTTGCCACCAATGAGATCAGCAAGCTGCAGGATATGATCACGGCGTTGCGCGCACTGCAAAGTCGTATGGAAGCGGGCCTGACAGAAGCCGCCAATAATCCAGATCCTGAAAAAATAAATAATGATATTGCCGAGTATGAAAAGCAAATTGCCGAGCATTCGCAAAAACTGGGCAGTTTAAAGCCTGCCAGGGATTTCTCCATTGCCTCGGGCAATACGATGGTGAAAGGTTCTTCACCTGCCAGCCCCCTGAAAAAAAGTGATGCGGAGTTTTACACAGATCCAAGGATTGGCGAAACGCGTTATTATGAGGATGATGCAGGACGCATCAGCCGCACTACCCGCATCAGTGAAAACATCTTCGAAATACAGGCTATGCTGCACCCTGACCAGGGTATTCGTGCAGACTACCAGGCTTATTATAGTTCGAAAGGTTTAAACGAGCCGGGTATGGAGCTGGCGCATGGCCTTGGCCCTATCAGTGGCGTAGAAAGTCCGCAGGCAATAGCGAATACAGCGATTGCCGTCAATCAAAAGGTTCAAAAAGAAATACTTGAAGGTCATATCGATTCCTTGAGAAAGAACCAGGACCCGAATGCCCAAATGAGGCTGGTTGTAAGAATTGAACGGGTGGAGATCGGCGGTAAGCCTTACCTGAAATCGGTGAAATATGAAGTGTTTGCCTCCAAACCGGGCGTGCAGGAGCAAACTATTTTTCATGCTGAAGTAACTATTAAGGATCCAACGAATAAAACTCCTGACGCGTCGGATATAGAAGTGGACATCAGGCCCACCGGCCATCCTGATGAATTTCTGCAGGATCAATCTACTGCTACCAAATCGGCTAAACCGGTGCGCAATTCTTCCGCCAGAAAAGACTCGCTTGATCCCGACAAAGCGCGTGAGTACGTTGCGCAGGTAGAGTTATTGATCCAGGACCTTAAAAAGGTCAACAGCTCGTCTCATAACAGGGATATTGCTTTATTCTGGGCAAAGGCGCTGCAGGAGGATCTTGTGGGCCTGCATGCATCTGACAGACAAAAACGAATCAACAATTTGACGAGGGACAGGATATTAAACTTCAATGAAACGATCGAGAGTATATTTTATAATCTTCCTGAACTAAGGACGTTACCGAACAGAAAGTACAATGATACTTTCAATAGTAAGAAGATCGATGAATTCATTCAATAACAAGTTGCTGATACTATGTCGAATTATTCACGTTCTCCCAAGTTGCTCAAAGGTGCATTGATCGAATTCTCCGAGCGTTTTATCGGGCCGATCCCCAACGTGATCGTGTTTCAATACAACCCCGAGAGCATGACGCGCTCACTGGAAGTATGGAGCCCGGGCAATGGCGGCAGTGGTGACTCTTCTGCTGCAGATACTGCGCATACTGCACAGCCTATGGACCCTCCCGAAACATTTACGCTGGCGCTTGAGCTGGACGCAGCCGATGCTTTGGAGAAGCCTGCCTCTCACCCTGTGGCTTTCATATCCGGTGTAGCCGACCGTATTGCCGCCATGGAAATGTTGTTGTATCCACAGGGGGATAGTTTATTGGGCGGGTTGCTTGGTTCCATTACCGGTTCTCTGAGTGTAGGCGCCAGCGTGGGTGATGGCGGTGGTATTGGTGGCAGCGTGTCCGGCGCGCTGGGCGGTGGTAGCGGGGCTCAACCCGTGCCTCGCGGCACCGTTCCCGTGGTGATGTTTGTATGGGGACCTGGCAGGATCGTACCCGTACGGGTGACCTCATTTTCCGTGGAAGAACAGGCGTACTCTCCCCTGCTCTATCCCATCCGTGCCAAGGTGAGTATTGGGTTGAAGATCCTTACGCCCAAAGATTTTCCTCAGTGCAACCGGAAGCTCAGTGAAGACCTTGCTATTGCAGCTTTCAAATTTACCCGGAAGCAAAAGGAAGTGCTTGCCGCTGCCAACATGGCCAACAGTGTGGAGTCTATTCTTGGCATGCTTCCTTTCTGATATCTTATTTACGTTATTTAAAACTGTCTATATGTTCGACGACGCAAGCCGTTATAAAAATGTTGTTCAGTATGAACAAAAGGATAAAAGGGGTCGCACTGTAAAGGTGGTAGCTGTTCCTGCAGCGCCTCAGCAATCTCTGATGGGATTCCATTTGTTGAAAAAGGGACAGAAAACGGATCACCTGGCGGGACGTTATCTCAATAATGCTACCATGTTCTGGCGCATTGCTTCTATCAATGATGTAATGCTTCCGGAAACGCTGAGTGAACTGACTGAAGTTGCCATTCCCAATAAAAGATAATCCATGGGCCTGAATATACTGATCTGTGTAAATGACCAGCCTAATGATGCTTTAACGCAGCTGGTGAGCGAGGTGGAGGTCTATGAGAAGATCGACGAGAACACGCATTACAAATTACATTTTGTGGTGGATGTGTGTGATGGCGATATTGCGCAATCGCTACAAAGTATTACTACCAATGGTACCATTTTAAGTGTGCTGGCGCAAACCGGCAACGGATTGGCCTGCCTGGTAAAAGGTCCTGTGCTGCAACAGGATTCCAACTTACAGCATGGGGGCGCCGGTTCCTGGATCAAAGTAGAGGGTGAAGATTTCGGTTATGTGATGGACCATACCGTGCAATTCAGGGTGACGGATTCCGGTACGGATGCAGATATCGTGACGCAGATCATATCCAGCTATCCTGCCATGACTGCCGATGTGGAAGCAACGCCTTCTTCTACGTATGATGAAAACAATCATAGTCATGTGCAGCGCGAATCGAATCTCAGTGTCATCAAAACGCTTGCGCGCAGGAATGGTTATCACTTCTGGATAACTGTGGATGAAGCCGGACAGAGTACCGGTCATTTCAAACCCAAGAGTTTATTGGGCAATCCAACAGCCGACCTCATCGTGAATGCAGAGAATAACAATATTGAAGGGCTGCGCCTGAATGCCGATACGCGGCGGCCAACGCAGACCGAGGGGCTACAGGTAAATCTTCGCACGCGGGAGATCATGGGCAATAATGTTAGCCTCGATGATCCCGCGCTGGGTACTGATACCCTGGCTACTGCGGCCGGCGACACTGCGCAAACTGTTCACCTCGCTCCTACCGTGGACGATGCCGGCGCTATTCAGGCAAGAAGTGAAGGGGCGCTGCGGGATGCACAATGGTTTATCAACGCCACGTGCAGAACAAGTGTTCACCGCTTGTGCAATAAACTGATCCGTTTTCATACGCTGGTGAACATGGTGGGCGCCGGAAGCCGCTACAGTGGCAAATATTATGTAACCGGCGTAAAGCATACTATCAATGCCGCAGCGCATGCTATGGACCTGGAACTGGCCCGCAATGCGTGGGGTGTTGAAACGGCATCTGCCAGCGGAGTAGCTGCGTCTATCTTTTAACTTACCGAATCTTCGTCATGAGTACACAGGACCTCGAACAGGTTTTACATTATATCAGGAACCGTTTTTTTGGCAAGTACAGGGGTATTGTCAAAGACAATAATGATCCTACCCACCGGGGCAGGATCAAGGTGAGCGTACCTGCTGTGCTGCACGATCAGGAAGTGTGGGCGATGCCCTGTGTGCCTTACACCGGCAATAAGACTGGCACTTACCTGATACCTGAGCCTGATGCCGGTGTGTGGGTGGAGTTTGAAGGTGGCGATCCGGCGTATGCCATCTGGACGGGGGGCTATTGGAGTGATGATGAATTGCCGGTAGACGAGCAGGGTACGCAGGCAACACCGCCTTTGCGCATCATCCGCAGTGAAAAGGGATTGATGATCTCTTTCAACGACGACAGTGAAGTAATCACTGTAAGTGATGAGAATGGGCAGAATATTATAACGCTGGATGTGCATGCGGGCAAGATACGCCTGCAGGCCAATCTTAAAATAGTAGTTGAAGCGCCACAGATAGAGCTGGTGGAGAACTCCACGCACCCGCTTGTATTCGGGGATAACCTGTTGCAATACCTCAACCAACTGGTGCAGATCTTCAATACTCATATGCATCCGGGTGAACTGGCGCTTGGTGCAGTACCTATAACGCCTGCACCGCCCGTGGCTATTATGCCTCCCGCTACGCCTTCCTTATTATCAACCAAGGTTACCACCGGGTAAATCAACTTATACTATGCCACTGAAAGCAGGAACCAATTTCGACGCTTTAGGATTTGCCGATAGTATGGCGGCCACCATGATACAGTCGTTCAAAGATGAATGGCCGCTGGTGATGGGTGATGACATTCCGCTTCCTGAATCATTGGACCAGATGAAACTGTTGTTTACTGCGGTAGCTCAGGGCGTGGTGAAGCACCTGCAGCAGCATGCCAAAGATTTCAAAGTAACAGTGAATGGCCCCAGTTCGATTGATTACACCGGCACTGTTACTCAAATCGATTAAACATAGGATTACATGAGTCAGAAAATTCACAGCATACACTACCCGTTCGGCATCGATGAAGGATTCGGCAGGTTGTTGGAAGAGCCAGATTATGCTGAGCATGTGGAGCAAATGATCAAGCAGATATTGTTTACGAATCCGGGGGAAAGGATCAACCGTCCTGACTTTGGATGCGGGCTGATGCGAATGGTGTTTGCACCCAACAGTGACGTAAGTGCCAACCTTACGCAGGTGATGATCACGCAATCGCTGCAGCGATGGATCGGTACACTGATCGATGTAATAGATGTAAAGGCTACTGCTGTGAATGAAAAACTGGAAGTGAGTATTGTATATATTCTTAAAGCGCGGCAGGAACGCCGTTACCTTAACCTTGAAGTGACTATATGAGCAGCGCACCCGACAGGATAGCAAGCCTGAAAGCACAGGACCTGGTTACCGGTATCGACTTTATCAATGTTGATAGCAGTCAGACCATACTCGATATTTATTTCCTGCGCCCGGCCACCACCCTGGCAAGCCCATTGCCGGGCAGCATCGATGCTTCGGATATCCTTATCTATAGTACTACGGAGGGATTACCGGACATTGAAGTGTTGCCGCTCCTGAGCTGGATCGTGGTGGATGGCCAGGATGCTTTGCGGATCATGACGAAATCGCCGGGCGATTTCACGTTGTATAAATTGAAAATAGAAGATGCCAGGATAGATCCTTACTATAATGATGTAAGTTTTAGTTTCAAAGCCAACTGTCCATCTGACCTGGATTGTACTCCTCCGGAACATGAATGCCCGCCGGATGAAATGGTGGATTATCCAGTCGATTACCTGGCGCGTGACTTCTGGAGTTTCCGCCGGGCATTGCTCGACTTTGCCTCTCTTCGATATCCTGACTGGACGGACCGGCTGGAAGCTGATGCGGGGATCATGATGGCGGAATTGATGAGTGCGGTGGGTGATGAAATGGCGTATTACCAGGACCGTGTTGCCCGCGAAGGATATCTTGAAACTGCTACGCAGCGCAGATCTATACGCAGGCATGCGCGGCTGGTAGACTATCATATGCATGATGGGTTGGGTGCTTTTGCCTGGCTGGAAATGATCATTGGCGCGGGTAGTCACCTCATCAATGCCGGCGAAACCGTATATGCCTTAAGCAGTGGAGATGCGCGCATCGACTTTGAAGTGGGTTATGGATTGAACGATACGGTTGCGCTCAAACAATATACCGTAGATGCCGCACGCAATACTTTGCTCCCTCACTTATGGGATGAAGACCAAACATGTTTGCCCGTTGGCACCACCAGCTTATACCTCGAAGGGCATCATGCGATCGATCTACCATTCGATGACTTTGCCACCGATCCGGTTACCGGTAAACCAACAGCCGGCAAATGGGTGTTGCTCAAAACCAATCCTACCACGCCGGGCCAACCGGTGCGTAAGCAAATGGTACGCCTTACGACCATCACCGATACACTTGATCCTGTACTGGCTCCGGGGCCAATCACTTTCATTCAATGGGAGCAGGAGCATGCGCTTGCTTTTGAATTCGATCTAACTGTTTTAACTGTCAGCGGCAATATGCTGCCCGCCACTGCGGGTAAAACTTATGGCGGTTATTTCCTCGTGAATAAAACTCCTGCGGGCTTATCCACTGCAGCATTGAATGCATTCATCAATATAGGTGGGCAGGAAGCTGTTCACCGCCTGGGGCATGATGATACCGCAGCCCCGCGCTATACTTTGCCGGGCACCCAGCAAAGCAATCTCGTGTACCTCGGCGCTACTGCCGAGAACGCCAAACCAGAAGTGGTACTGGAACGATTGGTCTTTGATGGCACTTTCTGGATATCTGCCGGTGAATTCTGGTCGTACAAGAGAAGCCTGATCGGTGTGAACTCTTCTCTTTCTGAAGAACCTCACTTTACGCTCGACGATGGCAGCTGGCAACGTGTAGTGGGTTATCAGCGGGTGGGCAAGGAAGTGGAGCATCGTGATTATGCTTTCAATAATGGTGTTACTATCCGCTTTGGCGATGGTGAATTTGGCAAGGTGCCTGATGATGATTCGGTATACTATGTACGTTACCGGCTGGGTGGCGGCAAAAGCAGCAATGTATCATCGGGCAGCATCAATCATTTTGATTCCGCTTTACCCTTCTCCGCCACCGTTACCAATCCATTGGCAGCCGTGAATGGCGTAGATCCTGAAACACCTACCGAACTAAGACAGGTAGTTTCAGAAGCATTTCGCGTGGTAACCTATCGCGCCGTGAGGCCTGAAGATTATGCCGAAGCAGCGGAGCGATTGCCCTGGGTACAAAAGGCCGGCGCTGCTTTCCGCTGGACAGGCAGCTGGCTCACTGCTTTTGTAACGGCTGATCCCAAAGGGAAAGTGGTACTTGAACGCAAAGAAAGAAAAGAACTGCAGGACCAGCTGGACCGTTTCAGGCAGGCAGGGCGCGAAGTATATGTAACCGATCCCGGCTATGCCAACATCGATCTTGAAATAGAAATATGTGTGGATGGCAGTTCTTATGGTGGTGAGGTAAAGGAACGGGTGATGGAAGCGCTGATGGGCAAAAAGGGTTTGTGGCCACAGGAGGGGTATTTCTCTCCTGACCGGTTCACCTTCGGCACCTGGCTCGAACGCTCTTCACTGGAAGCGGCGATACAGGAGGTGCCTGGTGTAAAAGCGGTTGAGCAGATCCGCTTCCGGCGACGTGGCTGGTTTGGCTGGCGCGTCTTCAAGGCTTACTCTTATGATCCCGGCAAACATGTGATTATCCGCATAGAAAATGACCCGCTTCATCCTGAACGGGGAACGTTAAAACTCTACACACACGGAGGCTTATGAGTTGTATTCATTGTGGAAATAAGCAGGAAGGAAATACTCCCAACTGTCTTTGCGACCAGTTTGTTCATCCGTTGCCTTTGAAAATCGGCGCGGGGCTGGATCACCTGCCGCGGCAAATTGCCAGCTTTCCTGAATTCAGGCGTGCTATGTTGTATTTGCTGCAAACGGAGCAGGTTGAAATCATCGACAGTAACAATGTGCTGGTGAAGGTGAGCCCACTGGGCAACTGGCGTGCGCGCGGTAAGGACGACCTCGGTTTGATGTTGCTGGAAATGTGGGCTTACGTATGTGATGTGCTGTCGTTTTATGACGAAGCGATCGCGAACGAAAGTTATATCAGAAGCAGTCAGCTGCGTCCCGATATCCGCAGGCTTGTAGCGCTGCTGGGTTACCGCCCAAGGCCAGCTGTTGGCTCTTCTGTTCAGCTGGCAGCCTTAGCCGATGGCAGGCTGCCACTCAAACTGCCTGTGGGAACTGCCTTCCGCTCTGGCGCTTTCAATGGCAACCCACCACAGGTTTTTGAACTCGACCAGGAGGCCATCATCCACCCTCTCACCAACAAGTGGAAGATCGCGCCTCCACACCCCGGGACTGTTCAACAGAACAATCCTTCGCAACTAACCATTGCCCCCACTTATACTATTAAGGAAGATGCAGCGGTGCTGCTGATCGATTACTCGAATCAAAACAGGAATACGGGACACAGGGTGCAGCAAGTAGCAAAGTATACCGGCAACGACAGGAAACAGTATACCCGCATCAACTTTAGCACACCCACTAAACTAATTACCGGCGTTTCATTGAATAGTCTTCAACTATTCATTCCCACACAGACAGCCAAATTGTGGACCCTGAACAGCACCAGTGATTCGGTAACCAACACTACGCTGGTGCTGGAACAACAACTGCCTCAATTAAAAGCCAATGATCACATATTGGCTACTTATAATAATGAAGTGCGGTGGTTCAGGATCACACAGGTAAAGGAAGTGAGCCGTCAGCCAATGGCTAATAGTGAGATGACGATCAACGGCAACAAATTTACCATGCCGGGCATGTCTATTTCGGTGACCGAAATAACATTGGATACTGATATCAATAATATCTCCAGGAAATCAGCTGGTTCCATCAACTGGGGCAACAATACGCGCGCCGGCATCACCGTGCATTTTGCCATGCAACCGGCTGCCAGGATAATCGACGAACCCAAAAGCAGCTTATCGGCTTCTGATCCGCTGTATCTGGAAGGTTTTGTAGAGAAGCCGGTTGATGAGATCAATGCTACTGATTTCTTACTGCAGGATGTCAATACAAGGGGAGCTGCAGCCACCGGCGCGCTAAACTTCGCCACCAAGAAACTCACTCTTAGCCAGGGCGTGTCGTGGACGCCTGCCCTGCAACTGCCCGTAACACTTTACGGCAACGTGATCACCGCCCGCCGTGGCGAGAAAGTAGTGAATGAAAAGTTAGGGAACGGAAACGCTTCGTTATCCAATCAAACGTTCAAACTAAAAAAGAAACCGCTCACCTATTATCTGTCTCCGACAGCTGACAATGACGATGGCGTAAAGAATACGCTGAGCATTCATGTGAATGGCATACGATGGACAGAAGTAAACAGCTTCTACGGCAGGAAAGAGAATGAACAGGTATATATCGTTCGTCAAAACGATGAAGGAGAAACGCTCGTAACCTTTGGCGATGGCGTTCGCGGGCAGCGGCTGCCATCAGGGGCTGATAACATTATTGCCAACTATCATTTTGGCGCCGAAGCGGCTGTGCCGCCAGCCGGGGCCGTGAACCAGCTACCGAAACCTGTAAAGGGATTGCAGAGCGTGAAGAACATGACGCCGGCATTTGGCGGCGCCGATGCAGAACCGGCGGCTGATATTAAAAAGAATGCACCACGCTCTGCGCTGATCCTTGGCCGTGTAGTTTCTTTAAAGGATATGGAAGCAGTAGCTGCCTCCTTCCCGGGCGTAAAAGCGGTGCAGGTGGACTGGCGGTGGAGTAAACAAAAGCAAACAGCCTGCGCGCACATCTTCTATATCGGGGATGATGGCATCCAATCCGCGCTTTCGCAACGGTTACGGAACTTATCGGACCTTACGGTGACCATCATCGTAGAACAGGCAACAGCTGTACCACTCAAAGTAGCGATCACCCTACGCATCGACGACCGCTATTTGGAAACGGATGTGATCAAACAACTTCGGCAGGCGCTTACCAATACCGACACCGGCCTGCTTTCGGTGCAGCATATAGGCATTGGTCAGCCATTGTTCAGAAGCCAATTATTCGAAGCCATCCTCAGTGTAGAAGGAACTGTGGCAGTGGATGGCATTTTACTCAATAGAAAAAATTTCGGTCAATATGCTGTAACACCAGGCGCTGGTCGCTACTTCAACGTGGGCGATAACGGGCTCGTTATTAACGGCACCATCAATTGAACTTTATGGCTGAAGATCTCTTTGAAAGTTACTATGCGGAGAAGCTATGGGAAATGATCCCATCTATTTACCGGCATGAGGATGGACTGGCCGCCAATCCCGGCGTATTGCGGGGCATTGTGCAGGTGATGGCCAAACAGGCAGCGATCCTGCGCAGAAGCCAGGACCGGCTGTGGGAAGATGCCTTTATCGAATGGTGCAATGAATGGGCCGTGCCCTATATCGGTGACCTTGTAGGTACCCGCCTGCTATCTGCCCTGAATAAACGCGGCAGACGAGTGGATGTGGCGAAAACTATTTATTACCGCCGCCGGAAAGGGACGCCCCGGATACTCGAAGAGCTCATCAGCGATATCAGCGGCTGGGAAGGCAAGCTGGTGGAGCAGTTTCAAAAGCTCGTCCGATCACGTCATGGCCTCGATCCATTTCCCGGAACGCTGGCGGGCCGTTTTTCCGGCACCTTGCCCGGCGGCACTGCCGACCTGCGCAACCCAAGGATCAGTGAACTGGCTGATGGGCCTTTTGAAGAATACTTTCATATTGCCGACACCAGAAAGCACCGCGGGCTGGATGGCCGCTATGCTATTCCCAAACTTGCTTTTTATCTCTACCGGTTGAAGTCGTACAAGATCGATCATGTTACACCATTTTCGCTGGGTAATGGTCAGGATTTCACTTTCGATCCTTCTGGAAGGGATATACCATTATTCAGTCAGCGGTTGCGCTCAGACGATTGGGATCAATGGCATAGTGCATTGGAGTGGGAACTGCCAGCGCCTATCCCCTGCCGTTTGCTGGCTCACGCCGAGTACACCATCAACGGCGTAATCGTGCAGCAGTTGGTAGATAATGGACTAACGCTTGGCGCGGCAGCAGAGTTGCTTACATTGGCAGGACTGCGGTTCAAGAACGAAAGCAGCCTACTGCCCATCCTCAATACGTTTGTCAATAAAGCGGAAATATTAGGTGCCGCCAATTATAACCGGTTGATCGCATTGGCACTGGTAGCCGACTGTGGGAAGCAGGTGCTGTTGCCGGATGCCGGTACAGTTTCCACCAATCCGCTGGAAGAAAGTTCTATCATCGTTGGCTTTGAGCCGCCTTCCAACACCATCGTGAGCGTAGAAAATACTACAGCGGGTAATTTATCGGGCTGGTCGGTGAACACGGACAAATCGCTTGTGATCGATCCGGAACATGGACGGTTCCGTTTTACTACAGTACCCGACTCTGAGCTGATCGTTTATGGCAGTTATCATTATGGGTTCTCCGGCAATATTGGCGCCGGCACTTATACGCGCTCCTGCATAGGTTCTCTCGTGGCCAACCAGGTAAAATCGGGTGGCGGCACTCTCACTGCTGCAGATCTGCTGAATGATGGCATACTACAGATCAGCGATAATAAAACATATGGGCCGGTTTCTGATAAGCTGAGCATCCGTAATCTTACTTTGTATGCCGGTAACCAGCAAAGGCCTTACATACGACTGGAGAGTGATTGGATACTCAATACCGGTGCTAATACCAATTCAACGCTTACCATCGACGGATGCTGGATCGGCGGTATCGCCAACAGTAATGTCTCCATCATCCTGCGAGGTAATTATGAACGTGTGGTGATCAAGGATTGCACGCTCGATCCCGGCGGTAGTAATAATGCCAATGGAGAAGCTATTTTCCCTGTAACATTGAAGATCGAAGGGTTTGTTGAAACGCTCTGTATACAATCCAGCATCACCGGCCCTATCCTACTTGACAGTGCCGGAACGGTGGAACAGGTATTCATCGACGACTCTATTATACAATCCGTGAACCCGGCCGTAAAGGCCATCGATATCCGGCAGGGTAAAACTGATATAGAAAGAACAACTGTATTTGGTGAAATCACTGTACATGAATTGTATGCTTCGGAAGTGATACTGACAGGAACCGGCACCGTCAAGAATACACAGGAGGGTTGTTTCCGGTTCAGTGCCGCACCACGCACCAGCAAACTGCCACGCCCTTATGAGTCTTTCCTTTTTGAACATGATACCAATCACTGGTTCAGCTCCCGCCGCTTTGGCGACCCTGCGTATGCGCAACTCAGCGATACCGCTCCTGCTGAGATAACCCGGGGCGCTGAGAATGGCTCCGAGATGGGCGCTTTCAGCAACTTATTGAATCCAATAAAACTTGATGGCCTGCGAATAAAGATCGACGAATACATGCCTTTTGGGCTCATCCCAATTTTTATAAACAGAACGTAAACCTATTTTATGGGCAGCTTTGATATATCGAGGATCAATTTCGATGCAAAAAAACATTATGCCAGTGTACGCATGCAGCAAGGGCGCGTACTGACCGATGATGACTGGAATGAAAATGAGAAGATCGAGAATGAGGACCGCAGGCGTACGCGGGTAGATATCATTGGACCGTATGGCAGTCCGGACAACGGATTCAAGATACAGTTGATCCCAGCGTTGGGCGGCCTCATCGATGGCGGGAAGATCAATTTCCTGATCAAGGCCGGCGTTATCTACCTCGGAGGATGGCGGTTTGAACTGGAAGAAGATGAAACGTACCGGTTGCAAAAGGACTGGTTGCAACAACCGGCGAATATCGATCCGGCGCCGATGGGATTGAACAATGACCGCTTCGACCTCGTGTATCTCGAGACCTGGCTTCAACCAGTAAGCGCCGTTGAAGACGCTTCATTGTTTGAAGTGGCGCTGGGCGGACCAGATACGACTACACGGATACGGGCCATGAGGCGAGTACACATCGCCTCCGACCTTGGATTCTGTGACTGCACTGATGCGTGGCAGCAACTGGTAAGCAATTGGAGCGCCGCCAATTTTGGCAAGATCAACAAGGAGTTTGAAAGGATCACGGATGCTAAACTAACCGTTTCTTTTGCCGATGCCGGTCTTCCTGAAGACCTCTGTACGCCTGCTGCTGCCGGTGGCTACCTTGGTGCAGAGAACCAGGCGATCCGTGTACAGCTTACGGATGCCAGTCACTTTACCTGGGGCTTCGATGATGCGGCGCCGCTGTATCGCGTGCTTGTATCGGGAGATGGTAAAACGGTGACGATGATCACCGAACCCAAAGATCAATACCACTGGCCGCTTACCAACCAGGTGATCGAGATATTGCCCTGGTCGACCGTGCTGCCCAATGGAGAGAAAGTGGCGGAGATCAGTGGTCATCTTACCAAAGTAGAAGCTTCTTACAATCCCGATACCAATGAGTTTACTCTTGTTGATACCGTGCCTGCGGGTTTCGGCGCTGAATGGAAGAACCGGGCCGATAAGGCCGATCTCGACGATCAAACTCCTCCGGAATATTTTTATGCGCGGGTTTGGTACAGGGGTAATGACCTTGAATCGCCTGAAGCCATCAGCTTCACCACAGGCACACCTGTAACGCTCGGCAATACCGGTCTGCAGGTTACCATCACGGGTACATCATTTAACCAAGGCGACTATTGGGTGATCGCTGCACGTCCGGAAACACCTAACCAGGTAGTGCCCTGGGAATTGGAGAAGGGCATTCCTCCACATGGCATCAGGCGCTTTTTTGCTCCGCTCGCTGTGATACGCTGGCAAAATGTTGGCCGCATACCGCTGGGCGAGATCATGAGCGACTGCCGGAAGAAGTTTAACCCGCTCACCGAGCAGGAATGTTGCTGCACTTATACTGTAGGTGATGGCATCCGCAGCAACGGCGACTACAACAGTATCCAGGAAGCCATAGATAGCCTTCCGGCTTATGGTGGAAAGATATGCGTGCTGCCCGGCGAACATGAAGCCAATGTGGTCATCAAAGGACGACGGCAGGTGCGCATCAGCGGATGTGGGGACCAGTCGATCGTGCGACCGGGACCGAATGCCTTTGCTCAGCCCATCTTCTTTATTCAGAATTCGCAACGTATACAAATAGATCAGCTCACACTGGTCGCCATCGATGGCATTTGTATACAGCTGGAAGATAACCGGGAAGGCCGGCTCAATTCTGAAAAGATAAAGATCAACGACAACCGCATGATCGCGGGCATACAGGCTATTCATATCCACACACGTGAATACCTGGGTGGCGCCAACCGGATCGAGATCTCCTATAATGAAATAGGTATGCTGGACCAGCGGGAAGGCAGGCCCGCTATTTTCAGTGTCGCTGATGATGTATTGATAGAACGGAACCGGATCGTAGTGATACCCGATCAAAACAGTGATGACCCTGACGATCCACGCGATCCCAATGATCCGGGTGATCCCTTCAATCCCTGTAGAGATAGAAGAACTCCGCAACGTGGCGCTATCCTGAAATACCAGATATATGTATTGATCCGCTATGTGGCTGTGTACAAAGCACTGGGGCGGTACAAGAAAGAATATCTTGCTCAAGGTGGTATCCAGATTGGCGGTACTTCAGAAAAGGTGTGGATACTGGAAAACGAGATCACCGGCGGCAGGGGGAATGGCATCACGCTTGGTCATGTTTCGGAGAATGCCGATGCGAATAGTTTTACTTATAAAGCTGTCAACGTTGTATATGCCGCGCTTTATGATATCAAGATCGAAGGCAACCGGATATTGCAGATGGGCTTAAGCGGCATCAGTACGTTGCTGGTAGCCGGTGAAAGGCAACAACAGTTTGTGCATGTAGAAGACATCACTATTGCAGGCAACCTTATTAAGTATTGTGCTTTGCAAATACCCGCAGAGATACCGCAAAGTCTCCTCAACGACCGGGCTTTCGGCGGCATCGTGCTGAGTGATTGCGAAAACGGGCGCATCAACGAGAACCGTATCGAGAACAATGGCCGAAGAGATGGTGATCCAATTTGCGGTGTATTCATTTTGCACGGGGAGAAAATAGCTATTGGCGGCAATACCATTATCAAGAATGGAACGGGCATTACCAATCCCAACAGCCTCGTGAAACCGGGCGCCAGGGGTGGCGTAATTGTGAAGATGGCTTTTAAAGCTGCCGACCTGAAAGTATTGTTGCAGGCTACCGTGCCGATGTTTGATGATGTGCCGGCTGTCACCTTACATGACAATGTAATAGAACAGCCGTTGGGACATGCGCTGTTGCTAACAGCCTTTGGACCGGTAGCTATAGCCAATAACCAGTTTGCTTCCTTAGGCACAGACCGGACCAACGCTTTATCGTTCATCGCTTCTAGCGTTTTGATCCTCGATATAGGTGTGTCAAAAGATACGCTTGTAAAGGGATTCGTGAACCTCGCCAATACCAACCCTGCCGGCTTTAGTAAACTGGCTTCTGACCCGGCCTTTCAGAATATGATGCGGGCATTGCAGTTCCTGCCCAGCGGCAAGGTATTGTTCAACGACAACCAAACCATATTGAACATGCTGAGTCCTGTCAATAATATCGGGATCAGTTCTCAATTTATCGGGTCGCTGGATGACATCTCCTATAGCAGCAACCAATCCGAATTGGCAGGATTGCTGTCTGCAGCAGGCGGCAATACCACCTTCGATATTGTGCTGGTAAATACCATGCTCGTGGGTGCTTCTCTTCGCTCCAACGACAACCGGTTCATGGATGGGTTTACGCTCACCATTTACTCCCTGTTCTCTTACGGCATGATGAATACCGCGACGGGCAACCAGGCTACGCATTGCTTAATTACACTGGGCGCTATGCGGGCAGTGAACAGTAATATCGTTTTATTCAATGATCCTTGTAAAGACCAGGCAACCCTGGCTGGCAATAAGCTGGCTGTGCCCGCAGGCAAGGATTTCTAATTCATCTTCTTAAACTATTTATATGGCAAGAGACCGAATCACCGACACGAAGGCGCTGGACCAGATCGCGGATGGCATTACCAAACTGGATGAACAGCGGCTTACTGAATTGAACAACCTGAAGCAGCTGCAAGAGATCAAACATGAAGTGATCAACCGGGAGGCAAAGCGACTGGCAGCCAAGTATGGCAGCGACCATCCCCGGGTACAAAAGCTGGAAGCGCGGAGTAATTACAACCAGTCAATGTTTCCGGCGCTGGACAGAGAGGTCGATAAAGCCACTTCTAAAACAGAGCCGCTGCCACTGAATGCCTGGCGACTGCATGGAAAAGTGATCGGTGAAAAGCAGCGGCCGATGCCGGAGATCACCGTGTTCTTTGCGGATGCCAATAAAAACTGGATACGTGAGTTCGGCGACTCCTGTTCCGATCAAACGGGCTATTATTCTCTAACTATCAAGGAGGAGTTTATAGAACGTGCTCAAAAAGAGAAGTTATACCTGGCTGCTTCCAATAGGAATAAGGAGGTAGTGTATCATCAGTTGAATACGGATACACCCACTAAAGGCATTATCGACTACAGGGATATTTGTCTTGCGAAAGGAGGCTGCAGCAGTCCGCCTGAGCCAGACCAGCCTACCAGGGGTAAATAACTATTCATTGAAAGGGGCTCCGGCCCTTTTGTTTTTCTTGGCGGGATTGGTAAGTATACCTCTTTCAATGAAAATTTTCCGGATGGTTTCTTTATTTTTCCCCTGGTTCAGGTTCTGGTCCGTTGTGATCAATGCATTGGCAGCATCTTCAAAACCAGACTTTGGCGTAAGGAGAAAGTGGTGTGCTATGACAAGTTTATCTGTGATAGTCCTTCCGAGCAATCCTCTCATTTGCCACAGACAGGCAGACCATATTTCTCCATCGTCATGCACCTCCTGTGTCATATCTTTTGGAAACTTTTTATTGCTATCCAGCCTTCTTAGGCAAGGAGGGTTCTGTGCGCTGGCTACACAATCCCAATTACCAATGGTGGGTTTAAGGGCTGCTGTTTTTTTGTCGGAGAAAAAGCTGGCAGCCAAGTAATCGCCAAAGCCTTCTCCCATAGCTTCTCCCTGGTGGGTGGCGCCAAAGCCTGGAACCTGGTTATCCTGAATAGCATGTCCATACTCGTGCAGGATGATATCAGCATCTTCAGCATCATCCACGCCTCCCGTTCCGAATGTGAGGGATTTCGTAACGGGGCTATAGAAGGAATTATCATCGGTGGTGCCATCGATATCAGCAGCTATAGATCTGTTCAATACGTTGGTAAATCCCAAGCTTTGGATATACCGCTGTATTGTGTCTATGTGAAAATAGACCATAACTTCTTTAAAGGCACGATCCTCTCTTTTGAAGAGGAAAGAAAGGTCTGAACGCTTCACGCGATTGCGTGTAGTGCTGGTATTTACAAAAGGTCCATCCAACTGGCCACCTGCTTTAAGATCTTTCAATACTACTTTTTTATATGCTTTGGCAGGAACGACAGATGTGTCATCAAGATCTGTATCATTGAGTGTGACGACGGGGTTGGGATCAAAGACCTGCCCTACTCCATCGGCAAATTTAAGCAGGTTGATCTTTTCAATAATAGCGCCACTAATGGCGTCGAAATAAATTTTAAATTCTGCCCTGGGTTTGGCAGCCATAATGATGATCTTCCAGGCGAGAACAGGAATACCATTGTGGGGATAAAATACGAGTTCTGTATCGGCAATCATGTCGGCAGTGGCAGTAGAAGGTTTTACCGCTTCGATGGCTAATGCTTTGGCATCTTCTGCTGTGATCTGAGGGCCGGCAGTATCGGCAGCAAAGCTTTTGTTTTTTTTGGCCTGCAGGCTTTCTGATTTCTTCAAAACAGGCTCGGGCACAAGATCGTTCTGGATATTGTATACCTTTCCCTCTTTATCAATATCGACCCTGATCCAGGCACCGGAAATAGGCTTTCCCTGAAACTGTTGCTGGTAAAGTACATGCTTGCCCAGTATACTTTCTTTCACCTGGTCGAACTTCAACTGGGAAAGATCGGCCTTGATCTTAAGCTCCGGAGCGATCTTTTTCAAGGTAGACACAGCAATGGCTTCGGGTTTCTTTTTACTGCTTTTTGATTGAATATCATAAATACGGCGAGGTACCTTTCTTTCAGGATGCTTCTCGACCTTTGCTTTAAGTTTTTTCATAATTGTTTTGCTGGATGAATAAGATTATTGCTTAAAATTTCAATTGAATGCCGATGTATGGTTTGGGCGGCCACCTGAATTCATGGGTAAGGTCTTTTTCCAGTTCAGCCGTACCGGACACTTCATCTCCTACTGCAAGCTTGTTTAATTTCTTTATCCAAGAGGAAACGATACCACCTGATACTGAAATGGCTTTTACAGTGCCAAGGCCAAGATCGAAACGAATACCTGCGCCAGTGAAGAATGCCGGATAATCTGTATTGGCGCCAACTCCTATTTGCAGAAATGGATTGACTGAGGAATGTGTAATGAAATAATTAAAATTCACCATTGCACTGAAAGACAAACGCTTGAAATTCTCTGTGCCCGCTTCTGCCACCGTTTGTTTACCGTTTGCGTCTGTGACGGTACCATATTTAGGGAACTGCAGGAATGAATAGGCTGTGCCGGGTGTCACTTCTGTAATAAAACGTTGAAACTTCGCAATGCGTAATGTGGCTTTGATCTTTACCTGCTTTTCGATGGTTACAATTTCATTGTTATCGGAAAGTTTGTAGCCGGCTTCATTTATGATTACTGTATAATTGGATGTGCTCCCTTTTTTAACCTCGATGACATTATCATTCTTATCGTCTTCGTAAGGGATCATCCAAACAAGGCCTTCTTCATTGGCTGCCGCTTTCTTGTATGCCTTATCTACAACATCGAGGCATTTTTTGAGGTTGTTTAATCTGTCTGTCTTCTCTTTGAGAACAGGTTTCATTTTAGCTGCTAATTCACCAAAAACTATCTTGACAATGTAAGGATGAGGATTGGGGCAGTCGTATTTGCTTATGAGCTCTTCCAATTGTTCGATATACGTTTTGAGATCGCCCAGGTCTGTTTCCAGGGGTTCTATTTTCCTGGCCACGCCATCTATTTGCTCTCTTGTTTCCTGTTGTCTTTCGAAGTTGATATTTTTAAGGGCCGTAAACAGATCTGCTACTTGTTTCTTTTGATCTTTTTTCAACAGGGGATTGATGTTCTTCTCAATGACCTCTATCAATCCATCGATCTTGTTACAGGCGGGTTCCTCAGCCGCAGCTTCTACGGCCTTCGCTTTCTTATTATTTTTCTTATTTGCTTCTTCCAATGCTTTAGCCTTCAATTTTTCATCAGCAGCTTTTTGCTTATCCTTGTTGTTTTGGCTCACAAAATCTGTGAGCAGGGAAACAATAGATTCCATGGCGGCTTCGCTCTCTAACCGGATAGGGCTGGCAGTGAAAGCTATAGAAGACTCCAATGAATAATTAAGCGGATTCATTGGTTTGATGTAGACGACTACACTGCTCTGTTTGGAAAGAAAAAGTGAGGAATCTTTAAATGGTACGAACCTGGTTTTCTCATCTTGCCAAAGGTCATATTCCAGTTTTCCTCTTGATACCTTTAGTAGTAATTTTTGTCTTCCGGAAATAATATGATCCGGCCCTACATCTAAAACTTCACCGATCTTTTGTGCCAGAGATAGTGTAGATATCCCAAACATAACAGCTAATAGTAAGAGCGTTTTTCTTAGGTAGCATTTGTTTTTCATACTGAAACGATTAAATAAAATGAAAGATTTCAAGTAATGAAAATACAGTGTGCATCAAGCTGACATGACCCGTGAAAACACCTTCCGGACTAAAAAGGGTGTTTTTACTATCGTATTAGCGAGAGAAAAAGGTGTTTTAACGGCTATGTCTTTCATACTCGCTCCAACATACTGCTCAAAGCGTGTAAAAGGCACACTGTTTGATCTCCCAAAATTGGTTTTGCAAAATAGCTCAGGTAAAATATCTTCACCTGGCGGTCAGGGACGGACATTTGACCTACTCTACTGCGTCATAGCAACCCCACAAGTACCTGACTATGTTTGGATTCTCGAAGAATAGAAGACCTTCTACCTGCCCTGTTCCTGAACCTGTAAGGCTCTGGCTGGAGGGCGCTTTTTTACAGCTGCAGGATTTCTTTGGCAAAGAGAAGACGCAGCAAAGGAAAGTCCTTACTCCCCACTATACCGACTTCCCCATTCAATACAATGGCGATGAAGAAAATGCTTTCCGGACTTTAAAGATCATCGCTACTCAAATGGAGATACCTTTTGAGGATATTTACCTGGAGCTTTTTGATGATACTGCAAAAGAGGTATCGTCTGGCAGTGTTTATGGGCAAGGATTATTTCTTGGGAGCCAGAACAATCAATCAGATCCGTCGGGTCTTTATTGGGGGAAAGCCGACAATGGGCAATTCGTCGTCTCCCTGCTGCGCAGCAGGCTTGCACAACCAGAGAATATGGTAGCAACGTTGGCGCATGAACTGGCTCATATCAAATTACTGGGAGAAGAACGCATACATGAAAATGACGAGCGCCTCACAGACCTGGTCACCGTTATGTTTGGGCTGGGTATCTTTAATGCCAATGCGGCTTTTCAAACTTATAGGGGTATTGGGTACAGCGGCTGGCAGTCGATGGGCTATTTGAAGCAAATGGAATGGGGTTATGGCCTGGCACTGTTTGCTCATCTTCGTGGAGAAGACAATCCAGTCTGGGCCAAGCACCTTACACCCACTGTTAAAGGTGATTTTACGCAAGGACAAAACTTCATTAAGAAAAATTCGGATAAGGTATTTCAGCAATCCGGCGTGTAGTTTCAGCATAAAACGGATCATTATGACGG